>JAOAAX010000033.1 GCA_026418675.1 Chthoniobacterales bacterium | reverse complement strand
CGTCAGATGTGTATAAGAGACAGCAGTTAGATCGTCCAATTTTGTTATTAGATGAAGTTCTAGCTGTTGGGGATTATTCTTTTCAGAAAAAGTGTTTCTCTTACTTTGAGTGTGAAAAAAGAAAGAAAAAAACAATAATTTTAGTCACCCATAGCAGCAATTTATTAAAAAAATTTGCTGACAGAATCATTTGGATAGAAAATGGAAAGATAAAAAAAATAGGCAATTCAAGCGATATAATTGATGAGTATGAAAAAAATAAGTAAAATTTTTTATTAAATATTTTCAAAAATTTAAAAAAGAAAAAAGATTAACAGAGGGAATCAGTAAAATTTGTTCATCAAAATATCAAATAGAGATTGATAATGAAGTTTTTTGGGATATAAATAATTATTCTGAACATGATATATATGTATGTGGTTGGCCCAAATCAGGTAATACCTGGATGCAAAGAATAATAACCTGTCTATATTGGGATATTGTTCCCAAAAAAGCAACAGATTAATTTTATCAATATTTAACTCTAGATGTCAACTTTTTGAAATTTTATGTTCGTTTTATAACCTCAAAATTTTTAAAAGCTATATTTTACCAAGAAAAGATTACAAAAATGTATACATTTAATTCGAGATGGGAGAGATGCAATTCTCTCGTATATAAGAATTTTAGAACACAAAAATAAAAAAGCTCTTTTGAAGACATCTATCTTAAAATGAATAATAAGGATATTTTTCTTGCACATGGCAGAAACATGCAGAAGAATGAAGGAAAAATGAATATAATACACGAATAATTCAATATGATGATTTGATTACTATTACTATTCTAATTAATGAATAAAAAAAATGTGCGATTTCATTCATATCGGAAAAAAGGAAAATAAATTAAATGATATAATGGATAATTTACAAATCTCAAATAAGAAATTTATAGCAGAAAAATTCGGATTTTTTAATAGTAAATTCGATTTTAAATATATTTTTTTAATAAAAAAACTTTTAAAAAAAAGTTCCTGAATGGATCATTAATAAATTTAACAAAAAATGAATTAATACTAAAAGAATATTGTAATTTATAATAAGGTATGTAAATATAAATATTTAAAAAAAAAGAAATATATAGTCAATGAGGTTAGAAAGTATTCTTTATGCCGTAAACAAAAATTAAAGTCTCTTAGTAAATTTGCAGAAAATGTTAATTATCTAAATATTAAAGGAAATATTGTTGAATAGTTATTATTGTTTTAACTTTTAGCAAGGATAAAATTATTAATTTCCAAAAAGTTGTTGAGTTATTTTGCTTACTGGGTGTGAGATTCCAGCGGATGTTGGGGATTTTTCACCTGATGAATCGAAAGGTAGTTGAGGAATTAAAGAAAATGCGAGTGACGAATCGGTTTTTGCGCGGAATGGTTGCATGGTTAGGATTTCGGCAAGTGGGGATTTCCTATCATCGAGAGGGGCGGTATGCAGGCGAATCGGGATATACTTTGAAGAAACTCCTTCGGATTGCATTGGATGGGATAACAAGCTTTTCAATACGTCCTTTGCGGCTGGCTTCGTTTTTTGGGATAGTTTTTGGAATTTTCTGTTTTGTGGGAATAGGTTGGTCGTTGATTGGATATTTTTAGGAAATACGACGATTGCCGGATGGACGAGTTTGATGTCTGTGATTTTGTTAAGCTTGAGTCTTCAATTTTTCGTATAGGAATTGTGGGGGAATACCTTGGAAGGATAATTTTGGAGAATAAAGAGGGCCACTCTATGTTATTAGTGAGACAACTGAAGTAAAGGAGGATGAGTCGTGAGGGAGAATTTGTCTGCAAAGGTTTCAATATGTGTTCCAGTTTGTAATGGTCGAGAATATCTTCCTGATTGCCTAGAATCAATTGTTCAGCAAAAAGAAGTTCGGTTACAGGTTATTGTTCGGGATGACGAATCAGAAGATGGTTCTGTGGAAATTTGTAAGGAGTTTCAGAGGAACTTTCCAGAGGTGGAATGGTTAGTTGAAAGAAATTCTTCCCGCTCGGGGATGGTTGCAAACTGGAATGCTTGCTTGCGGGTTAGTGACGGTGAATATAAAAGTTTTGGGGCAAGACGATGTTCTGCTAGGGGAGGAATGTTTACGGAAGCAAGTTGAAGCGTTGCAAAAGGTGGAAGATATTCCGATTTGTGCGGTTGATTGCTGGATTTTGGGAAGGGACGGAAGGAGGATTTTTCGACGTAGGAAGGGATGGAGGAGTGGAGTTGTGAGTAGGGAGAGAGTTTTTTAGAGATGTTTTTCTCGGGCTGTGACCCAGTTGGTGAACCTGTTACGGTTTTGGGGACGGCGGAGAGCTACAAGGGGACACCTTTTAATGAAAATTTCCGATACTTTGTTGATGTTGAGAAGTGGTTGAGGATGATCGAAAAGGAGAAGGGAATTTATTTTCTGGCGGAACCACTAGTTGGGTTTTGACTGAGTCGGAAAACTGTTTCGTTTCAGCTTCAAAGGGAAGCTTGCAAGGAGTTCTGTGAGCTAATTTGAGCTTACTCTGTTTTTTCACAGAGAAGGAGTGGAATAGCATTTTTTTTTGCGATTATGGACGCGTTAATGAGGAGCATTTTCTATAGGATTTTTGGTTAAATGATTCGGTTATTCGTTGAGGAGTTATTTTGGTAGGGGCCGAAGAGAAAAATGGATAAGTTATTTTTGCAGATTTCAGGGGAGCGGATTTTGCTTCTTGGAGGGCCAGGAGCGTTGGTTTTGCAAGTTTTGCATCCGGTGGTTGCCAAGGCAGTTTCGGAGCATAGCAATTTTCGGGAGAATGCGTGGGGCCGGTTAATTCGGACGTTGGATGGGATGTATGGGATACTATTTGGTAGCGATGATGAAAGGGAAAGGATTCAGGAAATTGTGCGAAGGAAGCATGAAGCAGTTCGTGGAGCGGGGTATTCAGCAATGGATCCGGAAGCACAATGTTGGGTTTTGGCTACGCTTGGTTATACTGGGCTAAAACTTTACGAGCGGTGGGTTCGGAATCTGGATATTCGAGAAAAGGATGTGTATTTAAAAAGCTTAGGAGAATTTGGGAGGTTTTTTGGGGAGGGAGGAAAGCATTTACCAATGGATTGGGGGAGTTTTGTTTTTTACTGGGAAGAGAAGGTGGCTAGGGGGTCCCTTGGTTCGGAAAGGATATGTGGGAGAGTTGCGCGGGAAGTTTTGCAGCCCCAAAAGCCTATTTTTCTGAGGATATTGAGTCCGATTTTTGTTGGGTTAGCGAAGGGAGTTGTTCCTGTGAATCTGTGGGAGAGGTTGGAGTTGCCTTCTAGTTGGATGGAAGGAGTTTTGTGGAGTTTTTTAGATAGTGTTTTTGTGCCGTTGATCTTGCGAATGCCTAAGAGGATACGATTTGACGCGAGGTATTTGAGGCACGTGCGTTTGGACGATTAGTCTGGAATTTCTGGATATTCGAAGGTCTGACCTTGGTAGTTGCGGAGAAGGATTTTTTCGTCGGTGTGTGAGATAATGTAGTCTGGGTTGATGGGTATTTTTCCACCGCCACCAGGCGCATCTATAACGAACTGAGGGATAGCGTAACCGGATGTGAAACCGCGGAGGGCGCGGATTATCTCGATGCCTTTTCTGACGGAAGTTCGTAGGTGGGAGCTTCCGCGGATCAGGTCGCATTGATAAAGGTAGTAAGGGCGGACGCGACATCGGAGAAGTTTGTGGAGGAGGGTGCGCATGGTTTCTACGCTATCGTTTACACCTCGGAGGAGGACGCTTTGGTTACCCAATGGGATGCCAGCATCAGCGAGCATAGATAAGGCGTCCTTCACTTCAGAGGTTAACTCGCGTGGGTGGTTTACGTGGATGCTGATCCAGAGTGGGTGGTATTTTTTGAGGATGGAACAGAGGTGGTGTGTGATACGTTGAGGGAGAAAGATGGGGACACGGGTTCCGATTCGAACAAATTCGATGTGATCAATTTCGCGAACCCGGCGAAGCAGGTCGTTTATTTTTTCATCGGAAAGGAGGAGTGGGTCCCCACCGGAGAAGAGAACATCACGGATTTCACGATGAGTGGCGAGGTAGTGAAAAGCTTCGTCGAAGTTTGTGTGGAGTTCTTGTTCGCCAACTCCACTGACGATGCGGCTGCGAGTGCAATAGCGACAGTAGGAGGCGCAGCGGTCTGTAACGAGGAAGAGGACCCGGTCTGGGTAACGATGGACAAGGCCTGGGACAGGCATGTGGGAATCTTCGCCGCAAGGGTCAGCGAATTCGTGAGGGAGGTAAAGGCCTTCTTCGGCACGTGGTATGACTTGGCGGCGGATGGGACAGTCTGGGTTAGATGGGTGAATGAGGTTAAAGAAGTGTGGGGTGATACTGAGGGCTAGCTTGCTACCAGAGAGGAAGATACCGTTTCGTTCGGAATCGGTTAATTGAATTTTTTCGCTGAGCTGGGAGAGGGTGGAGATGCGATTTCGCAATTGCCATTTCCAATCATTCCAAAGCTCTTGAGGAATGTGCGGCCAATGACCTGGGGCGTAAGAAAGGAACAAGGGGTCGCATTCTGGGTTAAAGTGGCAATTTGGGGAGCTTTTTTGAGTAGCGTCAGCACGCCGTGCGGCTGAAGGTGTCATTTTAGATGGCGGAGAGGTAAATTTCGTAGATTATTTGGGTTTATCTGAGGCGGAAGGCACAGGTTGCTAGTGGGGGTAGGTCGAGTTCGAGAGACCATTCACGCCCTTGCCAGGGGATGTGGTCTGCCCATTTACCACCGTAGTTGCCAACATTGCTTCCGCCGTAGGTTTCTGCATCGGTGTTGAGGATTTCTTGGTAGAAGCCTGGGCCGGGAGCACCGACACGGTAGTTATAGCGCACGACGGGTGTGGCGTTGACAACGAAGAGAACGATTTCGCCATTTTTTCCCTTTCTGATGAAGGACCAGACAGAATTGTCGGTGTCGTTGAAATCAATCCATTCGTAGCCGTCGTAAGAGTCGTCTTGGGAATGAAGGGCTGGCTCATTTTGGTAGAGCCAGTTGAGGTGTTGGATGAGGCGGCGGAGGCCATCGTGTGGTGGGTATTGTGTGAGGTGCCAATCGAGGGATTGGGCGTGATTCCACTCGTTCCATTGGCCGAATTCGATACCTTGGAAGATGAGCTTTTTGCCGGGGTGTCCCCACATCCAAGCGAGGAACATACGGAGGTTAGCGAACTTTTGCCAATCGTCGCCAGGCATTTTGTTGAGCATGGAACCTTTGCCGTGGACGACTTCGTCGTGGCTTAAGACGAGGATAAAGTGCTCATGGAATGCGTATAACATGGAGAAAGTGATGTCGCCCTGGTGGTATTTGCGGTGCACAGGGTCGCGGGAGATGTAACGGAGGCTGTCGTTCATCCAGCCCATGTTCCATTTAAACCCGAAGCCGAGGCCGCCGACATAAGTTGGGCGGGATACACCTGGCCAAGCTGTGGATTCTTCTGCGATGGTCATGATGCCTGGGTGGCGGCTGTAGCAGAGCTCGTTGAAGCGTTTTAGGAATTCGATAGCTTCGAGGTTTTCGCGACCGCCGAAGCAGTTTGGGATCCATTCTCCGGGTTTACGGGAGTAATCGAGGTAGAGCATGGAAGCAACGGCATCAACGCGAAGGCCATCGGCGTGGTATTGGTCGAGCCAGAAGAGGGCATTACCGTGGAGGAAATTTTTTATTTCATTTCGTCCATAATTGAAGATGAGAGTGCCCCAGTCTTTGTGTTCGCCAAGGCGAGGGTCTTCGTATTCGTAGAGGCAGGTTCCGTCGTATCGGGCAAGGCCATGAGCGTCTTTTGGGAAATGGCCAGGGACCCAATCGAGGATTACGCCGATGCCGTTTTGGTGGCAGCGGTCGATGAAATTGCGGAATTCGTCTGGGTTTCCAAAACGGCTTGTTGGAGCGTAGTAGTTGACTACTTGGTAGCCCCAGGAGCCATCGAAAGGGTGTTCCATAACAGGGAGGAGCTCGATGTGGGTGAAGCCCATTTGTTTTACGTAAGGGATGAGGCGGTCAGCGAGCTCGTGGTAGCTCATGAAGCGGTTGCCATCTTCGACGATTCGCTGCCAGGACCCCAAGTGGACTTCGTAAATAGACATGGGTGAGTTGTAGGGGTCGCGATGGGCACGCCGTTCCATCCATTCTTGATCGTTCCACTCGTAGCGCTCGATGTCGAAGACCATGCAGGCGGTTTGTGTGCCGTGTTGGGCAAAAAAGGCGAATGGGTCTGTTTTTAAGAAGACGTCGCCGTGGGGTCCGCGGATTTCAAATTTGTAGTGAGCGCCTTCCCGAACATTTGGTATGAAAATTTCCCAAATTCCAGAGGGAATCATTTTTCGCATTTGGTGGACGCGTCCATCCCAATGGTTCCAATCCCCAACGACACTTACACGCTGGGCGTGAGGGGCCCAGACGGCGAAGTGGCAACCTTGGATGCCGTCTTTTTCGATGAGGTGAGCACCGAGTTTGCGATAGATTTCGAGGTGGGTTCCTTCATTGAAGAGGTAAATATCCATTTCGCCCAGGACAGGACCGAAACTATAAACGTCTTTTTCGCGCCAGACGTGGCCGAGGTGGGATTCTAGCTCGAGGTGGTAAGGGAAATAGTTATCCACTCCTTCGAGTTTGGCTTCGAAGAGCCCTTCCTGAGCGATTTTGCGGAGAGGGTAGCGGCGTGTTGGGTCGTCGTCGCGGATAATTGAGACTGCGCGGACATCTGGGCGAAAGACTCGACCTACGAAACCGCCGTCGTGGTGGTGGCGAAGGCCGAGGATTCGGAAGGGGTCGCAGTGGCGCGCTTCAACGAGTGGATAGAAATCGTCATTCGGCAACAGGCTTGGGTTCATAAGTTTTTAATTTTCCAGAGATTAGGCTTTTACTTGGTGGAAGAAGTAAACAGTTTTAAATGGTTGAGGGAAATAAAAATCTTTGAGAGTTTTAACGTGTGCAGAAGGAGAAGTATCGTATCTTTTTCCTGGGTATTGGAGAGAATTGAAACCAAGGGCTTGTTTTAAGTGGTTTTTGGGAGAGCGGAGGGGAAGTTCTGCTTGAGTTCGGCCCGGATTTCGTTGGCAACGGCGTGGCAAAAATTTTGAAGGTTAGGGAGGTGTTGGATAACTTCGTTGAGCTTGTTAGCGGAAGCGGCCTGTTCGACAAGGAAAGCCGTTTCTCTTGCTTGTGAAGCGCCCCATTGTGCGAAAATATTTTTTGCGGAATGAGCCCAAAACTTAATGGCAACGAGGTCTTTAGCTGCTGCTGCGTCGGAGAGTGAATTTGCTGCGGCTGGGAGTTCGCGGACAGCGTTTTCAGCGAGCATGGCAAGGAATTCTGTATCGCCGTCGAGGTCAGCGAGGATAGATTGGAGATTGATATGTTGACTCTTAGGAGGAAAGTGATCTGCTGATTGGGTGGGAGTGGAGTCTGCTGGGGGTGGATTAGGCAGATCAGACGACTTTTGAGTCGAGAATTGTATGTTTAAATTTTCGGATACTGTTGCTTGGGGGTGATTTTGTCGAGGGGGTTGAGAAGGCTCGCGCACGTGGCGGCCTAATTTTTGGCTGACTTCACGTAAGACAGATTCAAGGGCTGGTTTTCGGATTGGTTTGGTTAGGACTCCATCCATTCCTGCTTCGAGGCAGCGTTGGCGTTCTTCGGGTAGAGCCATAGCGGTCATAGCGTAGATCAAGAGATGACGAGTTGAGCCTTGTTCTTTTTGGCGGATTCTACGAGCTGCCTCAAATCCATCCATTTCCGGCATATTGATGTCCATAAGGACGAGATCGAAGTTGTTATTTTCAAGGATACGGAGGGCTTTTGCGCCGGAATCTGCGATTTCGAAATGGCAATGGAAGTTTTCGAGGTGGTGACAGGCGACCATTTGGTTTGTGACCATGTCTTCGACTACGAGGACATTGAGGTCGAATTCTGGGTAAGAGTCATCGAATTCGGATTTTGTGCTGCTCTCTTGTGAGTTAGCGGAGAGGAGAGCGTTTACAAGTTCTGCCCGATAGAGAGGTTTGATGAGAGTGGACTTAACGCAGGAGAATTCACGGGCGGTGGCTGTGGAAGCACCCTGGGAAAGTTCAGCAAGCAGGATTACGGGGGGCTTTGCTGGGTGGGCCTCAATTTTGCGAAGCAGGAGACCAGTTTGTTCTGTGGCAAGGGAGTCGGCTATGATAAAGCAGACTTTTTTATCGAAATTAGTGGGAATGGATTCAAGGGTTTGTAAAGCAGAATTGAAATCGTTAGCCGATTGGACTTCGGCTCCCGAGAGTCTGAGGAGGGTTTGGAGCCGGCGTAGATCAGCAGAGTGTGTGTCGAAAGCATAGAGTAGGAAATCCTTAAGTGGAAGCGGAAGTGAGCTCCTGGTCGGAGGTAAACCAAACTTAGCGTTAAAATAGAATTTGGAACCTTGGCCAAGTTCTGATTCGAGCCAAATTTTCCCGCCCATGAGCTGGACGATTTGGGAGCAGATGGTAAGGCCGAGGCCGGTGCCGCCGTGTTTTCGGGCGACAGATTCGTCCGCTTGCGAGAAGGCGTCGAAAATTTTTTGTTGTTTATCCTTTGGGATACCCGGGCCGGTATCTGAAACGAGGAAAAGTAACTCGACATTGGAATCGGAAATTGAGAGGGTGTTGACGTCCAAACGGACTTCACCAGTTTGGGTAAATTTGACGGAATTGCCGACGAGATTGATGATTACCTGACGGAGGCGGCCGGAATCGCCGATTAGGCGTTCCGGTAAGTCGGCTGAGGTATGGAGCCGGAGGGCGATGCCTTTTTCGCGGCAGCGGGGAGCAAAGAGTTTGATGGCTTCACCGAGGCACTGTTCGAGGTCGAACTCTTCGTTGAGGAGTTGGAGTTTACCGGCTTCGATTTTGGAGAGGTCGAGGATGTCGTTGACAATTGCGAGAAGAGCTTCTGCGGAATCGCGGGCAATGCGGAAGAATTCCATTTGGCGGAGTGGGTCGCGGGAGGCGAGTGCGAGGTCGGTCATTCCGATAATACCGTTGAGAGGGGTGCGCAGCTCGTGGCTCATTTTGGCCAAGAAGAGGCTTTTAGCTGCGTTTGCGCGTTCTGCTGCTTGTTTAGCGAGTTCGAGTTCGGCAGTCCGCTCGCGGACCATTTGAGCGAGGATTTCGCCTTCGCTTCGGAGGTGTTTCTCCATTTCTTTGTGGGCTGAGATGTCTTCAAAGAAGGCGAAGAGGTGGCGTGTATTTTGCTCGATGGATCGGAGGCCTGCTACGGTAAGACGGACCCAGAGTTTTTGGCCGTTAGCGCAGTCCATTTCGAGTTCCTGATGAAAGCTGCCGCGGCGTTGCTCAAAAATTTCTGCTGTTTTTTGGACAAATTCATCACGAATTTCTTCTGAGATGAGTTTCGTGATGGGAGAGCCGACGAGGTCGCCGTGTGCGTGTGAAGTGAATTCGCAGAGTGCCCAGTTAGCTTCTTTGATGATGAGGGAGTCTGGATCGAGCATTGCAACGCCGACGGGAGAGAATTCGAACATAAGGGCGAAATCGCGCCGGGACATATTGAGGTCGCGAGAGAGGAGGACGATGTCTGTAACATCCTCGACGAATCCGATGATGAAGCGTTGGTCTTCGATGCGAACGACTTGGATGTAGAAATCGCCGACTTTGCGGGAGCCGTCTTTAGCGGTGAAGGAAAGGCGCTCGCGGAGGCGTGAGCGGTCTGTTTTGGCGCGCTCGAGCAAGCTACGAAGGAGAGCGAGGCTTTCTGGTTCACGGTGGAGACCAGATTCTAGCCAAGGGACTCCGAAAACTTCTTCGAATTTGTAACCTGTGTATTTTTCCCAAGCTGAGTTTACTTGAATGAAATTACCCGTGATGAACTCACAGAGGAACTGAGGGAGCGGGGCGATGTCAAAAACGGAGAAGGAGAATGATTGCTCCATGGTTAGGAAATTTAATTGGAAATTTCCTCCGATTGGATTTTGCAAGCCAGGGAAGTGCCGAGTGTGGAAGCTTGGGAGGGGGTATTTTTATATTCTTCGAGCTGGGCTTTGAGTTTAGCGAGAGCTTCGGCTTCGGAGGAGCCTTCTGCATGGAGGAGTGTATCTGGTGAGAGAGCATAATAGCGGCCGTTACGGATCCACGTGAAGATGGAGACGACAGCGAGGTTGGGTAAGGGTTGTGGAGTTGGATCTTTGAAGAGACGCTCGACCAGTTCGCGGACTTCGTTTTTTCGGAGTGGCTTTCGGATACAGGCATTTGCTCCGAAGTGGAGTGCTTGACTTTCCATTCTGCGGTCCAAGGAACCACTGGTTACTATGACTGGCAACTGTGTGGGGGAGAAATGGCGTCTTAACTCTGCGATAAATTCGAGTGGGTCACCTTCGGGGAAAAGAAAGTCGGTTATGATGAGGTCGAAATTTTGGGTGCGGATGGTTTGGGTTGCTGAGGAGAGGCTCGTGCATGGTGTTACGTGGCATATGCCTTCCAAGAAACGCGCCATGAGTTGCTGGGACATTGAACTATCGTCTATATAAAGGACTTTTCTCATAGCTCGTGGGGAGGGGATAAGTGTATTAACTATTTGGTTTATCGGGCTGGAGAATGTTTTGGAGCTGGGCGCGGGTTCCTCGAATTGCGGCTAGAATGCAGAGTCGGCCACGAATGGCTACAGCGGCGGTGTTATTGCCGGACTGAAAGTAGTTCCAGACGTTTTCGTTTGGGAAAGATATATCAAGGGGAGTTGGGTCGAAGAAGCAAAGAATCATTTGTTGTTCGGGAAGGAGGACGGCGGCGACGCGTGAACCTTCGAAAGGGAACGTTCTGACGGCAAGTGCCTTAGAATCGAGCAAGGAATTTGGCAACCAAAAGTCATCCAAACCTTGGAGAGCGAGCCAGTCATCAATTTGATCAAGGGAGGTGGAGACGGGTTCATACTCTGTTGCCTCTGCTTGAGTGGCGTTTTCTAGTAGGCTTTTGAGCTTTTGTTCTCCTTCCAAAGAGCGACTAGACTGAGAGAGGAGCCACCAAGCGATTGCGAGGAAGAGGAGACAAGCAGCAAGGAAGCCAAGGAAGGCAGGGTCGCGCAGGGAGGGTATCCAGGAGGCGGAGCGGCGTTCGAGTAAAAGAGCTATTTCTTTGAGGGAGTCGAGTTGGTGTGAATTTGGTTGAAGGGAATTAATTTCGGAGCGGAGGAACTGAATTTTGGATATAGGGGTAGAGTTAAGGGAGGCGTTGGGAGGTGGAGATGAATTATCTACGGGGGAAAGGGGGGGGATGGTTGGATTGGCGTCCGGGCTAGGAATAATGGCTAATATTTTTTGGAGGGATTCATCGAGGAGTTTAGCTGCATCTAATTGGTGGATACCTAGTGCCGAAGATATTTTGGCTAAGGGGAAGTCGGAACAGAGGGAAAGGCAAAGGAGGGAACGCTCGGGTTCGGGTAAGGAACGTAGCGGTTGGAGGGAGTTAGGGAGAGGGGCTGACTTTTCGAGAATAGCTAAGGGGGGAGTGCCACGGCGGATTTTGCGGGTAAAGAAAGTAAAGGCTTGAAAGCGGTCGGAGCTTTCTGGACGACGAGATAAAATGATAGCGGTTCGGTGCAAAAGGTCGAGTGCATCTTTACCATGAAGAATGGAAGCAAAGCGCCACAGCGAGAGCAGCAAAGGAATTTCGTTGCTCCACTGAAGTGACATTTTTTATTGGAGGGATTTAGACAGAATTTATTTTGTGGGGATGGAGATATTTTTTTATATTTCGTAGTTTCCGGCTGCTAAATTGGATTCGAGGATGAGCAAATCCTCGAGTGTTGTAGAGTTGAACTTTTTAAGGAGGTCTTGGGCGAGTTCGTGGAAATATTTTCCGACGGCGTCATCCATTTTTTCTGTGAGGAGCAGATTTTTTCCTTCGACAGCTTCTATTGCTTCGAGGAGGCGAATTGAAGCTGGGTTGCGACTTAGCATGTAGCCACCGCCTGCGCCTCTACGACTTTCGAGGATACCTGCGTGACGTAAGGACAGGAGGATTTGCTCGAGGAATTTTGGTGGGACATCGGAATTTTGACTTATTTGTGGGATGGTGTGGAGCTGGGCTGGATTGCGGGCGATGGTCAAGAGAGCTCGCAAAGCATATTCACTTTTTTTTGAAAGTTTCAGCATAGAAAAGAGTCAAGCGTAGATAAGGGAAAGGGTCAAAGGTTTTCGGGTTTGGGTGTGCGTTCGAGGAGTGCTTGCATGATTTCTTTTGGGGACTTTCCGCTGTAGAGGACGGAATGGATGCCATCGAGGACAGGTGTTTCGATTCCGAATTTCCGAGCTAATTGGAAGGCAGCTTTTGTCGTTGGGACGCCTTCGGCGATGTTGTGCATAGATGCGAGGATTTGGTGTGGTGTTTCGCCTTTGCCGAGGCGTTCACCGAAGGTGCGGTTTCGGCTAAAAGAGCTGAAACAAGTGACAATGAGGTCGCCAATTCCGCTCAAGCCGTGGAAGGTTTCGCGGCGGCCGCCGAGAGCTGTGCCGAGGCGCATCATTTCTGCGAGGCTACGAGTGATGAGAGCAGCTTTGGCGTTATCTCCGAGCTTGAAGCCGTCCACGCAACCAGCGGCGATTGCGTAGATATTTTTCAAAGCACCCCCGAGCTGAATTCCTTTGACATCGGAGCTCGTGTAGATCCGGAAGGCGGGGAGGTGGAGCTCTGCTTGGATTTTTTGTAAGAGGTTTTCGTCTTCGAAACCGAGGACTGCAGCGGCGGGTGCTCCTCTTGCTACTTCTGGTGCGATATTTGGGCCTGAAAGGACTGAAACGTAAGGAGTTTTCAAAATTTCGCGCCAGACCTCTGACATTACTTTACCGGATTCGAAATCAATGCCTTTGGTGCAACTAATAAAATGGACATTGGTTGTATCAAAATCTGAACAGAGTTTAAGGGCGACATGCCGGACAGCTTTACTTGGGACGACGAGTAAAATGTAGGCGCACTCTTCAAGCGGTTTGAAATCTGTGATGGGGCGGACGGAAGAAGGAATAGTGACGTCGGGGAGATAGCGCGAATTTGTTCTGTTGTGGGCGATTTCGTTGGCGACATCGGCTTCATAGCACCAGAGGAGGACATCGAAGCCAGCGGATGCGGCACGGACTGCGAGTGCTGTTCCCCAACCGCCAGCACCGACGATTCCGAGTTTTCTTGGGCATTTTGGGAGGGGCATAGAGATTTAAGATGGGAGGGAGGAAATTTTTGGCTTTTTGGAGAATTTTGGTTCAGTTCCGTTTCTGAGGCGAATTATATTGGACCTATGTTTCCAGATAGCGAGGATGGAGAGGAGGAAAGCGAGAGTGGTTAGAATGCCTCCACACTGATCGAGATAAAAGAGGATGCTTGAAGCTATGGGGAAAATAAAAGCAGCACCAATAGAGGCAACGGAAACATATCTTGTTGTCCAAAAAAGGAGGGCCCAGGCGATGAGGGCAGCAGCAAAAACCTGCCATGGGTAGAGAGCGATGATTGTGCCTGCGGAGGTTGCTATTCCCTTACCACCTCGGAAACCGAGCCAAATTGGGAAGTTGTGGCCTAAAATTGCGAAGAGAGCAACGAGGACTTGTATGAATTCTGGCTGATTTGTGACGCGACTGAGGAGGGCCGGGATGAGCCCCTTAGAAAAATCGAGTAGGAAAACACCGATTCCCCAAGGCTTCCCTAAGACTCGAGCTGCATTTGTTGCGCCGATGTTTCCGCTTCCTTCCTTTCGGAGGTCAATTCCGCGAATTTTTCCTGCGAGGAAACCGAAAGGGATTGAACCGGCGAGGTAAGCGGCTGCAATCCAAACGAGGGCTGTTATCATTGAAGGTTAAGAGGGAAATTTAAGGTTTAAGTTTAGGAGGGAAGATTACTCTGAATCTAAGGTTAGGATTTCGTCAGCAAGTTTTAGGAAACATTGAGCCGAAGAGGAATCGGGATTAGAGAGAACGATGGGGATTCCCATGTCCCCGCATTGGCGTAGGGTAGGCTCGATAGGAATTTGTGCCAACAGAGGGACACCGAGCCTGTGGGCTTCTCGTTCGCCGCCGCCGGAACCGAAGATGTCATATTTTTGACCATCGCTTGGGCAGAGGAAGTAACTCATGTTTTCCACGATGCCGATAACAGGCACACTAGTTTTGTTGAACATGGCGACAGCTTTGCGGGCATCTATTAGAGCGACTTCTTGTGGCGTAGTTACGACAATGGCACCAGTTAATGCTACGGTTTGAACGACGGTTAGTTGAATGTCGCCTGTTCCTGGAGGTAAGTCGAGAATTAAAAAGTCGAGTTCTCCCCAGGCGACTTGACGTAAAAACTGCTGAGTATAGCGGCTTACCATTGGTCCTCGGAGGACTGCTGGGGAATGGTCGTCCAGCAAGAGTCCCATCGACATGAAACGGACGCCATGACGTTCTACTGGGATTATGCGGTCAAGTTCATCTGCATAGGGGCGTTCGTTTGTTCCAAACATTAGAGCGATACTTGGGCCGTAGATATCACAATCGCACAAGCCGGTTTTTGCGCCTCGGAGTGCCAGTGCTGCAGCTAAATTTGCAGCGATGGTTGATTTTCCAACGCCTCCCTTTCCGCTTGCCACAGCGATTACGGTTTTGACTCCCTCGATGGGGGTGGGACCGAGGGATGCTGGCATTGGAGTTGGGGCTTGCATATCTACAAGCACCCGAGCTTCTTTAACCTCTGGGATTTGCTTTAAAACCTCTAATGCCCTTGCGCGAATTTCCTCGCCAACTTTTGGGTCTGAGGAAGTAAGCCCGAGCAAAACCTCTAGTTTGCCGTCCGAGAAATCAATTTTTTTAACCAAGCCGAAAGAGACAATATCCCTACTGAAGCCGGGATATTTGACATTTTTAAGTGCCTGCAAAATATCGTCGTTTGTCATTTTTTTGGAAATTGTTGAAGTCGTTAAACGCTAACAGGTTTTGGAATGTGATGGAATTTTGCTAAATGATTTATCAATTTTGATGCTACGATGTCTGGACTGATAAGGTTCATAGGTGTTAACCAAGGTTTATCGTCTTGAGCTGGGCGTGGAATTTCGATGATTTCAAAGAGATGCTGATTAGCGAGGGGGCCAATGCGCCGAGAACCTGGTGACCAATGCAACAGGGCAACAGTTGGCACTTTCAAGGCAAATGCCAAATGAAGGATTCCAGTATCGGTAGAGACGACGCAGCGCGAACGTTCGAGAAGCGCTGCTGAAAGAGGCAGAGTAAGGCGCCCAACGAGGTTATAAACGGGCAAGCCTTGGGTTTTGTGGGAGATTTCACGAGCTTTTTCTAAATGATCCGTGCCTCCTAAGAGGAAAAAAGGACCAGCAATTTTCAAATTCGCCAAGGTATGAAATAATTTGATAAAGCATTCTGTTGGCCAATCGCGGTGTGGTGCGCCACCGCCTCCGATTTGGAAAGTTATTGGTGCTTCGAGAGGGAAATTTTGGTTGAAGAGGAAAGCATCCAATTGTTTTTTCTCATGAGACTCGACTTTGTAAACCATTTCGGTGATGTCTTGGCGAGCTCCGAAAACAGACGCAACTTGAAGGGCTTGGCGGGAGAAATGTTCTCTTCTAAAATCTTCACCATCAATAACATGTGCACAAAGCCAATTGAGTTTCGTGCGGAACCCCAAGCCGGCAGTGACGTGCCGGTTCAATAAGTAGCCCAGACAGCGTGGTTCTGGGTCGAGACAACTTAAATAGAGGATGGCATCCCAAGGTCCTTCTCTCTGTAGCCGGAGGTAGAGGAAGGGGAAGGCCAAGGGCCCTTTGGAAAATGGGTGGACCTTTTTCAAGTAAGGGTTGTGCTGGCAGAGGGAGAGGCGCTTGTGATGCGCAACAGCGTGCAGTTCTATTCCCTCGTAAGTTTTTGCTAAGGAAAGGATTGCTGGAGAGTCGAGCAAGGTGTCGCCAATACCAGCGGTTGTGAAGATCAAGACCTTCTTGCCTCTGCCGAGATTGGAAGTTTTTGGGAAAGGAGGTTTTAGCAGGGAAAGCAACTGGAAAAGCGCTTGGAAAAAACCGAGGTTTAGTTGTGCAGCAAGGGATAGCTTTTTTTTTCGATACACAAAAGGCGGAGATAAACGATGAATACGTTCAAAGAGTGCTCAATTTTGAGCTGTTTTGGTGCGGTCTTTATGATGGGTTAGTTCGACCAAATCGCGAGCAATGAGAAGGGTTTCGTTGCGGATGGCATCTGGGATGGGTGGTGCGTTTTCGTCTGCTTTTTCTTCTTCTTCGGAATTTTCTTCCTCGAAAGAGAATTCTTTTTTTGATGTTCTGTCAAAATCTACTTTTGTGAGGGTAGGAGAGTTAACGTTTTCGAGAGTCAGCTCGTAACTTGTGGCTTGGAGTGCGGGGCCACGGGCGAGTCGCTCAGCTTTTCGTTTTTCTTCTCGCAATTTCGTTTCTTCCTTTTCTTTTTTTCTTGCTTGTAGGTTGAGGGAGATTTGGTTGGCGGCAATTTTGTCGAGGAGTCTTTGCATGTCTTCGCGGATGTAACGGAATTCTGGTTCCTGGCTGACTCGTTTTTGAGAGCGTGCGCGCAGTTCATCCAAGTAGGAACGCAAGTTTGAGTTGAGCTCTGCAATGGGACGTGGAGCTACTTCGTCGTAGGGCAAGGGGTTAGGGAGAGCGCTTTCTCCAATTTCCGGAGAATCTGTCAACGAGGGCAAAACGATGTCGGATTCGACTCCGCGCAATTGAGTTGAGCCACCTTTGACACGGTAAAATTTCTGCACCGTCAACTTCAGTGAACCAGCATTGGATGCGGCTGCGCTAAACAAAGGCATAAACCTTGAAACATCCACAACTTGCTGGACGGTGCCTTTGCCGAAGCTGCGGCTATCCCCAACGATGAGGGCACGTCCATAGTCCTGCAGTGCGGCAGCAAAGATTTCACTCGCCGAGGCACTTTGTCGGTTTATGAGAACAATTAAAGGTCCGTTGTAGAAAGTGCGTTCGTCTTGGTCTTCCTTAACGACAATCCGGCCATTTGTGTCTTTGACTTGGACAACGGGACCACGCGGGATAAAGAGGCCTGTTAGGTTAATTGCTTCTTCGAGTGCTCCGCCGCCATCCTTACGGAGGTCAATAACAAGGCCATCAATTCCCTCGTTAATTAGGCGACGCAGGAGTGCGGCTACATCGTCGGTTGTGCTTTTACGGGTGTTGCTTTTGCCTGTGGGGTCGGCATTTGAAGAATAGAACGAAGGAATTGAAATCCAACCGATTTTCAAATCTCTTTGGGCTGAAGTTTGTGGCAACACCACGAGTTCAGCTTTCGCTTCCTGGTCTTTTAGTTTTACCTCATCGCGGACGATTTCGATGACTTTCCTTTGGGAACTGTCTGTAGCGCCGGCGGGTATTACAAGGAGCCTGACTTTTGTGCCTTTGGGGCCGCGAATTTTTTCGACAACTTTATCTAATTTCATGCCGACGGTATCTTCGAATGGGCCTTCGCCTTGAGCTACGGCCGCTATGCGGTCATTGACCTTTAGGCGGCCGTCTTTGTCGGCCGGTCCGCCTGGGACGATTTCGATAACGCGGGCGTAGCCTTCGTCTGAGCGCAGGACCGCTCCAACTCCAACAAGCGACAAGCGCATCGAAATTGCGAAATTTTCCATATCATGAGGGCTCATATAATCGGAGTGCGGGTCGTAGGTTTGTGCTAAAGCGGACAAAAAAGTCGAAATAATATCGTTAGTTTCCTGCTCTTGGACGCTGCGTAAGAGTTGGTTGTAACGTCGGGTTAAAACGGTTTTGGGAGAGTCGATTCGAGCTTCTGCCAAATGCTCCTGGAGCATTTCTCCTTCGATTCGTGCGCGCCAGAGTTTATCGGCTTCCTGCGGATTGGCAGGCCAAGGAGAATTTTTTCTATCAATTTCAACGGTTCTGTTTGAGGTGAAGTCGAAGGGTTCTTCGATTAGCTGGAGATTTTTGGAGACGCGGTTTTCAACCCGCTGACGGAAGCGTCCAAAAATTTCCAAAGCGGGTGAGACGTCTCCTCGTTGGAGGTATTCGTGGAGAGATCTGCCAAACTTTGAACGGAATTCTTCGACGTCTTCCGAAAAGAAATACAAGCGGTTGGGGTCTAAAATTCGGAGATAGTTATCGAAAAACTGGGCAGACAATTCGGCATCGAGTTTACGACGCGTGAAATGGTGTTGTTCGAGCAGACGTGCAACGGCGGTAGCAATCTGGCCAAGCTCACGGTTTGCAAAAGAAAAAGACAAATTAATCCAAAATAAGCAAGCCAGTGCTGCCGTCAAAATAAATTTTTTCGGAGTTCGCATCTTCAGAAATTTTCTTTTAAATTAAAACAAACTGCCTCTTTCAACAACTTACAGACTGGTGATGTTAGAATATCGGACATTTACTGGGGGGCCATTTGAAACGAACTGTTACCTTATATCGGCACCTGAGGGCAAAATTCTGATAGATGCACCGGAAGGTGCCGCAGAATTTTGCAGAAGCGAAAAGGTGGGGCTTCTTTTGCTTACGCATGCTCATTTTGATCATGTTCTGGATGCTGCTCGGGTGGCGCGGGAGCATGGATGCCCGATTGGTGCTCATCCTGATGGTTGGGCCATGCTGAGTGATCCGAACTCTGTCCGGCGGCTAGGACTCGCTTACACCTATGAGCCTGTAAAGCCGACACTTACTCTGCGTGAAGGTGCTGGGCAATCTTTTCTTGGTTTGGAGTTTGATCTTTTTCTGGTTCCCGGGCATTGTCCGGGAAGCATCTGCTTTTATCAGCCGGAGAGCGGGTTACTCTTTTGCGGTGATGTTCTTTTTAGCGGTGGTGTTGGTCGATGGGACCTTCCCGGCGGCGATTCCGAACTTCTTTTTTGGGGAATTCGGGAAAAACTCTACAAGCTTCCTTCGCAGACCAAGGTTCTTCCTGGGCACGGAATTCCTACAACAATTGGGACTGAGATGTCATCAAATCCCTTTGTCCGTGGCTAGTTATCGAGGGATATGATAAAGATATAGAAGATAATAAAATCTTTTTTTTAAAAAAAAAAGAGCATAATTACCGATAAAAAAGACAAGTATGTAAATTATGAAGAGGCTCAGTTTATGTAGAGAAGGAGTTGTTAAAATTTCAAATGATTTGTTTGACAGAAGTTTATCGAAAAAAAAGAATACGTTCTTGACTGCCAATTTGTTCTGAATATCAACAAATTTATCCATTATGCCCACGAAAACAACTGCCAGCAAAGGTGCGACCGCGAAGCCGGCCGCTACAACGAAGAGAACATCGAGTGCGAGAGCTAGTGGTGCCAAATCGGCTCCAGCGAAAGCGAAACCCGGCAAATACGTTTATCTTTTTGGGAATGGGAAAGCGGATGGGGATGGTTCGATGAAAGCACTACTTGGTGGGAAGGGTGCTAATCTTGCCGAGATGACGCGAATTGGGCTGCCGGTTCCACCTGGTTTTACGATTACGACGGAGGTTTGCACGTATTATTACAATAATAAGAAGACATATCCCCCGGATTTGATGCCGCAGGTGGAGGCGGGTATAGCCAACATGGAGAAGATCATGGGCTGCAAGTTTGGCGATTCGGAGGGATTTCCGCTGCTTGTGGCGGTTCGGTCAGGGGCTCGTGACTCGATGCCGGGTATGATGGATACGATTTTGAATCTTGGATTGAATGACAACACGGTGAAGTCGCTAGCGGCAGCGACGAATAATGAGCGATTTGCTTGGGATTGCTATCGTCGTTTTGTGCAGATGTATGGGGATGTAGTTTTGGGAGTTCAAAAACGGGAGGGGGAAGACCACGAGCCATTTGAGGCTGTCATCCATGAGTATAAGCACGAGAAATTCGGGGAAGAAGTTCCTGACATAGAGCTGACTGCAGAGGATTTTAAGGAACTTGTGCGCCGGTTTAAGGAGCTCGTAAAAAGCCGGACGGGGAAGACATTTCCGGCCGATCCGTGGGTTCAGCTTAAAGGAGCGATAGGAGCGGTGTTTAATTCCTGGAACAACGACCGCGCTATAGTTTATCGGCGCAAATATAATATCCCGCACGATTGGGGGACAGCGGTAAACGTGCAGGCGATGGTATTTGGCAACACGGGTGAAAATTCCGGTTCGGGTGTAGCTTTTACCCGGAATCCCGCCAACGGCGCCAAGGAATTTTACGGAGAGTTTCTCATAAATGCGCAGGGTGAGGACGTTGTGGCCGGGATTCGCACACCTGAGCCAGTTGCTCAACTAAAGAAGCACATGCCCAAGGCGTATGCGGAGCTGGAGCGGATCCGTTCAATTCTGGAGAAGCACTTCCGTGATGTGCAGGATTTTGAGTTTACCATTCAGGATGGGAAAGTTTTCATGCTGCAAACACGGAATGGGAAGCGCACGGCGGTTGCGGCGTTGAAATTTGCGATGGACATGGTCAAGGAGAAATTGATTGATTGGCAGACAGCGATTTTACGGAATCCGGCTGAACAGCTCGATCAGCTTTTGGCACCTGTGTTTGATGCAGCCGATTTAAAGAAAGCCAAAGCGATCGCGACGGGATTGCCGGCAGGGCCTGGGGCAGCATGTGGCAAGATTTTCTTCAATGCAGAGCGTGCCGTTGCTGCTGCTCACAAAGGGGAGAAAGTTCTCCTCGTGCGCAACGAGACATCGCCGGAGGACTTGCGTGGGATGATAGCAGCGGAGGGTATTCTGACGGCAAAAGGGGGTGTTTCTTCGCATGCTGCTCTTGTTGCACGCCAAATGGGCAAAGTATGTATATGTGGAGCTTCCTCGCTGGTCATTGATTATGAGGCAAAGACGCTGACCGTTGGGGACCTAACGTTTAAGGAGGGTGACTACCTCTCGATTGATGGCACCAGCGGCACGGTGTATGCCCTGTCTCTTATACACATCTCCGAGCC
>JAOAAX010000032.1 GCA_026418675.1 Chthoniobacterales bacterium | reverse complement strand
GGCGTGAGGTGTTGGAAGGGATGGGGGAAGAGGAGTTGGTGGAGTATTGCAAGCAGTTGGAGGGAAGGATGCGGGGGAAAAAGGGAGTTTGAGAGGGTGTGGGGAGTGGTGTGGATTTGCAAGTAGTTTTTTGGAGTTATGGGTAGGTTTTTAAGTGGAGGTGATTTTTGCTATTTTTTTTGGACGTGGTAGTTGGTTATTGAGTTTGTGAAGAGGAAAAGCTTACGGAGGTGGATGGAAGGAGTGGAATGGGAGATGGGGAGCCGGAAGAATCAATTTTGTTTTGAGCTGCTGGGATACGGAGGAGGGATTAGGATTCTAGAGAGTTTTTGACAGCAGTTGCAGCGTTTTGGAGCTCTGTTAGGTGGGCGGTCCACTTAGCAAGGCGGTTGCGATGTTCCGCAACGACCTCTTGCGGAGCGTTGGCCAGAAAATCGGGATTGTTGAGCTTAGTTTGAACTTTTTGAATTTCTTTTTGGACTTTTTCGATTTCTGCAGAGATGCGCTTCAGTTCTGCGATTGGATCTACGAGGTTGGAGAGAGGAAGGTAAAGGGTTCCAAAAGGGGAAACGGAAGGGGCAGCAGCAGCTGGGGTTTGATCGTGGGGAATGGTTTCGATTTGCGCAGCACCTAGGAGAGCTTTCAGGACAGGAAGAGTAATTTCGAGGGAAGTTTGCGCGAAGGGAGCAGGCTTCATGAGCCAAATCAGCTTTTTAGAGGGGTGGATTTGGAAGATTTGGAGAAGAGAGCGGGCGTTGGCAGCAGCAGAATAAACGGCATTGGCAAGGTCGGAAGCATTTTGGTCGTGGAGGTTCGCCGGTTGTGGGAGGCCAGAGAACTGGATGTCGCCATTGCCGAAGCCAAGACCGGACCAGAGCTCTTCGGTGATGAAAGGAGCAAGGGGATGGAGAAGCTGGAGGATATTGCGGAGGGCAAAGTCGGTAGCTTCGAGCGTGCCTTTGCGGAGGGAGGGATTGTTGGAAGCAAGAGAAGGCTTTGCAGCCTCGAGGAAATGATCGCAGAAATCATGCCAAACGAATTCGTAAATGGCTTGAGCAATTTCGTGGAAGCGAAATTCTTCGTAAGCGGAATTGACGCGATGGATAGCAGCGTCGAGTTGGGTAAGCATGTTCCGTGCGAAGGGAGAAAGGAGGAGGTCGGAGGAATGGGGATTGGGGGTAGGGTTAACTGGGCCTTGGAGCTGGCGGAAGCGGCAAGCATTCCAAAGTTTGTTGCAAAAGTTACGGCCTTCGATGATTTGAGCTTCATCGAAGCGAATGTCCTGACCAAGAGGGGCAATGCGAAGGAGTCCGAAGCGGAGACCATCGGCTCCATACTTGGAAATCAGATCAAGCGGATCAGGAGAGTTGCCGAGACTTTTGGACATTTTTCGGCCTTGGCGATCACGGATGATCCCCGTGAAGTAAACTTTACGGAAAGGGACCTGCCCGGTATATTCGAGGGAAGCCATAATCATGCGCGCAACCCAGAAGAAAATAATGTCAGGCCCTGTTACAAGGACGGAAGTTGGGAAGAATTTCTGGCGGGTCTGTGGGTCCATTGTTTCATGTGCCCAAAGCCAGGAGGAGAACCATGTATCGAGGACGTCTTCGTCCTGAGTCCAATTTGGACCTGGAGGATCAAGAGAGGCACGCATCTCCGTAGAGCCGTCGGGCTTTTGACAATACCAGACGGGAATGCGATGGCCCCACCAAAGTTGGCGGGAAATGCACCAATCCTGGATGTTCTCAAGCCAGTGATCGTAAACTTTTTCCCAACGAGAAGGGAAAAACTGAATGAGATGATCGCGGACAGCTTGGCGAGCCTCGTGGACTCGTGGATAGCGGAGGAACCATTGCTCGCTGAGCCGAGGCTCGATGGGGATGTCGGCACGCTCACTGAAGCCGACGGTGTTTTCATAGGGTTCTTCACGGAGGAGGGCACCGATTTGGCGGAGGAAATCGGCAGCCTTGGAACGGGCGGAAAAACGGTCGAGGCCAGCGAAGTCCTTGCCAGCAAGATGGTTGAGAGTAGCGTCTGGGTTGAGGATGTCGAGGATGGGAAGGTTGTGGCGGATGCCGATCTCATAGTCGGCTTTGTCATGGGCAGGAGTGACTTTGAGGACGCCGGTTCCAAAGGAGGTGTCAACGGCCGAATCAGCGATGATCGGAATTGGGACTTGGTTTTCGATAGGAAGAGGACGGCGGACGTGGAGGCCGATGTAGGCTTGGTAACGAGGGTCGGTAGGGTTTACGGCGATAGCGGTGTCGGCCATGATGGTTTCGGGACGTGTGGTTGCAATTTGGAGATAGGTTCCAGGACGCTCAACAATTTCGACTTGGTAATAGTAAAGCGTGGACTTTTGTTTCTTGGGAATGACCTCCTCATCACTGAGAGCAGTGAGGGAAACAGGACACCAATTGACCATGCGCTTCCCACGGTAAATGAGCCCTTTTTGGAAGAGATCAATGAAAACTTCCTGAACACGGCGAGCGTAAACGGGATCCATTGTAAAGCGCTCGCGGGACCAGTCGCAGGAACAACCGAGTTTTTTGAGTTGGTGAATGATGATGCCACCGTGATGTTCCTTCCACTGCCAGACGCGACGGAGGAATTCTTCGCGGCCAAGATCGTGGCGTGATTTGCCTTCTTCTTTGCGGAGTTTACGTTCGACAACAGTTTGAGTAGCGATGCCAGCATGATCAGTGCCCGGCAACCAGAGGACTTCGTAGCCGGCTTGGCGGGCACGACGAGCAAGGGCATCCTGAATAGTGTTGTTAAGGACATGGCCGAGGGTAAGAACACCAGTAACGTTAGGCGGAGGGATGACTATGGAGAAAGGAGGCTTGGGAGAGGTTGGGTCAGCAGTAAAGCAATTGTTTTGAAGCCAAAAGGAATACCATTTTTCTTCAACACCGGCTGGCTCGTAGGCTTTGGGAAGAATGGATTGGGTTTCGGGCATGGTCATTCTTGAATTTGGTTCGGAATTTTTCGCTATTCGGCAGAATTTTTAGTTTTTGTTGTATGGCGGAATTTTTCTTAATCTGGAATTATTGTAGATGGGAGCTGTCAGGTGGCAGGAGGCGAGGGAATTGAGGGTGGAGTGAGAGGAGTAGGATGGAGGAAGGTTGTAGATAGCAATTTTCGATTGTCTAAACACGGAGGTTCGTTGAATGGCATTAGTGAGTAAGTTTGTAGGATAGGTTTTGGGAGATAAGAAATTGGAATTTACCCTGCAGCGTGGCGATGGATCCAAATGCTCTGAAGGAAACCAAAGCAAATAAGGACTACAAGTGTGAAGGTTCCACCGTAGCTAATGAGGGGTAGAGGGAGACCAGTAATCGGGGTGACGGAAATAGTCATTCCAATATTCATAAATACGTGAGTGAAGAGCATAGCCGCGATGCCAGTCGCAATGAGGCGGCCGAGGTCGTCTTCGGCAGTGAGTGCGATTTGGAGCGCAAAGAGAATGGTAATAGCAAAGAGAGTTATCAGAGTGACGCCGCCGAGGAAGCCGTGCGTTTCAGCGAAAGCTGCAAAGATGAAGTCGTTGTGGACGATGGTGCTGGGAAGGAAACCAAGTTGGTTTTGGGTATTGGTAGCTTTAGGGCCTTTGCCGAGGAAGCCGCCACTGCCAATAGCAATGAGGGATTGGTTGATGTTCCAACTGACGCCAAGAGGGTCAATTTGATTGTCGAGGAAAGCGATGATGCGGTCACGCTGGTAGGGTTTGAGACCAAAGTTGACCATGACGGGAATGGCAATCAGCACTAAGAGAATGAGGACAAGGAGATAACGCTTGGGAATGCCTGCTACGAAAAAGATAGATAAAATAACAGGCCCCCAAACGATCGTTGTGCCAAGGTCGGGTTGCAGGAGAATGAGGAGACATGGGGTGGCAACAAGAATGCCAGTGCCGAGAAGACGTAGGATGGGAGGCCAGTTGCGGAAACGACTTAGGAAAAGCGAAACAGTAAGAATTCCAGCTAAGAGGGCAAATTGTGAGGGCTGGATGCTTATGGGGCCGAGATCAATCCAGCGTTCGCTGCCATATCGCTCGGTTCCAACAAAGCGAACAGCAACCAGTAAAGCAACGGATGTGAGATAGATAGGGATTGCCCCCCAACGAACCCAGCGATAATCCATGAGGGAAACTATGAGAAAACATGGTAAGCTAATAGCAATCCAGAGTATCTGGTTTTTCCAATAGGGTTCATTGCGGAACCACGTGGCGGAATAAATGGCATAGACGCCTCCGATTGCAAGGATAAAGGTGAGGAAAAAGAGCGGCCAGTGTAAGCCAAGGATTTTTCGCAGGAGAGGATGCATAGGATCGATTGACAAGTTTCTCTTGCGGGATTCTTGAGAGAAATGAGGAAGGTCTAGTGATGGGTAGCGGGTATGCTATCGAGGAGCTCGCGATTGGTAGGATATTTGCGGAGGAAGTAAAGGAGGCGCTCCATAGCCTCAAGAGGTTTGTGGCCTGCAAGGCCGCGGCGGATTATACTGATTTTTTGTAGGTCATTGGCAGGGAGAAGGAGTTCTTCGCGGCGAGTGCCGGAGAGGAAGATGTCGGCAGCCGGAAAGATACGCTGCTCGGCAATGCGGCGGTCGAGAACTAGCTCCATGTTGCCCGTGCCTTTAAATTCTAAGAAGATGAGTTCATCCATTTTGCTACCGGTTTCGACGAGGGCAGTAGCAATGATCGTGAGGGAACCAGCTTCAGCAGTGTTGCGCGCGGAAGCAAATAGCTTGCGCGGAATTTCGAGAGCACGCGTGTCTACACCGCCGCTCATGGTTCTGCCTTTATTGGACTGGATGTTGTTAAAAGCGCGGCCGATGCGCGTAAGGGAGTCCATAAGGACTATCACGTCGCGCCCCATCTCAGCAAGACGACGTGCGCGCTCAATGCCGAATTGGGACACGCGGGTGTGGGTTTTGGTATCGCTATCGTTGGAGCTTGCTAGCACTTCGGCGCCAGGAAGAGAGCGGCGGAGTTCGGTAACTTCCTCCGGGCGCTCGTCCACAAGGAGGAGTATGACGTAGATTTCAGGGTGGTTCTGAAGGACTGCTTCGGCAATGTGTTGGAGAATGGTGGTTTTACCTGTGCGCGGAGGAGCAACAATAAGGCCACGCTGGCCCTTGCCAATAGGAGCAATCAAATCAATAGTGCGGGTAGTGAATCGGTCGGCAGTAGTTTCAAGTCGGATGCGCTCGAGAGGATTGAGGACGGTTAGTTCCTCGAAAACAGGTAGATGTCGAAAGTTTTCTGGAGTTTGGCCTTCAATGGATAAAAGGTCGTAGAGCTGGCGGCCACGTGGACCGATGCGGATTTTGCCTTTTATACGCATACCATCGCGGAGGGAATAATTGCGGATTACCTCCGGAGTGACGAAAGTATCATTGAGAGTTTGAGTAAAGTTTTTGGAAGGATCACGGAGGAAGCCGAATCCTTTGCCAGAAATTTCGATTAAACCTTCCTCGTAAATTTCTTCTGACGGGAAGTGGAGATTGATGGGGGAGATTGGGATTTGGGAGGTGGGCTGGGAGTAAGTTTCCGGAGTTTGCTTCTCTGGTTCGGAGAGAGTTGGAGATGATTGAGGGGATTGGGTTGAATTCTGTGATGGGGAGGGGTTGGCAGAGGAAGCAGGAGTGGAGTCGCCGTGGCTACGTTGCTTTTTTGAAAAACGGTGGCGCCACTCACGGAATCTACGTTGGCGACGATGAGCTGAAGTCTGGATGGACTGAATTGAAGTGGAAGATGGGTTTTGCTCCAAGTTTTGTTCCGCAGCAGAAATTGCCGGAAGTGGTTGCTCATTAAGGGATGTGGATTCTTGTTCAGAAACGGGTGGAAGCGGTGATGGGAATTCCAATTGTTTTATGGAAGAGGGATTTTCCTCCTGCGAGGTTAAGTGGTGTTGTGCAGTGGGATCGGGTTGGGATTGTGTATAGTCGGAAATCGTATTGTCTGGCGAGGACAATAGGGACGAGGAAATTTTGGGGGAGTTTGATTGAGGAGAGGAAAGCGTGGCTTCCGGTGAAGGTGGTGGGTAAGTGGGAGCTTGATCGGAACTCGCAAAGAGGTGGGGAAGTTGTTCTTGAAACAAGGGTAGTGTTTGTGGCGATTGTAGATCAGTTTTTCTCACCTTCTCTGTGGGTTGAGAGGAGTCCGGAGAGAGGGCTTGAGGTAAAGGTTGCGAAGATTTTTTACGGGAGTGGGTGCGCCGTTTGGAAGTAGAAGAGGGAAGGTTCGAAGAAGGAGAATCGGTAAGGATTTCAGAAGGGGATGTTGAGGCCAAGGTGTCAGAGGGGGGGGGTTCGGATTGGGGTTCTTTTGGAAGAGTTGAAAGATGAGACGAAGTTGGTTCAGAGAGGGTCTCTGGTTGTGGTTCGACGAGGATTACTTTTTTCCTGGACCGGGGTTTAGATTTTGTAGATGAAGGCGTAAGTGAAGGAGTATCCTGTCCCTGAGGTCGTGGTTGGGTAAATGAAGCTGGAGAAGTGGGGGGGTTACCTGGAGTTGGTGGAGTATGGTGCGAATGAAGTTGAGGGGGAGCGTTATTGGTCAATGAATGAGGGGGGACGTCTGTGGTTGGTTGGGGTTGGCTTGGTGGAGATTGTATGGTGGAATGAGGTTGTGATGTTTGAGGACTTACGTCTGGAGCATCGGCGAGATCAATCTGGGGGGCGGACAAGTTTTGCGGTGTTTGTTCTGTCATTTGCGGATAAAAGAGGAGATTACGAAAAAGCAGGGATAATAATAGGGGGGAGAGGAGTATGGAATCGTTGTTCTTAGTTATTCCTCAGAAAGGGTATTTAAGAGAGACGTGGCAATATCGAAGTTGGAATGGAATTGGAGGACATCTTCGCAATCTTCAAGTGCATCACAAAAATGAAGGAGTCGGCGAGCAGTAGGTTCGTCGGAGATTGTGTTCATGATTTCGGGAACGAAGGTGAGTTTTGTTTCCGAGATCGGGAGGCTAGCATTCCGCAGTTTTTCAGCAACGGAATAAAGTTGGTCCGGGGGGGTTAGAATTTTGAAGGTATCATCCTCTTGGAAGAGCTCTTCAGCCCCGGCATCCAGAGCTGCTTCGAGAATCTGATCTTCGCTGAAACCTTCTGCAGGAATAAGGATGATGCCTTTGCGATGGAAAAGATAGGCAACACTCCCCGATGAAGCAAGGTTGCCACCGTGCTTGTGAAAGAGAGAGCGGAGTTCGGAAGCAGTGCGGTTTTTGTTATCAGTTGCGGTTTCGATAAGGAAAGGAACGCCATCCGGGCCATAACCTTCATAAGTAATTTCTTCAAGAGCATCGGCTTCAAGCTCGCCTGTTCCTTTTTTGATGGCACGTTCGATATTATCGTTAGGCATTGATTGGTTTTTTGCAGCTTGGATGGCAGCACGAAGGCGAGGGTTGAAGTCGGGATTGCCGCCGCCAAGTTTGGCAGCAACAGTAATCTCTTTGCTGAGTTTTGAGAAGAGCTTGCCGCGCCTGGCGTCGAGCACTCCTTTAATGCGTTTAACTTTCGACCATTTGCTGTGGCCGGCCATGACTTTGAGGAGATTTGCGTAGCTGTAAGAGTTGTAAAATGAAGAAGGGAAGAAATGGCAGGCGCCGCCATGTTTTGGTTCCGGGCGAGAGCCTGTTTAAAGTTTCCCGGCGGGAGAAAAAGCGTTTGGCAGGACCGCGTGGAGCCTGTAGGACGGCGCAGCACCGTGAGAATAGCACGGCAATCTTTTACTATTGATGCAATCGAATGAAAAAAAGTCAAACAGAAAAAATAGGAATGTTTTTTGCGATTAGAAATGATGAGGAAAAGTAGAGTAAATGGAGTGTGGAGGAGTTAAACGGGAGTTTTGTGTCAAGAAATAAAGTTGGAACTTAGGTCTTTGCTGCTTAATGCAAGCAATAGAATGAATGGAGCGTAAGAGAAGGTCTGGAAGTTGGACATTTTGAAAACGGTAATTGGAAAGCTCCGATAGTCCAGAGCGATCGGTGAGAAAATACGATAATCTCTAGAAGAACGGGAGAGATGGAGGTCAAAAAATTTCTGTAAAGGAATCTGAGAGGACGAGAACGTGGTCCTAAACATCAAATCTGCAAAACTAGTAAGAGGAGCAAAAGTTGCTCATGCGCTGAATATAACCAGGCCCAGCATTCCGTTTTGATAGCAACTAAACTCTCGTCAGCTAAGAGAGCCATACCGAGGCATTACCTGCCATCACCCTGTCGTTAGCATCTACACAAAAGGTATTAAACAATGAGCAAGGGCCTAAGAGGGTTAGACTCAAGAAAGTAGGAGAAAATTGCTGTGAAGCATGAGCCGCTGAATGTGGTGGATGTAGCTCGATACCAACAAGTCAAGAAACGTGCGTCGTAAGCAGCCGAATTTTGTATTAGCAGCCCCCAAAAACCGACAATAGCATGGTGAGCATGGAGAAAATTAGAGGTTAAGTAATTGGCGATTTATGTCCATTATATGTAATGGATGAATTCGGGCCAACCGAGGTTCTTTCGGATAAATCTTTCATCTATGTAGGTGCAGGTAATTGCTTTTGAATTCCCCTATGACTGCCTGATGGGTGCATTCAAACGGCCCTAGAAGACCAATTTTCATGCCTGATGTTCTATTTTTTTTGATATGCTCATTGAGACATGGGACTCGTCTAGAGCCTTTGAGTTTGTCGGTAAACAACGTATCAACCTTCTGTTTTTTTTAGAAGCAGAATTGCTCGAAAAAGCAAAAATGAGGGCATGGCACTTTTTGTAACAGTAGAAGAGGACCGCACGAGAATGAAACTCGATGAAATGCAAGTAGTCTCGGTTTTCATTGAGAAAGGCGAAAGCTAACTACTCTTGTAAGAGATGGACATCCAGTAACCAAAAGAATTACGACTCACATATCCTTTTCAAAATATGGCGACTTAATTGTCTTTTTTTATTTTTTAGTTATACAAGATCAAGGTGTGAGTCGAGTGTTTGGATAAACTCGTAAGGGGTTTTTGATGAAAGTAATTCGGAAAGGGAATTTGGATCGGAGCAAATACGGGCAATTGCACCAACGATGCGGAGGTATTCGTTGTTCAGCGTCAGAGGTATTCCCGCTATAAAAAGTAATCGTAGTGGTTGGGGAGAATTGGGAATAGGAAAGGGATTTATCGGACGGCCTGCTGCCATAACAAGTTGATGCAAGAATTCCAATCTGCAATGAGCAATAATAATGCACGTGTAGTTGTTGGAAACAGCAGGCGGATTCGAGTTGAGAATTGCTGACTCAAAACGGGCAAAATCGCTTATCCTCAAATCGCCTTTCAAAAGGTTTAGTAGCGTCTGTAAGGCAGTAGGAAGGGTGTTGGCTTCAAGATGGAGAGCAATGTGATCTGGAAAAAGAATATTTGAAAAACGGATTCGCATATCAGTTTTTTATTTAGATGACAGATTTATCAAATATTACTGCCAGACCACTTAAGTTTTTGTTGGAGGATAGAGCTAAACGAACGATTGGGAAGCATTGCAAGCGGGAGAATTCGGGAGGATTTCTGGATTTCGATGCGGTCATCAGGAGCAACGCGTTGTGCATCATGGCCGTCGAGTGTCACGAAAACAGCTTGTTCCTGATCGCCACACGGGATGAGAGTTATAATGGAGTTGTCAGCAACCACAACCGATCGGTTGGTGAGAACGTGAGGACATATAGGTGTTATGACGAGAGCACCACAATCTGGCATGAGAATGGGGCCACCCGCAGAAAGCGAATACGCCGTCGAACCGGTTGGAGTGGCTACAATCAGGCCATCGGCGTAATAATCGGTAAGTAACGTTCCGTCAATTAGGACGCGAACTTTGACCAACTGCGAACGTTCACCACGACTTATCAGAACTTCGTTGAGCGCTTCATGAGTGGAAATTTTTCCAGCATGACGAACCGTAGCTGAAAGTAAACGCCGGGGACTTAAGACATAGTCGCGAGTAAGGATACTCGAAATTGCAGCTTCAATTTCGTCAGGACCAAAACAAGTGAGGAAACCGAGAGAGCCGATGTTAAGACCAAATATGGGAGGAATCGCACCAGAGATTTGGTGGATGACGCGTAGAATCGTGCCGTCTCCACCAAGGACAAGAAGGATGGAACAGCGTTCAGCCAGTTCTTCAACAGGATAATGCTGGGAAAGGTTTACAAGAGCTGCTGTTTTAGATTCAGCGAGAAATTCAGCGCGGTGTTTTTGTAAGCAGGCAATTGTTTTTTGGACTATAGAGGAAGCGCCAGGCTTCCCAACATGGGCAATGAGGCCAATCACTTTTAATGGGAGGTAATCTTCTGTAACAGCGCGAGGAATTCTTGATTCCCTTTTGCTCCTAAGATAGGCGAAGGAATGTATCCGTGCCAAAGAATACCAGGGAGGTTGTCGCAATAGGAATGGATTTTTTGGATTGCCTTTTGGTGAAGAGAAGGGTTAAGGACAATTCCACCGCGTGAAACGTATTGGGGCTCGAGCTCGAATTGAGGTTTGATGAGGACAAGGAGTAGAGCCTCGGGTGCAAGCAATTCCAAAATTGGACGAATCACATACGTTAATGAAATGAAGCTTAGGTCTAAAGTGGCAAGTGCTGGCTTATCCTGAAGTAAATCTGGAGAAACAGTGCGTGCATTGATTCCATCGAGAATGATGACCCGTGGGTCTCCTCGCAGACGATGATGGAGCTGACCATGTCCAACGTCCAAAGCATAAACTTTGGAAGCTCCATGCTGAAGGAGACAGTCAGTAAAACCACCTGTTGAAGCACCAACATCAAGGCAAATCTGTCCAGCAGGGTTTACGGAAAAAGCAGATAGTGCTGCTTCAAGTTTGTAACCCCCACGAGAAACATATCGCTCGGGGCTAATAATTTGGATTTGAATGTCCGGTGATACACGAGATCCAGGCTTAGGATTGGGAATGTTGATGCAACGAATAGCTTTCGCCAGAATAAGACGCTGGGCTTTTTGGCGAGATTCGGCAAGACCCCGTTCAACAAGGAGTTGGTCAAGGCGAATTTTTCTTGAGGACGCGCTTGGAGGCATAGCGGCAAATTCAACTGTGAAATACGAGCAGCAGTGTTCTAACTTCCTGTCCCACTCTTATCTTAAAAAGTAAAGAGATCATGAAAAATCGGAATGAAGATAGTTACCGAAGAGGAGTTTTAAAAAGGGTTGTTTTTGTTCGGCGAGGATATTCTGCAACAGGGGGAGCAGAAGCATATTTAAAACGCTTGGCTGCTGGGTTAGCCAAAATGGGTTTAGAACCCGCTTTGATTGGAAGCGGTTGGCCCAGAGAAGAATGGCCTTGGGGGGAATGGATCAATTTGAAAGCAAAAGGGCCGGTCCATTTTGCAAGAAAGGTTCACAGGGAACGTATCAGGCGAATACAAAATGGTATTCAAGAATTGTTTTTCTCTCTTGAAAGGGTTCCTGGTTGTGACATTTATCGAGCAGGAGACGGTGTTCATCTCTCCTGGCTTAAAAGAAGAAAAACATTTGAACCACTTTGGCGGTGGTTACTGAGAACGCTTTTTGGGTGGAAACATCGGCAGCTTTTAAAATTGGAAAAACAAGTCTTCAATCAAAAAAATACGGGAATCGTAATTGCTAATTCTTCCCTTGTTGCGAGTGAGGTGATTGATTTCTATAGTTTTCCAGAGAATAGAATAAGAATAATTCTAAATGGTATAGAAGAAAAACTTTCTGGTATCGGTGAGGAAGAATGGCTCAAAAAACGCCAAATTTGGAGGAGAGAAATGGGAGTTCGAGATGAAGAAATTATTGCGCTTTTTGTAGGGAGCGGTTGGGAAAGAAAGGGATTAAAATTTGCAATACAAGCCCTTTGCCGCTGTGAAAATGGTGTAGTGTTTTGGGTCGTTGGTAAAGGTAGGCAAAATCAATTTAAGGATAAACGTGTATTTTTTTGGGGGCCGCAAAAGGAATTGACACAATTCTGGACTTGTGCAGATTTTTTTCTTTTGCCAACTTGGTATGATCCATTTAGTAACGCTTGTTTGGAAGCATTAGCTGCTGGGCTACCTGTTATAACTACCCGAGATAATGGAGTGGCTGAAATTCTACAGGAAGGAGAAACAGGTAGCGTGGTCAGTAGGGCGGATGCAGTCGAAGAATTGAGGTTAAAATGTATCAGTTGGATTCAGAAAATCCGCGATGAAGCAAAAAAGGTCAAACAAAAGTGTCTTGAAGTAGCAAAACTTTACTCGATACAGAGAAATGTAGAGCAAACTTTTGGTGTGATGAATGAAGCTTGGGAATTTAGCTTGAAACAAGCTAAAGATGGATAAACAATCGGCAAAATGAACAAAGTAGCACCAAATCTGACTTTAGAATCAGTTTGTGCAAAGGCTGCAAATTTGCCATGCACACCAGATTTGGTTCCAAAAATTTTAGATCTGTTAAAAGATCCTGATGCACCTGCTACTAGTCTCATTGAGCTAATCTCCCGTGATCCTGCAACTTCAGCATCAATCTTGCGTTTAGCAAATTCAGCTTACTTCGGAAGAGTTAAATGTGAATCATTAGCAGAAGCTTTTTTGCGGCTGGGGAACAAAGAAATCATCAAAGTCGTTTCAGGGGGATTAGTTGGCAAATGGCTATCTCTAAAAGTTAATGGTTATGGTTGGGAACCTGGAGATTTGTGCACCCATTCCTTTGTCGTCGCTATTGTAGCAGAAAAAATCGCAGACAAGTTTGGCAACACTCGACCCGAAATTGCTTACACTGCAGGCCTGCTCCACGATATTGGAAAACTCGGAATGGCTTATGCCTGCGGAGATTATTTTGATCACGTCAGAAAACTTCAACAAGAAAAACCTCAAATCCCTTGGCGCGAATTAGAACGTGAAGTTTTCGGGTTCGATTACACTGAAGTAGGTGCTACTTTACTGAGACGTTGGAACTATCCAGAAAGCTTAATTAGCGTAGCGAGATTCTATCCAGTTCCAAGGGCTGCTTCCGAACCCTTACGTCCATTGGTGGTAATTGTTCATGCTGCTAAGTGTTTGGCTTTGAACATCGGATGCGGCGTTGGCGAAGAAGGATTTAGCAATGAACTCGATGAAGATTTGCTAAAAACTTTTAATTACACTCCCTCCGAATTGAATTCACTTATACCAGAAATTGTTCAAGATATTGAAAAAATCATTGGCCCAGATGGTAAAATACAGATTAGCACATAGAAAATTTTTTTATTCTCAATTGATTCTTGTATTTTCACAAATACCTTCAGTAGAAGCATAGTTATTATGTATTAAGTAAAGCTGGAAAAACCATTCATAAATTCAAATTACCCCAGCAACTTGATCCACACCAATAGAATGAAATTTCTTCCTTCAAGTATCTCGTTAATAATCATAGTTTTCTTTGTTAATTACAACTTATATGCTCAAAAAATAGAACCAATAACTGGGCAACAACTAACATCGGCACCTACTACAAGTTACACTAGCACTCTATTGAGTTTAAATAAGCTATCCAAGTTAGAATTGAGAAAATTGATGAAAAACCGCCGCGGTACACCAGAAGCTGCTGCGGCTGCCTTAACATTAGCTAAACGTTTAGAGTCTCAAAACAATTTAGAAAGGGCTTTTCAAGCTTATAATTATTATGTAAAAAATTACCCAAATGCTCCAGATTTTGAAGAAGTTATTAGACGCCAAATCTCGATAGCAAACAAATTACTCGAGAAAAAACATCCACAAATCTTGGGAATTACTTTTGGCTCTGGTCCAGAACAAGCTGAGAAGATGTTCTCTGAAGTTTTAGAAAATGCACCTTTTAGCAAATTAGCCCCTATTGCTCAATTCAACCTTGGCGTTTCCCTAGAAAAGCAGGGAAAATTTGAGGAAGCTATCAAAGCCTATGAGGTAATACTTGAAAGATACCCCGCTAGTTCAGTTGTCGCTAATGCCCTGTATCAAATTGGATTTGTTAATTTTCTTTTAAGTTCTAGGAAAGGTTCCCAAGATTTGAGTTCTCTTAATGAAGCAAAAACAACTTTCCAAGATTTCCTACTCTTTTTTCCAGAGAGCGAAAGTTCGGAACAAGCAAAAGAAAATTTAGAGAAACTTAGTGCTAAGGAAGCTAGTGAACTATACTCAATCGCCCAATTCTATGATCGCCAAAAAGATTATCGCTCTGCATTTATTTACTACAACGAGGTTATTCGTCGCTGTCCATCGTCTAAACAAGCCTCTCAAGCAAAGACTAGAATAGACGAGTTAAGGGCAACTCATGGGGATGACGCATTAAGAACAGGACCAGAGCGTGAACAAACGAGTGAAATCGTTGCTCTTCGACGCAGACTTCAAGCTCAAACAGAAACAACTGCACTTCCTACTTATACTGGACCACCAAGAAGTGCAATCATAAAGAAACAATCTCTTTCTCCTCCTCATACTCGTCTCCGAGCTAACATTAATGACATACTCCCTCTTTCACCGGTGGAAACAGAGTTGCCATCCCAGTAAATCCAAACCACCCATCCACTTGCAAGAAACTTTACCCTCTGTTCTTTTGAAAACACTTATAGAAATTTCTATGTTCAAAATTTTTTCTCCAACACTATTTTTTTTCCTACTACTATGCTCTTGTGGTTATCAGCTTGGTGAAATTCGTCCAACTCCTCTTCGATCTGTTAAAACCCTTGCTATACGAATAATTAAAAACGAAACCTATATCCCTAGAGCAAATTCGATTCTAACGGATTCAATTATTTCGGCTATCCAGGCTGATGGAACTTTTTCTGTGTCCTCTCCTGAGAAAGCTGACGCCATTCTTCATGGAGTTCTTGTGCGTTCGGAACGTGCTCCAATCCGTTCTGCGGTCTCCAATTATCTCCAAACAACCGAATACGAACTTACACTTGAACTTCGCTACGAAATTCGTGACCGCTTATCAAACAATCTTCTCCATTCTGGCACTATCCAGGCAAGCTCCAACTTCTTTCCCACTGGGGACTTAACGACTGACGAACGCCAAGCCTTAGCCATTACATCACAAAAACTAGCTTCCAAATTTGTGCGTTCAATATCAGAGGGTTATTGATTGATCACATTCAAAGCGCCCTACTTCAGTGCTTCTGATAGTTTCCACACCAATCGGCAACCTTGGAGACCTCTCTCCACGTGCCGCACAAGCTCTTCAAGAGGCAGACATCATCGCCGCAGAAGATACCCGCAGAACTAATCAATTATTAGCTTATTTAAAATTAAAAAAATCTCTTCTAAGCCTCCATGATCACAACGAATCAACGCGAGTCCCGATTATTTTAAGCCTTCTCAACTCTGGAAAAACCGTTGCAATGGTCTCCGATTCTGGAACTCCACTTCTTAGTGATCCTGGCTATCGTGTTTTAAAGGCTTGCATAGAACATGGTATTGCCGTTTCAACCATTCCAGGTCCTTCTGCAATTACTGCAGCAATCACATGTTCGGGACTGCCCCCCTACCCTTTTTACTTCGGTGGCTTTTTACCTTCAAAACCAGGAGCACGACAGAAAGAAATTCAAGCAGCTCTCCAGAGAAATGTCACTCATGTTTACTTTGAGTCCCCCCACCGCCTCGCGAAAACACTTCACCAGCTTGCTTCTCTCTCCCCAGATTGCCCTGTATGTGTTGCCCGGGAAATCACGAAAAAGTTCGAACAATTTCACAGAGGCTCAGCTTCCGAATTAGCTGCACACTACCACTCCGATAAAACAAAGGGCGAAATTACGATTGTTTTCTCGCCTCAAGTCCAATCATTTCAATAAATTAGCGTTTCTCCCCAAGCAAATGCCCCCATTCCTTACTATCTCACTGAATGTGCTGAGAAATAAATTTAGCTACCTCAAACATACTCACAAACTCCCGCCCTCCAAACAGAGCCTTCAACTTCTCATCCGCATTTATTCGCCTTTTGTCTCTCCCATCTTGTAAACCATGCTTCTTTACGTAATCCCATATTTTCTTGGTTATTTGACTGCGCGGTTGCGCTTCCGCGCCAACAATCGCTGCCAACACCTCATCTGGCTGCACAGGCTTCATCAATGCAGGATTAACCTTCCGTCCGCTCTTTTCTTTGCTCATACGTAACTAAATAAAACAAAATTTATTCACCTCTTTCAATCACCCCCAAACTCCATAAGCAAGAAAAAAACTCCCCTTGGTTTAAAAAATAGATAAATTTCTCAACTTTTATTTTCCTTAGCTCCGTATTCCTCCCATGGCTAACAAGCCCTGGCAACCTTCATTCCAAACCCAAGCAAGGTCCGAAAGCCCGGTGGCTTCCTCTCGGCAGAAACTTCCGTTACTTCAACTTCCTCATAACCACTACGTGTTAACAACTCAAACAACTCCGTTTCCCTAAACCCAAGCCACACATCCGCATACAATTCCCGGGCTTCCTCGCAATTATGTGCCGCTAAATCCAAAATTAAAATCCTCCCTCCTATTCGTAATATCCGCCAAGCTTCCCGAAGTGCCTGAGGAGGATTCGCTGCATGGTGCAAGGCCTGACTGAAAATCACTAAATCTACTTCATTATCTTCTATAGGCGGTGCTTCCATATCTCCAAGACGAAAATCTATATTTTGGATGCCATTCTCCGTTGCTAAACGCCGCGCATAAGCAACCATATCCGGCGAATTATCCACCCCGATTACCCTCCTAGCTCTTCGGGCCAATAATTGTGTCAATATTCCTTCTCCGCAGCCCATGTCCGCCACATCCATCGGCGGAACCAACCTCAGAAGTCCATGCGCTAAAGCCCTCCACGATCGCCCTGGAATATATGTTCGTCCAAACCTCCCTGCTAACCGATTAAAATACTCCATTGCCCGATCCTTCCTCTTCCTCATAACAAATTTCAACGCCTCCCTATCCCTCTCTCTCTCTGGCATATCTTTTAAGGCCAAATCCATCGCTCTCTCCACCTCCCCCACAACTCCCTCTGCAAAGGAATAATAACTTTTTCTTCCTAACCTTCGTTGAACAACCAACCCGCTCCGACGCAACAAACTTAAATGCGCAGAGATTCTCGACTGCCTCATCCCAAATATTTCTTGCAACTCCACTACCGTTAATTCCGCCTCCCTCAACAAACCCAATATCCTCATCCTCGTTGGTTCAGCCATCACTCGCAGTAAACCCAAAACCTTTCCGCTTGACATATCAACAAATTAAAATAACTTGATGAATTATTAAATCAACCCCCAAAAACAAGAACAAAACAAACTCAACACATCCCACATGCCCCGTTCCTTCATCTTCTCATCCGAATCAGTTGCCGAAGGCCATCCCGACAAAGTTGCCGATTCTATCTCTGACGCAATCCTCGACGCTTGTCTATCCCAAGACCCCTACAGTCGCGTAGCCTGCGAAACCTTCGTCAAAAGTAATGTCGTCATCATTGGCGGTGAAATCACAACCAAAGCCCACTTGGACTACAATTCCATCGTCCGCCAAACTATCCGTCAGATCGGCTATACCAACGACGACGACATTTTTCACGCTGACTCAGTTTTTATCTGCAACTTCATTACTCGCCAAAGCCCTGATATTGCTCAGGGAGTTGACGCTCGTCAGGCACCAGGCAAAGCCACTGCCGAACAAGGAGCCGGCGACCAAGGCCTAATGTTCGGTTACGCCTGCACAGAAACTCCCGAACTCATGCCCGCTCCCATAATGTTTGCTCACCGTCTCGGCCGAGAACTCACCCGTATCCGCAAATCTGGCTCCGTGCCTTGGCTCCGTCCAGACTCAAAAACTCAAGTCTCCGTCGAATATGTGGATGGCCAGCCAAAAGCAATTACCAACATCGTCATCTCCACTCAACACACACCCGACGTCGAAAAATCTCAAATCGAAAAATTCCTTATCGAAAACGTAATCCATGCTGTCCTCCCGCACGAGCTGCTCTCCGACAAAACCGAAATTCTCATCAACCCCACTGGCCGCTTTGTCATCGGCGGTCCTCAAGGAGACACGGGGCTTACTGGCCGCAAAATCATTGTTGACACTTACGGCGGCATGGGCCGTCATGGCGGCGGCGCATTTTCAGGGAAAGACCCTTCCAAAGTGGACCGTTCAGCCGCTTATATGGCACGCTATGTCGCAAAAAATGTCGTCGCAGCAGGATTGGCACAACGGTGCGAAATCCAATTCGCTTATGCAATTGGTCATCCACATCCAGTCAGCTTTTGCATCAACACTTTCGGCACTAACACAGTCCCAGAAGAAAAAATCGAACGCGCTATTCTTGATACTTTTTCCTTCAAACCCGCCGATATCATCCGCCAACTCGATCTCCTTCGTCCCATTTACTCAAAAACAACCAACTACGGCCATTTCGGAAAAAACGATCCTGACTTGCGGTGGGAAGTTACCGATAAAATTGAAGACCTCCGCAAACTCACATCTTAGCAAACCGCTAACCCCTAAACCCAAATGACTGCAACTAATCCCTCAAAAAACCTCCCATCCACAGACCCGCAAAAATACTCAAACCTCTATCGCTTTTTAGCTCAAACCCCACCAAACCAAGATTACATCATTGCTGACATATCTCTCGCCGATTGGGGCCGCAAAGAAATTGAAATCGCCGAACACGAAATGCCGGGCCTTATGGCTGTCCGCAAAAAATACGGCGCGTCCAAACCACTTGCAGGAGTTCGTATCACTGGCTCGCTTCACATGACTATTCAGACCGCCGTCCTCATCGAAACACTCGCTGAACTCGGTGCAGACATCCGCTGGGCAAGCTGCAACATCTTTTCCACACAAGACCATGCCGCCGCTGCAATAGCAAAACGCGGTATTCCTGTCTTCGCCTGGAAAGGCGAAACCGTCGAAGAATATTGGGAACTCACTCTCCGCGCCATAACCTTCCCCTCGAACAAAGGCCCACAACTCGTCGTTGACGACGGAGGAGACGTTACCCTCCTCATACATAAAGGCTACGAACTTGAGCAAGGGAGCCGCTGGGCATGGGAACCTGAGGAAAATCACGAAGTCGCTGTTGTTAAAGCCCTCTTGCGGCGCCTTGCTGACGAACGCCCTGGCTTCTGGACAAAAATCGTAAAAGATTGGAAAGGTGTTTCGGAAGAAACGACTACAGGGGTCCACCGCCTCTACCAACTTGCTGAACAAGGGAAACTCCTCGTCCCAGCCATAAATGTCAACGATTCCGTTACCAAATCGAAGTTTGACAATCTTTACGGCTGCCGCGAATCCCTTGCCGATGGCCTCAAACGCGCTACCGATGTGATGATTGCAGGCAAAGTGGCTGTAGTTTGTGGATACGGAGATGTTGGCAAGGGCTGCGCACATTCTCTCCGAGCTTACGGTGCACGTGTTATCGTTACTGAAATAGACCCCATTAACGCACTCCAAGCTGCTATGGAAGGCTTTGAAGTCAACACAGTTGAGAGCACACTTGGCATCGGCGACATCTATGTAACCGCCACTGGCAACGTAGATGTCATCACTGTCGAACACCTCCTCAACATGAAAGATCAGGCCATCGTCTGCAACATTGGCCACTTCGACAGCGAAATTCAAGTCAACGAACTTAAACGCGTCCCAGGAGTCCGCATCGTCAACATAAAACCACAATACGACCGCTATTACTTACCCAACGGTCGCAGTATCTACATTCTCGCAGAAGGCCGCCTCGTAAACCTCGGTTGCGCTACAGGACACCCCAGCTTCGTCATGTCCAATTCCTTCACAAACCAAACCCTCGCCCAAATCGAACTTTGGCAAAATCGTGGCAAATACAAAAAACAAGTTTATCGCTTACCCAAACACCTCGACGAAGAAGTCGCCCGTCTCCACCTCGAAAAAATCGGTGTAAAATTAACTAAACTCACCCCAAAACAAGCTGAATATATCGGCGTCCCAATCGAAGGTCCTTATAAACCAGATCACTATCGCTATTAACATTACCCCATTCCAACACCCTTCACCCAAAATTAACTTCCAATTCACTTGCACTTTTCATTCTTTGCAGCAAATTTTTTTTCGTGAGACACGTCCACAGACTTCTCATCCTCATAACACTTACTATTCCTTTTTTATTAACGCAAAATACCTACGCCAAACTTAATTTACCCATTCCCAACGGTGCCGTTGTAGTCACACCACTTCATGGCGAAGTATCTGAAGCCCAATTTCTTATACTTCGCCGAGCTCTTAAAAATGCAGAAGCTGCCAACGCCCGAGCATTCATCATCAACATGGACACCCCCGGCGGTAGTCTCCAAGCCGCTGTCAAAATCCTTAAGTTGCTTTTAGACTCCCGCATCCCAACCTGCACGTGGGTCAATACAAACGCTGGTTCCGCAGGCGCACTAATTGCTCTCGGCACTCAGCAAATCTTTATGGCTCCTGTAAGCGCTATTGGTGCTGCTGCCCCCATTTTGGGCACAGGGCAAGATGCCCCTCAAACACTAAGCGAAAAAATCATCTCTTATTATTCAGGCTACTTCCGCAGCGCAGCCGAGCGTAATGGCTATAACCCAGAACTTGCCGAAGCCTTCATCAATAAGGACAAAGAACTAATCATAGACGGGCAAACCATAAGTCCAAAGGGAAGTCTTTTAACGCTCAGTGCGCAAGAAGCTGTCAGAACTATCAACGGGAAACCCCTCCTAGCAAAAGCAATCGTCCAAAACTTACAGCAGCTTACCCAAATTGCAGGCTGGGAAAATGCTCCTATTTACGAATTCCAACCAAGCGGTATGGAAGTCATTGCCCAGTGGATAACCACTCTTGCACCACTCTTCCTCCTCGGAGGAATCATCGGTGCTTATCTCGAATTTAAGTCACCTGGGTTTGGTATTCCTGGCACAATCGCAGCCTTTTGCTTCCTCATGTTTTTCGCAGGCCATTACATTGCAGGCCTTACAGGCTATGAAACAATCGTTATCTTTATCCTCGGTCTTCTCCTCATCCTATTCGAAACAATCTTTTTTCCGGGACTGGCGATATTCTCAATCCTTGGTGCCCTTCTCATGATTGGCTCACTCTTCTTTGCGATGATTGATTTCTGGCCCTCCCGTCCTTTTACACTCAACTGGCAATCCCTTGCTCCAGCTACCCTCAACTTCTCCCTCGCATTCATTACAGCTATAATTGCCATTTCTTTACTCGCTCGCTTCCTCCCCTCCACCCCTCTCTTCCATTTCCTTTTCCTAAAAACTCAAACTGCCACTGGGCCCTCTCTTCCAACTTCTCATAAGTCACTAATTGACAAAAAAGTGAATATTGGTGATATTGGCGTCGCCACAACTCCCCTCCGCCCAACTGGGAAAGCCCTTTTTGGCGTCTGCCTCGCAGATGTTACCACGGAAGGGGATTTCCTTGAGGCTGGTTCAAGAGTTCAAATTATCCGCTTAGAAGGTCCAAGCGCAATTGTCATCCCAGCTGACCCCAACTCCTAACTTTATCCTTCACCCATCATCCACTGCTTCAAAATTTCCAAATATAAACTGACTCCCCTCTCAACCTCCTCTAAATCGACTCTCTCATCATTCGTGTGAGCAAACCGTATATCCCCAGGCCCCAAAACTACTGTTCCCACACCAACAATTGCTAAATTCGACGCATCTGTCCCAAACGCCGCCCCGACTCGCTCATAACTCAGTCCTTGCTCTTTAAAAGCACGTTCTAATATGCTTGAAAATTCAACGTTATTTACCTCCTTAAGTGGTGGATCATAACAC
>JAOAAX010000031.1 GCA_026418675.1 Chthoniobacterales bacterium | reverse complement strand
AGACAGGTTCTATGCAGAGCCAAAAGCGTTGAGGAACTTTGTAAAAGTTTTTCCAGTTCATCTTTTGTTAAGCCTTTGAGCCCCTGGGAGAGGGATTTATGAACAAGCTCTCTATCTTCGTCGGAAGGATCTGGTTCGAGGAGGGAGACGTGGACGGCATTGACATAGGGGTCAACGACTGCAGCGATGGCACCGTATCTTTTTTGATTGAGAGCGTCTAAAACTTCATCGGTTATTCCGGCTGCGTGTTCGACTTTGGTGAGAATTTCTGGTGGATTTAATTCCTCTGGGATTAAGAAGATGCGTTGTTTTTTTAACCAGTTTCCGAGGGAAACTCTGCTAGTCCATACAGAGATGGGGATACTTAAAATAAGCCCCAACCAAATAGGTGACATCCATATCGGAAAAAAGTCTCCAATTTGGAGAGAGACGAAGAGCCAAAAGAAGCCGAGCAAAGTAGCTGGATAATGGACACGGGAAGCATCGCTCCACGGAGTGCCGTCTGTTTCCCGTGTTTGTGGAGGCCAACCAACGACTCGCCCTAAAAGGAGACTGAGGACCATTCCGGAGTGGGCGACCATCATTGTGGGAGCTAACAAGATGGAGAGGAGGCATTCTAAAAAAGCACTTTTTAGGATTGCCCAAAAACCACCGAATGACTCACGTATTTTTTTCGAGAGGATAGCGCGAGCTAGACCTAGGAATTTTGGTAGAAAGATAAGAAAAATAACCCAGCAAAAAATCGCGGCTACTTGAGTTTTGCTATCTACGCCTAACCATTTTTCGAGGAGGCTACGGAAAGGCAACTCACTTAAGCCACTGTATTTCCAATCCCAAGCAAGCCAAGTGCTAAAGAAGAGGAAGAGGAACCACAATGGGCTACCCAAGTAAGCCATGACGCCGCTGAAAAGGTGCATGCGAACTGGCACAGGCAATTTTTTGGCGAGTAACAGCCAAATGTGCTGTAAATTTCCCTGGCACCATCTTCGGTCGCGTTTAAGGTGTTCGACTAGATTTGGGGGTGATTCTTCGTAAGTTAACTTGACATCCCATGCGAGCCAGACTTCCCAACCTGCTCTTACCATAAGTGCGGCTTCGACGAAGTCGTGGCTGAAGATTCTTCCTCCGAAGGGTTCTCTGCCTGGGAGTGCTGGGAGGTCGCAGAATTCGGAAAATGGCTTTATGCGAATCATGGCATTGTGTCCCCAGTAGCTTGCCTGACCGAGTTGCCAAAAATTAAGTCCTCGGACGAAGAGAGGGCTATAAATTGCCATGGCGAACTGCTGGGCGCGGGTGAAGGCAGAGGATCCGCGGATGAGACGTGGGGGTGATTGGAGGATACCGAGCCTGGGATAAGCTTCCATAACGCGGGCCATACGAACGATTTCGCGACCATCCATTAGGCTATCTGCATCGAGCACGAGCATTGAGTCATATTTTGCGCCCACGGTTCGGACGAAATCTGCGATATTGCCTGCCTTTCGGTTTTCATTTTTCTTTCTTCGTCTGTAAAAGATTTTGCCGAAGGCGTTGAGGCGGCGGCAGAGGTTTGCCCAGGCGACTTCTTCGATGATCCAGGCATCTCCGTTACGGGTATCGCTTAGGATGTAGAAGTCGAAGGCTTCGATTTGGCCTTCTCGCTGCAGAGTGTGGAACATCGCCTCTACGCGGGCACAGACCCGTGAAGGGTCTTCTTCATAAACGGGGATTGCGATAGCGTATTTTGCGTGTAAAGGGCCTATGTTTTTATCGGCCAACTCCATGATTCGCCGTTGTTTGCCGAAGAGGCCAATTGTTGCGAATGCTCCAAACAGAGCGCTCATGCCCCCGAAGGTTACTACGCCATTGAGTATGAAAAATAGGACCAACAAGGGGAGGTGAGCGCGGTGCAAACCTGACTGCCAGAACCAATCTGCAAGCCCAAAAGTTGCCAACAAATCTAAGAGAAGGACAGTCCCAAAAAAAAGCAGCCTTTGAAAGGATGCAGCTCCGTCGCTTAAGTATTTCCCATTCTTCTGAGAGCTGGAGTTGCTTTCATTTGTGATCTCCTTTGTTTGGGGATCACCGTTCATGCTTTGCAACGGTTATTTGTTTCCATTTGGGAATGAAAATTGCGGCTTAGTTTTTGAGAAAAGTATCTTCCTTTTAGGCTATTTGTTTTCAAAGTGAGGAGATGGAAAATCAAAACAGCAAAAACCACAAAGCTGAGAACAGAAGGCTGATTAGTAAGGCAGCAAAGATTTTTCGGACGATTGGACGGCGGTCCATGGCTTCATACCAGAGGGCAGCACCTTCGCCAAGCATAGATAGCTCAAGTGGGTGGGGAACCATTTTCAGTTCAGCGAGACCTGGTCCTGCGACGAAATAGGAGGAGCGCATGGCTTTAATGAATTCCCCTGGCCAAGGTTCTGGCATGAGAAACACACCTTGCCACTTTCCGGACATGTCAGCGAGCCATAGGGCGAGCCTCCCACGTGCGGCCATTCTGCCTTTTTCGAGTGGTTCGCCGAGGACTGATTGTGTCCACATAGCGATTTCGCCCAAAGTTTCTTCCATTGCGGCGGTCCGAGGTTTTAGACCGGCTTCTTTTGCGACTCTTTCCTGTGCGCGGTTGAGAATTTTTTGAACTTTTTCCGCGATGAGCAACCGGTTTCGGATACGCAAAGCCTGGAGGTATGACTCAACAGCGGCGTAAGCTTCTTCCCATTCTTCCAGTTCTCTTTCGGTGAGAGTCAAGCTGGATTTCATGGTTCCAAGCGATAAGACCAGGTTTCTGTGAGGAAATTCGGGCCACAATGGAGAGAAGCCCTCAGCTCGACTGGGCCGATTTCTTCGAGTTTAAGCCCTTCTTTGGATGGGATTATCTGGAAAGAGAGTCTTAAACGTCCATCCTGCATTCGGTGAATGTTAATTCCATCGAACTTAATTTTATTGGAATTAGTGCCAATAGCTTCTACGATTGCTGAGAGTTTTTGACCGCAATCGGGGCAAACCTGTTCGGGGTCGGGCAGCTTCTCGCCACGGAATTCTACAATCATCGTTCTTTCGCCTGGGAGCCATTCGTGGAGGCCGGTTCTTGTGGCGACAACATAACCACTAGCTTGGGCGGGGTCTTCGCGCATAGTCCAGTGCTGCCGGTATTGGAATTCCAACCTTTGACCTGCTTTTGTTTCGCCCTCGGGAATCCACATAGCGACTAAATTATCGGCGAGCTCATTTGCGGTGGGGATTTCCATGAGCATAATTTGGCCTTTTCCCCAATTTCCGACTGGCTCAATCCAGAGGGAGGGGCGCAAGTGGTAGCAAGCTTCTTCGTCCTCGTAGGCTACGGGACGGCGGTCTCGTTGGAGCAGGCCGAAGCCTTTTACGGCTTCGTCTGAGTAGAAGCTGAACTCGACCCTTCCCGTGTCGTTGGAAGCTGGTCTCCAAATGCGTTCATCTTTTCCGGTTCGGATAGCTAAACCGTCGCTATCGTGGACTTCTGGTCTGTAGTCATCGAATCTTCGGCGGGAATTTTCTCCGAACCAATACATACTGGACATAGGAGCGATCCCAAGTCGTAGCACATCTTTGCGGAGGAAGACTACCATTCGGACATCAACAACAGTATCTTCGCCTGGGTAAATCTTAAACTCGTAGGCACCGGTAACGGATGGTCCATCCAACAGGGCGTAAATATGGGCATGATCATCACCGATGGATGGCTTACGGAGCCAAAAAGCTCGAAAGTCGGGGAATTCTTCGGGGATGCCTGCGAGTCCGGTATTCACGGCGATACCTCTTGAGGAAATTCCGTAGCGTTGGCCTTTGCCGAGTGCGCGCCAATAGCTAGCTCCTTGGAAGACGATTAATTCATCGTAATAGTCGGGTGTGTTTAGTGGGGTGTGCAAGCGCACGCCTGCGAAACCTACTTCTGGTGGAACGGGGCCGTGCTTTTCAATCAAGGGGCCGTAGGTGAAGAACTCCTCGGAGAGCCGGATGCGCTGCTGGTGAGAATCTGTGAATTCCCACATTTCGACCGGTCGTTTGAAAAGATAACCTGGATGGAAGAACATACAGCGGAAGGGTATTCCCTCTCCGATCCAGAGTGCTTTTTTAGGGTCGAAACGGATGTCGCGATATTGATCATAAGTTAACTTTTGCATCCAATCTGGCAGGGCATCCTCAGCGGGGGGGACATAATTCTTGCCAGCTAAGGTTTGGGCTCGGTCAACGAGCTTTTCGAATGTGACAGTTCCCCTCAGCCACGTTTGGGAGCTTGCTGTGGTAATCGAGGTTAAAACTGTGACTGATGTGGCTGTGAGGGTTAAAGAAAAAAACAACCATTTTCTCCAAAAAAATAAGCTTTTGCTCATTTGGGCTATTGCAAATCAAATACCATTTCGGATGCGTTCGGCAAGTATTTGGCGAACCTGATTGAGTTGGTCGGGTGTGTCCACACCCTGAGCAGAGGCTGTGGTTTGCCAAACACGGATTTTCAATCCATGCCAGAGCATTCGGAGTTGTTCGAGTTTTTCGAGCTGTTCCATTTCCGGCTGATTTTGGTTTGGATTATAGATCTGTAATGCGGGTGGCCGGAATGCGTAAATGCCGACATGTTTCCAATAAGAAACTGCCGCTCCATTCCCATCCCTTTCGTAGGGAATACGAGAGCGGCTGAAATACAAAGCAAAGCCCTGATGGTCGAAAACTACTTTGACTACGTTTGGGTCTGCAGCTTCTTCGAGAGTGATCGCGTGGCAGAGTGTTCCTGCGTCTGCCTGTCCTTCTGCTTCCATGGATTTGATTAAGAGGCTTATATCTTCTACGCGTGCAAGGGGTTCATCGCCTTGCAAATTCACGTATAACTTTGCTGGCAATTTGGCTGCTACTTCTGCCAAGCGTTCAGTCCCGCAACGATGTTGACTACTTGTCATGATTGCTTCACCGCCAAATTGCTTTACTGCTGTTTCTACGCGAACATCATCTACGGCCACTACCACGCGGTTTGCTTCTTCAACACGGTTGGCTAATTCCCATACCCATTGAATTAAGGGTTTGCCACAGACATCAACGAGTGGTTTGCCTGGCAGACGTTCCGAGCGATACCTAGCTGGGATGACGATCACTACGTCGTTAACTTTTTTGGGATAGGGCATGGAAGTTTGTCTCGTTAAAAAAAGACATTTACATCAATTTTTAGGATTTTTTTTAACGATTTTTTGAATTTCGCGAAGTTGATCGATAAGTTTTGGGAGGTCAGCGAAAGGAATCATGTTAGGGCCGTCACAGGGGGCGTGGTCTGGGTTGGGGTGTGCTTCGAGGAAGACGCCATCTACGGCTCCTGTGGCTACTGCGGCTCGTGCTAAAGTTCCGGCGTATTCACGTTGACCTCCGGAGCTTGTTCCCTGAGCGCCGGGTAACTGGACGGAATGAGTTGCGTCGAAGACGACCGGGCATCTGCATTTTTCGGCCATGATGGCTAAGCCGCGCATATCTACGACGAGGTTTCCGTAACCGAAAGTTGTTCCTCTTTCGCAGGCGAAGAAGACGCCATCTCCTTTTCCTGCTGCTCTGGAAGCTGAGCGTGCTTTTTCGATGACATTTGCCATTTCCCAGGGGGAGAGGAATTGTCCCTTTTTGATATTTACTGGACGTCCTGTAGTGGCTGCTGCGCGGATGAAGTCGGTTTGCCGGCAGAGGAAGGCTGGAGTTTGGAGAACGTCCACAATTTCTGCGACAGGAGCACACTGCCAAGATTCGTGGACATCTGTCATTACCAGGATTTTGAGTTTATCCTTGATTTCATTCAGAATGGAAAGACCTTCTTCCATGCCAACACCACGGTAACCTGTTGCCGAGCTTCGATTGGCTTTATCGAACGAGGATTTGTAAACCCAAGGCACAGAAGCTTTGGTGAAAATTTCGTTTAGCTGTTCTGCTGTTTCGAGAGCGAAGGAGCGGGATTCGATTACGCAAGGACCGCAGAAGAAAAAGAGCTGCCCGCTTTGCCAAAAAGGCGAGTTATGTATCATCATTTATTTTTCGAAAAAACGGAGTTTATACGAAGGGGCGTTTTCGGTCATTGGGGTCAGATGGTTTTGCGGACGACTACGCGAGTTCCATCAACTTCAACGACAGTGATTGTTGAACCAGCATCGATGAAGCCTCCTTCGGCGACTACGTCAATACGCTTACCTTCAATTTTAGCAATTCCTGCTGGTCTGAGGATGGTCAAAGCTACACCCTGTTTTCCGAGCAAAGGGTCTTTTTCTTCGGGTGCTTGGCCTTTAACTTCTGCGCGGTTGATGAGCTGCCTACCTAGGAAGGTTTTAGGGAGGATATTCAGGTAGAGGATGAACCCGATACCGCCGAGCAAAGCTGAGGCGATGAGGATTACGGTTCCGATGATGGGGCCATAGGCTGCGTAACTCCAAACAATTCCTGCGGTGATGCAACTTAAGCCAAGGAGGCCCAGGATCATACCTGGGACAAAAACTTCTGCCAGCAGCAGGAGGAAACCGAAAATCAGCAAGAGTAAGATACCTTCGAAGGCCGGCAATCCGAGTTCCATATTAATATGTTTCTTAATATGTTTCTTCGGTTCCGATTGTTCTTTCTCCGGTGAGCCATTCCTGAATATTTCCCATAAGGCGATTTACGCCTCTTTTGAGGGAATCACCGGTTCTTCGGATGAATCTTTCTGCCTTACCGAGGACTCCGCCCTTGTAATGGTATTCTCCTTTATTTTCCTGCTTACCATGAATTGCCCAATCGGGAGGCTGGAGTGGTTCCGTGATTTCGAGAGTTAGTGCGGATATTCCGACCCTGCCGACTTGTCTTCCTTGCCAATCGAACAGATCCAGGAGCCAAGTTGGTTCTTCGTAAGCAGATTGCCTACGCAGTTCATAGGTAACGGAATCGAATCCGACGCCTGCTCTGCGCGCTTCGCGGTCGGCGGTTATGAAAACGCTATGTGTATCCAAAATTATGTCGTTTACTTTCATGCTGCTTTTTAGGGTGGAGCGGAAATGGGAGTGGATGGGGGTTCTTTCAGATACGACTTTTTTGGCTTTGACGATGTATTCGCGTGCGCCGCCCATGGCCCGTGGGTCAGCCAGAATGAACTTCCATTGTTGAGGTTGGGGTTCACCTTTTATGCCTTGGACTTCGAGGATTTCGCGTGGGAGTTTGCCTTTTGTGTGGAGTTCGAGAATTTTGAAAGCTTCCTGAGCGCCGATTTGCTGAGCGTGGGAGGATGAGAGTAGGCAGAGGAGGGAGAGGAGGAAAGGAGAAAGGATGGTGAGGAAGTGAGAGGATCGTAGAGTTTGTTTTTTTGGGGGAGTAAATGGGGGATGGGAGGACTTGATCGGAGAAGAAGGATAGGATGCTAGGGTTTGCACCCGGCGGGATTCGAACCCACAACCTTTGGCTCCGGAGGCCAACGCTCTATCCGGTTGAGCTACGGGTGCTCGCATAAGTTATGTGGTGAGCTGGATTTAAAATTTTCCAAAGGCGATGAAGAAGGCTAATTTTTTCCTACTCAGAGCTGGCAGAGTCGGCAACCGAAAATTCTGTGGTCCAGAGGAGCGGATAGAGGTTTTTGTCGCATAGTTTATCGCGAGCGATGTCCTGCTGAGCGATCCACGCGCAGTCTTGGGTATGGGGCTCGGAGATTGTGTCAAAAAAATTAGATACATGCATCCAAAATTTATTTGCAAAGTGCGAATCACATAATTCGGTAGGTTCTTTTGACCAATGGGGAGGGGTCAGCTTAGATGGGAGTGAGGTATGGAATGGTGGGGCGGAACGCCGGACCAGTTCTAACTGGCCTGTGAACGTCAAACGGCTGAAGGCGATACTACCGTTTTCGATGGCTTTTCTGGCTGGAGGGATGGAGAGGAAGGGATGAAATTCGCGAGGGATTTTGGCGGTCCACTCGATCCAAAGTTGTTCTTGGCGTCGGAGTTCTCTTTCTGCGAATTTTCCGGAGAACTCGATCCAAATATCTTCGTAGGAGTTAGGGTAAGAGAGACCGAAGTTTTGGAGATCTGGCTCGACGTTGTGTAACTTTCTACAGAGGAGTGGTTTTTGGAGTGCGGCTGCTTCGAGGAAGGCTAAGCCGAAACCTTCAATGAGGGAGGGGAGAGCCAGGACATCTGCGGTGGCCATGAAGCTCCAAAAAGGCGGGGAATCTGGTTTTGAGGAAGGGAGTAGGCGCAAGGGGAGTGAGGAAGATTTTGCTAAGGATTGGAGGGCTTGCCAGTAGTGTTGCTCGTCGCCGGAGCCGGCTACGTCGGGAATGAGGATGAATCCGTTGGTAGTGAAGTGTTTGAGGAGGAGGAGGGCTTCTAGGACATTTTTTCTGCGGAGCACTCTGCTAGGTAAGAGCCAAATGTTGTTGGCTGAGGATGGGTTATTTTGGCCTGATGCTTGGATGAGGTATTTCCTAGCGAGGGAGAGTTGATGGGGTTCCAGTGCTTCGGCCAAAGCCTTTTTGTTTAGAAAGGGGTTGGGCAACCAGAAGACACGTTTGCTGAGGCTTTTTGAGAGCAAATTTGTGTCGGAGCTTGTTATGCAGGCGTGGATAGCGTAGGGGGTAAAGAGTGTTTGCGCGAGCGATTGGAGACTTATTTGTCCAATTTTTTTGATTTCTTGCCAGCGCTGCCAGCGGTTATCGCACCAGAAGTCGTGGTGGTGGAAGATAAGCGGAACGGCGTTTTGCGAGCAGGCTTCGATGAGAGCACGGAGGAAGTAAGGGTTTCTGGCGAGTGAGGGGTTTTGTGTCCAGACTGCGCGGGTGTTGCGGTGGATGATTTGTTGGAGGAAGTTGGATAAGTTGTTGATGTTTGGGAGATATTTCAGCTCGGAGATGTAGCCGAGGTTGGGGGAAGAGGCTGGCTCAATGGTGATGGGATGGCAAGCGCATCGCAAAGAGTGCAGCCATGCGTGGGGAGGGGGTTCTCCGCTAAGGAGGATGACGCGGCGAATATTTTCTGCGGCTGGGTGCTTGAGGAGGGCTGGGAGGGAGTGTTCGACGACTCTTCTTACGCCGCCTGTTCGCCAATGGTAGTGGCAGACGACTAGTTCTGTGTCTTGGGGCAATTGGGACCTCCCTACATCTGTTTTGAAGATGGCGTTCTGTGGGAGCTGACTATCTTTTTGTTTTTTTCTTGCCTAAGAGGTAGTCGGGATTGAGTTTTTGGAGGGCTGGTGGGACGAAGAGGCCGTCTTTGCGGATGAGTTTGCCATCGAACCAAATTTCGCCGCCGCCGTAATCTTTTCGTTGGATGCAAACGAGGTCCCAGTGAATCTGGCTTTTGTTGCCGTTTCCGCCTTGTTCGTAGGCCTGGCCTGGTGTGAGGTGGAAGGAGCCGGCGATTTTTTCGTCGAAGAGGATGTCGCGCATGGGGTGGAGGATGTGAGGATTGAAGCCGAGAGCGAATTCGCCGATGTAGCGGGCGCCCTCATCGCTATCGAGGATTTGGTTGAGTTTTTTTTCGTTGATTGCGGAGCGAGCTTGGACGATGCGGCCTTTTTGAAAGGTGAGTTGGACGCGGTCGAAAGCAGTTCCCTGATAGATGGTTGGGGTATTGAAAGTGATTTCTCCTTCGACGCTATCGCGGACGGGGGAGGTGAAGACTTCGCCATCGGGGATGTTGCGGTCCCCTCCACAGGCAACGGCTCCAATTCCACGGATGCTGAAACGCAAGGAAGTTCCTGGCCCCTTGATTTCAACGGTATCGGTTTTTTCCATTAATTCCTTGAGTGCTTTCATGCCTGGAATCATTCTGGCGTAATCCAGAGTGCAGACGCGGAAGAAGAAGTCCTCAAAGGCTTCTGTGCTCATTTGGGCGAGCTGAGCCATGGAAGGTGTTGGCCAGCGGAGGACGACCCAGCGGGTATGGTTGATGCGCCAATCGAGGACAGGGCGGAAGATTTTTGAGGAGAGGGCGAGGAGTTCGTGTGGGACGTCGGAGTTTTCGGTGATGTTGTAGCTGCCGCGAATAGCGATATAGGCGTCCATATTCTTCATTCTTTGGAGTTCGAGGTCTCTGGATAGCTCGAGAGTGGATTTTTCTGCGGCGAGTGCGAGTTCGCGACCGACGCGGGAGTGGTGGATTTGGACGAATGGGTGGGCTTTGCGATTTCGGATAGAGCGGATGAGGGTGATGAGGAATTCGTCTGGGACGTCTGTAACTTCGATGAGGACGCGATCGCCGGTTTTGAGTTTGGTGGAGTGGTCAATGAGGACTTTGCACAAATCGAAGTAACGTGGGTCTTGCATAAACTTCTTGATGGGGAAAGGTAACGGGTTGGAGAAGCGGTGTCTATCTTGTGTTGTAAATGGTTTGCGGAGGCGTCTTGTGCTTGCGAATTTTCCGAGGTGCAAGTAAGTTACTAAGTGCACTGGGGGCGTAATGGTTTCGACTGCAAGCTTGAAACCAAGTCCGCATGCCGGGGAGGACCCGTTGGCCCCGTTAACAATCGGGTCGAAAAACAAATGCCGAGACTGAAGAACTCGCACTCGCGGCTTAATTGAACCGCGACGTGGTTCTGCTGACGCCTGCTAGGTAGGACTGCGCCGGCAGCAGGCTGGCCGAAGGGAGGGGCTGCCGCTCTTTTCGGCGAGGACTTCGCGTGGCGGCTCGGTGGTTGGTTGCGTGGCAATCCGCGACCAATTGCCTAAAAGGAAGATTGCCTAAGCATGTAGTTGGGTTTGGGGGAGAGTTTGTAGGACACGGGTTCGATTCCCGTCGCCTCCACCAGCTCCAAGAGGCAAAGGGAGAAAGATTTTGATTTGCAGTAGCGAGAGATGAATTTGGTTTCTGTGAATGATGCGTGGGTTGTTTGGAGGGGAGTGAGGGTTGAAAGGGCGAGGGGTGTGTGATGATGGGGAGGGTGCTTGGTTTGGATTGGGGGGAGGTGCGTGTAGGGGTGGCGATTTCGGATGAGCTTTGGGAGTTTGCACATCCGTTGGAGACGATTGATTTGCGGAAGGTGAATGGGGTTGAGCGGGTAGTGGGGATTGTGAAGGGGTATGGTGTGGTGGGTGTGGTGATAGGGATGCCGCGGAATATGGATGGGAGCTACGGAGAGGCAGCGGAGCGGGTGCGGCGGTTCGCGGAGAAGCTGCAAGGGCGGTTAGAGGGTGTGGCGTTGTATTTTGTGGATGAGCGATGGAGCACGCGTGGAGCGGAGCGGGTTTTGCGGGAGGTTGGGAAATCGAGTCGTCAGCAGAGGGGGATTCTGGATCGGGTAGCGGCGCAAGAGATTTTGCAGACATGGTTGGATGCGAACAGGAAGCGGATGGAGTAAGGGGGGATGTTCGGCTGGCGTTCCGGGTTGCTTATTTGGGGACAGCTGGGAGGGGGCGGCAGAGTCAAGCAGATGGGAGTGGGATTCAGGATGAGGTGGGGAGGTCGTTTGAGGCGTTGTGTGGGAAGGGGGTTCGGGTTCATGGGGCTGGGAGGACGGATGCTGGAGTGCACGCTGTGGGGCAGGTTGTGCATGTGGATGTTCCACGAAAATTTCCGCTTGTGGAGGATTTTTGGTTGCGGGCAGTGAATGCGCGGTTGGGTTGTGGGGTTCGGGTTTGGCAGATGTGGGTTCCGCCATGTGATTTTCATGCGCGATTTAGTGCGTTGCGGAAGCGGTATTGCTATTTGTTGGATACGTCGAGGATTGAGATGCCATTTCGGCATGGGCGGGTTTGGCGGGTTGGTGAGGGGGTGGATTGGGAGGCGGCGAGGGAAGTTTTGCGGTGTTTTATGGGGCGGCACGATTTTCGGTCGTTTTGTGCTGGGGACGTGAAGCCGGAGGAGAGCACAGTTCGGGAGGTCTATCGTGCGGAACTTTTGGAGGAGGGGGGGATGGTTCGGATTGAGTTGGAAGCAAACGGGTTTTTGCAAAGGATGGTGCGGATGTTGGTTGGGGCGACTGTTCGAGTGGCGTTGGGGAAGGAGAAGCGAGAATGGATTGTGCGGCTTTTGGAGAATCCGCAAAAGGGGGCAAGTCGGTATGCGGCGCCGGCTTGTGGGCTTTACCTTATGGACGTTATTTATCCGGTTGGGTATGCGCCGAAGGGAGAATTAACGTTTTTCCCAAGACCATGATGGAGAGAGACTTATGGGGGTAGAGCTTTGGGGGTTTGTTGGGGAAGGGAGGGGTTTACTCTTGGGAGTTGGTCTCGAAGGTTAGGGAAGGTTTCTTCGCGGAAGAAAGCGACGGAGGTTTCCTGTGCGTCGCGGAAGCGGAATTGGAGTTCGAAGTAATTTCCGCGGAGGCGGTCGAGGATTTGATGGCGTTTGGAGAGGTCGCCAACGATAAAATCGCCAGTGAGGACAGAGGGCCAGTTTTTTTCGCCGAACCAGGCGATGTTCCAGAAGTCGCCGAGGATCCAAGGGAGGGGATAGTAACTAGCGAGGAGAATTTCGCCACGCATGCCGAACATAGCTGGGTCGGTTTTGGCAGCTTCAAAGATGGGATGGAGGAAGCGGTTGATGTCGCGGTAAGTTTGGACGTAAACGTAGGGTTCACGCTCGTTGTCGTAGTCGAGGAAATTGAGTTGGATGGTGCGGTGTGCGGAGAAGCCGATGGCGAGGGCGAGTGCTGCGGCGGCTATTTCGCGAGATGGCAAACGGCGGAAGGAGGCAACGAGGGAGCCAGCGAGGAGGTGGAAGGGCCAAAGGAAGGCAATGATGCACCAAGGGGTTTTGTAGGAAATGAGGGAGTAAGCGAGGAGGAGGCCGGCTCCATAAATAGCGAGGAGGCGGAGGGGAGAGCGGACTTTGGTCAGGCACCAAAAGCAGGCGGCTAAGCCGAGGATTGCTGGCCATTCGTAGCGGAGCATGAGGGCGAGCCAATACCAATTGAGAGGACCGCCGAAGAGATCGTAGGTTTTTTTGGCATGGCCGGAGGCTTCCAGGCCGGTTCGAATCCAAATTGTGTGGGTTTTCCAAAGGCCATGGAGGCTTTCCCAGCAGTAGAAATTTCCGGAGTAGAAGAAGACAATGAGAAAGATGCAAAAAGCGGCAGTAGGGAGGAGGTCTTGGCGGGACCATTTCTGAGGAGGGAAATGGACGGAGGGACCTCGAGGAGGGAAGAGGCGGTTCCAGGCAAGGAGCAGGAGGAGAGTCAGGAGGAGAGAACCGACGTGGATGATGTAGGTTTCTTTGGTGAGGATCATTCCTGTGAGGCCGGAGAAGGTGATGCGAAGGTCGGTAGAGGTTCCGCGTTTTGAGAGGCCGAGGATGCCTAAGACAAAGAGAATGTTGAAGAAAGCAAACCAGGATTCGTGAATGGAGTAGCGAGCATAGAAGATGTAAGCTGGTGAGAGTGCCATGGCGAGAGCGGCCCAGTAGGCGGCAGCTTTGCCGAGGAAACGGCCGTAGGCAAGGA
>JAOAAX010000030.1 GCA_026418675.1 Chthoniobacterales bacterium | reverse complement strand
AGATGTGTATAAGAGACAGGGCAAGGATGGCTGCTACGGCTGCGATGGAAGCGAGGACGGCGGGCAGTCTGAGTGCAAAAACGGAGCGGCCGAAGAGGGTTTGGGTGAGGAAAATGGCGTAAAAATGGAGGGGGCCGTGGTAGTTTTCTGGGTCGTAGCGGAAGTAGCCTTGAGCGCGGAGTTGGTCAGCGAACCAGCCGTTGACTCCTTCGTCGAAGTGGGGAGGTTTGAGTTCTAGGTCCCAGAAGCGGATGGTGGCAGCAAGAAGGAGGATGGCAGCGGGGATGAGGTAGCGACGCAAAGAGGGGAGGGGAGAAAAAGGAAGAAGAGCCGTCTGCGGTGGAGGAGGGAGGGTTTGTGTTGGGAGCGCAGGCGGCGAAGGGTTTGGCGAGAGGGAATGAGAGGAAGGGGTTGTCTTTTCGGAGGACAACAAACTTTGTATGGGATTAGCCGTTTCGGCGTTTCATTGCGCGGATGACGGCGTCGCCCATGTCGGCTGGTGTTTCGGCGATTTCGATGCCTGCATCGCGGAGGGCTTCGATTTTGGCTTGTGCGGTTCCTTTTCCGCCGGAGACGATTGCGCCTGCGTGGCCCATGCGCCTGCCAGGGGGAGCTGTAACGCCAGCAATGAAAGCGGCTACGGGTTTCTGGCAATTGTGCTTAATCCACTCGGCTGCTTCTTCTTCGGCTGAACCGCCAATTTCGCCGATCATGATGATGGCTTCTGTGCCTGGATCGTCGTTGAACATTTTAATCACATCGAGGTGGCTAGTGCCATTGATTGGGTCGCCTCCGATGCCGACACAGGTGGATTGGCCAATACCACGCTGAGTGAGTTGCCAGACAGCTTCGTAGGTGAGGGTTCCGCTGCGGGAGACGACACCGACTCCACCTGGCTTGTGGATGTATCCCGGCATGATGCCGATTTTGCATTGGCCCGGGGTGATGATACCGGGACAATTGGGACCGATGAGGCGGCTGGTGGAGTTGCGCATCGCGGCTTTGACGCGCATCATGTCGAGAACAGGGATACCTTCCGTGATGCAAACGATGAGCGGGATGCCTGAATCAACGGCTTCGAGAATGGAATCGGCGGCGAATTCAGGCGGGACGAAAATCATGGAAGCGTTGGCACGGGTAGCCGCTACGGCTTCGCTGACGGTGTCGAAGACAGGGATTTTGCCGTCGAAGAGTTCACCGCCGCGGGCTGGGGTGACGCCTGCGACGACGTTAGTTCCGTATTCGATGCAACTGCGAGTATGGAAGCTGCCGGCTTTGCCGGTTATGCCTTGGACGAGAAGGCGGGTGTTATTTCCGATGAGGATGGCCATAGGGTAAAAGGTTGAAGCTGGAGAGGGGAGTGAATGGGGAGGGCTTATTTTTTCTGGTTTTGGACAGCGGCGACGACTTTACGGGCAGCGTCGGCGAGGTCGTCTGCGGCTTCGAGCGGAAGGCCGGATTGGCGGAGGAGTTCTTTGCCTTTGTCCACGTTGGTTCCTTCGAGGCGGACGACGAGAGGGACGAGGCGTTGTTCTTGGCGCTCGAGGGTGCGGTAGGCATTGATAACTCCCTGAGCAATGATGTCACACTTCATGATTCCACCGAAGATGTTAACGAGGATAGCTTTGACGTTAGGGTCGGAGACGAGGATTTTGAAAGCTTCGGTGACTTGTTCTTCATTGGCGCCACCGCCGACGTCGAGGAAGTTGGCTGGCTCGCCGCCGTAATATTTGATGATGTCCATTGTGGCCATAGCGAGGCCGGCTCCGTTGACCATGCAGCCGATGTTGCCATTGAGGCCGATGTAGTTGAGGTGGTATTTGGAGGCTTCGACTTCGCGTGGGTCCTCCTCGTCGGGGTCACGCATGGCGAGGATGTCGGGGTGGCGGAAGAGGGCGTTCTCGTCGAAATTGAACTTAGCGTCGAGTGCGAGGACATCGCCGCCTTTTGTTTGGACGAGTGGGTTGATTTCGACGAGGGAACAGTCGGATTCGATGAAGAGGCGGTAGAGGGCAGCGAAGAGGCGGCAAGCGGCACGCATGTCGGTGGAACCGAATTGGAGTTTGCGAGCGAGCTTGCGAGTTTGGTAAGGTTGGATGCCAAGGGTTGGGTGGATTGGTTCGCGGATGATTTTCTCGGGGTTTTGAGCGGCGACAGTTTCAATTTCGACACCACCTTCGGTGCTTGCGATGATCATGGGGGCTGAGATGGAGCGATCGAGGAGGATGGCGAAATACAACTCCCGCTGAATATCTACTCCCTCTGTGATGAGGACTTTGCGGACGATACGGCCCTGAGGGCCAGTTTGGTGGGTGATGAGGCGTTTGCCGAGCATTTGAGCGGCGATGTCGCGGGCTTGGCTTGCGGTTTTGCAAAGGTGGACGCCGCCTTGGAAGCCGTGTTCAAATTTTCCTTTTCCACGACCGCCGGCGTGGATTTGTGCTTTGACGACGAGGTTGTTGGTGCCGAGGGCACGGGCGATGGATTCCGCTTGTTCCGGTGTTGAAGCCACGTCACCGCGTGGAGTGGCCACGCCAAATTTCTGCATGAGCTGCTTGGCCTGATATTCGTGGATGTTCATGAAGGAGAGGAGAGTTAAGGGAATTTTGCCGGTGGAGGGACTCGAACCCACACATCCTTGCGGATACTAGATTTTGAGTCTAGCGCGTCTGCCAGTTCCGCCACACCGGCTTAGTGGAAACACATTTTTTAAATGGATTACTCCGTATTTATTTGGAATCAAAGACAAAAATGGTGCTGGGAATGGTTTCAGCGTGGCGGTGAGTCTAAGAGCCAACTAAAGATGATTTGTTTGTCGGCAAATTTTTTTATATTTACGACCTTATTATCTATTTCTACGATGATTGCGCCGGAATCTTTTTTTTGGATTAGGAGTATGCCGCGTGAGCGAATGGAGGCGAGATAATCTGTTGGGAATAACTGGCCTGGTGGGAAATCGGCAGTGGAGGCGATGATGAGGCGTGGTTTAACGGCGTCGAGGAATTCTGGGGAGTTTGGGATACGGTTAGAATTTAAACCGAGGGTGAGGATGTCAGCTTTGAGGAGGTTGGGGATATTGTTGAGGAGCCATTGTTCGGCAGGATAGCCTGCATCTGAGAGGTGGAGAAGGGATAGGCCGGAGATGTTCCATTTTGTGACGAGAGCGGAGGAGTCGCTGTCTCGAGTTTTCCAGCAAGAGGGAGGGAAGAGGACGAGGAATTCGTGGGAGTTGGAGACTTTGAAAGAATCGCCTGCAGAGAGAGTAGTAGGAGTTTTTTCGAGTTGCTGGAGTGTTGAGAGGATTTTGCGAAGAGAAGGGGTTGGGGTAGCGGATCTGGGGATGATTACATATGGGATGTGTATGGATTTTAGGAGTTCGAGGGTAGCCGAGACGTGGCGTGAATCTCCGTGAGTAAGGATGAGCAGAGAGAGTTTATTGCCGTTTGCGGCAAGCCAAGGGGCGAGTGCTTTTCTCCAGTAGAAAGGGGAGCCTGTGTCAATCAAGGTTATGGAATTGTGGAGAGTGATGGCAGTGGAATCTCCAGCGGAGAAGTCGAAGAAGATGACTTCTGCATCGTTTTTTTTAGGGAGAAGATCGTTTAGCGGGAACCAGGAAAGAGGGAGGTTAGCTGCTGTTTGGACAACGAGGAGAAGTAATTGGGTGAAAAAGAGGTTTGCGTGGTTAAAAATAACGGATAACCACGACCAGAAACATGATGAAATGAGAGAAAGGACTGCAGTGGCAAGTAGGAGGAAAGCGATAGGTGCAGCAAAGAGGTTGGCTGGTATAGCGGATAATGAGATAAATTGGTAGTAATAGGCGATGAGCGGGAGGGAGCCAAGCCATGCGGAGATCGAGACTGCGAGTAAGTTGGAGAAATGCCAAGCGGATTTGGAATGGAGCCTTTCGAGAGGGGTGTAGTATAGGGGTGGCAGGAAGGGATCGGGAGCAAGTAAAGGGAAAAAGGACTGGGAGAAGTGGCGCGTAAGAAGAAGGATAGCTGCAACGACCGTAAAGGAGAGCTGGAAACCTGCATCGAAGAGCTGATGGGTATTGAAGAGTAAAAGAAGAAAACCTGCAGCGAAGAGAGCATTTAATTGATTGGCTGGTCTAGAGGAAGCGGAGCTGGCAAGGAGCACGGAAGCCATAAAAGCAGCCCGCAAACTAGCGGGATTCAAGCCAGTCACTGCCGAGTAAAAGAAAACTAGCAGGGAAATTGTAAGAACGAGGACCCACTGCGTGAGAAGAAAGGGCTTGAAGCAGAGGTAGAAGATGAAAGCGAGCATGGTTACGTGGAGGCCACTTACTGAGAAGATGTGCATGGTTCCAGAGACACGGAAGTCGTCGAGGATTGAGCCTGGAAGCTCTGACGTGTCGCCGATTGTGGTTGCGAGTATTATGGATTTAATGATCTGGAAATTATCAATTCCGCGGGAGAGAGTGTTTTGGATCCAGATTCTGGAGTGGTTTGCCCAGAGGAAGATAGGAGGGAGTTGGTTTTTTGCTCGTATTGTTGGCGTGATTCCGTTTGGAATTGTGATTTGGTGGAGGATTTTTTTGCGGAAATACCAATTGCGGAGGTTGAATTCTCCGGGGTTAGTTGGTGGTGGTATGGGTTTGATAGAGCCAAGAGCGAGGAACTGGTCTGCAAAGGAGGGAGGGACGGGGTTTTTCCAGACACAAGAAACTGTAATGTCTGTTTTAATTCGGTGGGTTGGCAATGAGAGATTGGAGGGAAATGGGCGGATTTGCTGGAGTTTGGCCCGGAAATGCCAACCTGTAGGGGTTCGTGATGGCTCGGAAGCGACGACGGCAAGGACTTCTACCGTGCGTGGGGTTTTGCCGAGGGCCTGTTGGAGGAGGTTAGCTGGATTGAATTGAACTGCTGCAATATGAAGGCTGGAGAAAGTAAGGATGAGTGCCAAAGGGAAAATGACTTTATTATCGAAAAAGAAACAGCCAAAAAGCGAAATTAAAGGGATGATGATTATTGCGTAGAGGAGCAGGTTTGAAGGCACTAAGTAGTTGTTGAGTGATTCGCCCAGGAGGATACCGATTGCAGCGAAGAGTAAAACGGGAGCGAAAGGAAAGCGTTTGCCGTAATTCTGGATAGGAAAAGAATTTCTTTGTCGGAGGCAATTCACTCCTTCTCTTCGGGGCGGACACGGATACCTTCGCGAAGGATGCGTGCTTTATTGCGGGCGATGACCATGCCCGCTTTGAGCTCAGGGCTTGCTATGCGAATCATATTGCCCGTGACGGCAAGTGGGATGACTTTTAAAGGGCGGACACGGGAAGTTTGAGGATCAACAACCCATACAAAGAACTCATACCGCTTTTCTGGCAGTCTTGAAGCGCTGACAGCTTCCTTGGGAAGGGTTATGCCTTCTCTGGAATAATCTACACCAGGGGGGAGTTCCATCATCTGGATTGGCCAAGCATTGTAATATTTAGGACGTGGAGAGCAATTGATGAAGAGGAGTGAAATAGCGAGTAAAAAAGATAATTTGATCCACTGTATGGTAACTTTTTGGAACTTTCCTGAGGAATGGAGAGTGTAGTGGAGTTTATTCATCTTCTGTAGAGCGCGGCATTGAGGATGCACCAGATGTGGAGAGGGACAGCAAGGAAGAGAGGAAGGATTAGGAATGAGAGGCTGTAAAAGATGGCGCAGGGAATGAAGAAGAGGACGGCGGGGAGGAGCCGGCCTTGAATAAGCTGACCAAGACCGGGGATGAAGAAACTTGCGAGAGCTGCTATTACATTTGCTGTTGAACCAGGTCCGTAGGACATAGCTGTTGGAGGAAATAGCCCGATTAGGAATTGGACGATCTGTTATAAAGGTTCTTTGAAATTTTTATGGCTGCGGTAAGAATTTTTTTTGCGGTTTCGAGGTGAGTGAGGTGGGTGGAATCTATGCGGGTGTGGGCAGTTTTTTGATAGATAGGGAGGCGCTGTAAGAAGAGGTTATGGAATGTAGCGCGAGGGTTTTCAGTGAGGAGGAGTGGGCGTTTGCGATTGTGAGAGATGCGTTGGAAGAGGACTTCTTCTTGGGCATCGAGCCAGATGACGATTCCGATTTGATGGAGGAGTTGTCGATTTTGTTCGCGGAGGACGATCCCGCCACCGGTGGCGAGGATAATGCCGCAGGTGCCGACAATTTCATTAAGGACTTCGGTTTCGAGTTTGCGGAAAGCTTCTTCGCCGAGGGTGGAGAAGATTTCTGTAATTTCCATTTTTGTTTTTTCACGGATGATTTGGTCGGTGTCGAGGAATCGGTGGCCTGTAAGCGCCGAGAGGTGGCGGCCAACGGATGTTTTGCCGCTGCCCATGAAGCCGATTAGGACGATGTTGGGAAGCATTTTTAGTGAAGGGATATGAAAGAGGGGAAGCGGGCTCGAGAAAATTATGGTGGTAAGAGGGAAGGGAAGCGCAAAGAAACTTATGCAATAAAAGAGATAGGAAAGTCTGGATAAATTATTTTGGGACGAGGAAAAGGAATTCGGTTTTTTGGGATTTGGAGAAGTTATCGTCGCTAACGAGGATGAGAGAAGGTTTGTTATTCCAGGTAGGTCCCCATGATATGCCCTCAAAATTTTCAACGTTTTGGAGGTTAGAGAGTTGGCTATCGAAGATAAGGGTTTTGGATAGTGGAGTATATTTTTTGCCGGAGAGAGAATCGAGGTTTCTTATTTCTGTTGCGTCGGGTTGGGAGAAATCAACGGAATAGATGCGGATGCGGCGTTTGCGAGGTTCTATGGGCCAGAGGATTTGGCGTTCGAGGACAAGGAGTAAAGAATCGTAGTAGCAGAGGAGGTCGGGGACGGAGGTGAAAATGGCATCTTGGTCTGGGAAGTAGGCTCGTTGTTCAGTGGGAGAATCGGTGTTTTTTAGGCTGAATTTGAGTATGCGGATGGGGCCGCTTGAGGCGTTGGATGGGTCGGAGAGGTCTTGGATGAGAGGGGATTCGTTGGCGGTGTAAAGGTAGTCCTTGTTGGGCGAGGAGAGGGAGAGGGATTCGAAGCCGCGGTTTTGCTGGATGCCCTGGCGCGGGTTTTCAGGAGTTGGGAGGAAGTAATGGGGTATTGGGAGGGCATAGAGGACCTGACCTGTCTTTGGATTGAAGGCGGAGATACCTGCAGCGAAGAGACCAGATGCAGAACCTTCATGGGATATGAAAAGCGTATCCTTGTTGAGGAGAGCGATGCCTTCAGCATCGAGAGCTTCAGAATTTTTTGTTCCCCTGTGGAGAGAGAGAACATCGTGCGGGAAAATCTGGACAGAGTTATCTGAATATTCGAGTTTGAAAGTGAAGACTTTGCTTTGAGGCCAGCGGCGGGCGTCGGTGACGGTCCAAAGGATTTTGGAGGTTGTTTCATAGAAGATGCCGGAGAGACCGCCTACGCGATGGGCTTGGATTTGGAAGTTTGAGGGAAGGGAGATTTTGGCGACGACTTGCCAAGAGGTTGGGGGTGGGAGGGGTGGGGAGCTGAAAGAGCGCGAGGTTGTTTGAAGAAGTAAAATGGGGAGGAGGACTGAGGGGATGAGTAGCTTGGTTTTGAGCATGAAATTAGCGGAGTCCGAAGAGTTTGCGGTCGCGGATAATTTCCGCGACACGAGGTGGGACCATTTTTTCCCAATCGGGGTCACCGGAGCGGATTTTGGCTAAGACTTCGCTAGAAGAGATGTGGAGTAGCTCGGAAGAGACGTCGGGGATTTGGCAGATGTAACCGTTTTGGAGGAGGTGTTGATAGAGATGGAAGTGATTCTGGGAGACTGGATAATTTTCTACGGTTATGAGTTGGTTGTCTGGGCCAAGGCTTGGGTAAACGAAGAGGCGGACTTTCTGTTTGAAGAGGCGGCCGAGGCCTTCGAGGATGCCACCGTCGAGGTTGGAGTAATATTTTTCGTCGAAAATTTCGTTGAGAGCAGGGATACCGAGGGGGAGGACGATCCAGCGGTCTGTGTAACGGTTGAGGTAGTCAACTAAACGATAATATTCTCCAAAATTGGAAACGAGGACAGTGTAGCCGAGAGCGCCGAGCATATCGGAACGTTCGAGAAAATCCTGGAGTTCGAGGCTGCCGCCGCTGGAGAGGAGGTTTTGCATGGTGATTTCCATGAGGACGACAGGTTCTTCGGCACCGAATTCTGGGTGTTGGCGGAAGAGCTCGAGGGAGCGGGTGATCATGTCGTCTGTGAGGAGAGTTATGGGGCGGAAGCTGCCGCGTTCGACGAGGAGGGGTTTTTTGTAGAAGATTTCTGCTGGTTGGACGGCTTCGCCGTTTGCGCGGAACATGGCTGCGCAAGTTAGGCCGCTATGGACGAGCTGGAGGCTCATGATGCGGTTGTCCACGCGGAGGAATTCGGGGCCGTTGAACTGGATCATGTCCACTTCGAGGCGGGAGGGTTTGAGGTCGTCGAGGAGGGACATGATGAGGGCTTCTGGGCGGTGGCGGAGGTAAAAGGCGCCGTAGATGAGGTTAACGCCGATGATGCCGAGGGCTTCTTGTTGTTTGCGGTTTTCGTCATCGAGCATGCGGACGTGGATGACGATGTCGCTTGTTGGGGAGCGTGGGGTAGGCTGGAAGCGGATGCCGAGCCAGCCGTGGGATTCGCCGTGCATGCGATAACTGCGAGCGGCGACGGTATTAGCGAAGACGAAGAAGCAACGTTCTGCTCCGAATTTGGAATCGAGGCGCTCGATGAGGAGGTTGAATTCATGGTCGAGCATGGCGAAGAGGCGCTGGCGGCTGACATAACGTGTGGTTGGGCCGTAGATGGAGTCGCTGAAGGTCATGTCGTAAGCGGACATTGTTTTGGCGACGGTTCCTGCGGCACCGCCGACGTGGAAGAAGCGGCGAGCAACCTCTTGTCCTGCGCCAATTTCAGCGAAGGTTCCGTAGATTCGCGGGTCGAGGTTGATTTGGAGGGCCTTTTTGTTGGCTTGGGAGTCGAATTCTTCGCCAATCATAGGAGGAGGGCATAGAGTGTGGAGGCTGTCTCTTATACACATC
>JAOAAX010000002.1 GCA_026418675.1 Chthoniobacterales bacterium | reverse complement strand
GCTCGTCGGCAGCGTCAGATGTGTATAAGAGACAGCTGCGCAACTACCCAACGCCGTGCAGACCGTATTGCTTCAAAAATCGAGTCGAAAGTCTGTTCTCCGTCCACAAGAAGCTCCAAATCATTTCCTGTCGTCGTAGGCAATCCACTTACCCTTTCACACAAACGCGTCAGATCCTCATAAGCAGACGGAAACTGACACCGGTAAGGCTCCATTAGAACCTTAACACGGAGCTTTACCGCATCCAATTCCGGCACTTCCCCACGACCTGCCAATTCATACCCGCTAAACTTCGATTGCCCAAATATTAAGTAGAACGGAATGCTCAACCACGGAACAAAGATCAGGCCAATTGCCCAACCGATCGCCGCTTGTGGAGTCCGTGAATTCATCACCGCATGACATGCCAGCGCAAACCCCACCAACTGAATCACAGCAATCACGGCTGACCATACCCACGAAACCAACGCCCACCCAACAAATAGAATTACCCCAATTTCAAAACCTATCGCCTCAAAAACAGAAAACTCCTGTCTCATCAAAAAAAGATTACTCTATCCTGTAACCCATAACCTACAATCCTAACTTCACCAAGCCTCCTGCACTAACACCTCCACTCATGCTTCGGATATCGCCTCCGTAACTCATCCCGAATCGCCGGATACACCCTCTCCCAGAAACTCCTTAGATCATTAGTCACCTGCACCGCCCGATTATTCGGCGCCAATACCTCCACTACAGCAGGAACTTTTCCACCCACCAAAGGCACTTCCTCAAGTCCATAAATATCCTGGATTTTGGCAGAAAACCTTACACCTCCTCCCTTCTCGTATTGAAGTTTGACCATCCTTCCACTAGGAAGCCGCAACCTCGTAGGTGCATATTCTTCCAAAAATGCCGATTCTTCTTCACTCAACCATCCCATCAAAGTGGGAAGAAACGGTTTTTGCCGAACTTCCCTCAGGCTCGTCATACCTTTGCAATGCTCCTCCAATAATAAAAAGATTTCATCATCAGTTATCAAAGTTATTCCACACTCTGGAAAATTCCTCGCGGCAAACTCCAACCTCAGCAAAAACTGCTCTTCCGCCTCACCCCATCCAATGCAGCCCATGCCTCTCTCCCTTACAACTTTAACAAGGCATGCCGCCGCCGCCTCAGTTTCCTCAACCTCACGAAATTTCTCCCATAAACACATCCCACGAAAAAAACGCCGGTGGCGTTCCACAACCCGCCCCAATGTATCGTCATAGATTACCTGCCTATCATCATTAAGCTCTCCTGGAAAAAGCTCCTCCAAAACTTCCTCACTTATCCGTGTAACCAATCCAAGACGAGCTTCAGCCTTGCCCTTTATATCCCCAACTTCAAATACCTCCCCAGCTACAACCAATTCCGCATCCCGAGCCGCACTTGTCATCGGCAGCGTTGCCTTACACCCACCAACTAACTCAAACCGCTGACTCCCACGACTCCTGCGGCACCCAATCCGATCTCCAAATGCCGCCGCTAAACAGCGCTCCATTCCAGGAACCCATTCCAAACTCACATCAACCTCTCTCCCACGTTCCATTTCAACCGAGCCAACCTCCCGCAAAAATTGACCGGCTAACCGCATCACTCCACGCGCAACATCAGCACGGATCCCTAAGCCTTCACATACTCGTTTGTCAAACCCGCTCTCCACTGCTTTAGCCAATCCCTTAAAAATGACCTGAAAGTCCGAATCGCAGTCTTTCTTTGCGTCTTGCCAAGGCCCTTTTTGGGCGAAAAGAGGCCGGCTCTGCAACACCGCTGCCACAACGCACGTTTGCCCTATACATCCCACACGCAACGCCTCCAATAACATTCTCCCAATACGCGGATGTGCTGGAATTCGTGCCATCTGCCACCCAACTTCACTCAACTCTCCCACTCCAGAAATAGCACCAACATCCCTCAACAAACCTAACGATCTTTCGACAGATTCGGCCAACGGCTCATCCAGCCATTCAAACCTCCTGGGACAAAACCCCAATGCCAAAAGCTCAAGCACCGCCTCCGCTAAATCTACACGCTGAATTTCAGGCAAAGCCGCTACAGGCCGCTTCCCGTGGGATGCTTCAGACCACAGCCGCACACACACACCAGGCCCTGTCCGGCCTGCCCTCCCCGCTCTCTGATCCGCAGATGCACGACTAATCGCCTCCACATACAAGGTATCCAACCCCCTTACAGGATCATACCGTGCTATGCGCGCAAGTCCGCTATCCACAACCAGCGTAACCCCTTCAATTGTTAACGACGTCTCTGCAATATTTGTAGATACAATTATCTTCTTTTTTTCTGAAGGCGAAATTGCAGCATCCTGAGCTTCAGCCGACATCTCGCCATGCAAACCAAATACGGGCACTCCACCACCAACAGTCCTCCTTATCGCCTCAATTGTGCGTGCTATCTCGCTTGCCCCGGGCATGAAAACAAGTGCATGCCCAGGCATACCCAAAAATTCATTCGCAATTGTCCGCGCAGCGAGTTCCCAAATAGGCACATCGAGCAAAGCTCGCTCTTTTGTCCAGCGAATCTCGACTGGATACTCATTACTCCGCATCTCAAAAAGAGCGGCATCACTACCCAAGTAATCGAGTATCTTATCGCTTTCCAGTGTCGCCGACATCACCATAAGCAGAAGGTCTGGCCTAACCTCCGCCTGAAGTCGGCGGATCACACCAAGGGCAAGATCTGTCGCCAGACTACGCTCGTGAAATTCATCCAGAATCACGGCCCGCACTCCAGCCAAATGACGATCCCCAAGCAACCGCCGCAAAAACAAACCCTCCGTCAAAAAAACAATCCGTGTCTTCTGGCTACAGACCCGCTCAAAACGCACCTGGTAACCCACAGTTCCACCAACCCTCTCCCCTAACTCTGCAGCAACTCGAGTCGCTAGCATCCGTGCAGCCAACCGACGTGGCTCAAGAACAAGAATTTGACCACCCTCAGGAAAAACTTCCTCCGCAAGAATCCGTGGAACACGCGTGGACTTACCTGCTCCAGGTGGAGCACAAAGCACAACCCGCCGACTCTTCTTCAATACTTCCACTAATCTCCCACGCTCAGTTTCTATTAAAAGCTCCATCCTTCACCGATAATCTCATCTCTTTTTTTTCAATCATTCCGCTGCAGCCCAAAAAAAACAAAAACGATCCCTCGCTTAATTATCCTCCAAAAGCGGCGCAAGTTTTCTTCGTAAATTCTCCTTCGCCCTGTGAACAAGGTTTTTTACGGCTTGAACAGAAACACCAAGAACATCAGCGACAACTTCCTGCGGCAACCCTTCCAACCTATGCAATACCAAAGCCAAACGTTGATTCTCCGGCAATTCCGCTATGGCACTTCGAACAAGCTCACCAATCTCCTTCTTTTCTAACTCCTCGTCTGGACAACTTTGATCGATAAAAGTCGGGTTTTCCTTATAAACGTCGTTAACATCCAAATTCCCAAAGGGACTATTCCGCCAGTCCCTCACGTAATTGCGGAGAACATTCCGAACTATGGCCAAAAGCCAAGAAGTGAACGTGGACGCTGGCCGGTAATTTTGAGCAGCTCGCCAAACTCGCAAAAAAACCTGCTGCGCCGCATCATCCACATCCACTGCCGGTAAACCCATGCGATAAGCCACGCTCCTCACTAACCCATGATGCCTTTCCACCAGTTCCCGAAACGCCTCCCCATCCCCATTGGCTGTCCTTAGCATCAGCTCGTCGTCACTCAACTCCTCAAAATTTTGGGACAAAAAACTCTCCTGCACACATTTTTAAAAACAAAAAAAGGCAAAAAGTTGCCTCATTAAATACTTTCACGCTCCGAACTCCGTTTCCCTGGATATTTGCTTTTCAAGGTTACTCCTAATTTTACGGAGCTTGAATTAATTCAAGTAGCTCTTCTGCTGCCAATGATGGCGCTAGTGTCCCATTCCGAACCTTATCCGCAAGTTCATCAGCTTTCCGGGCTACATCTGCTCTCTCAAGGAAACGTTGCAAAAGCTCTTGCTCGACAAGTGCTTTCCACCACTCAAGTGCTTGCATCGCCCTTCGTTCCACAAGTAGGCCAGTCTTCTCAACGTGCTCAAAATAACGCAAAACCGCACTCCAAAATTCCTCTATCCCTTTCCTTTCAATTGCCGATGCTGTCAAAACAGGTGGCGTCCACCCTTCAGTCGAAGGACTCAAATACCGGACAACACGCTCAAATTCCGCACGCGTTGCTTCCGCTCGCATCAGGTTGTCACCATCGGCTTTATTAACAACAATTATATCCGCAATTTCAAATATCCCCTTCTTCATACCTTGCAGCTCATCGCCAGCACCGGCTATCTGCAACAGCAGAAAACAATCAACCATAGAACGCACGGCAATCTCACTCTGGCCAACCCCTACTGTTTCAATCAGCAGAATGTCATAACCAGCAGCTTCGCAAGTTAAGATCGTTTCTCGAGTCTTGCGTGTCACCCCGCCAAGAGCTCCGCCAGACGGTGATGGCCGTATAAAGCAATTTTCGCGCCGGCAGAGGGTTTCCATACGGGTTTTGTCTCCCAGAATACTACCTCCACTAATCGAGCTTGATGGATCAACCGCTAATACAGCTACCCGATGCCCTGCATCACAAAGATAGTTCCCCAAAGCCTCAATAAACGTGCTCTTGCCAGCACCAGGAACCCCAGAAATCCCAACCCGACGTGCCTTCCCACTATGCGGCGTCAAATAATTCAATATCTCCCGAGCAGCAGGACGATGCGCAGGAGAATTACTTTCTATCAAAGTTATTGCCCGTGATAGAGCTGCCCGATCACCAGATAAAACTTGCTTCGCAAGCTCATCGGGAGGCGGCAAAGGCAAACGCCGCCGCTTCTTAACAAAAACCCCACTCTTCTCAGAAACTCCCCCTTTAACTGTTGTTGTAAACTCGGAACCAGCACCCTCAGGAACCCATGAAGGCCTCTCTTCCTTACTATGTTGGCCCGAACTCATAAGTTGCTAACTAGAAGAATTCGTAGCAGCAGAGGGAGTTGCCTGGGGCTCTTCTGGCAACTGCAGAAGAGGAAGAAAAAACGGTAAAACTAGCGGATGTTCGGCATATTTCTTTATCGGTTCCAACCCGATCAAAAATTTAAAATTTTCATACGGCATCATGTTCATCGCCTGCAGAAGCAACTCGCTGGCAAGCTGGTAATTACCAGCCTCCAAAGCAAACGCAACCGCAGCGAGAATCCACATTCCTGAGGTATTGGACAACCCCAAGATAAATTTCGTCTCAAGGTTCCTGCGTAACTCCTCAGCCTGACCATTTTGAATTTGGAGCAGATGGTAGGCATTACTGATCGTCACATCGGAAGGATTCAACTTGTAGGCAAACTCCATCGCTTTCAATGCCTCTTCATTCTTGCCAAGCTCAATTAATGCACGTGCACGTCCAAAAAAAGCCTCCGCTGTCGGATCAAACCGCTCCGACACCTCAAAGAAACCCGCCGCCACGTCTGGCTTGCCTTGTTCGAGCTCGTATAGCCCCAAAATCAAATAAGCCTTCGCTTTTTCACTCTCGGGAGCCTCCAAATTCTTAACTAACTCGCGGGCCTTGGCGTTATCCTTCTCCATCAAAGAAAATTGAACTTGCTCCACTAAACTGGGTGTAGGCGCCGGCTTGAGCTCCTCAGGAACTTTGTCTCGAGTCAATAAATCAATCCTCTTCAGATAACCTTCGTGTTGACGGTAAAAAACCAACCCAATAATCGTAAATAATAATACGATGACTATGACAGTCAAAACAGCATAGACCCGTTCCCTCCCCTTTTGATAATCTTGAAACCAACTAAACATTTTAGCCTGCAAAACGAAAACTAGGTAAGCCGCAAGTATCAACTTCGGCAAAGAAAATATCACCCGCGTGCGGGGATTCATCCACAGGCCCCTCTATCCGCCCCTTTTTGGCAGTCGTAAAATATAAAACATTCAATTCAGCACCACCAAAAGTAGGACACGTCACATTCTTGCAGGGTGCTATTACCTCCCCCACAACCTCACCATTCCTAGGGTTCACTCGCAAAACTTTCCCACCTCCCCACAACGCGACCCATAAAAAACCTTCAGCATCACATGTCATCCCATCCGGCTTGCCTCCCATCTCGCGAACATCCCAAATCATGCGCCGGTTGCTTATCCTGCCAGTCTCCACATCGAAATCAAAAGCATCCACCCTCTGTAATCCGGTATCAATATAATAAAGGATTTTTCCATCCAATGACCAGCAAAGACCATTCGAATTCGTTACTCCATCAAGCAACTTCTCATACCGAAAATCAGATTCAAACCTCCAAAAATTTGCAGCTCCTTGCTTCCCTTCGTAGGAAAGGCTCCCCGCATAAAGGCGCCCATCCGGGCCAACCTTCCCATCGTTAAAACGATTGCCATCCAGTTTTTCCTCCGGCGAAGCCTTCATCTCAAATTTTCCTTTTTCAATGTCCAAAACCCCTACGCCAGATCGGGTCCCTACTACAACTCCGCCTTTCAACCTTGGCTGAACAAACGACACATGTTCAAACAACCTCAGAACACTATCCGTGCCTCTAATTGGATCAAAAACATGGACTTCACACTCCAATATATCCACCCAATAGAGAACTTGCTTTTCCACATCCCAGCAGGCTCCTTCCCCAAGTGTTGCATTCGCACAAAAACCAACCTCCGCCACATGAGTTTTTAACGACTTCATAAGGAAAACCTTAACTTCCTTTTACACGCTTGTGCCCTCTGCTAAGGCTCACATGTGCATTCCATGCCTGTGCTGACTTCATCAAAAAGCCTTATATTACCAATCCTTAATCACCCCAACACCATAAATACCCTAAATGAATTCAGAAAACTCATATAGCTGGGGATCGCGGAAGGGGCGATTCCTCCTCAAAACCGCCTTCGCTGCAGAAATTGCTTCCCTTGTTGATGAGGATTCCTCCCCTTCCTCTTCAGGCAACGAATCATCCATCGAATCCAATAAATCCGAAAATTCCTCCTCAAGCTTTTCCGGGTCTTCTCCTTTCTCAAGACGCCGCAGCATTTCCTCCATTTCTGCCGGCGCCTTCTGCCCTGAAATTTCTAACATTCGACGCATCATTCGCCCCACCGTTTTGGGGTCCGGCTCCGAATCCCCAATGTTTTCAAATTCTCGTGCCATCTGTTCAAGGGCAGCTTCTTGCCGCGGATCCAAAGAATCATCTCCCCCCCCTTTCGACTTATTCTCCTCTGGTTCTTTTGCCCTACCTGTAAAGGAAAATTGGGAAACTAGCCGCTGCATCCGGTATTGTTCGCCATCCGGACAGCGCGGCGTTGGAAGCGGATCATAAAACCTTCGTGCTAAAAAGCTGTAAATTTTATTCGTATCGGGCGAATAAAACTCATATATCGGCATATGCCGATGTATGAACCACGGGAAAGACAAGATTCAAGTGCAATTTCTCGCCTTCTTCTTGCTCCCTTAGCTGATTGCAGCTGGTCGTAACTACTGCTTCATGATCGCTCCCTGATCCCTATGCCACGAACCAGCATCCTCAAGGGTGAAACACGCCTCTCCGTCCTCAACGAGCTAAAAAGCGCTGGCAGGGGAATGTCTGTTCGCGAACTCTCCGCTGCACTCGGCCTTAGCTATACCACCATCAAATTCGCTTTGAATCAGCTTGAAAACTCAGGATATGTCCGTCCAGTTCGGCACCCAACTAGACGCGGACGTCCTGAAATTCGCTACACCCTCACCGCTAATTCAGCGGAAATTCTCCCCCAAAATGCTACTGCTATCCTCCTCGGCTTACTCCGTGCAGCAGAAAAACTCTATGGATATTCTGCTCCTCAAAAATTGTTTTTTTTATGGCTCCAGGAACTAACAGAAACAGGGAAAAAATCTATTCAAGGAGATAACCCACATGACCGCTTGCGTTCTCTCGCTCGCTGGCGCAATTCCTTCGGAATACTGAGCCGCTTCGATACCGGCCCACCACCAAGGCTTATCGAAACTTACAACCCAATTGCTGATCTCTTTATCCTTTATCCTGAGATTGCAAAAATGGAAGAACAAATGCTATCTCGAATTGCCGGTTTCCCCCTACAGAGAATTGAATTCACCGTTGACAACATCCAGCAATGGCATTTCATCGCCTCCATCCAATCCTACTAGCAAATGAAAAAAATTGTCATCGTCGCAGGAACAAATCGTTCAGGAAGCCGCAGCTCTTTCGTCGCAAGTTGTATCCACAAAATTTACGAAGAACTTGGTGCTAACCCCGAATTGTTGGACCTAGCCAATTTACCCGTGGATATTTTTCGCCCGGACATTTACGAAAACAAACCCCCAAGCTTACAACCATGGCTTGAGAGCGTGCTCTCGAGCAACGGGTTGGTCGTCGTTGTCCCCGAATACAACGGCAGTTTCCCCGGCGCTCTGAAATATTTCATTGATCTGTTACCCTTCCCAGAAAGTTTTGAACACAAACCAGTTTGCTTCGTCGGCATTGCCTCTGGCGGTTGGGGAGCCCTCCGAGCTGTCGAACATCTCCAGGGCGTTTTCGGTTACCGCTACGCCCACATTTTCCCACGCCGTGTCTTCTTACCTCAAATCTCACACAGCATAGACGAAAATGGCTCCCTTAAACCCGACTTATTTGCTCGTCTAAAAGACCAAGCCCAAGGTTTCCTCGAATTTATACAAAAAATCCAGAGCTAATTCCACTCTCTCTTGTCATATTTACGCTTCCATAACGATTAACCACCAAGCTCCAAGGGCTTTATCCATTTTTGAAAAATTTTTTTGGAAAATTTTAAAACCCTTTGTCCAATTCTCTTTCTAAATCTTTTTCATATTCAAACATTCACACAAGTAATAAAGTTAAAATAACCCCACACACCGAAGCATCCTGTTTATTTCACAGCACTCCTTTCAACAAACTGTTTAATACTCCTTACTTTATAAAAAAATCGTAATTATTATTAAAATCATATTTTTATCGTCCATCAAAGTTGGAAACTTGACCTAACAGCACAAAAAAAAAAAAAAAAAAAAAAAACTCCTTTGACCTAAATAAGCTGACCGTCTTGAATTAAAATTGTGCGGGTGCCGTGCTCGGCGAGATTTCGATCGTGAGTTACGACTAGGAGTGTGCACTTGCGTTCCTTAGCAACATCCAGCAAAAGGGTGAGAATTTGTGTGCCTGTCTTAGAATCAAGATTACCTGTCGGCTCGTCAGCAAAAATTATAACTGGGTTATTCACAAGAGCCCGTGCAATTGCCGTGCGTTGTTGTTCGCCTCCGCTTAATTCAGAAGGAAGATGATGAAGGCGGTGCCCAAGTCCAACAAGCTCGAGAAGCTCTCGAGCTTGAGCCGAGGCTTCTCGCCCCGCTATGCGCGCAGGCAAAGCCACATTCTCAAGAGCGGTAAGCTCCGGTAACAGGCAGTAAGATTGAAATATAAAACCCATCCGCCGATTTCGAAGGCTTGCTAACTTATCACCGCTAAGACGGTAGAGCGATTGCCCTTCAAATAGGACTTCCCCTTCCTCGGGTCTCTCAAGTCCAGCTAAGGTATAAAGAAGAGTGGACTTTCCTGCTCCAGATGCCCCAAAAATAAAGACTATTTCACCCCGCTGTATGCTCAGTGAAACTCCCCGCAATACATGTATCCGGTTCCTCCCGCTAACAAAAGAACGCCAAATATTCCTCGCTTCAAGAAAAGTTTCGTCGGAAACCTTCACCTAAAAATCACCCCTCCCTCCCCCTAGACACCGCCCAACAATCGCCGCAATTTCATTCGCATAGGATTCAATTCGATCTTTATCTCTTCCTTCAACAAGCAATCGAGCAAGATTTTCTGTCCCCGAATAACGCAACAAAACCCTCCCTTTGTCGCTCAGCTCCTTCTCTATTTTGTTTATTATTGTAGTAATTTCCGGAACAGTCTCAAAAGCAGGGCGAGACACAACAGGAATATCTCGCCGAACCTGCGGAAATTTGATTAAGCATTTTCGTAAAGAAGAGAGCGACTCCCCTTTCTCAATCATGATTCGGAGAATTTGAAGTGCGGTGAGGATTCCATCCCCCGTTGGGCTAAATTCTCGAAAGAGAATATGCCCGCTTTGTTCTCCTCCAAGCATAATTCCCCGGGCGAACATTTCCTCAGCGACAAAACGATCGCCTACGTTTGTCCTCCAAACTTTTCCTCCATACCGCTCCAATAACTCATCAAGCCCAAAATTACTCATTACAGTTGCTACAATCGAGTTGCCAGGTAGCTTGCCCCGCTCGATCATATTAAGCGCGGCAATGGCGAGAATTTCATCACCATCGAGAACAGTGCCTTTTTCATCCACAAGCACCACTCGGTCCGCATCTCCATCATGTGCAATCCCAACATCCGCCTGAAGCCGACAAACCTCATGGGCAAGAACTTCCGGAAAGTTGCTGCCGCACTTCCTATTGATATTTGTGCCATCGGGTCTGGCATTCAAAACCGTCAAATTTGCACCCAACTCTTCCAAAATTTGTGGACTCGTCCTCGAAGCTGCCCCATTCGCGCAATCAAGCACAACTCGAAGATCTTCCAACGACTTCTCCCGAGGAAATGTCCGCAAAATAATTTCCACATAACGATCAGATGCAGAGGAAAGGTCATACATCCGTCCCATCTTCGCTGCACTAACCCTGCAGGGCTTTTCCTCCCCACGCAAAAAAACTTCAATCCTAGCTTCCAACTCATCGCTAAGCTTACGGCCCTCATTGTTAAAAAATTTGATGCCATTATCCTCAAAAGGATTATGCGATGCCGTAACTACAATAGCTAGGTCTGCCCGCATCGAATTAGCCAGCAAAGCGACAGCCGGTGTCGGTAAAACACCAAGTTCAAAAACATCAGCTCCAGATGAAGTAGCCCCAGCAGCTATTGCACTCACCAGAGCTTGACCAGATAAACGGGTATCTCGACCAAGAAGAATCCGAGGCTTGCGTCCCTCTTTACTCTCTCCTCTCCCTTCCCACGCAAGGGTTGCCGCTGCCTTCCCAACAAGCAGTGCAAAATCAACTGTCAGCGGAGGTTCATTCGCTCTACCGCGAATTCCGTCCGTTCCAAAAAAACTACGCTCGTTCATCAAAAAAAAAGACCTAAAAGTCAGCTTTTTTTGACAATGCAAGCGGCGGCAAATGCAGCCATACCTTCTCCTCGCCCAATGAATCCCAGCTTCTCATTCGTTGTGGCTTTGATCCCAATCTGGGCTATTGAAATATCGAGCGAAGAAGCAAGGTTTTTACGCATTTCCGTTATGTAAGGGGCAATCTTCGGCTCTTCACAAATGAGCGTCGCATCAACATTCGAAATCTCGATATAATTCGAATATAAAATCTCACGCACCCGCCGAAGTATTACCTGGCTAGAGACTCCTTCCAAGGTTGGATCGGAATTCGGAAAAAAATAACCGATATCCTGGAATCCTGCAGCGCCAAGCAGCGCATCGGCTATTGCATGGGAAAGAACGTCCCCATCGGAGTGCCCCTCAAGCCCAAACGAGGAATCAATCAGAACTCCTCCAAGCACTAATTGCCGACCAGTGCAAACACGGTGAACGTCGTAGCCAATACCTATCCGGATGTTCATACTCTATTCGATACCAAGTTCCAAAAAACCATTCCACACAATTGCCCTGTATTTCGAGGGATGGTTGGGAATTGGCTCCAGTCGAACCTTTCCTCCTGCCGATTCGACAAGCACAATCCCAGCCGCAATATCCCAGATGCTGATAAATCCCTCGATGTATGCATCGAGACGTCCTGATGCCACGTAAGCTGTATCCAGCGCAGCACTTCCCATCATTCGACATTTTTTAGCCAACCGAACAAAACGTGAGAAAATAGGCAGCCCGTGTTGAATAGAATCTTCCGTTTTTGCAAAGCCAACCGTAAGGATGGCATCCTCCAGTTTCGTCCGGTTACTAACACGCACACAGCGACCATTTAGCAAGGCCGGCCCTCCGCGATAGGCACTCCAAAGCTCATCCCGAAAAGGATCATAAACGACACCCAATACCAATTCGCCAGCTCGCCGAAGTGCTACCGAAACACAGAAATGCGGTATGCCGTAAAAGTAATTCACCGTCCCATCAATCGGATCTAATATCCATTCATTTTCACTTCCTTCAGAACCTCGTATCCCCTCCTCTCCAAGAACTGAATAATGCGGAAGATGAGCAACGAGCATGTGCTCAAGCAAATCTTGGACACGGCGGTCCAATTCTATCTTAATATCATGGGCTTCGCTCGCAGAAACGGAATGCTCGGCAGAAAAGTTAGCCATGATCAATCCGCCCGCAGCCCGGACAGCCTCTGCTGCAAGTTGTGTAAGTGATTCAAGAGATTCTCTGTGCATCGTATGCCCTTGCTATCTCCGACAACTGGCAAAATCGAGGAAATGTTTTGGAGGCTGTTTAGAATTCGTCTTTCATGTTCCCAACTTTAAGCGAACTTTCGATCCAATTCCCTCCACGATTGAAGCAGCAAAATAGGTTTGCCGGACGGCGAAACGTATGGAAGCTCGCACGCAAACAACGTCTCAAGCAAATTCGGAGCGTCAGCAGCAGATATCTTCGATCGGGAAGCATGCATTCGCGCTAGAGCTAACATCAATTCGTCTCGGATAAACCGCCGGGCACCCGCTTTCCCAGCACTTTTTGCTCTTGTGCAGAGGTTGTTGAGAATCTCCTCCGGTGATAAATCATCAAGCCCTGCTGGAACCGCTTCAATTTTAATGTTTGTAGGGCCAAATTGCTCAATCCGTAGTCCCAATTCCGCAAAAAGTTCAGAATTTTCCACAATCCATGCTATCTCTCGTGGCGTGAAATTCATATTAACAGGAGGAAGAAGATATTGCGATGGTAAATGGATTTTTTGGTCTTTTTTATTTAATAAACAGAATCTGTCATAGTAAATTCTTTCATAAGCGTTTCGGACGTCCATTAGCACTAATCCCTCCTCCGATTGCCAAAGAAAATAGCGATCTCCTAACATGGACAAAAAGCGAAACTCCGGAACTTTAACCTTCCCATTTTCTTTCTTTTCCTTTTCTACAGAATCCTGCTCATCCCTCGAAATCGTATCTAATTGCAGCTTGGGTTGATGTTCAAAGTCCCCAGTCCCAATTAAAATTACCGGTTTATCCAATATATTGGAATCTGCGGAAGGCTCTATAACCCTGTCTTTTTCTTCCTTTTGTTCCCCTGTTAACGGTGATCCTATCGTTGCAATCTTTTCTGCAGCCGTTGGCGCTGAAATTCCCGCGCTGCCTAAGACAAACGATAGCTTGGTCTGATTTAACGACTCTCGGACGAATTCTTCTACTGCAGCTTCAACTTCATCCGGAGAACGGAACCGAACCTCCCTCTTGGCCGGATGAACATTGCAGTCGAACTTTTCTGGAGACATCTCCAGAAAGAGAATGCAGGCAGGCAATCGGTTGTCGTTTTCGGATACGGGCAAAGCCGACCGAATACCCCGTAAAATCGCAGGATCCGTAATCGGACGATTGTTAAGAAAAAAATACTGATAGGAACGTCCGTAATACCTTGGCGGCAAAGCAGAAAACATCCCACGTATCCGTATTGAACGGATTTGAATTTCTAAAAAAGGCAGAAGAGCGGATTTCCAATCCTCTCCAAAAAGATCGAAAACGCGTGTGGTTAAGTCACCACTTGACGCAAGTTGATAAAGAATTCGATTGTCTTTGCGAAGCGTAAACCCCACGCTGGGGTGTGCAAGGGCAAATGTCTGGAAGCAATGCAGGAGATGTCCTGTCTCAGTTAATTCGCTGCGAAGAAATTTTCGACGCGCAGGTATATTAAAGAAAAGGCTCCTTACTTCCACACTTGTTCCTGGGGCTTCCCCCGAATCCTGCACTGAAAGGATTTTGCCTCCTTCTACACTAATTGCAGTGCCTAAACTCTCATCTCGCGGACGGGTCACCAAACGGAACTTGGAAACACTGGCAATACTCGGCAATGCTTCGCCTCGGAACCCATAGGTTGAAATCCGGAAGAGGTCTTCGGCACAACGTATTTTACTTGTTGCGTGACGTTCGAGGCTCAGGAGAGCATCATCACGATTCATACCCACCCCATCATCCCGCACAAAAATCAATCCCACCCCACCATAAGCAAACTCCACATCAATACGTCGCGCCTCTGCATCAAGGCTATTTTCAATCAGTTCCTTAAGAACTGACGCGGGCCGCTCCACAACCTCACCAGCTGCAACCTGGCTTGCAACTTCATCTGGCAACAAACGAATACGCCCTTCTCCTTTTTTATAGCCAACCCCATCTCGCCCATACCCTTCACTTTTTACCATTTCCTTATCCATGCAAAAATCCCTTCCATGTCGAAACCAAATTTGCAACCACTGACTTCATCGCTTATAGGTTTTGTTACCTCGATTTCTGGAATGAATAGAGACGGCTTAATACGCCTGCAATTTCTTCTGGAAACACAATCCTCACTTTTGCGCTATCCCTTAACCAATCCATCCCCCACATCAAACTACCACCCATCAAGAATTTCATTTGCTTCAATAAACAACACTAAAAATAGATAAATTTATCTTACTTATTATTCAGGGCATGAGCAGGCTCAGGCAGTTTGACCCCAAGCAAAGAGTGAACGAAGAAAGCATGGATGGCAGTAGCTTCAACTCCCTGCTTTCTTGGTCTATTGTAATTCTCATTTTAATCTCTACCGCTGTAGCTTCTTGGTTTGGAAGCTTTTACATATTTGGCCATCCTGAAGAGCCTTTTAGCTACAAAGTCATGACGGCTCTAAAAAAAATTGAATCTCCCAAACGATTTGAACTAACCGCTGCCCCGCACGGGGAATTTTTGACGCCCGAAGCAATTTTTGCCCGCTTTTCCTCAATGAATGCTGTTCAGCTCTCAGAAACAAACCGCCAACTACTTCGCGCTTATATCCGCAATTTTCAGCAAACTAAAGAAACGGTCCCTTACATTATCGGTCAATTTACCATCCTCGATTCCTATGAGCTAAGTCAGGATGACTTCTTTCCCTCGGGCGTAGTAGCTCTAGCCAAGGCTAATAACGATCCTCGTGTTTTGTTGGAACACGTCTTCACTGCAAAACCTTCAAATGTCGAAAACCTCCAGCGCCTCTTACTTACCGGCCTGGAAATCAACCTCCAAAGAAGGTTGGATTTCTCTGCAGTTATTAATGCACGCAAATTACCCGACGGCCGCATCCTTTTTACTGCTGTTCCTCTTCTCTACGGGACCTACACTTCCGTTCAAGGACCTGGAACATTCTCTCTTGAACCTCCCCCTTCGTTAAACGTTGGCGCTGGACTTCCCATTATACGCGGGCCGCGCTTGGAAGCTGCGACAGAAAAATACGCTGCCTACCGACGTAAATTAGGGTTACCTCCCGAGGGACAGAAATCCGCCGCTCAACCTTCCCCTTCTACCAATCGTCTGATTCGCATAGCTCGGCCCGAGCCTGTTGGGGAACTTGCCTCAGTCGCAACACCAACCCCACCACAATCTCTTGCTGCGCAATCCGTTCCACCAGCTCCATCGCCAACACCGCAGCGAGTAATGCCGGCTTTGCCTGTGGAATCTGCCCCTCCCGTCGCCGCGCTAACTCCATCGAGTATTGAGTCGCCATCTCTCGTCAACGGAAACCCGCAGACCGAAAATTCCTCGCTTCCTGGCACCCAAGCTCCACTCTCTGCTAATACCACTCCTCCAACTACTGACCTCCAACAGCCATCTCCTACACCCGAGACGCGTGTTATTGCCAACGTTCGGGGCAGGAACTGGGAAGTTTATGAACCAGGGCGAATGCCAAGAGGAAAACTGATTTCACCTGAGGAAATCCTTCGACTCGCCGAGCAGGGTCTCCAAGGCGAGCGCATTTACATCGAAGGAAATTTCGAAGTCACTGCAGCTAATGAAGCCCGTGCTGTTCTTCGTGCACGTAGAAATTCAGAAAAATTTCGCTTAATCGTGGATTTTCCGGTAGGAATTCCTGCCCCCAAACGCGGTGAGCTAATCTCCCGAAACCAAAATCGTCCTTTTCTTATAACAGGAGTTTCAACTGACTCCGAAGGCATTATCAACGTCCAAGCACGAGAAATCACTCGACCATAAAGCCTCCAATCTTAAACCTACTTAAATGATCAATTTTCGCGCTGAGCTCAATCAAGAACAATATTCTGCAGTCACTCATGAAGGCTCCCCCGCTTTGGTTTTAGCTGGAGCAGGAAGCGGCAAAACAAGAACCTTAATCTACAGAGTAGCATGGCTCCTGGACAGAGGAGTCGAGCCAGAGGCTATCCTCCTCCTTACCTTTACCAACAAAGCGGCAAATGAAATGCTAGAACGGGTCCGTAACCTCCTCCAGCTCAATCATAAGTCCATCCTCGGCGGAACTTTTCACGCCTTCGGAAATTATCTTCTCCGCCAACAGCCAGAGCTTTTTGGGCTCTCTCCCAACTTCACAATTTTAGACCGTGATGATCAAGAAAAACTCATAGGCTCTGTTCTCTCCCGATATTTAAAAAATAAACCTGCCAATTTTCCTAAGCCACCAGTCATTGCAGAGATCTTCAGTCTCGCTACAAATTCAAATCGGGACCTGGTTGATGTAATCAATAAGAAGTTTGCTAAATTTAAAGTTTTTTCATTTGAGTTAATCGAGTTGGAAAAGAAATACCAAAATGCCAAATTAGAATCCAACTGCGTAGATTTTGATGATTTGCTTGTGAAGCCCCTAGAACAACTGCAAAAAAACAAGGAATTTGCGCATAAGCAACAAAATCGATTTAAACATATTTTGGTCGATGAGTATCAAGATACAAACAAAATTCAAGCAAGTCTTGTTACAGAGCTTAATAAAATTCACAACGGTTTGATGGCAGTCGGCGACGATGCACAATCAATTTACTCCTGGCGCGGAGCCGAATATCGAAATATCCTTGATTTCCAAAAGCAATTTCCAGATGCCAAAGTTTTTAAAATTGAAACGAACTATCGGAGTGCTCCTCTCGTCCTTGAGGTAGCCAATCAAGCTATTAAAGACAACAAGAACCGTTTGCAAAAAAAGCTCATCCCGGCTCGTAAATCCTCATCAACCAAACCACAGATCATTTATTTTGCTGACTCCGCCTCACAAGCTGACTTCGTAGTAAACAAGATCTCAGAATTCCTAAGGAGAGGAATCAACGGTTCCGAGATAGCCGTTCTGTATCGTTCGCACTTTTTGTCCCAGGAAGTAGAGCTTACCTTACAACGTGCTCAAATCCCGTATCGAATTACAAGTGGACTGCGTTTTTTTGAACAAGCCCACATCAAGGATGTTCTCGCATGGATGAGATTCGCTACAAATCCCCGCGATGAAGTATCGTTTATGCGGATAGTGGGAATGCTTGATGGAGTAGGCCCTAAGTCTGCCGCTCAGCTCTGGGAAAAAACAAGAAATCTCTTAAATGACAATCAAAATCTTAGGAATTTAAAAAACATGAGTGGAGTTGCACCTAAAATCAAAACCTCATGGGAAAAAATGGTGGATGTCCTCATTCAAGTTTCCCCTTTCATTAAGCCAACACCTCCCTCAAAAATGTTGGAAACCATCCTCAAAAATGGTTACCAAAGTTACGTTGAATCAACCTACTCCAACGCTTCCAGCAGATTGGAAGAAATCGAGCTCCTGGCTGAATTCGCTGGCAACTTCCCAACGGTTGATGCATTCCTGAGCCAACTGGCACTTCAATCGAACGTGGACGCAACTCCTGACCAAGACGCGAACATCCCTAAAGTCACTCTATCTACAATTCATCAAGCTAAAGGCTTAGAGTGGAAAGTTGTTTTTTTGATATGGTTAGTCGAAAATGTATTTCCCTCTCGGCACTCAGTAGAAGAAGAGGAAGCTATTGAGGAGGAGCGGCGATTGTTCTATGTCGCTATTACCCGCTGCAAAGATTATCTCTTTCTAACAGTCCCAAGATTATCATCCCAAGGTTTTGTCATGAAGCCTTCCCGCTTTTTAAATTCCATCCCCGAATCCTTGGTGCAAATTCACAATAATTTTAATTCAAGCTACTCCAATTCTGAGTGGGGAGAATATTGGCACTAATTTGACTCCGCCAATTCTCTTGTTTGAGCCTCCTGGTAAGCCTCTTCTGGCACAGGTCGCAAATCGTGGATCATTCCAATCTTAGACAGAACCCAAAGAATGTAGTAGGTAATATCAATTTCCCACCAAAAGAAACCTTGCCGTGCAGAGCGTTGATAACGGTGGTGGTTATTATGCCAGCCTTCTCCTAAAGTTATCAAAGCAAGAAGGAAATTATTTCGGCTTGAATCGCGGGTATCATAACGCCGGGTTCCAAACAAGTGTGAGAACGAGTTGATAGAACAAGTCGCATGGAATAAAACTGTTGTGCTTATGAAAAATCCCCAAACAATCATCTGCGCAGGATTCGTATTCAATTCAGGGAAAAATCGTTGAAGAAATTCCCCCAGCACCCATAGAAACCCAAAAAGCAAAAAAGTTCCGATAAGGTCAAAACGATTCAAAAAACGAATTTCAGGGTATTTCAAGAAGTCCCTTACTAAATGATAGTCTGTAGGGTAGTTTCTCGCACTTGTAAGCCATCCAATATGAGCCCATAGAAAGCCACGAACGGTTGGAGAATGTATGTCCTCCTCTTTATCAGAATGAGCATGGTGATGACGGTGAACAGCTGCCCACCAAAGAGGTCCTCGCTGCATGCACGTCAAACCCAATAATGCCATAATAAACTGAACCGGGCGAGATACCCTATAACTCCGATGACAGAAATAGCGGTGATAGATACCCGTCACAAAAAACATCCGCACTAGGTAGAGTAAAATCGCTACAGCCACAGCAATAGGACTCCACCCAACCCAAATCACCCCCAGACATCCTAAATGCAAAAGCAGAAAAGGGAAAAAATAGCGAAAAGAAAACTTGTCCGGCCTTTGCCTGCGAACCTCACTACCCTCGGGAAAATAATCAGAATCAACAATCTCACGAAGGAAAGAATAAAAACTGATAAATATATCTTTTATTTTTTTTATAAAAATGTCCTTTTTAACTCTGTTTTGACTCTTATCCGTCATCGAAAGGGATACCAATGAGTCGGAGGATTCGGTTGAGGTCATGATCGTCGAAGAAATCTATATGAATTGTTCCAGAAACTCCTTTTTTTGATACGACTACGCGCGTAGAAAGATGCTCCCGAAGCATCTGTTCGATTCTTTGGATGTCCGCAGCCGGGCGGAGAAGAACTTTGGTAGAGGAATTTTTTTTGGAAGGTTGATTTTTGCTGGAAATTGAAGCAGCAAGCTTTTCTGCAACGCGAACTGAGGCACCATCATTAATAATTTTTTTTGCCAGCAACTGCTGTTGCTCGTGATTTTTGAGGGAAAGAATTGCCTTGGCATGCCCGGTTGAGAGGAAGCCTTTGCGCAGAAGATCTTGAACGGGCGGGGCTAATTCTAATAAACGGAGCGAGTTTGCAATTGTAGAACGATTCTTGCCTACGCGACGGGCCACTTCCTCTTGAGTCAGCGAAAATTCCTTGCAGAGCCTAGCATAAGCATTTGCTTCTTCGATGGGATTCAGGTCTTCGCGTTGGAGATTTTCAATTAAAGCTATTTCAAGAACCTCCCGATCGGTAGCTTGACGCACAATAGCCGGCACTGAACTGAGACCGGCTGCTTTCGCTGCTCGCCACCGCCGCTCTCCCGCAATTAATTCGTAAGTATCCTGTTGGCCCAACTGAGGGCGAACCAGTAACGGCTGCAAAACTCCCCGTTGCCGAATGGATTCCACCAGCTCCTCAAACTTGTTTTCGGGAAATTCCGTTCTTGGCTGAAGAGGTGACGGTAAAATCTTTTCAATTGGGATTTGTAGGACCTGCCCGGAGTAGAAAGTATCTGTATTGTTGTTGCTTGGAATAGTATTACCTGCCGATGAGCGGCCGGGAATTAGAGCTCCTAATCCTTTACCAAGAGCAGGTGGTTTAGGCATAGTTATAATTTTGGAGAGATTACCTCCTGTAGCAATCGAAGAATTTTGTTTCGCATTGGCTCTCAAGTTGAAATTCCTGCAACTTCCTTTTACACCTTATCCACTTCAAAAGAATTTTTAGGAAATGCTGGAGCTATTTCAAAAAGGCGGTCCTGTAATGTGGCTGATTGCAGCAACGGGAGCCTGTGCTTTGGGAGTTTTTTTAGAGAGGATAGTCTATTATCACAGAATCTCTATCCATACGGGCGATTTTCTCCGCGGGCTTGCAAACCTGATTGACCGCGGCAATCTCTCGGAAGCTCTTGAAGAGTGCGCCACCTTGAGCGGGCCTGTTGCACGAGTCGCACATTCCGTCTTGCTCCAATACAAAGCTCCACCGGAAGAAATTCGTGCAACAGCTTCTGAAGCTGCTCAATTGGAAGTTGCAAAGTTGGAGAAAAACCTTCGCCTGCTTTCAGCAATGATTCTTACCGCTCCATTACTTGGTTTGCTTGGAACAGCGCTGGGAATGCTGGACGTTTTTCAACAACTCTCGATCCAAGGGGGAATTACAACTTCCTCAGATCTCGCCATGGGAATGTATCAAAGTCTAATTACCACGGCGGCTGCTCTATGCGTCTGTATCCCAGCCTATCTCGCTCATTGTTTACTTAGTGCACGCGTGGACCAATTTATTCGCGAGATGGAACTGGCAGGAATCGAGATAGGCCGGCTGCTTATTAATCGGCAATTGGCAAATTCATCAGCGTGATCGAATGAAATTGCATCGGAGCGCTTTGCCACCATCTCCCTGGCTTGTCCTCATTTGTTCCGTTTTCGACATTTCTCTCCTTTTTTCGCTTTTTTTCTCGCTCAGTTCCGTCTTAGTTTTTTACTCTGGAATCGAGATTAGGGTGCCCACCTCACGGTTCTATTTTTCAAACGTCCAAAATCCACTCATTGTAGGGATTACCGGTCTGCCCACTCCTGGCATACTTTATTCCAACCGGAGGATGACATTTGAACAATTTACCGAAGCATTTCGTTCCAAATCCAAGCCAGGGACTTTAATTTTGAAAGCCGATCAGACAGCACCGCACGGCTTGGTAATCGCAGTCAGCAATTTGGGGTTAGAAGCTGGATGTCAAGTAGTTATTGCAACTGATGAACCGAGATCAAACGACATCACCCCACTCCGTTAACCGTGAGAAGCTGACCCCCATCTTTCACCTTCCCGAAACTCGGGAATTCCCTCTTGGTCTTCTTTTTGCAATCCTCATAGCAATCGCCACTCAGTTACCTGCTTGGATTTTGCTTACCCCCAAAGCATCTCCTCCCCCGATTCTTCCCACACCTAGCCCATCCCTAATTCTAGCGAATTCCATCCCTCCAAACATTCTGGATCCCAAAATGGAATACTTCGACCCTGCCGACGAAAGAGATTCCCTTCCTCCGATCTCTTCTCCAGCCCAATACAAACCAACTTTTGATTCTGAAAAACCCGCCCTCTTGCCAATTCCAATACCACAAATTCTACCCAAGATTCCTTATCCCTTTGTTGAAAATCCTCCCCTCTACTCTTCTGCCATCCCACAAAAAACAGAAAAAAACACAAAATCAAAGTTAAATAACTTCTCTGTCCAATTTAAGCTTATTGGTAACTTATCCGGCCCTACGAGCATGGAAGGGTTAGACAAAGAGCTGTTCAACTCGTCCATCGAACCACCACTCTTTCTCATTGCAACGCTACAGGATGGCAGACCAATTCTCATTTCCCTTATAAAAAAAAGCGGGTCCGAAAAATTTGACGAATTAATAGAGAAATACCTCCGCAAATCATGTTTTACGAACCAACGGTCAAATTCAGGACTTTGTTGGGGATGGGTTTACGCAATTCCCGTCTTTAGGAATGAGCCTCCGAATAAATCTAACAACGAAATTGAGATGAATTGAGCTGTGGAATTTGGCGATTCAGCTCTGCTTCTCATCAGTATGGTAATTCAGCTGGGCATTCTTGTTTTGGGAATCACGCTTTTTCGCCTCGGAGCACCAAAAAGGAAAAAAACTCTCCCTTACTACACAAAATGTTCTCTCTGTGGTATGGTTTGGTTGCCGCACCAAGATCACGTTTCTGAAAATCAACAGATAGTCACATGTCCCCGCTGTGGACATCGGAAACTAAGTCCACAAGCAAAAAAGACTTAGAATTCAGTCCCCGCCACTAGCTTTCCGAACTGCTAAAGCAATAAAGGTGAGCGCATAGAGGGAAATAAACCAACCTCCAAGAGCAAGTAACGAACGTGCAACTGGGGCAAGGGAACGATAAATACCCACTTTTCGGTAAAGGACATCTTTTCGAACTTCAAGCGAATCCAAATAAAGCCTTCGAACCGAGCCGGTATCAGTTTGCAGTGTTACAAACTCATTCCGATATTGCCCCAACGCTGTTGGTATAGCTAGCAAATTTTGCCAAGAGGTATTGACCGGAGAAATTTTGTCATAATTTTCCCGGAAACTCCCAATCCCTGTAATCTTCCACTCAATGGTCTCCTTCTCCCCTGGGGTCAGAAAAACAGGAATTTTTGTCCTGTTGGTCATTAGAGGAACCGCTTGTCCATAAAGATTCGAAACGTCGAGAATGCGTTGGCAAGAATAACTTGGGTTTAGGTAAGCAATAAACCTTGCAAAAGGAGACAATTCGGGACGCGATAGAACAAAACCCACCAAAAAGAATCTGGGGAATGAGAACCAAGGGGACCCACATAACCGCCTGTGTGCCATTCCGGACGTAGGCAGAAATCGTCAAACCAATCGAAACTCCTATTATTGCCGTGGCAGCAAGCGCTAAAACTTTGCCACCAGTTGAAAAGAAGAAAGCCTTCCGCAAAGACTGCATTCTTCCGTCCGCAGAATCTTGCAAGTTTTCTCTGCAGCCAAGAAACGAAGCTATAGCTGACGTTATTGTAATCTCAAGCTTAGCAAGATGATTTTCGGCCTTGGATCGCGTAATTTCCGCTTTCGGCTCAGAATTTTCGCTCTCACCGAGAGCAAAAAAGTCGTAACAGCAGCATCAGCCTCAACTGCTTTTGGAAGTGCCGCTTCTTCGAGACGCTGGCGAAATTTCTCTAACGATAATTCCGCAGGCAAAAAATGTTGCCCGAAAGTTGAGCAAAAAACAAGACCGCTAAAGCTTGAAGAATGGTTATTCCAGAAAAAAAGAACAACTTACTTTGAATATAGGAATGGATTCCAAGGCCACATACCCGCTCCCGCTGGAAAATGGGTAGCTCCCGAACAATTTGTTGGGCTCCATTACTGCATCCAAACCAAAGAGTTGCAACTACACACATAAACATTCGCAAAACAAAATCCTCCGCTACCCACCCAACCAACAGCCCAATCAACAGCCCAATCAACAGCGGCTGAGCACAGAGAAAAATCAAATTTAGGGGATCGGATGAAAGAATTTTCCAAAGGCGATTCGGCTGGATCTTTAAAATAACCAGCATAACTTGCCCCACGTCGTTCCTGTTTTTTCTTCTTACTGGCCCCTTTCTCCTGGTATTCCTGCAAGCTTTCCGACCCCGATGCACTTAAACTCGTTTGAGGCTTGCTTTTTCTCCAATTTAAAAAATCATTTTGCCACTCCTCCGAGCTTTTATTCAGTGAATCGAGCTTTATGTAAACGTGATCAAGCGTTGGAACCTCAAAATACTCGAGCACTTCGTCAGGAGTTCCGTCGAATACAATTCTTCCTCCTTGAATAAAGAGGATTCGGTCGAAAAGATAGGCCCGACTCAAAACATGAGTTGTGCAAATTATCGTGCAACCTTGGACCGATAAATGCGCAACAATTTCATCAACGGATATTCCGTGGCAGGGTCCAACCCCGACGAAGGCTCATCCAAAAACAACACAGCCGGATTAGCCAAAAGCTCAGTCGAGATACTAGCGCGTTTTCGTTGACCCCTTGAAAGATGACATATTCGCTCACGACGGTGCTTTTTGAGCCCTAAACGGTCAATTATGTCATCAACCAGTGCCCGGATTTCCTCCATCGGAACATCAGTGCCCAGTCTTAGCCGAGCACAGAGGGTTATTTCATCTTCCACACGCAGCTCCTGGTGGACAATATCGTCTTGGGGAACATACCCAACACGAGTTAACGAACTCGCTCCTGCCTGAAGGAGACGCCCATCCAGATACACATTGCCACTCGATGCAGACTGAATCCCACACAGTGTCTTCAGTAGAGTTGATTTTCCCTAACCACTTCCCCCAAGAATACCAACAAAAGAATTCGGAGGAATTTCCAAGTTGGTAGGATTCAAAATCTTTTTACCACCACCAACAAAAGTAAGATGTTCGCAGCGAACGCTAGCACCACCCGTCAATGGACACTGCGTAATCGTTTTGCCGTCGAATTGAAAAGCATAGGGCCCTTTTTGAAATTAATTGCCAACAGTTAAATTTGAATCACCAACCTGTTTCCCATTAAGAAGGGTTAGAGATTTGCTTCTATTTTCAATATATTTACGCCAACGCTTCCCATTTCGAAAAACAACCGCATGAACCTCCGAAATTGTTTTGATAGCACTGTCTAAATCCACACGAACCTCGCTGGCCGATTGGTTGGAGGCTGCTGTTGTTTTAGTGGAGACTCGGCCAAAGAAAACTTTTCGCACTCCTTTGAGAGGAATTTGGCGAACGGGTTTTCCTGCAACTAATGGGACATCCGACTCATAAAGATAAACCGCACCAAATTTTGGGTTCGATAAAACATCCCTGTGCTGGAGAACGTAGTTGGAAACTTCTTTGTTATCTATTAGCGGACCTTTTGAATTTGCAACCCATTCGCCAAATGTTTCATTAAAACAAACCGAAAGATAAGTTTCACTGTAACTTACCGGAAAGCAAGATTCGTCCAATTAACTTTCCCCTTTGGGCAGCTCTATCTCTTCTCTTGCCCCAGAACGATTTATTACCAGATACGCTTTCCCATGGACAATAGATGACCGTTAATTTTTATAAATTTTCTTGCCAAATGTCGAGTGTTTGGATGTCCCACACTTTCCAAACTGCATTGTCCTTTTTTAAAAGGTAACGTCCGAAGATTTTTTTGGGAGGAAAATTATTGTTTCCCTCGGTGGAGCGGACAGCTTGGCGAACTTCAACGTAACCAAATTCTCCCTGTTGTCCTCTCCATCGAACGAATTCCGTCTGGCAACTTAGAGGATATTGCTCCAGTTTTCGGAAACCATTGAGCAAAGATGGAATAACAGGTGAGGCAGGATGCAAAGTCGCCAGATAAGCACCTTCATCAGCTTTTTCCAAAGCAGCAAGATTTTCTCGCACACAGGCCTCCGCATTGGCTGCATCCGAGGAATTGGAACATGAGGAATGTAAAAAAAAACAAACCGCAAACAACCAAGGAAGCACCTTCCCAACTTGCATAGTAAGTCAAAAGCTTTTTAAAAGATAAAACTCTCTTCTCTGAAAAAATATTCCTTTCTTCTTCGTAAGTTGGGTTCGAGAGTCTCTTAGAGTCGAACTTTTGCTAAAGAACTTCAGGGTTGTTGAGGAGTTCCGCAACTCTGGCAAGCAGACGACCGGCAGCACCGCCGTCCAGAACGCGGTGATCGAAACTCAAAGTAAAGGCGGCTTCTGTAACTGGTTCAAAGATGGCCTTCTGTTTGTTCCATCGTGGGACAACCTGACCAGCTCCCATCCCAAGGAGGATGGTTTGTTCGGGCAAGGGAATGGGGGTGGCAAGTGTAAGACCGAAAACTCCGTAATTCGTAATTGTTGCGATGGAACCACCTGTTTCACCTGGAGGCAAACGACGTTGGCGGGCAAGCTCAACCAGACGCTCATAACGGGGAGCGAGTTCTTCAAGGCGTGACTGGTCTGCATTCCGGATCACCGGAACCAAAACTCCATCCTCTGCTTCCACAGCAAAACCGATGTCAATCGAACGTGGATGGACGATTCTGCCGCCAACGAGCCTACCAGCAGGAGCACTGTTTTCGCCAAGGGCAATGGCTAAAGCCCGAAGAGCATAAAGAGTAGGCCCCGGTCGGGTCTCGAGTGTGCGCCTGTGCTCGAGCATCCGATCCATAGCCACCGGCAAAACGACTGTTGCAAGGGGGCGGGTCCAGCTTCTCCGCATCGCATCAGCAACTGCGACTCGCATGGAAGAAGCAGGAGTAATACGGTTGCGTTCAATATCTTCGAGAAAGCGTTCGAGGTCTTCGATCGTTACACGCCCGCCTGCTCCGCTTCCGGCAATCCCTGCGAGATCAGCAGCATGCAGGCCCAACTCCGTCATGCGGGCTTTCATACGGGGCGAAAGATAGCTCGCACCCGTCGCTTGGGCAGGAACCGGAAGCCCACGGATAGTTGGTTTAACTTCTCCCGGCGAAACGTTCCAAGGTATGCTTTTTGAGGATGTTTCTGCAGAATGTTTCCCCGACTCGTAGTTCGAAAAGGAGGAAGGTTCGGTTGAAGATAAGCCCAACCTTTTCGCCTCTGCTTCAGTAGCGAGGATAAAACCAAGCGTTGAGCCAACGGCGTAACTCTTTCCTATTTCTGCAAGCCAGGACTCAACTTTCCCTGCGCATGGCGCAGTTACCGCCATCGTTGCTTTGTTAGTTTCTACCTCTAAAACTTCAGCATCGGCAGAAACTTCATCGCCTGGCTGATAGAGCATCCGAACAACAGTTGCTTCGGCAATAGACTCACCAAGTTGGGGCATCGTGATGGGAACTTTGTGCATGGGATGGCAAGTTGTTATAGCTCGAGTAATTTTCGAGCAGCTTGAGCGATTGTGGCTGCTGTTGGACGATGAGCAGCCCAGAGATTGGGATGATAAGGGATGGGAGTATCGAGTGCATTGATACGGGCAGGAGGTGCATCCAGCAATTCGAGCCCTTCGGAAGCCACACGCGCAATTACTTCAGCAGCCACCCCACCCCACGGCCAAGCCTCGCTTACAACAAGCAAACGGCCAGTTCTTGCAACACTAGCAAGGATTGAGTCCGTATCGAGCGGTTTAACAGTCCTCAAATCCAGCACCTCCAACTCGTAACCGTCTTCGAGCAAAATTTCGGCTGCAGCAAGAGATTCATGAAGCATTGCACTGTAGGTAACGATCGTTGCATCTCGACCGGCTCGAGCTATACGAGCTTTCCCTGCAGGTAACGCTTCTGTAGGCAATGCGGGAGCCTTGAGATGATAGTAGAGAAACTTATGTTCAAAAAAGAGAACTGGGTCTTCTATTTGGACAGCTTCGAGGAGCATCGAATAGGCGTCCTCGACCGTTCCAGGAGTCATAATGATCAATCCGGGATAGTGCGCATAAATTGCTTCCATGCTTTGGCTATGGAAAGGACCAGCCCCCGCAGTTCCGCCACTCGGCATGCGAATAACTATCGGGCACTTTACACCCGTTCGGTAGAATAAAGTAGCAGCCTGATTTACGATTTGATTAAAGCCACAAGTTGAAAAGTCGGCATACTGCATTTCGACGATGGGGCGCATGCCCTCGATAGCAGCTCCAACAGCTACTCCAACGATCGCATCTTCGCTAATTGGCGAGTCGAAAACGCGCCCGGGGAAAAGCTTGGCAAGATTTTTTGTGGCTTTGAATGCTCCACCAAACTCTCCCACATCCTGTCCGTAAATGAAAACACGTGGGTCTTCTCGCAAAGCTTTTTCCTGAGCTGCCCGAATTGCCTCCAGATAAGTTACGCTCATCGCTTATAACAATGTGGAGAATCGAGGAAACGCTTATCAGATAGCGCACACCAATCTTCCACTATTGGATCAGGTTGAGGCTCGCGAAGAACCTTGCCAGCTAATTCATCCACTTCCAAAGCAAACTCTTTTCGCCACTGTTGGCATTCGTCCTTCGTTGCCCAACCTCGACTAATCACTCGTTCCTCGGCTATTGCCAAGCAATCACGGCCTAAGGAACTTTTTTTGAGTTTTTCATCCAAATAGGAAAAATCATCATGCTCACCGTGACCAACCAATCGGAGAAGCTCGCCGACAATCATCTGTGGGCCTTTTCCAGCGCGGGCATCGCCAACCGCTGCTCCGATGGCATGTAAGCAATCATCAAGAGAAGTCCCGTTAACTTCACGAACCGCAACACCATATCCAGCAGCACGATCAGCCAACGAACGACACGCAAACTGCCGCATGTTGGGAGTCGAGTAAGCATAGTGGTTGTTGGCAACGACCAAAACAAGCGGCAATTTTTCGACAGCCGCAACGTTTAACCCTTCATGAAAGGCACCGGTAGAAGTGCCACCGTCGCCAATCGTTGTGGCCCCAACGATGCCAGTTTCACCCCGAAAACGCCTAGCCAGTAAAGCACCAGCAACAACAGAAATCATCGCCCCAAGATGGCTAATCATAGGGTAATAGCCCTCGGCTGGCCTTCCACGATGAATGTTCCCATCGCGCCCTCGCATAGAACCTAGCAGAGAGCCCAAATAGGTGCGCAGAGTATCAAGGGCTGTGTCACCGAAAGCCATTCGACCAGCCTGATCTCGAATCAGTGGTGCGTAGATATCGCCACGACGAAGGTTGATACCAAGTGCAACACTCAACGCTTCCTGCCCTTTGCCAAGAAACACTCCGCCTCGAATACTGCCGGCACGATAAAGGCTGGCAAGTTTCTCCTCCAAAATTCGCGCCTGCAGCATGATCCGATAGGCACGTAAATAGACTTCTTTATTCAAAAAAGGATTTGAACAATCAGCGGCGGCTTCTGATGCCATAAAGTGACGGAATAATAGACCCAGAGACCGATTTTAAGCAAATGTTTCCTGAGATACTGAAAAAACAATTAACTAAAATATATGAAAATAAGCTTCAGCGTTGCATGACAGGCGCAGTTGTGCTTGCCGGTTCAATATCCATCGCCTGAAGATGTGAGCGAATTTCGGCCATAGCGCGAGCCTGGTTTTTCTGCTCCTCTGCAGATCGAGCCAAAAGAACTTTAATCTCCAAAATTTCGCGGTTGAGGGACTTAATTGTTTCGGCCTGGCTAGTAAGGTCAGAACTCAGCTTGATTACCTGGTCGTGCATTTGGCGAATCGAAGTATGGGTTTGAGAGTGACTCCAAAGTAACCAAATGGTTTGAAGAACGACGAGAAAGGATAGGACAGCTATAATGATCAGATGGAAAGGGGATGTAACGCTGGCACGAGGAGCCACAACAGGTAGGGATGGCTCAGAGACCTCGGAAGCAACCTGAGCAACATGTTGCGCTTGGAAGCCCTGTGCAGGTTGTTGGACAGGAGGAACCTGCTGAGCTAGGCGAGGACGTGGCGCTTGCGAACGCTGGCTAAAACGTTGGACTTCCTCTTCAGGCAAAATGATCCTTCCTGTTGTTTTGCTGATCTGAGATTCATCAACACCAATTTTTTTGGGGTCCATAGAGTTCTGGAGGTTTTAAATTTTTTTGGATTATAAAATCTAAATTTTGCGACGCTATTTTACGACAAATTTTGCTGCGTGAGCTTTTGCAACGTGAATGTATTTCTCAGCCCAGGGACGGAGGCCAGCAATTTCCTCATCAGTTAACTGGCGTTTCACTTTAGCAGGTGCCCCCATAACCATAGAGCCGGGTGGAATCACAGTGCGTGGAGTAACGACTGCTCCAGCAGCTACGAGGCAATGATCCCCGATTACTGCCCCGTCGAGGATAGTTGAGCGCATACCGATCAGGCATTCATTTCCAATCGTGCAAGCATGTATCATGGCTCCATGCCCAATAGTCGTATAATCACCAATAATTGCCGGATATTCATCAGCAAGATGGATAATGGTGCCATCCTGGACATTGGTTCCATTGCCGATGATGATGTCTTGTATATCTCCACGAAGTATAGCTCCGTAAAAAACACTGGCATTTTCACCCAGTGTAACAGAGCCGAGGATGGTTGCATTGGGAGCTACAAAAGCTGCTTTGGAGGTGTCCGGCTGGCGGCCAAGGTATTTCTCTAAGCGTTCTTGAATTGTCATGGTCAAGGGGTTGTTGCAGGTTATTGCGTTACCTGGGAGCTGTTACCCGAAGTCGGATTCTGATTTTGCAAATTGGTAGATTCCCCCGTTGGCGTCTGCGGAAGAGCACCGCCTGAAGTTTGCACTGCTTGCTGCTCTTGCTGTTTCTGACCCTCCTGGTCTGAAGCAGGGAAGGTATTTTGCATTTGGTTAATGCGTTGCAGCTCGCTTGAAGCCAGTCTGGCAGTGAGTGAACGAGGATAGTCGGCAAGAATAGCACGCAAAATTTGTGCCGATTGATCAGGTTTATTTGCCCGGAGAAGGAGCTCGGCTTGATTGAAGAGCGCAAATGGCACAATATAGCTTTGCGGGAATCGAGCGGCAGCGTATTGAAAAGCCTCGATGGAAGTTTTCTCGGGAGACCCCTTACTTTTTAGATGCTGGTTAAAAGCCAAACCTAATGAGGCAGCGGAGGAAAGCCCTGTTTTATCGTTCCCTGACAACGCTTTTTCATAAATTGAGTCTGAGTCAGTTATTTGGCCAGCATTGCGAAGGTCCGCTGCAAGGAGCAGTTGGCTGGCAACAGACACCGGTGTGTTAGCAAACTTCTGAGCAACCTGCGCATAATCCTGTGGCGTTAGTGCCATGGCGAAAGCCTGTGCTGCCTTTTGGCGATAGTAGTTTTGCCAATAGCTCCATGCAAGGTAACCACAAGCAATTAGAGTCAGAACTGCGGAAGCAATGAGAATTTTCTGTTTATTTTCGTGCCAAAAAATTCCTCCAGCTAAAAGTAGGGACTCGTCCAAATTTACAGGGGACTCATTCGGTTTTTGGGATTGGGAATTTGCGGCCTTTTTTGAAGCTTCTTTCACAAAAAAACGAAGAGTGTTTCCTTTTTGATTCTGCTGCTGGTAGAGCGAAAGGTCAATCGAACATCGGCTATGTTTTGGCTTATTGAATAGAATTTATTCTGTATTTTTCGACCAAAAAGTCTCCAATCCTTTGAGAAAAGAATCGGTTTCTCGCTTGTTGTCATGGAGCTCGATGACAAAACGTTCTGCCTCTCGTCCACATTTCTCCGTAAGCTGAGGATTTTGGAAAAGGGAGTTAGCATGGAAAAGGAAACGGCTCCAATTGCCTTCTGCACAAAATCCTAATGAGAAATCAATGAAAAGCATGTCTGGCTTCACTTTCCATGAGAGGATTGCAGCGCGCCCAAGCCCCGCCTGGATAAAGCTATTGGGCCAGCCCTCCCATTCTGAGGTATTCACGAAAATACGTGCAGCATCGTAATAGTCTTGGATTTGGTGGTAGGGAACGCTTTGCCAAAGGGTTAAATTTGGCAGTGCGGAAGCAGCTTGCTGGACTTTCTCAAAAAGTAAACGATCTTCCGGAGGACATATCATCCAAAAACTCGCCTCAGGAATGACTTCCGCAAGGCGAACAAAGAGGGTGGGATTCTTAATTTTTCTGCAGCGAGCAACCCACAAAAAATCTACCTTCTTTTCCGATACGAGCGGCTTTTTGCGAGGAAGAATGAGGTTGCGATAAAAGCCACAGGACATCCGCCGAGCATGAAAAAGCTGCTGCTGGTGCAAGGTCATTGCGAAGCGGGCATCCGCATTGCGCATAGCAAACTCAAAGAGCGTCCCTCTCAGGGGATTTTCTCGTCGAAATTCACCATTAACTTCCGTATCGAGGCCGCAAATAAATGCCAACCGAAAACCAAGAAATTTGCGCAGGAACCATAAGTAGAATAGCCATGCTGTCCATCCGAGGACACAAACCCAGTCCGGTTTCTCCTCCTTCAATAGAGTGAAAAGGCGAGGTGCAGCAGAAAGCATTTGAAAGAAATGGCCGGTATGGAAATTTCCCGCGTTGCGGATGCGAACACCGGCCAAAGAAAAGTTGTCAGCCTGTCCAGTATTTCCGGAAAGTAAAACAGTAGGAATGGCACGGTTGGCAATTTCACGTGCAAGCAAAGCAATCTGCAACTCGGCTCCACCAGAAACGCGCTCCTCTTTCTCATCCAAAGCGAGGTGAGCAAAGCTCGAAAGGAAAGCAATTTTCATTCAGAAGTCACCTTGAGGCTTCGCTTCTATTTAGGATAAACTGATACGTTTTTTTGAGGAAACGAATTTATCGCGGAACCATGTCCAGACGATTTGAGTGGAAACGGCGTAATTCCAGACAGCTCCCACTAATGCTCCCACAGCCCCACTTACCCACCACGGCACCTTCAGACTAAACAGGTAATCTGCAACTTGGATGTTAGCGATCGCACCGACGGAACAAATCAACATGTAGAGGAAGGCCCCAATCAGGAAAGCAGAGCCTTTCAGGCGCTGGTTGCGAAATGTAAAAATATTGTTGAAAAAAAAATTCGAAATCATTGCCAGCAAAGTGGCAAGGGACTGGGAGAGAAAAAAATCAAGACCGAACTCTCGGTAAGCCAGACCAAGGACTAATAAGTGCAGGAAAAGCCCACTTAAGCCAACAAGACCGTAAAGAATAAAACGAACAGGGAGGAACCCCCCAAAAAGTTTATCAGCTATCAGGTAGAGGTATTCGAGGGCGACGATAAAATCGAGCTTGCTCTGTCCGTGCAAGCGTGGACGAAACGTGTAGGGAAGCTCTCGGATGCGAGGGCGCTCCGGAAGCGAAAGAACAATATCGAGGAGAATTTTGAAACCTTTGCCAGCTAATTTATGGATGCATTTATCTAATACTTCTCGCTTTATCGCAAAGAATCCGCTCATGGGATCGGAAAGTTCTGTGCGCAGAAACTTCTTTTCGAGCTTCGTCGCGAAGCGGCTAACGAAATGCCGGGAGCGGCTCCAATCTCCGATGCTGCCACCTGCGGCGTAGCGAGTTGCAACAACGATATCTACGTCTTTTTCCCTAGAGAGAATTCGAGCCATCTCGGGAAGAAGGGATTCATCGTGCTGGAGATCGGCATCCATAACGGCGAAGATGTTCGCAGCGGAAGAACACATTCCCTCGATACAAGCGGAAGCGAGCCCGCGCCTACCAACACGCCTTAGAAAACGGACTCTAGGGTTCTGGCGGGCTAAGCGAAGCAGAACCTCGCGCGAACCATCGTCGGAATCATCGTCAACGAAAACAGCTTCCCAATCCCAACCTTCGAGGACTTTTTCCAGGCGAGAGACAACAGGCTCCAAGTTTTCACATTCCCGATATGTTGGTAAAATGACAGAAATATCCCTTGCCATTAGCTATTTTGAAAAAATTCGTCGCAAGGAAGGGAAGCGCGAGGGAAAGGAAAATTCATACCCTGGCTAAGGAAAAGAGTGATAATGGTTGGAGCCCTTAATTCCCCCAAAGTGGATAATCAGGTTAGGAAGTCTCTCTCTGTAGTATCAAGTATCAAACTCGCAATCCATGTCTTCAAAAGACATGTTTCGCAGCTTCAACGATTTTCTCGACAGTCATACCCAGCTCACGCATGACAGTGGAACCCGGAGCACTGAGACCGAAGCGATCAATACCGAGAGCAGTTCCGCGGTTGCCGACAAAACGATACCAGCAGTCTGTGATACCGGCTTCAATTGAAACTCTCGCCGTGCAAGAGGAAGGAAGCACCCCTTCGCGGTAGGATTCTGACTGGCGGAGGAAACGCTCGAAGCAGGGTAGTGATACGACGCGGACAGAGTCGCCAAGCTGTTCGGCAGCTTGAAGAGCCAGGTGAAGCTCTGAACCTGTGGCAATCAGAATAAGAGCAAGTGGTCCTTTTTCTTTTTTGGCTGTATAACCACCACGAATAGTTCCCTGTCTGCGAACAGAAGCAGGAATCTGATTAAGGATTGGGACGACCTGCCGTGTTAGGCAAATAGCGGTTGGACCATCATTCCGCTGGAAGGCAGCGGCAAAAGCTGCCGCGGTTTCCTCTGGATCTGCAGGGCGGAAAACGTCAAGGTTCGGGATAGCTCGGAGGGATGCTATGGTTTCAACGGGTTGGTGAGTTGGGCCGTCTTCGCCAACACCAACGCTATCGTGAGTGAAGATATAAACCACCGGCAATTTTGAGAGTGCAGCGACACGAATAGAGGGACGGCCATAATCACTGAATGTGAGGAACGTTGCACCACTGGCGCGGAATATGCCATCGTAAGCAAATCCGTTGAGGATTCCGCACATAGCATGTTCGCGGATTCCAAAGTAAATATTTCTACCGGAAGGATTTTCGCGGGTGAAGTTGCCGCCACCCTGAATGTAGTTGAGAGTGGAGCCGTGGAGATCGGCACTGCCACTAATGACCAAAGGATCAGCTTTTGCGATTGGCTGGAGGACGTCGGAACCAGCCTTGCGAGTTGCAATGTTTACAGTGGGATCGAATTCAGGAATTAAGGGCAAGAAATCAGCAACTTGACCACTGAGAGCGCGTTCAAGTAGCGCAGAAAGCTCTGGATTGGCATTTTTCCAAGATTCAAATTTCTGACACCAAAGGTTGTATGTCTCTTCGAGTTTTTTCCGGTGCTGGGCAAAGTAAGCACGGGATTCCGGTGAAACGAAAAATTTCTCCTCTGGCAATCCGAGCCCTCGACGTGCTGCCTCAGCAAATTTAACTCCCGCTTCACCATGAGCTTTGTTTGTGCCAGCGACTTCGGGAATCCCTTTTCCGATAATTGTCTTGGCTATGATGAGTTGCGGTTTTCCAGTTGCAGCTTTGGCTTTTTCGTAAGCTTCCAAAATTTGCTGCATGTTGTGCCCATCAATTTGCTGGACGTCCCATCCGTAAGCCTCGAAGCGTAGAGCGGTATTTTCGCTCTGAGTCATGGAAGCGTGAGCGTCGAGTGTAACGTCGTTGGAGTCATAAATGAGGATAAGGTTATCCAGACCTAAATGACCAGCGAGAGAGCATGCCTCACTTGCAATACCTTCCTGAAGACAACCATCACCTGCAAGGCAAACGATATGGTAATCCAGAATTCTGTGCTCGGCTGTATTGAATTTTGCCATTGCCATTTTGGCGGAGATGGCAAAACCAACAGCGTTTGCAACCCCTTGCCCAAGTGGACCTGTGGTAGCCTCGACGCCTGGAGCTTCACGAAATTCAGGATGCCCCGGTGTGTGGCTATGAAGTTGACGAAAATTTTTGATTTGCTCGAGCGGAAGGTCAAATCCAGCGAGGTGGAGCCAGGCATAGAGAAACATACTTCCATGACCAGCGGAAAGGATAAAACGGTCACGGTTGAGCCAGCGGGGTTGTGAGGGATTGTATTGGAGGGCGTGCCCAAAGAGGACGGCACCGATTTCGGTTGCTCCGAGAGGAAGGCCGAGGTGGCCGGATTTCGCTGCACTAACGGCGTCGAGCGCCAAGCCGCGAGCATCGCGGCAAGCAATTTCGAGGGCGGAGAGATTTAGAGACATGGTAAGGAAGTTTGGTTGTATTTAAATTAGATTAAATTATCCTCAATTTTGACTTAAGGTTTAGGGGGCAAAGGATTAAACATGGAAGGTTGATTGGATTGGAGTATTCTGTCGAGAATTGTTGCGGAGGGCAAGTGGGAAGAAGCAGGATCGGGGAGAATGTTTTCCGCCTAGCCTGGGAATTTGGATTCGCCATTTTGGGTAATTGCTGAAAAAAAGAGATGGGTATGTGTTTGGTGAATGACACGGTGGGTATCCCCATGGGAAAAGGTAGATTTTGCGTCGCTAAGATGTGCCCAGTAACAGACGCAAGGGCAGGAATTCTCGAGACCTCGCACGGTAGAGTTCTAACACCGGTATTTATGCCTGTGGGGACTCAGGGGAGTGTAAAAGCTGTTGCCCCAGAAGAGCTAGTTGCACTCGGTGTGCAGATTTTACTTTGCAATACCTACCACCTTCACTTGCGGCCTGGGGAAGAATTAGTAGCTGATTTTGGCGGATTGCATGCGTTTATAGGATGGGATGGTCCGATTTTGACAGATAGCGGAGGGTATCAAGTTTTTTCTTTGGCAAAGTTGCGCAAGATCACAGAGGAAGGGGTCTTTTTTCAAAATCACCTAGACGGTTCACCTACCGTATTGACTCCTGAATCCTCGATGGAAATCCAGCAAAAACTAGGAGCGGATGTGGTTATGGCATTTGATGAATGTCCGCCCTATGGATGTTCGGAGGTTGATTTAGAGGAAGCGGTAAGAAGAACCGTGCGATGGGCGGAGCGCGGATTGGCTTGGTGGGCTGGCCGCGAGGAAAGGACGGACCGCTTATTATTCGGCATTGTGCAAGGAGGGACTCATGAAAAGCTGCGGCGGGACTGTGCGTTGGCGTTAGTCGAAATGGGATTTGATGGGTATGCAATTGGGGGCGTGAGTGTTGGGGAACCGGAGGGGGAGATGATGGTTGCCATCGAAGCTAGCATGGGATTTTTGCCCACAAAGAAACCGCGGTATGCGATGGGGATTGGGGAGCCGAACCAAATTGTTGAGATGGTTGCACGCGGGGTAGATATGTTCGACTGCGTTTTGCCGACTCGAATGGCTCGGCATGGAACTGCTTATTGTTCTACGGGGAAGATGAATCTCCGGAACTCATGCTATGCCCGGGATAAGGAGCCAATTGAACGGGGGTGCAGTTGTCCTGCATGCCGAAAGTTTTCACGTGCTTACATTCGGCATTTGCTTGTTTCTGGCGAAATATTAGGGATGCGGCTTTTGACTCTGCATAATTTGCACTTCTATACGAAGCTTATGGCCGAAATCCGTGGCGCAATTCTCAAGGGAGTTTTCCATTTGTTTCGGGAGAAGTTTCTAGAGGGTTGGATTGAAGGGGAATTGGAAAGAAAGAAGATGAAAAACTCTGCCGGGTGAGTTTTGACAGGAGAGGCAAGTTGCAGGAAAAGGTGGAATATGTTACAAGTTTGTTATGGAGCAGAGATGGAACTTGCCTGCGGTTGAGGTAAATCGAGCCGCGGCAGTTCTTGCAAGAGAACTTGGTTTACCCTTGTTGACATCGCGGGTTCTTTTGAGGAATGGGCTGACTTCAAGTGCAGAAGTTCAGCATTTTCTTCGTCCCAAGCTTTCGACGATTTCGGATCCTTTTTTGCTGCCAGAGATGGATTTGGCAGTGGATCGTTTGGACGCAGCTCTTCGCCACCGCGAGAGAATTTTAATTTACTGCGATTACGATGTGGATGGGATAACGGCAGCGGCAATTGTGGCTCGGGTGCTGCTTGCCTATGGCGCAAAGGTTCAGTGCTTTGTTCCCAACCGATTTGAGGAAGGGTATGGATTGAGTCTCTCTGCGATTGAAAGGTGTTTTTCAGCTTTTCAGCCGCAGTTGGTGGTTACCGTAGATTGCGGAACGAATTCAATAGAGGGAGTGGCGAAGTTGCGATCGCTTGGAGCGGATGTAATTATATTGGACCATCACGAATTTGTGGGGCAACGGCCGGCCTGTTGTGCGCTGGTCAATCCGAAAGTTCGTGGAGATTTTGATTATCTGTGTAGTGCCGGAATAGGATTTAAGGTTGCGCATGCGTTACTGAAAAGAAATCCGTTAGCGGATTTTGATCTGAGGGACATGTTGGATTTAACAGCACTTGCTACTCTAACAGATCTCGTTCCTCTTGTTGGAGAGAATCGGACGTTTGTGAAATACGGGTTGCGGCAGATGGAACGAACGCGATGGCCGGGTTTGGCAGCGTTAATTCAGTTGGCATGTATTCGGCCACCGATTCAAACTTCGGACGTTGGGTTCAAGCTAGGACCGCGAATCAATTCTGCAGGGAGGATGGGAGACGCAAGAACTGCATTAGACTTGCTTTTAACAAATGATCCTGTCGAAGGAATTCGCCTAGCGAAAGAATTGGATAGTTGCAATCGGACGCGCCAAAACATCGAGCGAGAAGTTACTAAGGAAGCAGAACGCTGGTTGCAAAATTATTTCGACCCCGAGAACCATAATACGATTGTTGCTGGAGATGATGACTGGCACGATGGGGTGCTAGGAATCGTGGCATCACGGTTGACCAGGCGCTATAACCGGCCGACATTGCTTGTTGGTTTTAACGGGGGGGGGCAAGGCAAGGGAAGCGGACGGAGTATTCAGGGTTTCTCTCTGGTGGAAGCTTTAAGAAAATGTTCCCGGTATCTGGAACAATGGGGGGGACATGAATTGGCAGTGGGATTAACTTTGCAGAAGAAGAATTTTTCGCTATTCCGCGAGGAGTTTGAAAGGGTGACGAGGCTCATTTTGCAAGGATCGCCGCCTGTTTCTCAGATTAACATTGACCATGAAGTTTCACTTGAGGAAGTAGGAGAGGAGTTCCTCATAGAACAGGAACAGCTTGAACCGTTTGGGATAGGAAACGAGCAGCCAATTTTTCTTGCTCGTCGGGTAAGGCCCGGAGGAGAACCACGTGTTGTAAGAGAGCGACACGTTAGGTTAGACTTTCCTGCCGGGAAGCGGAGGCTTCCTGCAATTTATTTCGACGCTGCAGATTATCCCCTCCCACCCCAACCTTGGGATGTAGCATTTCGTGCAACGCGAAATGAACATTACGGTAAGGATGGCATCCAGTTACAAATCGTTGCGATACGCCAATCGCAAGCTGTTTAATTGATGGATTGGCAAAGCCTAAAATAAGAGGCAAAAAGAAGACTAATAGGAAAAGAATAGAGGTAAGGAAAAGAGAAAACTTAACCCTGAATTAAAGATGCGATGTGGGAACCGATTGCGAGGGAAGCTGTGGCAGCCGGGCTTGGAGCATTCAGGACGTGAATGGAATCCGGGCTATTGAGGATGTCGAAATCCTGAACTAAAGTTCCATCGGGGAGCATAGCTTGAGCACGAATTCCCGCTCCACCCGGGAGGAGATGCTCCTCGCAGATTTCCGGGACAAGTTTTTGCAAGGAACGACAAAAGACTTTTTTGCTGAAGGAAGAGGATAATTCACCCCAACACATGCGGGGGTATTTTCTAAGGAAATTTAGGAGACCTGGAAAAGTGAGCGTTTCGAAAGCATCAGCAAGATTGAAGTCATTTTTGGAATATCCCTCGCGTGCAAGGGCAAGAACAGCATTAGGACCAGCCTCGATACCTCCGTGGATAAGTCGAGTAAAATGAACTCCAAGGAAAGGAAAGGCCGGATGAGGAACTGGATAAATCAGGTTGCGGACTAAGTGCGCAGCGGACGGGGATAGTTTGTAGTATTCGCCACGGAATGGGATGATACGAGTTGATGTTTTTTTTCCAGCCAGTCTTGCAATACGATCGGAATAGAGACCTGCACAATTGATGAGGAAATCGCCAGTGGTAAAGTTGCCGTTTCCTGCATGAAGAATCCAACCAGCAAGCCGCCTTTCGATTTTTACAACATGAAAACTTGTCAAGATTGAAACTCCTTGCGATTCGAGCTGTTTAACCAGTTGTTGAACGACGGCTGTGTAATCAACGATTCCTTCCTCAGGAACATGGAGTGCAGCAATTCCGTTACAGTGCGGCTCGATTTGGCGGAGCTGGTCCCTGTCGAGTATTCGCAATCCGGAAAGTCCGTTGGCTTGCCCACGATTGAAGAGGTCTTTCAAACGTAAAATTTCATCATCGGTCGTAGCTACAACGAGTTTCCCACAGATTTCATGGGGTATGTCTGCCTGTTGACAAAATGCAGTCATTTGGCGGATACCTTCGACAGCAAGACGAGCTTTCAGAGAACCAGGCTTGTAGTAAAGACCGGCGTGGAGGACTCCGCTATTGTGGGTGCTTTGATGAGCACCGGGTTGCGGCTCTTTTTCAAGAACAACTATTTTTGCTCTGGGAAAACGACGAATGAGGGCATATGCAGTTCCAAGGCCTACAAGCCCCGCACCGATAATTAAAAAAGATTTTTTTGTCATCTAAGTAATTTTTTTAGTAAGCGTGCGCTTTTGTTTTGTGGATTCCGTGGGGTTGAGAAGTAGGTCGGAAATAACCGAAGCTTCAGGAAGGTTTTTCCAAAACTTTCGAGGCATTTCTTTGAGCATCGCACTGCAGTTGACACGTGCAGGATTAAAAATGCTGCGATAGTAAACTTGCCAAGCTTGCTCAAAATCATCGGTAGTGGTAGAAGAAAAAATGGATGAACTGGTAGTAAATTTAAGGCAATTGCCGTCCCATATAGCGCACTCCTTTGGAGTCAGGATAGCCCACTCCATTGAGGAAAATCTTTGGACAAAAAATGGTGCTGCAAGGCGGAGGATGTTGAACTGCGGTTCGAACCATGCAACAAATTGCTCACGTTTGGTATCAGAATTGATCCCGAGTGAACGGAAGCGAAGGAAAGCGTGCATTTTATGAATTTCGCGCCCCACAGCTTTTGCCCAAAGGGTTGCTTTTCGGACATCAAGGTCAGAAGTTTTTTGTAACAAATGCGTTTCCCCTTCGATGATCAATCTCCAAGCAAGGCTGTATAGCGTGATCCATCGCTCGGGGGCAGTATGAGCAGCAACTTTTTGAGCAAGATCGAGAAATCTTTTGGGAAGAAGGAAGCGTGGGCTATCCGAAGTTTTGAAGTTCTTCTGTGAAAGAAATTTTTCGAGTGTTGGGAAGAGGGGCTGCTGCGCCTCTAGCAGCCAATTTGTCTGATGCGGCGGAATGCGTAAGATGAGCAATCGCTTTGCAGCATTACGCCAATCCTCAAATGAATTGCATGTGATGCTTACCAAGGTGTGCGGGAGAAAATCATTTTAATGTAGTGAAAATAAGAGTCTCTAAGTAAGGATAAAAGAGGTTTGTGGCTTTGGGTTTAAGAAGCGGCTTTGGATTTTTTCAAGGGCCCAAAGTGCATGCTCCCGAAGCCAATCGTTCTGCACGGAAGCAAAGCTAGAGAGAGTTGGAATATCGTCGGCTGTTCCAACGTTACCTAAAGCAATGCAGACATTCCTTTGCATGCGAAGAAGGCCAATTCGTCTGATAGGTGAACGGGAAAAAATTGAAAGGAACTTGGCCTCATCGAGAGTAAGGTAAAAACGCAGTGGAAGTTCTAGGAGATGCTGATTGGCATAGAAAGCAGTTTCGCTAGCAGCCTGAGCGAAGCGGTTCCAAGGACAAACTTCCAAGCAAGCATCACAACCGAAAATTCGGTTGGAGATAGCTTCGCGGAAGTAAATAGGGATAGGACCTTTGTTTTCGATCGTTAGGTAGGAAATACAACGGCGTGCATCGAGGTGGTAAGGCTCGCTAATTGCACGAGTTGGGCACGCAAGAAGGCAACGCTGGCAGGAACCACAGTAGTTTTTCGCTGGCGTATCTGGCGGAAGTGGTAGGTCTGTAATTATAAAAGATAAAAGAATCCATTTCCCATATTTTCTGTTGAGGATCATAGTGCTCTTGCCCTGCCACCCAATACCAGCAAGTAGAGCATAATCGCGCTCGAGAAGCGGTGACGAGTCGCAGAACAAACGAGCGGAATAACCCCACTCTTGGATTTTGTGGAGAATAGGCCGCAGCTTCGGCGGTATAGTTTCATGATAATCAATTCCCCAAGCAAAACGGGCAATTTGGCCAGTTGCGTAATTTTGGGAGCACTGAGGCGAGGCAAATGAAGCTGGTTGTGTTTGTCTTCCCTGAAAATAAGGGATCCCTAGGGCGATAATTGATTTTGGGTTATGGAGTAACTTATCTGGATTCGTCCTGAGATGACGTGTTCTGTAGAGCCAAGCCATGTCTGCATGATGGCCTGCAAGCAACCAGTGATGGAAATAGGATGAATGGGGAGCTGGTTGAGCAACGGCTACTCCAAAGATTGGAAAACCGTTGTCTGCTGCTAGCTGGCGAAGAGTTTCCTTGTGAAAGGAATTCAATTAAAGATAAGAATAGCTTTTTGTCTCACTGACGAAATTCTTGACTACTTGTTGGATAGTTTCAGCGAGATTGGCTTTGGGAGTGACGAAAGAGGGGCAAAACCAGGGAGTAAAGCCGAGGAGGTCGTAGGTAACGAGGATTTGCCCGGCACAGTTTGGGCCGCTACCAATCCCAATAGTGGGGATAGAAAGGGCCTTTGTTATTTCGTCAGCTAATTCAGGAGTGACGAGTTCGAGGACGATTGCGAATACACCGAGATTTTGCAAGAGATTGGCGTCGGAAACGAGTTGAGAACGTTCTTCGGGAGTTCGGCCTTTGATGCGGTAGCGTCCCTCTTGGAGTATTCGCTGTGGCAACATACCAAGGTGGCCAAGGACAGGGATTTCATTCTTGATGAGGGTTTGAATTTGCGGGGCAATTTCTGAGCCTCCTTCGAGTTTTACTGCATCGGCACCAGCATGAATAAGCTGGCTGGCATTTTGGAGGGCATCGTGAGGTGATTCGTATGTGCCGTAAGGAAGATCTGCAACGAGGAGAGCATTTTTGACAGCAGGACGAACACTGCGAGTGTGGTAAAGCATTTCCTCGAGCGTAACGGTAACAGTGTTGGGGCGGCCATGCTCCACCATTCCTAAGGAATCGCCAACGAGGATAAGGTCTAGTTCACATTGGTCGAGAAGACGTGCCCACGGATAAGAGTAGGCAGTGAGAGCAGTTATTGGAATGCGGGTTGATCTTTTTTGATGGATGAGGGCGATTTTTTCGGTGGGAGAGCTTAAAAAGTGAGAGCAGGATTGTAACACACTAGTGGACATCTTGGTCAGAAAAATTAAATTTACCCACTATTTGCAAGCTCTGAGAGGCAACTAAGCGAGCAGCAACAGTTGGAAGGTCATGCGAGTAATATGGAAGGGTGAGGTCGGGCATGATTTCAAGAAGTGGAACGAGGACAAAAGCACGATCTAGGATATGAGGGTGAGGAATTTGGATTTGATCAGATTCAATTCGATAATTCCCATAAAAAAGGATGTCTAAGTCAAGTATTCTTGGTTCGTTTTTTGGCCGAGAGAGGGGACGACCAAAGGCAGTTTCTATGGAGCGAATCCAGTTAAATATTTTCCCAACAGGTTGTTTGGAGTGGACAAGAGCCACCATATTGTAAAAGCTGGGTGAATTTGGAGGGCAATTAATTGGAGCGGATTCGTAAATGGAACTGAAACGAGGGAATTTTTCCTGATCGTTGTGGAGGTAAGTGGCAATTAATTTGCAGGCGGAAGCGAGAATTTGGTGGCGATCCCCGAGGTTTGAACCGAGTCCGAGCGCAATTGGTAGCGGATAAAGCGGTGGATTAGTAATTTCGGGAATCACCTTGGGAGACCGAGCACGTCGAGCATATCGTAGAGGCCAGGAGGCTTGTCGGCGAGCCAGGCTGCGGCGCGCAGAGCACCATTTGCAAAAGTATGGCGGTTGGAGGCTTTGTGAACGAGTTCAAGGCGTTCCCCTTGTGTGGCGAAAATTACCGTGTGGTCGCCGACGACGTCCCCACCACGAATCGCATGAACTCCAATTTCTGAGGAAGAACGTTCACCTGTGATTCCTGAACGGCCGTAGCAGGAAACATCAGAAGGATTGAGGTTTCGAGCTTGAGCCAAGATTTGGAGGAGTTTAGCTGCTGTTCCACTTGGAGCATCTTTCTTGAGGCGATGGTGCATTTCCACGATCTCGATGTCAAAGTCAGCACCCAGGGTTTGAGCTGTGACTTTGGATAGCCAAAAGAGGAGGTTTACTCCTGTGCTAAAATTCGGTGAGAGAACGATTGGGATAGACTCTGCAGCGGAACGAATTAAGGAGAGGTCATTTTCGCACTGGCCTGTGGTTCCGATAACGAGGCGTTTTCTGTGGCTTAGGCAAAGAGAAACAATGGTTGCTGTTGCACTAGGATGGGAAAAGTCAATGACGCAATCTGCAAGTGGAAGTAATGAGTTGAGATCGTCTCCAAGGTCTGCGGCTGCGATTATTTCGAGGGTAGGATGCGAGGAAGCACAAGCGAGAAGAGCTTGTCCCATTCGCCCTTTTGCTCCATTGATAAGGATTTTAGACTTTTGCATCAGTAATACTAGAGAGAAAGGAGTAATTAAGTTTGGCTATCGAGACAAGTGAGGGTAGCTGTGAGTTTTTCAGCGGAAAGCTGACTTAAAGGAGCAAGCGGTAAGCGGACTTCGGGAGAGGCGATAAGCCCCTTTTTTGCAAGGGCAAATTTGATCGGAACGGGGTTAGTTTCTATGAAAAGGTCTCGAAAGAGGGGATAGAGGCGCTGGTGCAGCTGGGCTGCGCGTAGTCCATCGCCTGCATTCCAGGCATTTACCATTTCGAGAACTTCGGCAGGAATGAGGTTTGAAGCAACACTAATTACTCCAATAGCACCCGTGCAAAGGAAAGGGAGTGTGAGGGAATCGTCACCAGAAAGGAGCTGAAAGGAAGAAGGTAGAGCATGGCGGAGTTGATTCATGCGCTCAACTGAGCCGCCAGCCTCTTTGAGGCAATAGATGTTTGGGCAATCTTCATGGAGGCGTTGAATTGTAGGAATAGCAATTTCGACACCACATCGGCCAGGAATGCTATAGAGAACAACCGGGAGATGAGTGGCCTTAGCAATTTCACGGAAGTGAAGGTAGAGTCCTTCCTGAGTTGGACGGTTATAGTAAGGAGCAACAAGGAGGACAGCGTTAGCTCCAAGTTCTTGTGCCTTGTGTGTAAGATAGATTGCCTCGTCGGTGCTATTGGAACCTGTTCCAGCAATCACCAAACAGCGGCCTCCTGCGAATTCAATAGCCAAACGGATAACTTCGATGTGTTCCTCGTGGGAGAGAGTTGGAGACTCGCCTGTTGTGCCAACTGGAACGATGCCATTGATACCCGAGGAAATTTGAAAATCTATGAGTCTGTGGAACGATTCTACATCCAATTTCCCATTTAGGAATGGAGTTGCAAGTGCAGTGTGAACGCCTGAGAAGTCGAGATATGTGTTCATGCAAAAACAATTTTAGGGAAAAGAGGAATTTTGTAGATGTGCAAATTATTCTACTGGACCAAATTATCTGGAATTAAGAATTCACCTGTAAAAGTAACTTTTGCCGGACCAGCCAGAGAAACATCACTAAAGGGCGATGTAGGAGAGGAAGTTTGCGAAAATCGAATAGTAAGAACGTCTCCACTTTTTACGAGAACGGAAATTGGTGATGGAATGTTGTATTTGAGCGAGTAAATGAGTGCTGCAGCAGTGGCGCCAGTGCCACATGCTAATGTTTCGGCTTCAACACCACGCTCATAGGTTCGGATGAAAATTTTTGAGGGTTCGAGTTGCTGAATAAAATTGGCATTAGTTCCAGCAGGCGCAAAGCGTTGGTGGTAGCGGATTGCAGATCCCCATTCTTGAACTGGAACGGATAAAAGATCCTCTACGAAAGTGAGGACATGAGGGACGCCTGTGTTGAGAAACCACGCTTCAAGTATGATTTCTGAAAGGTGAAGTTGGAAAGGACCGTCGAGTGAATGGGGTTGACTCATCGCAAGTTCGACTTCCCCACTCGGGAGGAGTTTAGCCTGGATAGTGCCGGCAAGTGTATCGAAAGAAATTTTTTCGGGAACAGAGGGGAGTAAGGAGGAAGCAAATTTTGCAAAGCAACGGGCACCATTCCCACACATTTCTGCTTCGCTTCCGTCACGGTTAAAGTAGCGCATTTTAAAATCGGAAGAGGAATTAACAGGAAGCTCAACTATGAGGACACCATCCGCCCCAATACCATTGTGTCGGTCACACAAAATAGTAATGAGATTTTTTGTGAGCGGGATGGAACCGTCCCGGTTATCGAGAAGAATAAAATCATTACCAGCGCCTGCCATTTTTTGAAATTGGATAAACCTAGCCATAGATTAGGTGTTGCCGTTTAAAAAATTATAAGAAATTTTCAATCAAATAATTGAGGAGTTAGTTGGTTCTAAAAATTATGGAGAGGAATGGCTAGCTGATCCGGAAGAGAAAAGGGAATTTATTTTAGATGCCAGGTCAAAATCGAGTTGGGTAATACCTTTGGCAGAGTGAGTTGAAAGGAAAAGAGTAACCTTGTTCCAACGGATCAAAATATCAGGATGGTGGTTAACTTGTTCAGCTAAATTTCCTACTTCATTTGTAAAAGAGAGTGATTCTACAAAATTTTTGAAAGTAAAGGTCCGAGTGAGATGAGGGGATGGGGATTTTTCTGCTTGCCAGCCGGGTATATTCAGTAGGTTTTGTTGAACTTGTTCCCAGTCGATTAGTTGAGGTTTCATGAATAACGTGGACCGAAGTTTTGGATAGAATCTACGTTTTATAGATGTAACTTGCAGACCAATTTGTGAATAAAAAATTTTATTTTGGACTAATAAATCCGAGTTTTAATAAGCTGGAACAGAGAGCGATTTCCCGTTATGTCGTGCAGAGAGGGAGAGTATAAATGGTCCAGCAGTTTTGACCCAAATTTCAGGTGTTGGATAGTTTTGGGCTTCGGATCCAAAGCAAGATTGAAGCATAGCTGTATTGATTATGCCTGGATTGAGAGCAACTGCAGCCAACCCCTGCGGAAGTTCCTGCGCAAGAGCTGCAGTTAAACCTTCGATAGCATATTTCGACGCGCAGTAGGTTGCTACTTCAGGGGATGTTGAACGTCCCCAACCAGAACTGAGATTTACCACAACACCTGTGCCCCTCTTAATCATAAAGGGTAGGAAGTGGCGGAGAACATTTACAACCCCCTTGATATTGGTATCGAAGACAGCATCAGCTTCACTTGCTGAAAGCTCCCAGAGTGGAGCATTTTTTGCAATTACTGCGGCGTTGTTTATGAGAAGGTCGGGGGCCGGTCCCTTTTCAAGGCAATGATTCGCCCAACGGTGGACAGCAGCATCGTCACGGACATCCACTTTTGCAAAAAAATGCGGAAAAGGATATTTATTGGAAAGAGTGTTTACTTCTCGGAGATTCCTACCGCAGCCACAAACGACGTGGCCTTCAGCAATAAAGTATTCAGACAAAGCACGCCCTAAACCCTTTGTGCATCCCGTTATAACAATGCGTTTCATTTAGAATAAGATGTTTTTGGTTGAAATTGATGGCTTTTTTTCTGGTGAGTCAAGATTGCTTGCGGTTTATTTATTGAATTGGGATAAATCGGTTTTTTAGATATGCTTATCATTTAAATGTTGATTTTCCGTTGTTGTTCCTTCGACTGAATGGATGATTTGTTTTAGAAGGAGATTGCATCGGTAAGTAAATTTCATAATATAACATTGCTAAAGACGGGCCGTAGCACAGCTTGGTAGTGCGCTAGAATGGGGTTCTAGAGGTCGTGGGTTCAAATCCCGCCGGCCCGAGAAATGTTGAATAGAAATTGCACAAAATGTAGAAAAAGGGGTTGGATTTTTCTTTTTTTTGATTAGGTTGAGCAATCTTTTGGTTTAAGTTTATGAGTGGACATGTAAAGCTGTTTATTCCGGGGCCAACGGAAGTTTCAGAAAAAACTTTTCGGGCATTTTGCACTCCGATGATTGGGCACCGAGGATCAGATTTTAAGGCACTCTATGGAGAAATTCAGCCAAAGTTGCAAAATTTGTTTGGAACTAAGAGGCCAGTTTTTCTCTCAACTTCCTCTGCTTGGGGAATAATGGAGGGAGCGATTCGAAATTTAGTTCCTATTGGAGGAAAAGTGCTTTGCTGTATGTGCGGAGCCTTTTCGGATAAATGGTTCGATGTAAGTCGCCGCTGCGGAAGGGAGGCAATTGGGTTACAAGTTGAATGGGGAAAACCAATTTTGCCTGATGAAGTTCAAAAAGTTTTGTCTTCCGATAATTTTGATGCAATGACTCTCATTCACAACGAAACCTCTTGCGGATTGAGAAACCCACTATGGGACATTGCCGAAGTAATGAAAAAATTTCCGAAGGTAATGTTTATTGTTGATACTGTTTCCTCTTTTTCAACGCAATGGATTCCAATGGACGAACTTGGTATTGATGTGATGCTCACCGGAAGCCAAAAAGCATTAGCACTACCACCAGGGTTAGCATTATTCGCTGTCTCTGAAAGAGCTATGGAACGAGCAACAAAAGTGGAGGGGCGTGGTTATTATTTTGATTTTCTTGAATTTGCAAAGAATGCTGAGCAAAATATGACACCGAGCACGCCCTCAATTTCCCACATTTTTGCTTTGCGCTCAAAATTGGAAGAAATTGAAAATGAAGGGCTTGAAAAACGTTTTCAACGTCACTCTAAAACTAACGCTTTAGTTCACGAATGGGTCAAACAAAATGGTTTTGGCTTTTTTGCACAAGAAGGTTACCGCTCTGTTTCCCTTACCTGTGTTGAAAACACACGGGGTATTGATGTGGCAGCGTGGGTAAAACGTCTGAGAGAACGACATGGCCTGCAGATTGACGGCGGTTACGGAAAGCTTAAGGGGAAAACTTTCCGAATTTCCAATATGGGAGATGAAACTGAGGATTCTATTCGAGATCTTTTAGCCAAGTTAGACGACACCCTAAAAAATTAGTAGAAATTGGTCAATTTAGGGAATTTTATTCAAAAATGAGTGTTTAGCTCATGCAAAGGGCAAAACATTCACAAACGCTCTTAGTTGTAAGTTTATGGAGTGCTTTGGTATTTGGCTCACTGATTCTATTGAGTCAAGGGAAAAGTTTTTTTATCCCCTTAGTGACTGCTATGATTGCAGTTTATTTAATATTGGCAGTCAGTCGAGTCATTCGAGCCATACCAAAAATTGGGAAACTTATACCAGGCCCCGTTGCACTAATTTTATCCTTTATTACCATCTTTTTTTTTGGTTATGTTCTATTTGCAATTGTTGCTGATAATGCCAGAACGGTTGCCCAGGAAATACCTCGCTATCAAGCGAAATTAGATCAGTTGCAAGCTCATCTTTTTCAAAAATTCCATATTCAACAAACTGCTTCAATACGAGATATCCTCCAATCACTTGATTTGAGAGGAATTTTTACAGCAGTTGCTTCAGGTTTAGGTTCTTTACTTGCAAATTTAACTTTAATTTTTATTTATACTTTATTTTTGCTACTAGAAGTAAGGTTTATAAATTCAAAAATAGAGGCTTTACTTCCCAATCCTGAACAAAGAAAGATAGTCATGCAAATAATAGACAGGATTGATAAAGATATACAAACCTACTTAGGTGTTAAGACTTTGGTTAGCATAATAACTGGACTTTTGTCGTATGGAATAATGAGACTGGTAAAACTCGATTTTGCGGAATTTTGGGCTTTACTGATCTTCGTGTTAAACTACATACCTACAATTGGATCTATATTTTCAACATTATTTCCTTCTCTTCTTGCGATTGTACAATTTGAATCCTTACCCCCAATGTTAGTTGTAATAGTTGGAATTATTTGTGTTCAACAACTTATGGGTAGCATTATTGAGCCAAATATAATGGGAGAATCCTTAAATTTAAGTCCTTTAGTTGTAGTGATTTCCTTGATTTTATGGGGACATCTTTGGGGAGTTGTGGGAATGTTTCTCTGTGTTCCTATTACAGTGATATTAGTTATCATTCTTTCAAATTTTGAAAAAACTCGCTGGGTTGCAGTGCTTCTCTCCAAGGATGGAACATTAAGAGTCCATGTAAAACTACCTGGCAGTCAATAGATAAGAATGGGTAGAATATCGGAGGACAGCATTCTTCGAATTGTAAAAGCGAATGACATTGTTGAAGTCATTGGTAGTTATTTACAATTAAAACGGGTAGGAAGCAACTATCGTTCTCTTTGTCCATTTCATAAAGAAAAAACTCCTTCTTTCACTGTATCTCCTTCAAAACAAATGTATTATTGTTTTGGATGCGGAGTAGGAGGAGGGGTAATAAGGTTTTTAATGGATTACGAACACCTCTCTTTTGTGGAAGCTGTTAGAAAACTTGCACAAAGAGCCGGTATTTCCATAAAAGAGGAAACCACAGGTGAGGATACTAATCTCCGCCAAAAGCGCTTAAGATTGATGGAATTACATAAAGTTGCGGCTGATTGGTTTCACAAATTTTTGATGGATGAACCTTCTGCTGAAAAGGCAAGAAATTTTTTAAGAGATCGAGGGATTCATCCCCCAATCCTCAAAAGCTGGAAAATTGGTTTTTCTCCAGAAAAATCCGGTTTGTTTCTGACAACTTTTCAACGTCTTGGATGGACGATAGAGGAACTTGTAGAATCAGGAATTTGCGGTAAATCCGAAGAGAACTGTCAAATTTATGAAAGGTTCCGGGGCCGAATCACAGTGCCAATTACCAACGACTATGGCGAATTTGTTGGTTTTAGCGCTCGAGTAATAGACACAAGCTTTAGCCCCGCAAAATATATCAATACACCCGAGACATCGATTTTTCACAAAAGCAAGATACTTTTTGGCCTTGATAAAACAAAAAAGGCAATAGCAGAAGCTGGTGAGTGTATAATTTTAGAAGGTCAATTCGACTTAATAACCGCTTTCGAGAACGGGATAAAAAACGTAGTCGCTCCACTAGGCACTGCATTTACCTTACAACATGCAATTTTACTTCGTCGTTTTACGTCGAATGTGACATTGTGTTTTGACGCCGACTCAGCAGGTCAAAAAGCTGTTGAACGTTCCCTTCCAATTTTGCTCTCAGAAGGTTTTTCTGTGCGAATTATGCAAATACCTCCTGGCGATGATCCTGATTCGTTTCTTCGCAAGGAAGGGCCAGCAAATTTCAAAAAGCTGTTCGATTTAAGAAAACCTTTTTTGGACTATTTTCTCGATATTTTTGAAAATAAGGGATCCTTTAAAACACCCGAAGGAACTTCACAAGCAATATCTCAACTGGCTAACCTCCTTTGCGGAGTTCGGGACGAGATTCAACTCCAAGCTGCTATAAACCTCATTTCCTCCCGTTGCCAAATAGCCAGAGAAATTATTTCTAAAAAAGTTGCTGAAGCTGCCAAAAACACTCCAGATTGCTCTGACAAGGACAGTCAAAAAGAAATTCATAACACGAGTAAATTTCAACCTCCGGGGGAATCAATTTCTTTGCTTTGTCAACTGGCTTTGACATCTTCAGAGGTTCTGGCATGGCTTCGAACAACTCAACTGAGCGAAATCTCTAATAACCCGACCGATCTCTATCCTCTTCCCGATCTTATAACTTCTCCTCTTCAACCGGATAATCCAACCCAAATTTCTGCCTACCTCGACCAATTACCTCCAGAACTAGCTAAATTTCTCTCTTCCCTTCTCAATCGAAAATCTCCCCCTTCTCCTTTACAAGCTGCACAGGCAACATGGCTCGGCTTACGCAAACAGTTTCTCCGCCTCAAAATAAACTCCATCGTCTTACAGTTGCAAAAACCCGATCTACCTCAACAACTTATTCGCCAACTCCACAAAGAATTACTTGACCTAAAGGAAACTCTGAAGAATGTTCCATCACAATAAAATTTTCAATCCTGCTTTGAAAACAAAAAAACAACCCCTCATCATAGGAAACTTTAGTTCAAAGTCCAAATCTGAATCAAGAGAAAAAAAAGCTGCCTCCTCCCCTGTGAAGTTAAATAGTCATGTATCTGCTAAAAACTCAGTCAGTCCCAAAAAGGCATCTGAATCCAAAGTCGAAAAAGATAGCGTCTCGTCAAAAAATGGGATAAATAAATCCAATAAAAATATTTCTTCAAAATCCACTATTAGTTTAACAATAAGTGGACCAGAGAAGAGAAAAGGCGCCAAATTATCCTCTAATAATTCAAGTGTAATTGAAGAAAAAAAGATAAAAAAATCTAATAACAAATCAGAAAAACGGTCCAGTAATTCTCTAACGCTTTCAAGAAAAACAACGGAAAAACGTGCTGGAAAAAAAGCCACTGCCACAACGGAAACACAGGCTAAAGTTGGAGAAAGCTCATCTTCTCAAAAATCAACCACTAAGAAAGACTCCCATTCAGCAAATTCTAAGAAAGCTTCAAAAGCCTCGCGACCTATTTCGGATACTAACTTAAGGGATCAAAAATCGTCGGCAAAAAAGAGTTCAACAAAAAAAGCTCCTGCAACGAAATCCAAATCGGAACCAGCAGAAGAAATTAAAAGTAACGTTTCAAATCGTTCCTTATATCCTCAACCTGAAAACAAACGAGCAAAAGCTGAGATAACTTCAAAACAAAAATCCCCAACGGAAAAAAAGAAAGTAACTCCTGAAACTCAAATTCAAAAGAAATCTGGAGTCACCACGGGAGGCAAAGCTGCTAAAACAAAATCCCAATCCTCCCTAAAAAAGCATCTAGCAGAAGTTTCAATTGAAAATCTCTCCCAACCAAATGTAGCAATTGACCCACAAAAATTTGTTCAAGAGAAAGTCCGAGAACTCATAAGGTTGGCCAAAGAACAGGGTCATCTTACACATGATGACCTAAACGAAACTCTCGCAAGTGAATCCATGCTTGAAACCAGCATATACGACCAAATTGTTGCCCAATTGCGAAGCATGGAGATTGAAATTATTGATTCTTCAGAAGTAGATCGTGTTAATAAGACAACAAAGGAAGAAGAAAGGCCGATTGAACGTATCTCTTACAACCATGATTCTCTCGATGACCCCGTTCGGATGTATCTCAAACAAATGGGCCAAGTCCCTCTTTTGACTCGGGAACAAGAAGTCGAAATTTCAAAACGCATCGAAGAAGCTGAATTAAAAGTTCAAGAAATTCTCTATCGGTTTGGTTTTGTTGCAAGTGCCCATCTCGACCTCGCTCATAAATTGATAGACGGTCGCGAACGGTTCGACCGAATTATCCTAGACAAAAAAGTCGAAAGTCGTGACCGCTTCATGAAGCAACTCAATCGTCTGGCAATAACTCTTGAAAAAGAAATCAATAGCGTTTCAAAGATTTTCAATGAAAAATTGTTAGGAAAAACCGAAAAAACAGTTGAAGCGAACAAAGCTCAATTCGAAAAATCTCTCTCAAATCTTACAAAACTTTATCCGAAGTTTTACTTTAAACAAAAAGTCATTGAAGACTTTGTCAACCTAGCTGAAGAGAAATCTCGAGCATTGCGAGCTTTACATGCAGAATTAGAACGGTATAGTGCTAGCAAAGATCCGCTCGCTGTTCGCCATAAACGGAACATTACATTACAAATTCGCGAAATTGAAAAGCTAACTTGGTGTTCGGCTGAAGAATTTCAAAAATTGCACCAAGAACTATGCGACTGGTACAAGAAAGCACTCAAAGCAAAGTCTGAAATGGTGGAAGCCAACCTACGGCTTGTCATATCCATAGCAAAGAAATACACAAATCGTGGCTTATCTTTCCTTGATCTTATTCAAGAGGGGAACATGGGTTTAATGAAAGCAGTAGAGAAATTTGAATATCGCCGTGGCTACAAATTTTCGACCTATGCGACTTGGTGGATTCGTCAAGCCATCACCCGTTCCATAGCTGACCAAGCTCGGACAATTCGTATTCCTGTCCATATGATTGAAACAATTAACAAACTTATTCGAGTTCAGAAACAACTAGTTCAGGAATATGGACGCGAACCAACGCCCGAAGAGATAGCCGAAGAGATCCATTTACCCGTAGAGAGAGTTCGAGCAGTTCTCAAAATGGCTCAACAACCAATTTCATTGCAGGATCCCGTTGGTGATAGTGGCGATACGAGCTTTGGCGACTTTATTGAAGATAAATCTGCAGAAAATCCGGCAGAACAAGCTGCAATGGTATTACTCAAAGACAAACTGAAAGACATACTTGAAACTCTCACACCTCGGGAGCGACATGTGCTTGAACAACGCTTCGGTTTAAACGATGGCTACAGTCGCACACTGGAAGAAGTTGGACGTCAATTTAATGTAACACGAGAACGCATTCGTCAAATTGAAGCTAAAGCTCTCCGCAAAATGCGTCACCCAACACGGCTGCGCCAGCTTGAAGGTTTCCTTGAACCTCTCGATCTGCCCCTTCCCAATCCCAACGCTGATTCCGGCAACTAATTTCTATTTTCGAAGAAAACCTGAAACGAATGTCGAATGAGGAACTGTTTAATAAAGCGAAGAAATTTATCCCTGGTGGAGTAAACTCTCCTGTTCGCGCATTTCGTGCAGTTGGTGGTCAACCTTTTTTCACTCAAAAAGCTTACGGATGTAGGCTTTTAACAGTTGAGGGTCAAGAGCTTATAGATTACGTTTGCACTTGGGGGCCAGCTATTCTTGGCCATTCTCCCAAAGTGGTTCTCGATGCTGTTACAACTGCCATTCACAATGGTCTTAGCTTTGGCACACCCCATCCAGCCGAAGTTCAAATGGCTGAAATTTTGTGTCAAAACGTTCCCTCTTTAGAAAAAGTGCGGCTTGTTAACAGTGGCACAGAAGCAACAATGAGTTGCATACGTTTGGCCCGCGGCTTTACCAACCGCCCCAGAATTTTGAAATTCAACGGCTGCTATCACGGACATGTTGATTCACTTTTGATAAAAGCTGGCAGTGGTCCTCTTACTCTTGGCCAACCAGACAGTGGTGGAATTCCGCATGAATTAGCATCCCTTACCTCTTCCATTCCCTTCAATGACATTTCTGCACTTCGAACTTATTTCGAGCATTACGGTTCACAAACAGCCGCTGTGATTCTTGAACCTATTCCTGCCAATGCTGGTCTTTACTTGCCTACAAATGATTTTCTTCATGAACTCCGCTCCCTTTGCTCGAGTTACAATACGATACTTATTTTTGATGAAGTGATGACAGGTTTCCGTGTTCATCCTGGTGGAGCCCAAGCCCTCTATCAGATAACTCCTGATCTTACGGCTTTGGGGAAAGTTATTGGTGGAGGGCTACCAGTTGGAGCTTTTGGAGGAAGAGCTGAAATCATGGACCGTCTTGCCCCAGATGGCGATGTTTACCAAGCAGGCACTCTCTCAGGAAATCCAATCACACTTGCAGCCGGGATTGCTCAGCTAAACGAACTTTTCAAAACAAACTCATGGGATTACCTCGAATCGATTGGCGCACAACTTGAAGAATCTCTTCGTCCCTATATTAAAAACAAACCAGTTACCTTCCATCGGATTGGTTCAATGTTCTGCTTGTATTTTCATCCAGGGCCAATTCACAACCTTGAAACGGCCCGGCAAGCAAATTCCCAATTCTATGCTCATTTTTTTCATTCCTGCCTACAGCAAGGGGTCTATCTCCCTCCATCGCAATTTGAGACCTGTTTCCTTTCTACTGCTCACGACGTGGACGCGATAGAAAAAACTTCAAGAATATTTGTGAAAGCCCTCAAGGAGACTCTTGGTTCTTAGAGGAACCTCGTCAGTATTCTTTTTCCAAGTAACTGACATTTTTTGAACTGCCGAAAAAACCCATAAATGCCCATTATCGAACTTAAGAATGTCTCCAAATCCTACCGAATGGGTTCACATTCAATTCCTGCAATTGTGGATATCTCTTTAACTGTAAAGGAGGGGGAATTAATTGCAATTACTGGCCCAAGCGGCAGCGGGAAATCCACTTTACTTCACCTTATCGGATGTCTTGACACTCCAGATACCGGTCATGTGAAAATTTGTGGTTTCGAAATTTCTTCCTCCTCCCGCGCCGAATTAGCAAACCTAAGAAGGCTTTACATCGGCTTTGTCTTTCAATCATTTAATTTGCTCCCGAAATTTAATGTTTTAGACAACATAGCTCTTCCTTTGGCCTACTCCGGTGTTAGGATCCGGGAACGTATTGAACGCGCTCGAGAAATTGCAAGATTAGTGGGTCTTGAAGAACGCCTTAACCATTTTCCTTCTCAACTAAGTGGGGGCCAAGCCCAGCGAGTTGCCATTGCTCGTGCCCTCATTCACAATCCTGCCTTACTTCTAGCGGATGAACCTACAGGAAATCTTGATTCCTCGACTGGGAATGCTGTCCTAAACCTTCTACTTGAACTGAACTCCAAAGGCCAAACCATTCTTATTGTTACACATAGTCAAGAAATTGCCCAAAAGTGCCAACGCATACTTCATATACTTGACGGCAAAATCCAACACTAACTTTCCTTTTCTTTACAATCTCGAAAAATCCGTTTGATAGCTCCACCCAAAATTCTGATTGCTTTGGATGCTGCGGTTCGTGAACTCCTCGCTCACAAATTTCGCAGCCTACTTGCCACTTTGGGGATTGTTCTCGGTGTAAGCAGTTTAACTTCAACTCTTGCTCTAACTGCGGGAATTGAACGAGGCATCAAAACAACGATCCAAACTCTTGGCGGACTCCAGCGTGTCGAAATCAACAACCGCCCCATAGAAAATCCTCTCCTTAACCAAGCAAAATTAAGCCCTTCTCTTAATGCTGCAGACACTCTTCTCCTCCGTTCTGCAAAACCATACATTTCTCATGTTTCCGCTGAACTTCGCAGCCATCTCCCAATTTCAAGCCAATTCACCTCAGAAGCTACCATGCGTGTCCAAGGAATAAACCCAGACGCGTTTTATATCGAAAATTTATCCCTCTCTGCTGGCCGCTTCCTTTCAGGGCTTGATGAAGTCAACACCTCACGCGTTGTTGTCATTGGAAGTTCAATTGCTAACCGCTTTTTCCCTAAGCTCTCAACCGACAAAATTTTAGGAAAAATTCTTTTCATTAAGCAAAAACCCTACGTTGTCATTGGGGTTCTCTCTTATTATGAACGTGAAATTGACAGAGTGCGTCGCCAGAGAGGATTATTGGTCCCACAACGTCAACGTTTTCGCTGGGATCCGTATCGTTTAAAAAACGAATCAATTCTCATTCCTTTTTCAACAATGTTTTATGACTTTCAGTCTTCAAAATATCCCCGACATTCTCCCTTAACGGTCCCACTTGATTCAATCACATTTCGAGTCAAAGACCTCGATCTTTTTCGCCCAACTCTTGCAGTCGCACAGAGACTTCTTCTTCAGTTACGGTATGGAGTCGAGAATTTTGAATTCATCACACGCCAGGAAATGATTACTGCGATGGAGTCAAGTCTCCGAGCTACCCGCCTCAGTGGTAGTTTGATTGCGGCGATAAGTTTAATTGTGGGAGGAATAGGAATTACGAATATTATGCTTGCGGGAATATCTGAACGAATTCGCGAATTTGGGATTCGCATGGCAATAGGTGCAAAACCCTCGGACATTTTTCTTCAACTTCTAACCGAAAGTCTGCTGATATCAGTGCTTGGTGCAACGTTGGGGATAGCAGCGAGTCTTTTGCTCATGGACTTTCTGGTTTTTCTAGCTCCAAGCGAAAATTCTCCTATCCTTACATTTAACTCTATCCTTATTGCTTGCTTATTTGCTTTAATTACGGGAACGCTGGCTGGCATTTATCCTGCCATTCGTGCAGCCCAGCTCCATCCTGCTGAAGCTCTCCGTTGGGAGTAATAGCGAATTCATTCCCCTCGAACCAGCCTTCCAAACTCTCCAATTTGACAATTAACGTTTAAAAAAAAAAAAGCCCTGGGCATCTTGCCCAGGGCTTTATTGCAATCGTTATTTGGATTAGTAATCCATGTCGCTCATGTTAGGAGTTTTCGGAGTATTTTTCTCCTTCTCTGGAATCTCCGTTACAAGAGCTTCTGTTGTTAAGAGCAAGCCGCTAATGGACGCTGCGTTTTGTAACGCTGTGCGAGCGACCTTAGCTGGATCAACAATACCAGCTTTGACGAGGTCAACGTATTCGTCTGTAGCAACGTTGTAACCCTCGTTCCCGCTTAACTTCTTAACTTGCTCAACGATAAGCGCTCCTTCCTTGCCGGCATTGTCAGCAAGCTGACGGAGGGGCGCCTCAATGGCACGGCGAACGATATTCACGCCAATCGCTTCATCGCCACTGAGGTTGAGCTTTTCGAGGGCTTTCTGAGCACGAATGAATGCTACTCCGCCACCGGGAACAATACCTTCTTCAACAGCAGCACGGGTTGCATGCAAGGCATCTTCAACGCGAGCCTTCTTTTCCTTCATTTCGGTTTCAGTTGCGGCTCCGACGTTGATAACTGCCACACCACCCGCGAGTTTTGCCAAGCGTTCTTGGAGTTTTTCACGATCGTAGTCAGAGGTGGTCTCCTCGATTTGCCGACGAATTTGAGCTACGCGAGCTTGAATCTCGGAGTTTTTGCCGGCTCCTTCTACAATCGTGGTATTGTCCTTATCAACGGTTATGCGTTTCGCTTGTCCTAGGTCACTAATGTCAACGCTCTCGAGCTTGATACCAAGGTCTTCGGTAATGCACCGTCCACCGGTGAGGATTGCAATATCCTCAAGCATCGCTTTACGGCGATCACCGAAGCCTGGAGCCTTAACAGCACATACTTGAAGCGTGCCGCGGAGCTTATTGACAACTAAAGTTGCAAGCGCCTCTCCTTCAACATCTTCTGCAATAATTAGCAGAGGACGCCCTGCTTTTGCGATTTTCTCCAACAATGGCAAGAGGTCTTTGAGGCTGGAGATTTTCTTTTCATGGATGAGGATGTAAGCATTTTCCAAGACGGCCTCCATGTCCTCGCTGTTAGTAACGAAGTAAGGAGAAAGGTAGCCTTTGTCGAATTGCATACCCTCGACTACTTCGAGTGTAGTCTCGATGGACTTCGCTTCTTCAACGGTTATGGTGCCATCTTTTCCGACTTTCTCCATTGCCTCGGCAATAATCTTGCCGATGTTGGTATCCCAGTTTGCGGAGACAGTTGCAACTTGAGCGATTTCTTGACTGTCTTGAACTTTCTTGCTGATCTTACCGATCTCCTCGACTACTGCCTCTACAGCTTTTTGAATTCCACGTTGGAGCAAGGTTGGATTAGCCCCCGCCGTAACGTTTTTAAGGCCTTCGCGGAATATTGCTTCGGCAAGCACAGTTGCAGTCGTGGTGCCATCACCTGCGACATCACTTGTCTTGGAAGCAACTTCGCGAACCAGTTGGGCCCCCATATTCTCATAGGGGTCTTCCAGTTCAATTTCTTTAGCAACCGTAACGCCATCTTTGGTTATGGTTGGGCTTCCAAACTTCTTGTCAAGGATAACGTTACGGCCGGAAGGACCAAGTGTTGCCTTAACAGCCTTAGCTAGTTTTTCAACACCACGGAGAAGCGATTGACGAGCATTTTCGTCGAATTGAAGTTGTTTTGCTGCCATATCTGTTTAAGAGAGTTTTGTTAGAGTTTCCAGAAGTTCCAGAGGGACCTAACCGAGGATGCCGAGAATATCATCCTCGCGCATGATTAGGTAAGTTGTTCCGTCAATCTTAACTTCAGTCCCACCATATTTCGAGATGAGGACTTTGTCGCCAACTTTAACCGTAAACTCGATTTTCTTACCTTCGTCATCGAGTTTGCCGGTGCCAAGGGCTACTACTTCCCCTTCTTGGGGTTTTTCCTTGGCAGTGTCAGGGATGATGATGCCGTTTTTGATTTGCTCTTTTTCCTCGAACGGCTTAACGAGGACGCGGTCCCCGAGGGGACGGATGTTTGGTGCTGCCATAGTTCGTTTTGCTCTCTGTCTGTTTGGTTTTGTTTGTTTTAACAACTTCCCGCTTACTCGCCACTTGGCGACACGGGAGGATTTGTTAAATTATCTCACTTATCGAGTCTTCTTTCGGCGATCGGTTGTGTAACGACACACTAAGTAAAACTTGTTACACCCCTACCGCCAATTGAAATTTCCCCGCCGAGGTCTCTGTCAGAAGGCTATTTCTTCGAATCGTCAACCATTTCAAACTCGGCATCTACAACGTCGTCACGTTTTGTTGAAGTTTCGGATGTTGTAGAGGAAGACTGGGAAGAGGGACCCGTAGAAGCCCCAGTGCTTCCGACTTTAGAATAAAGCTTCGTGTTTATTTCTGCGAGTTTCGCTTGCAGGTCATTGAAAGTGGACTTGACGCGATCGTGATCGTTTCCTTTGAGCGCATCATTAACGGCATCAATAGCTTTTTGCAATTCGCGTTTTGAGCTTTCGTCTAGCTTATCTCCCATTTCACGAAGTTGTTTTTGGGCTTGATAGGCCAAAGAATCGGCGTTATTTCGCATTTCGATTGCTTCTTTAGCCTTCCGGTCCTCTTCGGCGTGGAGTTCAGCTTCGCGACGCAAGCGCTCAACTTCTTCTTTTGTTAATCCGCTAGAGCCGGTGATGGAAATTCTCTGTTCTTTACCAGTTCCCAAATCTTTCGCGCTCACGTTGAGAATACCGTTTGCGTCGATGTCGAAGGTAACCTCGATTTGGGGAACACCACGAGGTGCTGGGGGAATACCATCGAGGTGGAAAACTCCCAACATTTTGTTGTCACGGGAAAGGGGACGCTCCCCTTGCAAAACTTTGATTTCCACGCTTGGTTGGTTATCGCTATAAGTTGAGAAGATTTGCGATTTACGTGTTGGAATTGTAGTATTGCGTGGAATCATTGGAGTAGCAATTCCACCAGCCGTTTCAATAGCAAGGGTAAGTGGTGTTACGTCTAACAGAAGAACATCTTTTACTTCCCCTTTAAGCACACCGCCTTGGATGGCAGCCCCCACTGCAACAACCTCATCCGGATTTACACCTTTGTGGGGTTCTTTGCCAATGAGGCGGCGAGCCGTTTCAATCACCTTTGGCATACGTGTCATTCCCCCCACAAGGACGAGATTGTCCACATCTGCCTTGGACCACCCTGCGTCACGCAAGCATGCTTCCACTGGAGCAACAGTTCTCTCGAAGAGGTGGTCGCAAAGTTGTTCGAGCTTTGCACGGGTAAGCTTTTTCTGAATGTGCTTAGGACCGGTTTGGTCCGCAGTTATGAATGGCAAATTAATCTCATATTCCTGGGTTGATGAAAGGGCAATTTTTGCTTTTTCCGCTTCTTCTTTAATCCGCTGGACTGCATCGGGTTGACGGGAAAGGTCAATACCTGTTTCCGCCTTAAATTCCTTCATAATCCAGTCCATTATGGCATTGTCCCAGTCATCACCGCCAAGGTGTGTATCCCCATTAGTCGCTTTGACTTCGAAAACCCCTTCGCCAATTTCCAAAGCCGAAATGTCAAAAGTTCCTCCTCCTAAGTCATAGACAGCGATTTTCTCGTCTTTACGTTTATCAAGTCCATACGCGAGGGAAGCAGCCGTCGGCTCATTTATAATCCGCAGGACTTCTAGTCCTGCAATACGGCCTGCATCCTTTGTAGCGTTTCGTTGCGAGTCATTAAAATACGCGGGAACAGTTATGACGGCCTGAGTGATTTTTTCGCCCAGTTTTGCTTCTGCATCTGCTTTCAGCTTCGCAAGAATCATTGCTGAGATTTCTGGTGGGGAAAAAGTCTTTGGCTTGCCGTCAATTTCAACTTGGATGTGGGCATCACCATTTGGCGCTTTAACAACTGTATAGGGGACACGACGAATCTCGTCCTGAACCTCGTCATACTTCCGCCCCATGAAACGCTTCACGGAAAATATTGTATTCTTGGGATTCGTTACTGCTTGGCGCTTGGCGGCTTGTCCAACCAATCGCTCCCCACTCTTCGTAAATGCAACGACCGATGGAGTTGTGCGAGCACCTTCAGAATTTTCCAGAACTACTGGCTCGCCCCCCTCCATGATTGCCATGCAAGAATTTGTTGTGCCTAAATCAATTCCTAAAACTTTGCCCATAGCTTGTTGATGTTTGCAGCAGATTTAGCTAGTGATATGCCAAAAACACAATATTAAAAATTATATTATTAATATTCAATAACTTATAATAAAAAAGTCTAAATTTGATTTAGCAAAACTTCTTTGGTTACGACTGAAATTGTAGCATGCTGTTACATACTTACGAAAATAATGTTTCACTCTGACACAATCGTCAATTTTTTTAGTTCCCCACAAAATAACACCCAAAAATTCCCTGAGGGATATGCTGAGCGAAGCTACGGAGATTCTATTTTTTTCGCAAATGGCTTGGAAGGATACCGAGCTGGTCGCGATATTTAGCGACGGTTCTACGTGCAATTTTAATTTCCTGTTCTGCAAGGAGTTTTACAATTTGCTCGTCGCTATACGGGTGAGCTGGATCCTCTCTTTCTATGAGATCAACGATTGCTTTACGGACACTCTCATTGCTGATTGCGTCTCCACTTCCGGTCACATAACCCGAGGTGAAGAAATACTTCATTTCAAAAATTCCTTGGGGAGTTTGCATGTATTTCCCACTAACAGCACGACTTACGGTCGTCTCATGCACGCCGATTTCTTCAGCCACGGAGCTCATTGTCATTGGGCGGAGATGGGCAGCCCCGTAACGGAAAAAATCAAACTGACGACGGACAATCACCTGGGCAATTTCTAAAATCGTCTGTTTACGCTGTTCGATCGCATTGAGAAAAGCCTTCCCATTGCGGAGTTTTTCGCGGATGTAATCCCGTGTTTCCTTGGTGAGTGTAGCTCCGTTCCCTAACATTTCGTTATACTCTTCGCGAATACGCAGAATTGGGAAACTTTCATCATTGATCCGGACGAGGAAATCATCACCATCCTGCTCAACAATGACTTCCGGAATGACAATTATATCTGCGTTTGATTGGAAATTTCTGCCAGGGTTAGGGTCTAATTGGGAAATATTTTTGGCGGCATGCTGCACCTGCTCGGTAGAAACACGGAGTTCTTTCGCGATTTCTGAGTAACGTTTTCTCGCCAGCTCTGGCAAAAACTTTCGCACAATCACAGCTTCGAGCGAATTCCCCTTGCCTTTTCGCTGGAGTTGGAGCAAGAGGCATTCCCGCAAGTTCCTAGCCGCTAAGCCGGCTGGCTCTACGTTTTGCTGAATCTTCTCGAGGACTTGTTCTGCCTCTAACGGTGTTACTTGAGCGAGGTAAGCGATTTCCTCAATTTTTGCTTCCAGGAACCCTTCATCGTTCAAATTCCCAACGATAAACTCAGCGATTTTCTGGTCCTTTTCGTCGAGGGGAAGCAAACGAATTTGCTCTTGGAGGCTCTCGGCAAGGGTGGGAGGCCGCGTCAGAGAATCGAGCATAAACTGATGTCGTTCAATTTCTTCCTTGGTTGGCAAGGATTGACGAGGAGCAGAAAAATCCCAAGTGGGTTCTGGTCCTTCTTCCTCAGGATTCTCGACCTCTAGGCTGACGTTTAGTGGTGAAGCCTCTTCTTCAAGGACCGGATTTTCTGCAAGCTCCCGTGCTACCATCAGCCGCAAATCCATGAGCGGAGCTTGCAAGATTTGCAGGCTTTGCTGCATTTGCGGCGAGAGCACCTGTTGGAGGTGCATCGCCTGCGTTTGGCTCTGCTCCATAGCAGGCATATTTTAAATATATGGTCCGCTTCTTGCTAAAGCAAGCAATTTTTATGCTAAGGCGAAGTGTGCATAATTCACTTATGGTTAGTGTCCCAACCGCAACTAGATTGCTCTCCAGAACCTTCCAATTCGGACCTGCCTCCCACCAACCATCAAAAACTCAATGGCAGCGGTAGTGGAGACTCAATCTCCGGAAGCTTTCCGTCCCTTTCTCAGCCTGAAAAAGAAAAATTTGCAAGGAAGTATTCTGCTTAATCCATTGATAGCCCACGAGAGTGTGCAGGATCTCATTTTGCATACTCCTCATTCGGGCAATAAGTTGCGAAGTCCCATGTCGTTCTTCGAGTGAACGTTTCATTCGGTCGAAGTAGGCTGAATACTGCTCCTTGCTCCATAGAGAGTCTGCGTATTGCAGCTCGACTTCCGACAACCCACCGCTGCGAAAAACAAAAAAAGCTGCCACCAGGTTAGGCTGTGCAATGCCTTCTACTTGCAAGCGCTCTCCATCTCGCAATTTCTCGCGATCCACAATTCTCGCTTTCGTCGCTAAAAGGATCGTCTCAATTTTTCCCATACTCTCTCCCCAAGAAAAACCGAAGGGCGCACGGATCTCATCCGTTCCAGCAGCCCAATTCGACCCCATACCGGATATAAAAATCAGCAAAAAAAATAGCAGAAATTGGGATAAAAAAGTCATTAATTTTAATTTGAGCCGGGGGGTGGCGCAGGGGGCGGCCAAATCACCTCACCGCCGTCAAGCCATGCAATTTTCTGAGGCAGGCCAGAAAATTTCCAAATGAGGGTTGCTCCTGGTTCCAGAACACGTAGCAGCAGGGTATCTTCCTCCATCTTTGCTTGCACGGCGTCTGCATATTCTGTCCGCATTAAGTCTGCAACTCGCAATCCAGATTCCAACTCGAGTGAAACCTCACCACTTATTCGATAAACTAATCTCCAATTTCTCACTTTTGACGCAATCTCAAGACCGGCTTCAGAGGCAAAGTTTAAGCTCCTCGGAAGAAACTCAAAGCCATCGGGCAACTTCCCATCTGGTAAGAGAATTCTACGCCGAAAAAATTCCCTCCACCTCTCATCAAGTGGAGATTTGTAGATTCCTAAGATTACTGAGTCAGCCTCCTCACTTCGAAAGTGCAAAAAAAGGACTTTACTATCTGGATTAAATTCAATTTGAAGTGGAAATCCCGGCATCGAAACCTGTGATAGCTCACGCAAAAAACCCTCTCTTAGAGAAAATTCACCAACAGCTTGCCGGTAATTCTCGGCAACAGAAAAACCGATTGCCCAGAAGGTTTCCTCAGCGGATGGCGAAAGGTCTTCGAATTTCCAGCCTTCAAATTGTTTTTGAAACTCCAAGTCTAAGGATTTCTTGATCCACAAATTGCGATTTTCATCCAAAGCACCGACCGTGTTATCCTTTTGAAAAACGAGAAGAGCTGGGTTTGAGAAGTTCCAGTGCGACGGAAACTCTTGCAAGCCGATGAGGCTAAAATGCCGCACTCCCCACGGTCCTGTAAGCAAAAGGCGATCACTCAGCAAGAACATGCTTGTTGCAGAGCTAGTAGAGGGAGGCAAATCTCCACAAATCAACTGCTGTCCATTTGCAGGGTCGAGGATTAAAACACTACGCTGATGGAGAAGCCCTAGCCATCGCGCAGAAGGTCTCCCAAGTATCCACCGACCGGTAGGGAACTTCGGCAAAATTCGGCTCCAAATAAGCTCTTCACGGAAAGTATCATAAACAAAAACGACATATTGCTCATTTATTAACTTAGCTAGGAGGGCAAGCCGAAACTGATCGACGCGAGAGAGGGCGAGAATACGAGCAATAGGCAAGTCGTTACCAAATTCTGCACGCCAGTCATTCCCCTCAACCCGGACTAATTCAGGCTGCAAAGCTCCTGCAGCTGTTCCGATGATGGAGTAAATCCCCGGGGGCACTTCCTTCCCCAAGTCATTTTTTCCGTCCCAGGAAAACTCAAACCCATTCAATCCGACCTGCAACCGGGAATCGGGGACCAGTTCAGCAAGTTTACGAATGAGCAAACCTTCTGGGGAAAAAATACCAACCGAAATTCTTGCTTCGAATGGCGGGACCGCTAATTGAATTCGGATCGAATTTTGATGCGGTATGGGTTTTTCCTCGGCCTGGAGAGGGAAAAAGAGACAGAAAAAGAGGAGTAAGAGGAGGAGGGTTTGTCGCACGTCAGGCGTAATACTCCCAACGAATATCTTGAAAGAGATTGTCAATCCTTTCGTAACGGCTGAGCAAAGCTTCTTCAATCGAATTTTTCTCGAGCATATCGTAGAGCTTGTTGAAGCGGAGGAGGTGGTCGCGAGTGCGGCGTTCAGCATATTGTCTGGCAGTGCCTGTTCTCATGAGAAATGCCCAATCGCTAGACTGCGCGAGGAGGAGCTCACGTGCCATTTGAGCGAGGACGCGGCGCAAAAGCCGATCCTCCGTGCCGAGGTATTTCCGAGCCATTTGCGTCATCCGTCGTGCTGCAGCGTGCAGATGAGGATAAATCCATGAATTTTGCTCATTGAGCCACACTTCCCAGTAACCTCGATTCCCCCAACTTGACGCTGAAGGGGAGAGGATTTGCTGTGTCGGATGAATTGCCAAAAAACGGGAAGGAGTCGTTAACCGAAAAACATCTTGGTCATAAGCTGCTTTACGGATATATAAATCCAAAAATTCTGGGCCTTCGAACCACCAATGGCCGAAAAGCTCAGCATCGAATGGACTAACTAAAACGGGATCAAGAGGCATTTTTGCGCACAAATCGCGGAGTTGAGCGACGCGGCTATGGAAAAAGTCTGTGGCGTGAGCGTCGGCTGCGCCCAAAGCCCAATCACGGCGGTAGAGTTCTTTTGCCGGACCTCGCCCCGTGATACGCCAAATTTTTACGCCGGTAAATCTACGGTTTGTGCCTTTACCATAGACAGCCTCTAGGTCTTCTATTGGGACTTCTTGTCCCAAGTCTTTGTAAAAATCGCGGTAGGCTGGGTCGCCGGGGTAGCCTTCGCGGGAACTCCAAACTTGCCGGCTTGACTCACGATCCCTGCCGAAGCAAGCAGGACCTGCAGGTGTAAAGTAGGGGGCGAAAATTGCGAAACGCGGCTTGGGCTGTCCGAGAACCACTCCGTGAGCATCGAGAATGAACCAGCGAATTTCGGCTTCCGCAATGACGCTATCGAGGCCGTGGCTGTAAGCGCATTCGGGCAACCAAATGCCGAGTGGGTTGCGGCCAAAATGTTTGCGGTAATTGTCGCGCCCAATAAAAATTTGGGCCCGGACGGCTTCGGGCGTGTTCTGCATGAGCGGAAGGAAGCCATGCGTTGCTGCGCAGGTGATGATCTCAATACGGCCTTCTTCCTGAAAATTAGCGAATGCTCCTACGATGTCGCGACCTAATTCGTCGCGATAGAAACGCAATGCTTCGCGGTAACGCCAGCCATAAAACTCGATGAGATCGCGCTCATGACCGTGGCGCTTATTGGCCTGCTGGCGACAAAATTCTACTCCTCGCTCCAAATAGCGCTCGCATCTTTGTTGGAGAAGCTCATCGCGGAGCATCTCACAAAGAGTTGGAGTAAGGGTGAAGGTAATGCTTGCGGGAACGCCATCAGCCCTTTGTCTCTGCAGCATTTGCAGCAAAGGCAAATAGCTCTCGAAGACTGCCTCGTAGAGCCAGTCCTCCTCAAGGAAATCCTCAAATTCCGGATGCCGCACGAAGGGCAGGTGTGCATGGAGCACCAACAAATGATAGGCGGTCCGCATAAAAGAAGGAGATGTGAGTAAATTCAGTGAAAGATTCTGCCGGTTATTGTGGATGTGGAAAGCAAGCAGACAAGTGCAAACCCGCCAAGAAGTTTGAGCTTGTAGGTTTCCCTTAACTTGCCGATGGAGAAGTTAACTATAGAAATTAATATCGGATATTAAAATCTAAAAAAGCATTGCGTGCAGCTTGCACGAATTCGCGCATTTTCTGGAGGCTTTTTCTGCCATCCTCTGCTTCGACACCACCAGCGACGTCAACTCCGAAGGGACGCACGGCTTCGATTGCTTGACGGACATTGCTGGGGGTAAGCCCACCTGCCAAAAAAACTCGAAATTGTTGGGCATGATCAACCAATTGACTGATTTTTTGCCAGTTGGCGAGCCGGCCCGTCCCACCATACTCCCCGGCAACTAATGGCATTGCGTCGCATAGAATCCATGGTGTCGGCCATCGGCTTAGCTCAGCGATAGCAGGCACTCCACGAAATGCTTTTATCCAAGGTATAGCCGACCGCACGCAAAAATGAGATTCTTCGTCGCCATGGAATTGAACTGCATCGAAAATTGAACTTTGGATAATTCTATCTAATATCTTTGAATCTGGATTAACGACGACTGCTACCCGAACCACCGGTAACTTGCAGGCCCACGACTCGATATCCTCCAACCGGACAAAACGCTTGGAGGGTGGGTAGAAGTTAAAGCCTATGGCATCTACGCCGGCCTCAACTGCGGCCCAAGCATCTTTTTCGGAACGGATTCCGCAGATTTTTATGGCAAAATTCTTATCAGAAAACAAAGGAGGGGTAAGTCTTGTTTTTGAGGTTAGGATTTTTCCTGCTTGTGTTGGGGTTTATGGCGCTTGGGGTGCTTGGGGTGTTTGTAGGTTCTACGGCCATGATAGGTAATGAAGTGCAACTTACGGCCATCGCCAACAAAGAAGAGGCTCAATAGCCAGCAAGTAATTGCTGGAGGCAGGGCGGCAATGGGAGCGGCAGTCCAATCAGAAATTGTTATTCCTGGCAAGGCGGAACCAGCAAAAAGTAACAAAAACCAATTTGCGAGGAAGAGAGAGAATCCAATTACCGGGATGAACCATAAGCCGTGAACGATTCGTAAGAGCACCGGTCGCAGAAAAGCATCCACAAAGCCAATCACAACGCCGAGGATTAGAGACGTTGGAAGATCACTAATTGCCATGTTGGGCATAAAGCTGGGCGTAGTAAAAGCCACCAATGCAGTGAGGGTCCAACGGATTAAAAATTCCATCATAATCTGCCAAAATATCCCCTGAGAGCCCTAAGAGGGCAAGCAAGGAAGGAAGGGGTGCGAGTCATTCGTTGGCACCCCAAAAGCGGATCGGCGAAAAACTTTTTGTGAAGCAATTTTTTCCAATTTTTAGCGGATGGGAAGAAATTAGAAGGGATGCGAAGAAGTAAGGGGAAGCTAAGCCCACAGAGTTGTGGAATCTGTCCCAATAGGGCCTAGAGGTGTTAGATTTGGTTGAGGAGAAATTGAGTTGGTTGCACCCGAGGGTTGGGAGCGGGAAAGGGAATGTGTGGTGGAATGGGACAAGGAGGGGGAAGTTTCTTCGTAGGCTTGGGAAGGATTTTGATAATGGGGATGGCGGAAATCTCCGGAGGAATTGGTAGAGGGTGAATTTTGCTGGGCTTGGAAGGTTGCTTCAGAGATCCGAAGACCTTTCTCGGATTGGTGACGTGCGATGAATTCTGGCCAGGCGCGCTCAAGAGCGTCACGCAATTCCAGGGAATCCGTTCGAAAGATAGTAAAAATCTCCCCGTTTTTGAGTTCGAGGCGAATGCGGAGGTTCTGATTGTCGGAAAGGGGCACATCGAGATCGAGGCGGGTTCGATGCGAACTTTGCAGAGTTTGCAACGCATCTTCAATACGATTGAGGGCACGGAGCACATCGGGACGCTCAATCGCCTCGGGAGCAAGCGGCGAGCGGAAGGGGAAAACTTGGGGATGATTGCTAGAATGGGCAAAAAAGTTGAATTGTTCCGAAGTATTTCTCTTGGCTCCTACTTGCTCAGCGTGGAGAGTTGCGTCGGAGATTTCAGAATGACCGATTGAGAGATTGCCTTGAGGCGAGTGCGAATTGCTTCCTTGGCTCGAAGTAGTGGCTTGTTCGGATGGTGTTCTTGTTAAAGTCTGGGGAGAAAAAACGTGCGTTTCGCCTCCGATGCCTACTTGTTGTGAATTGGAAGAAGCGCTCATGCGCACGTCTGCAAGCAGAGCTGCTCCAGGAGATGGAGGGACTTGCTGAACAAGCTGCCGGGTAGCGCCACCATTCATTGTCCCTACTTGGGAAGTGCTAGCAGGGTCGTTTGTCTTACTTGCCATGGGGGTGCCAACTGTAACATCAGAGGGGACATTCTTAGGCTGAGAAAGGCTCCCCAAATTCAATCCCGAAGACGGTGTAGCCTGCTGAGTAGCCTGCCGAGAATCGCTGCTCCTATGCGCTCCAAGAACCAAACCGCCATCACTCTGCTCCACCTTCTCTACCAAATAAACGGTCGCTGAATTTCCAGAACTGCCATTCCCCGTCTCACCTCCATTCTCCAATTTCTTTCCCATTGACAGTGTAGCTTGCGGAGCAAGCTGCCAACCGTCGCCGCTTTTTAATGTTACCCCCAAGGAATCGCCTTCCATCGCCATCTCTGCCCTAACCGAGGTCCCTAAATTTGAAATGTGGTTCGTAGAGACAGTTTGAGCCTCTTGGGAGTTGGATGGAGAAAAGGGAGCGAGGTTGTTTTGAAATTGCGAAGGTTGAGAATTTTGAATTTCAGGGTTAGAATTGGGAACTGGGTTGGTCGAGAAATTGACAGGAGGAGAAATTTGTTCAATTTTTTCCGTTAAGGAATTCGTTGAGCATAGAGCGTATTGTTCCGATGTTGGGATTGGATTTGGAGCTAAAGCAGCTGTTTGGGACACTGCAGCAATAAAAAGGAGATGTCGATTGTCAGGAGAGGATGTAGAGGGAAAATCAGGGAGAACGTCTTGAGAGGGGGAGGAAGGAGATTCAGAAGAAAGGTATTCCTCAAAACACTCAGAAGCAGAAGCAATAGTAGGAATTGTCGCAGGCTGGGTGAGAGGTTGTGAATCGGAAGTAAAGGTTTGGTTAATGGGAAGGTTGAGGAGGAGGTTTGTCAGAGAGGGTGCGCTCATAACATAAGGAAGAAAGTTATTGGGGTTGGGGTTGTTCTTGCTTGAGAAGACGAAGTTTTTCGCTAATCCGGGCAGCACGTGCGCTTCCTATAAACTCGGCAGGAATGTTGGATGTGGAAGGTTGGAGGTTGGAAATCTGGGTGAGGATGTTTGCAACGACATCGGGTTTCATTAGAGCTAGAATTTTGACAACCATTTCGTCGCTCATTCGACTGAGAATTGGAGCCGATTCGGCTGGCTTCATGGAAGCATAGGTGCGGGCAAGAGTTTTTAAGTTTGGCTTTTCGGCCTCGGTAAGGGTAACAACCGAACGGTTAATTTCGTCGCGGATGGAATTGATTTGGTTCCGGAGGTTCTCGAGCTCGGCTTTTTCGGCTTGGATGCGTTGGGCGAAGGCGTCGAGGTCGCGCTTTCTTTGTTCGAGGGAATCACGCTCGCGTTTAAGTTCTTCGGCAAGATTTGACATTTCGAGGGTCCAGAAATCCCACGAGCGAGGGGCAATGCGGACACGCTCGGCATACTCCGTAGCCGTCTCGCCAATTTTGTGCCAGTTCATTTGGAGACTAAAGCTCATTGTAAGCATACCGAGGAGCATTGCGATGCCTGCTGCTATTACGAGAAGCGGCATGGGTGGAAGTCTGGATAGCTAATAGTGGGGAGTTTGGTTGAAAGGGAGCGTCTAGTAGTTGGTTAAATTTGCTGGAGCTCAAACTGCGGCAAGCAATGAGTCTGGAAGAAACGAGAGGAGATGATATCGTGAAGAACGGATTCTTCGCGTCGTTGGCTTTCGTAGGCAGCTCGTTTTTCCCACTTTTGCTTGAGGCGAAGTAAGATTTCGTAATCACGAGAAGCTTTAAGGTAGCGTTCACGGCACTTGCGAACAACTTCGAGGGCTTGTTCAATTTCCTTTTGTCGTTCTTCAACAATCGCAATTTGAGCACGGTAGGAGAGGTGAGCGCGTTCGCGTTGGCCAGCAAGCTGGGGAGCAGAATTTTGGCAGATTTGCTGAGCGAAGTGATCGGCGAGTTTCTGGGCTTCATTTCGCCGAGCACGAGCCAACTCAAGCTCGCGGAGAGCAATGCGGAGAGCATTTTCAGCCTGTTCTTTGAGATTTTCCCTGTAATCAAGGACGGTTTGGAGGCGGAAGGTTGGTTTGCTCATGGCTATTTGCTTTTGTCCACATGTGAGGGAGTTTCAAGTTTGCAGGGGAGGAGTAAAAATTTTGGGCTCAAGCTCATGACTGGAGGATTTGGGCTAGGAGCTGGTAACTCCGAGAACGGGGAACCTTCTCTTCGATAGGTTGGCGTAGGAATTCGGAAAGAGCAGGATACTTTTTAACCGCTAGGTCGAGGTTGGGGTTTTGTCCGGGAATGTAGGCACCAATGGAAATGAGATCTTCGTTTTTCCGATAGGTAGCAAGGAGATCACGAGCTTTGGCAGCGAGTTGAACCTCCGCGGGGGTGCAAACTTCATTGATAAGACGGCTGACACTCTCAAGGACATCAATGGCAGGGTAATGATTGGCAGTAGCAAGGGCTCGCGACAAAACAACGTGCCCATCAAGGATGCCCCGAACAGCATCGGCAATTGGCTCGTTCATATCATCACCATCAACAAGGACAGTATAAATGGCAGTGATAGAACCGGTATCGCTATTGCCTGTGCGTTCCATCAATTTGGGGAGGAGGGAAAAAACGGACGGTGTATAACCGCGACTTGCAGGAGGTTCGCCAACTGCGAGTCCAATTTCGCGCTGAGCCATGGCAAAGCGAGTTACGGAATCCATGAGGAAGAGGACATTTTTTCCAAGATCGCGAAAGAATTCTGCGATGGATGTGGCAAGGAGGGCCGAACGGAGGCGAACAAGGGCCGGCTGATCGGAAGTTGCAACGACGACAACCGAACGCGCCATACCGTCAGGGCCAAGGTCTTTCTCAATAAATTCTCGGAGTTCGCGTCCTCGTTCACCGACAAGGGCGAGGACATTGACATCGGATTCTGCACCCCTGGCAATCATGCCTAAAAGAGTTGATTTGCCAACACCACTGCCAGCAAAAAGGCCAACGCGTTGGCCACGACCAAAAGGAACAAACGTATCAAGGGCTTTGATACCGGTTTCAAAGGGTTGGGAAATACGGCGACGAAGCAGCGGGTTGGGTGGTTGGCGATGGAGGGGCTGAGTCGTTGATGTTTCAAGCGGCCCTTTTCCATCAATCGGGCGACCGATTCCATCTAGAATTCGGCCAATAAGGCCAAGGCCAGCGCGGAATTCCGCTCGGGAATTGGTGGCAACAACCGGGCAACCAGGATGGATTTGGTGCATATCGCCAAGAGGCATGAGAAGAACTCGTTGGCCGCGAAAACCGACCACCTCGGCATGGATGGTAGCACCAGAAGCCGCAGTAATAATGCAGAGGTCTCCAAGGGAAACACGGGGCCCATTGGCTTCAATAACTAAACCTGTAACTTGAGCAACTTCACCGTAGCGGACAAGGGTAGGGGTTGATCGGATCCGTTCTGTAAGGATTGGAAGGACGCTTTGGACATCGAGAGTTGGGGTAGCAATTGGAGCAGACAAGCTCATAGAGGAAAAAGACATTATATTATTGCTTCCTGGATTGATTGGAGTTTTGTTTCGAGGCGTCCGTCAATCGTTCCAAAATGGCTGCGAGCAATACAGTCGCCGGGGCGAAGTTCAGGGTCCGAAACAATTCTGAGATTGGGGTAAATATGGTTAAATTCGCGTTCGATGTTGCGGACGAGTTCATAATCAAGAGGACAGAGGCGTAGTTCGACATCGGGAGTTCCGGGAGCAAGTTCCTGGAGGGTTTCTGCTGCAACAGTGTGGATGATTGTTCGGTCAAGTTCGATGCCACCGAGGACACGGCGCGCGACCTCAAGGGCGAGGAGGGGAAGCGCCTTTCGGAGCTGCTCACAAAGCTCAGCATGAGCAGCAGTTATGGAACGGAAAGTATTCTCCTGGAGGTGTGCGAATTGGGAGCGTTGTTCTAGGATTTGGGCGTTAAGGATAGCCATGACTTCCTCCCGGCCTTGGCGGCGTCCTTCTTCGCGGGCTTGTTCGATTTGTTGCTGGATAAAAGCCATTTGCTCTTCGTTGGGTGATCGAGCAAGCAAAACTGCCTTCGGAGGAGTTTTAAAGCGGATGGTTCTATGAGACAATATCATCAGTATCAAAAGTGATATTGATTTCTCCGGCATCGGCAAGGTTGCTGACGATGGCAACGATACGGTCTTGAGCTTGTTCGATGTCGCTGACGCGGACCGGACCAAGCATTTCCATTTCCTCCTTGAGAGCTTCGCCAGCACGTTTGGAAAGTGCTGAGAAAATGGCCTTTTTGACACTTTCGGGAGCCGTTTTGAGCGCCATACAGAGGTCGGAGCTCTCGACTTCGCGAAGGATTTTTTGGATGTCGGTAACAGGGAGGCGGGCAATATCCTCCATGGAAAAGAGGTTTTTACGGATAGCTTGAGCAAGTGGAGCGTTGCGTTCCTCTATTCGAGCCAAAAGGGCCTTGCTGGTCTCACGGTCGAGAGCATTGAGCAGCTGGGCGACAGTTTTAACTCCGCCACGACGGTGAACTGCATGCTTCTGGGGTCCGACAGCTATACGCTTGGAGAGACATTTTAGAACTTTGCCAATGTGTTCGCTGGAAATAGGTTCCATCGTTCCGAGCCGCTCGACAATTTCCTCGCGCCGTTGAGGGGGAAAAAGAGGTAGTATGGTAGCGATTTTTTTGGGCTCGAGATAAGAGAAGAGAAAAGATATGGTCTGGGGTTGTTCCTCTTTGATGATACTAAAGATTTGGCGGGTGTCCATTTCGTCAAGCTCACGGACAGCATCTATAGAGCTACTAGCTGGAAGTGCCCTGAGCATAATATTGGAAGCGATGTGAGGGCCTTTGGCACGTTCGAGAGAACGCTGAGCAAATGGAACACCGCCTAGGGAGGAGGATAAGCCTTTACCAACCAGACTACAGAATTCCTCCATAACCATCTCCTGAAGCTCAAAATCAACAGTTTCAAATTTTGCGATTTCTTTGACTACTTTTTCGATTTCCTCATCGGTGAGTTGCCGGAGGATATGGCTTGCTTGTTCTTCGCCAATCGTTATCAGAAAGGCAGCGAGTTTTTGGTATTTGGAGAGGGATTGGTATTCGCTCTCAGTCATTGGTTGCTCGGAGTGGGATTTTAGTGGAGGTTGTCAAAATATAAACATTTCAAGGCAACTAGCAAGGGATGTGGAGTTTTGGAGCTAGGTTCCAGTCTTGTTTGCTAACCAATCGCGGATTGTAACACCAACATTTTCGGGTTTTTGTTGGATAAGCTGATTGAGGAGCTCGGGAGAAATCTTGTGGTCCTTAGCAGGAAGAAGCTTCTGTGCAGTGTTTTGCTCCTGGGGCTCTTCTTCAATAAGCTCAAAAGTAATTTCCTCGGGTTTGGTTTTACGAAGGGAAATAAAGAAAATAGCAAAGATGATGATCGCTACGAGAATTGCAGCTATCGGGCCGAGATTGTCCATAAAACTGGAGAGGGAATCGGAGCTTGATATGCCAGCAGTTACAATTGGAGCAAATGGTGTTTCTGTAATTGATACAAGGCGTTCAAGTTCTTCAGGTGTTCGGGTAGTGATGCCGAGCGAATTAGCAACCATAAGACGGAGGGCTGCAATTTCCTCCGCTGTGCGGGGTGTGGACTGCTGACCATCAGAAGTGGGTTTGGGAGCGAGGAAAACGGCAGCAGTAATGCGGGTGATCGAACCAGGATTACGGGTAATATTCGTCGTAACGCGGTTAATTTCATAGTTTTGTGTGCGGGACGAGCGGTTTGTAACGGATGATTTCGAAGGGATGATTGCGCCAGCCGCAGCTTGTTGCTGGTTTGGTATGTTAGCACTAACACCGACTTGCTGGGCCGGGGGTTGATTTTGTTCGTTGGTAGTCGTATTATCTTCGATAATATTTTCCGTGCGAGCGACTTGGCTTTCTGGATCAAATTTTTCTTCCTGAATTACGGCCTGCTCTTCGTTAATTTCTGCAGCTACACGAACAACGGCATTGCCAGGACCAAGAACTTTGGCAAGCATAGTTTCAACTTTGCTACTGAGGTAATCTTCAATTTGTTTGCGGAATTTCATTTGGCTTGAAGCGGTAGCCAAAAGGGGATCCGCATTTAAATCATCGGAAAGGGAATTCCCTTGGTTGTCAACCACGGTCACGTCTTGAGGGCGTAGGCCTTGAACGGCATTGGCTACTAGGGAACGTATGGAGTTGACTGCATTTGAATCGAGAGTTATCGAACCTGTATCGACAAAAACAGAAGCAGAAGGGCGGTTTTGGTCGCCTTGAAGGATGAGCCGGTTCTCGGGGAGAACAATAAGCACACGAGCAGATCGAACACCACGAAGCTGAGCAATTGTTCGAGCTAATTCCCCTTGGAGGGCACGAACGAAGTTTGTGCGCTGGACAAAGTCGCTAACACCAAAGTTGGAACGGTCGAAGATTTCGAACCCAATACCAGTAGGGTTTGAAGGGAGTCCCTTTGAAGCAAGTTCCATGCGAGCTTTGTAAACTTGATCAGAAGGAACAAGTATAGAACGGCCGCCTGCTCCAATTTCGTAAGGAACACCCATTTCTGTGAGTGCTGAGATGATTTCGCCTGATTCTTTATCGTTTAGGCCACCGTAAAGTAGCTTCATGGTGGGACGATTTGCCCAAACAACAAGTGCTACAAGCCCACCAAGAACGGCTAGTGCGGCAAGAATTATACTAACCTTCTGGTTGATACCAAGTTCACGCCAAATGATAGATAGTTGGTGAAAAACTTGCTTCATGGGCTTGTGAAAGTTAGACTAAAATAGAGTTCCAGGCGAAGCGATGGGAGCGGTGAAATAATTTGGGGGTTTTGTAGCCATAGGCATCGAGAAAAAAACTAAACTTGTGACCGCATCAGTTCCTGGTAGCTCTCAACAAGTTTGTTGCGAAGTTCGAGCATAAGAGTAAAGGCAACATTTGCCTCTTGACTTGCAATCATTGCCTGGTGGAGGTTGTTGGATTCGCCTGTAAGAATTTTGGTTCTTTCGGCGCGCGCTGCTTTCATTTTGTCGTCAACTTGATTAACAAACTCTCCGAGAACCTTGCCAAAATTACCTGAGAGGGACTGAGTAGATGAAGTTGATTGAGATTTGCCGATTTGGTTGAGGTTGGGAATCTGCCGAATCTGTTCTAAATTTCGGGGAGTATAGGCTTGAACCTGTCCAAGAAGGGACGAAGTAAATGACTCAATTACATTCATAAGCTATTAATAATAAGTTTATTATTTCAAAATTTTTTAACTCAAAGTTGGGGAAAATTACAGGACTCATTACATTCTACCGATACTAAGGGCTTGAGACACCATTTGGCGAGCGTTGCGAATCACGGCAAGGTTAGCTTCATAACTCCGGCTCGCAGTAATGAGGTCAACCATTTCATAAGCGAGGTTCACATTTGGCATTTGCACAAAACCGTTAGCATCAGCATCTGGATGGGATGGATTATAGACGCGAGGCCCCGGTGTAGTATCTTGATTAATTGAGGATATTCGAACCCCATGCCCTGCGCCTGAAGCAATGTCCATTGCAGCCTCAAACGTTGGAACTTTGCGTTGATAAGGACCACCATTCGGAGTTCGCGTAGTGTTAACGTTAGCAATATTTTCGGCAATTAAATCGAGCCGAACTTTTTCTGCAGTAAGTGCACTTGCTGAAATTGCAGACGCAGGAATAAGGTCCATAAATAGGATAAGTTTAATAGCTTTAGATGGGTTTTCCTGTTATTGCCATTTTGAGTTGTCGGAGGGAACCGCTAACAAATTGGGTTAAAGCTTGATAATTCGTTGAGTTGGAATGGAGGAAATGTAATTCTTGGTCGAGCTGAACATTGTTGCCGTCCGAACGGGTTTGGGTGGCGTTCGGATCGAGAGTTAGCGTTGGAGTAGAATTAAAATCATTGACCGTGCCATTCCGAATTCTGGTAATCAGTTGTCTTTCGAAGGAGGCGTCAACATCCAATCTTTTGTAACCAGGGGTTGAGGCATTTGCGATATTTGAAGCAATTGCCCGGTGGCGAGCTGCAGATAGGTCCAGCATCCGTTTGGAAGCCTGATATGCATCGTTATTGAAGAGGTTGCCCACTATGTTGATAGTGCTCATGCCGAAGGTGGGCAAGCAGGTATTGTGCCATCAAATTTTGGTCTTTCCTAATAAACTTGAATACAATAAGTTAAAAATAATAAAACACAATATTCCTCAAGTCGCAGCCGGGTGTAGGAATTTTTTGCCTTCGCTCTTTTCGTAATCCCCTTTAAGGAAGGTGATATTTTATAATTTGGTATGTGACTTTGGTAAGCTTTTCCACAGGAGAACGGCTTCAACTAAAAGCCAAATTTCTAAAACAAAGGAAACAGAAGCAATAAAAATTAGAGGATAGTTGCGAGCTGTAATCCATGAGGGGGAGGCTTCGTCGCCAATAAAGAGCTGGTCCAATATGGCCCATGTAGGCATGACCAACATGAAAACTGCCGGCAATACAAGAAACCAAATTGGTTTATTCGACCTTCGTAGGAAGAATGCGATAATGACAAAAGCAATACCCGCAACAAGTTGGTTAAGTGCTCCAAAAATTGGCCATAACAGCATTCCCCCTTTGCCCGCATTAGCTAAGCTCCACTCTTGCCCATGAGCAGGAATCGCAGCAAGTAAAGCAGCAAAGAAAATCGCGACTATCGTGCAAACATGACTTGAAACAGGACTAAAGGAAGCACTTGGCTTTTCTAAAGAAGATGAGCCTTTCTGACCTCTAATACAAAAGTGAGAGAACAACTCTTCGAGGAGATAGCGTTGAAGTCGGCACGCAGTATCCATAGTTGTTGCCGCAAAAGAAGCTACAAAAACCCCCATAAGAGGGATCGCAAATGAGCTAGGAATACCAAGGGATGAAAGGAAGTTTGCTGAGCCAGTGACAAATGAAGCAATCGTTGCAGCCAAGGAACCAGCATTTTGCCAACTTTGATATTGATAGTGCCATGCGGCTGATCCAAGGAGAACTTGACCATTCGGAAGTTGAAATCCAAGCCCCAATCCTGCTATGCAAGCCAGAATTACTAAAGTCGCTAAAAAACCTTCAAGCAACATTGCCCCATATCCAACAAATTGTGCATGAGGCTCGGAGGAAAGTTGCTTGCTCGAGGTGCCACTACTCACAAGGCAGTGAAAACCACTAACGGCACCACACGCGATCGTTATAAAGAGAAAAGGAAAGATCGGCGGTGCTCCACTCGGGTGCACTTGCAAAAGTGGAGCAACGATCTCAAGAGAATATTTAGAAGATGTTTCAACAATAAGCGGTCCGCCAAAAATCGCTGTTACCAACAACCCTAAAAAAAGCAAAACAAGTGTAGATATAAGTTGTAAGGCATTGATAAAATCTCGTGGTTGCAACAATACCCAAACAGGCAAAACCGAGGCCAAGTAACAATAAATTAAAAGGATTAGCGTCCAAAGCCATAGGGGCATCGAAGCTAACGCTGCATTGAAAGCATGAAACGGCCCCCACTCGCTAAATACAATCGAAAGATACATGAACACAAGAGCCAAGATTGAAGGGAGCAAAATACCTCGAGAACGACGATGTAGAGTTAAACCTATCACAATTGCTATCGGAATCTGCACAAAACATGGGAAAATTGCAGAGGGGAACTGACGAAAAACCGCCGAAATTACTAACCCAAAAACTGCCAGCACAACCGTAAGCGACAAAACTAGTATGCTCATAAAGAGCAAACGAACTCGCTGATTAAGATAAATTCCTGCTAATTCCCCAATAGATTTTCCTCGGTTCCTTAAGCTCATTACTAACGCCGCAAAATCATAAACAGCACCAATAAAAATCGGCCCAAGAATCACCCACACCAACGCCGGTAACCATCCCCAAATCACTCCAATCGCAGGGCCAACAATCGGGCCTGTTCCAGCAATTGACGTAAAATGGTGACCGAAAACAACAAGTGGGTGCGTTGGAACGTAATCCCTGTCGTCACAAAGTTCTCGAGAAGGACATATCCGCTTCTCTTCTAGTCCAAATATCCGCCGCGCCAGCCATCTGCCATAGGTAAAATAAGCTACTAAATACAAAAAAATCGTCAGCAATGCCAGAAAAAGGACTTCCATGTCACTTTCTTTGTTTTTTCCATGCTGGAGAAAAAAAATTCCAGTTGCAAGGGAAGTTTGAGTTTATACTACTAAACTATACAGTTAAATACTGGTTATCGTATGAGCAATAAACGTAATGTTATTATTGTAGGTGGCGTTGCTGGGGGAGCATCGTGTGCAGCAAGACTGCGCCGTTTAGACGAGGAAGCAGAAATTACAATTTACGAAAAAGGTGATTATGTATCTTTTGCTAATTGTGGACTTCCGTATCGAATTGGAGGTATAATTCAAAACGATGCAGCTCTCGTGCTTACTACTCCTGAAGAGTTTTGGGCTAAGTTTCGAGTAGACGCAAAGACGAAGCACGAAGTGATCTCGGTTGATGCACACCGAAAAGTCGTGCGTGTCCGAAACTTACGTAATGGCGAAGAATTTGAAAAAAATTATACCCATTTGGTTTTGGCAACCGGAGCTCTAGCAATTCGTCCACCTATACCCGGTTTGGACCTCCCTGGGGTCTTCACCGTGCGAACAATCCCCGATACACAGCGAATCCGAAAGTGGATCGAGGAAAACAAAGTTAGGAAGGCTGTAGTTGCTGGAGGAGGGTTCATTGGTTTGGAAATGGCCGAAAATCTAAAGCACTTAGGCTTGGAAGTAGTTGTAGTGGAAATGGCACAGCAGATTTTGCCACCAATGGATGCAGAAATGGTTCGTCCTCTTGAACGCCATGTTGTGAATAACGGCGTCAAACTTGTTCTTGGACAGCCCGTCACGGAAATTTTAAAAAATGGCAATTCCTTACTTTTAAAAACTAAAAACGGTGATCATTTACCCGCTGACATTGTTATCATCGCCTTGGGAGTTCGCCCAGATTTGACCCTCGCTAAAAGCGCAGGCTTAAAAATTGGACCACGGGGTGGAGTTTTGACAAACGAATATATGCAAACAAGCATTGAAAGTATTTTTGCTGTAGGGGATCTAGCAGAAGTAAAAGATTTCCTTACTGGTGAAACGACGCTAATTCCTCTCGCAGGACCAGCCAATCGGCAAGGAAGAGTTGCTGCCGATGTCATCTGCGGCCGCAATGCCAAATTTCGCGGAGTTCAAGGAACAGCAGTATGCGGTGTTTTTGGAATGGCAGCAGCTTCAACCGGCTTAAGTGAAAAAACTCTACGCAAACTTGGGCATGATAATTTTGAATGTGCTTATCTCCACCCAAGAAATCACGTAGCATACTACCCTGGCGCAAAAACCATCCACATGAAAATAATTTACCGCCGTTCTGACGGTAAACTACTCGGCGCACAAGCAGTAGGCTTAGAAGATGTTCCCCGAAAAATCGACACTCTTGCAATGGCTTTACAACTCGGAGCAACAGTTTTCGACCTTGAAGAGGCCGAACTCTGTTATTCCCCTCAATACGGAGCAGCCAAAGATGCAATCAATTTTGCAGGTATGATCGCAGCAAATTCCCTTCGTAAAGATTCCCCACTCCTTAGTTGGAAGGATGGCATCCAAGAGGAAAACTACACAATTTTAGACGTCCGAGAAGAAGACGAATTTTTAGATGGGCATGTCGAAAATTCTATCAATATTCCTCTTTCTTCCCTCCGCCAAAAAATTAAAAATATCCCAACAGAAAAGCCCCTAGCAGTTTATTGTCAGGTAGGTCTTCGGGGCCATACTGCCACCCGTATTCTCCGTCAAAAAGGATTTACTGCTTTCAACTTGAGTGGTGGCTATCAAACATTCCTTGATATCAGAAATGCCGACTAGATAAAAAAAATCTACTTTTCTCTTGACTTCTATGAATTTGGCGAAAATTTATTTATTACTATGAATCCTGAGACTAGTTACGCAAACCCTGAAGCAGTAGTAAGCACCGAGTGGGTTTCTCAAAACATCCACAACCCAAATGTCCGAATTGTTGAAAGCAACGAAGACGTCCTTCTTTATAGTACAGGCCATATTGAAAATGCTGTCCATATTGATTGGACAACAGACCTTCAAGACTCAACTATCCGGGACTACATTTCTCCAGAACAGTTTGCAGCACTTTGTTCCAAAAATGGGATCTCTCCTGATACAGAGGTAGTTTTTTATGGAGACAAGTCTAACTGGTGGGCTTGTTATGCTTTCTGGGTTTTCCGGCTTTTCGGTCACAAAAAGCTTCACGTTATGAACGGAGGGAGGGATAAATGGATAGAGGAAGGACGCCCTCTTACTCGAGCGCTTCCACAATTTTCTCCCACCAATTATCCAGTTCCAAGACGTCGCCGCGATTCAGAAATTCGTGCATTCTTCGAAGACACTCTTGCTCATAGTAATGCACGATTGCCTCTCGTTGACGTTCGCACCCCAGGAGAGTTCCGAGGAGAAATTACACACATGCCAGAATATCCTCAAGAGGGGGTCTTACGTGGCGGTCACATCCCTGGTGCAAAAAACATTCCTTGGCGCACCGCAGTAAATCCAGACAGCACCTTCAAATCCGCCGAGGAACTTCGCAAAATTTATATTGAACAAAACGGTCTCAATCCATCCGATGACATTATCGCCTATTGCCGAATCGGTGAACGCTCAAGTCATACCTGGTTCGTATTAACTGAGTTACTAGGATTCGAAAAAGTCCGAAATTATGACGGTTCTTGGACCGAATGGGGAAATCGAGTCCGCGCGCCCATCGAAAAAGGTTAATCTAATTTTTAGTGAAATTTGATAACTAACAACCAACATCAAAACCTTTCGCCATTACCACAAAAACTTGAAACAATTATTAAACTTTTTGAATTTCTTTCCGAAGAGGAAAAAAGAGAAACGTTAATTCACTACGCAGATCAAAGTTCAAAACAAGCCCCCATTTCAGGCGAATCATTTGATATTGAAGACATTAGAAAGGATGAAGAATGCACTGACACTGTGGGTATTCACTTGCGTATTGATCCTAATGGCCAAACTTTTTGGCGTGTTAGCCTCGGTCCCAAAGTTCAGACGCTAACAAAGGCATTGACGACTATCCTCTGTAGAGGCCTCGAAGGAGTTCACTTTCAACAGGTTCTCGATTTACCTCACGATTTTATTCCTCGAATTGTCGGCAGCCAACTCGTTCGCGCTCGTAGCCAATCTATTTATTACGTTCTTACACGTATGAAAGGTATCCTTCGCGCTTGGCTAGCCAAGAAACGTTTGGAGGTTTTAACATCTGAAAAAAACTAATACATCCATTGCAAAAGAAAGAAAAAATCCAAAAGCTCCTAAGTTCTACTGAAAAAATAAAAGTCTCTTATTCCCTCTCAGGACCTATTGAATTTCTCGCATACATTAGTCTTTTTGAAAGACAACTTTATTACGAAGCTCACGATGCTCTCGAATACCTATGGCTTAACAGCAAAAATACTCCATTTGCAACTTTCTACAAAGCACTCATTCAATTAGCCGGCGCTTTTGTTCACCTAAAAAAAAATTGGGAATATCCTACTCATCCCAAACATCTTACCCGCACAAGACCTGCTTGCAGACTTCTAATTCTTGCTGAAAAAAACCTCAAACCCTATTCATTTTGTTATGGACTTGACGCTCAAGCTCTCCTTAACTTTGTTCAAACCTACCGTGCCTCTATACAATCAAAAAATATCAACCCTTGGTCTCCTGACAAGGCTCCAAGTCTTCTCCAATTTATTAAGCCCGCTACTTCATTAAAAGCATAGCCCGAGCGCGTTTGATCTCACGCGTAATTTTTCGGTGTAAATAAGCAGGCACCCCAGTAACCCGACGAGGAAGTATCTTACCTGTCTCTGAAACAAAACGTTTTAAAAGCTCAGGATTTTTATAATCAATAGCCTCGATGGCTATGTCAATCCGCCGTCGTGGCATCGGACGATTTGCACGCCGAAAATTCAAACGTCTCTTCGCATTTTTAGGCTGCATCGGTAACTCCTTCTGCTTATTTTACTTCTCGGTGAATTGTATGGCGCCGAAGAAAAGGGTTGTATTTCTTCTTCTCTAGCCTACCTGGTGTCCGTGGACTCTTCTTATTTCGAGTCGTAACATATCGAGAAGCTGGTTTTCCTTCGGCTTTTGCTTCTGTGCATTCCAAAATAATGATGTCTCTCATAAATAATTTTCACTCTTTAGTTTCTGAATTTGTTTCTTCCTCCTCTTCACCTCCCTCCTCTTCGCCTAGAGCCAAAAACGCAGCACTTTGGAAATTCGACGGTAATATATTATGTCGCTCAAGTTCCGCCTGACACTCAACCGTAAATCGCGTGAAAGGCAAAGCTTCTAATCGGGCAATCGGTATTCTTTTGCCAGAAATTTGGCAAATCCCATATGTTCCATCCTCGATCCGTTTTAGTGCCTCCTCTATTTCGTAAAGCGAATTTTGCTCCCTAGAGAGGATATTCAGGGCATAATCACGATCATAGGCATCGCTTCCAGCATCCGCTTGATGCATACCAAAAGCATTTGCTTCACTATCCTCCGCTCTCTTCCTCAAAGCATCCTTCGCTACTCCATCCATTGAATCTAAAAGCTCATCCTTCAAGTCCAACAAACGCTGCTTTTGTTTCTTCAAAAAAGCAGCCCATTTTGATGGCGGCAATGGCTTTTCTTCCACCGTTACAACTTTCGATGAAACCGAACCAATCGGTTTTTTTAACGGAGGTATAAATTTCTTTGACTGTTCGAAAATCTGCTCCGGTTCCGTATGTTCCGTTATTACAAATTCTTGCTCAGACTTCGTTCCTACCTTCTTTTGTTCAGAGGCTTTAACTCTTTCTTTCCTTGTTCCATCCTCCTTTTTGAGCGCTTTCGGATTAGCTATGGGTAGTGTTTGCTTTACTGTCTCTTTTTTAGACTTCAAAGTCTTATTTTTAAGTTCTTTATCTTTCAGTTTTACCTTTCTCTGTTTAGCAGCTTCAGTTTTCTCTTTATCCGCAAGCTGACTCTGTTTTTGCACCTCTCTAGTTTTCTTCGCCTTTTCCTTATCGGATACTTTGGGAGGAACATTCTTCGCTGGCATATTTTGCTAGAATTTCTATTTCAAAGGCGAGAAATATTAAACTCATCCGCACACGTAATCAAGTAGAATTATTGATTATTACCCAATTAGCGTCTTTTATTTTTTGCTAAAATAACCCTCTCCACTTCACGCTGCACTGCTTTCTCTTTTAAGTCTTCGCGACGATCAACTTTGTCCTTACCTTTTCCGATACCTAACTCCACTTTTACTAGACCGCCCTTCCAATACAAACGAAGAGGCAAAATCGCGTTCCCTTTGATGTTAGATGCTTCGAAAAGACGTTCTATCTCCCTCCTATGCAACAATAAACGCCGAACCCTTTTGGGTTCATGTTGTTCATGGCTGGCACGCTCGTAAGGTGGAATACCCATACCATAAACGAAAACCTCTCCGTTCTCTACCCGAGCAAACGCCCCAGCTATATCAACCCCTCCAGCCCGAATGGATTTAACTTCTGTTCCCCGAAGCTCAATCCCGGCTTCAATACGCTCTCGAATATGGAAGTCCCTATATCCTTTTCGATTTGTTGCTATGTCACCTCCCATACCCCAAAACCCTTCATTCCATTAGCAAACAATTTTCCCACTGCCGACCTAAGCCGCACGCTTCTGCGGTGCCTGACGCCATCTTAACTTCCCCTCAATAATTTCCCTCAAAGCTATATCAGAAAAATCTTCACTGACACTTTTGACCTCTACCAAAGGACGTTCCTCCCTGCAAAGTTGCCGAACTCGTAAAGAAACTATGTTCGTCAGCAAATTCGGATTCCCAACAATCTTTAATGCTTCATCAACTAACTTTGGATTCATAAGTCTTTTTCCTAAATTCTTTGATTTCAATTAAACCCTTATCTCAGATTAATTCAACTAACTCATAAAAAAACCATCAAACATGCTACCGACTGCCATAATTCTTTTCTATCCAATCGCGGTAGGCTCCTGTCCGAACTTCGTTCACCCATTCCATGTTGTTCAAATACCACTCAACTGTCTTCCGAAGACCTGACTCAAAGGTTTCTTTTGGTTTCCAGCCGATTTCTCTTTGTATTTTGGATGCATTTATCGCATATCTTCGGTCATGTCCAGGTCGATCCTTCACAAATCGTATTTGTTCCCTATAACTTTTGCCATCCGCTCTCGGTTTCATCTCATCCAACAACCCGCAAATCCTCTCCACCACATCCAGATTCTTCATCTCGTTCCACCCTCCAATATTGTAAACCTCACTCGGACGCCCACCCCTCAGAACCATTCGAATGGCAGCGCAATGGTCACGAACATATAACCAGTCCCTTATTTGCTGGCCGTCGCCATACACAGGTAACTCCTTTAACTCCAAAGCATTGACAATCATCAGAGGAATTAGTTTCTCCGGAAATTGCAACGGACCATAGTTATTCGAGCAATTGGTCGTCAATACAGGAAGGCCATATGTATGGCCATATGCCCTCACAAGATGATCGCTAGCAGCCTTTGATGCTGAATAAGGACTGTTTGGCTGGTATCGCGATTCTTCCGAAAAAGGCGGGTCATTCGGATGAAGAGAACCGTAAACTTCGTCTGTGGAAACGTGGAGGAAACGAAACCTTCTCTTTTCATCAGAAGATAACTCCGTCCAATATGCACGAACACATTCCAACAACTCAAAGGTTCCCAAAACATTCGTCTCAATAAAATCCCTCGGCCCATGAATTGAGCGATCAACGTGCGACTCCGCCGCAAAATTCACAACCGCCCATGGCCGATACATACGAAAAATACCCTCCACACAAGCGCGGTCGCCAATATCCCCGCGAATAAAAATATGCCGTTCATCCGACATCACCTGTTCTAAGCTTCGTAAGTTCCCTGCATACGTAAGCTTATCAAGATTCACTATAGCCCTACCCTCTTCCTCCAACCACGAAAGAACAAAATTCGCTCCAATAAAACCCGCACCTCCAGTAACAACTATAACGTCTTCCATTAACCTCTTCCTTCCATTATCTCAATTAGCAGATTGCTCCAGTATTAGCGGCGGTTTCCCTATTGGATAAACCCGGAAGCCAATCTTTACCAACCGCTCGTGATCCAAAAGATTTCTTCCATCAAACAAAAACGGTGGCTTCAACATAACTTTATAAAACTCTTCGTAAGGCAGCCCTCGAAATTCATCCCATTCCGTCAGGATCGCAATAGCATGTGCCCCTTGCACTGCTTCTATCGCACTTCCACATACCTCCAAACTTAAATCCCTTTCCCCTCCAACCCCATCAAGTTCTCTCACAATCACTTCCCGCGAAACCTTTGGATCATAAACTGCAACAACCGCACCCTCTTCCAATAACCCCCGACACACATCTATCGCAGGACTCTCCCTTGTATCGTTTGTATCTTTCTTAAAAGCAAATCCTAAAACCGCGACCCGTTTCCCTGCAACAGTATTAAACATCTCCCTAACTATCTTGTGCCGAAAACGATTCTTTTGCCAATCGTTCATATGAACAACACTCTGCCAATACCTAGCTACCATCGGCAATCCAAAGTGCTCACACAAGTAACTCAAATTCAAAATGTCTTTCTGAAAACATGAACCACCAAAACCCACCGATGCTCGCAAAAATTTGGGCCCAATCCGCGAATCCATTCCAATCGCTCGGGCAACCTCATCAACATCCGCCCCAGTCACTTCGCACAGTGCAGATACCGCATTAATCGAGGATACTCTTTGTGCCAAAAAAGCATTCGCCACTAACTTTGATAATTCCGACGACCACAAATTTGTCGTTATAATTTTCTCCCGCGGAACCCAACGGGCATAGATACTTGCAAGTCGTTCAACTGCAACATCTCCCTCCCTACTGCGCTCCCCTCCAATTAACACCCGATCAGGTTCGAGCAAATCCCTTATCGCTGTCCCTTCAGCTAAAAATTCAGGGTTCGACAAAACCTGGAACTTTCCAACCCCTGAATTTGCTTTCAGTATTGTTCCGATTGCTTCTGCTGTTCGAACCGGTATTGTGCTTTTCTCCACAACTATCTTCGGCGTTTTACTTACCCGTGCTATGACCCGTGCCGCTGCTTCAACATATTGTAAATCTGCTGCCTGACCTGCTCCCACACCTTTCTTCTTCGTCGGGGTGCCTACGCACACAAATACCATATCCGCTTCCGCAACAGCTCCCTCAACATCAGTCGAAAAAAACAAATTAACCCCTCGCACATCCTTCACTATCTCAAACAAACCTGGCTCATAAACAGGCAATTCATCCGAATTCCAAGCAGCTATCTTCTCCTCATTCACGTCCACAACAGTCACTTGTATGTCCGGGCACTTATACGCAATCATTGCCATCGTAGGACCTCCCACGTATCCAGCTCCCATGCAACATAATTTCATACTTTTAATCCTTCCTTTTTCTCGTCTTTCTGAAAAAGCTTTTCAAAGCACTCAATTCAAACCCAACTTCCGGCGGAAATAATCTATTGTCCTTTCAATTCCCTCCTCCAATGTCACCTTCGGCTCCCACCCCATCACTTTCTTGGCCAAGGAAATATCCGGCCTCCTCTGCCGAGGATCATCCGGTGGCAAAGGCCGATAGATTATTTTCGATCTACCCCCAATCTTCCTCAAAACCAATTCCGCCAGCTCCAACATTGTAAACTCTGCAGGATTCCCTAAGTTCAGAGGCCCAACAGTTTCCGTCTGCTCCATAAAAAGCATAATCCCCTCAACCAAATCATCCACATAACAAAAAGACCTCGTTTGCCTCCCATCTCCATAGACTGTTAAATCCTCACCCTTTAATGCTTGCACGATAAAATTCGAAACGACGCGTCCATCGTTTGGATGCATCCGCGGCCCATAAGTATTGAAAATCCGAACTACACGGATATCCACCCGATTTTCCCGATGATAATCGAAAAAAAGTGTTTCCGCGCATCTTTTCCCTTCATCGTAACACGATCTCTTACCAATCGGATTTACATTTCCCCAATAACTCTCCGGTTGAGGATGAACCTGTGGGTCCCCGTAAACCTCTGAAGTCGAAGCCTGCAACACTCGCGCACGCAGCCTCTTCGCCAATCCTAAACAATTTATCGCTCCTAAAACAGACGTCTTTATCGTTTTTATTGGGTTATACTGATAATGAGGCGGAGATGCAGGACATGCCAAGTTGTAAATCCGATCCACCTCCGCCTTAAACGGATCTATGATATCATGTCGAATCAACTCAAATCTCGGATTCCCCATCAAGTGCATCACATTCTCTTTCGCCCCTGTAAAAAAATTGTCTAAGCACAAAACCTCATGCCCTCCTTCCAACAACCTCTCACAAATATGCGAACCCAAAAAACCAGCTCCGCCTGTCACCAATATCCTCATTTGTCGCTTTTTACTTGAACCCTTTATACCAATTCCCCCTCTCCGCCAAGGCCGAATAGATCAATTGCTCTCACTAAACCCACAACTAATATCCAAAAAATAAAAATAAAGATAAATTGGTCTAATTTTAAACCTAAATCCAGTGCCCCATCTTAACTCGTTTTGTCATCAAATAACGTTCATTGAATGGATTAACTTCCCCCTTCAAAGGCAACCTCTCCACTATTTCCATCCCATATCCCTCCAATCCTACGACCTTCCGTGGATTATTCGTAAGCAAGCGAATCTTTTTAATTCCCAAATCCGCCAAAATCTGAGCGCCAAGCCCATACTCCCGCAAATCCATAGGAAAACCTAACCGTTCGTTTGCTTCCACGGTATCCAAGCCCTGTTCCTGCAATTTGTAGGCATGAATTTTTGGCCCAAGTCCAATCCCCCTCCCCTCTTGTCGCATATACACTAAAACTCCTTTCCTTTCCTCCTCAATCAATCTCATCGCTAGTCGCAACTGAGGCCCACAATCGCATCTCCTCGATCCAAACACATCTCCCGTTAAGCACTCACTATGCACCCTTACAAGCACAGGCTCCCCATCACCCACCTCCCCTTTTACTAACGCCACATGATTCTGCCCATCTAATTTCGACCGAAACAAATACAAATCAAAATCCCCAAACTCTGTCGGAAGACGAACAACTTGCTCCCGCTCGATCAGTTTCTCACTCCTTCGCCGATACGAAATCAAATCCTGAATCGAACACATCTTCAACCCATGTCGCCGGCAAAACTTCTCTAAATCCGGCAGCCTTGCCATCGTTCCATCCTCATTCAATATCTCACAAATCACCCCACTCGGATCCAGCCCAGCCAACCGAGCCAGATCCACGGCCGCCTCCGTATGTCCAGCTCGTCGCAAAACCCCTCCCTCCTTCGCTTGCAATGGAAACACGTGCCCAGGCTGAACCAAGTCCTCAGGCCGAGATTCCTTCGATGCCAAAACTCGAATTGTCTTCGCCCGATCCGCTGCACTTATCCCTGTCGTTATTCCTCTTGCCGCATCTACCGAAACCGTAAAATCCGTCTTATACATCTCGCGATTGTGAGGGACCATCCGCTGCAAACCCAACTGCGCTGCCCTCTCCATGGTAATCGGAACACACAGAAGCCCCCGCCCATGCAATGTCATAAAATTTACCACCTCCGGAGTAACCTTTTCTGCAGCAGCTACCAAATCCCCTTCGTTCTCCCGGTCCTCATCATCAACCACTACAACCATCTCCCCTCGCTTCAATGCCTCCAACGCCTCCTCAATAGGGCAAAAAACTCCCCCACCTACAAATTCGGCATTATTTCTCTCCATCTTGCACAAGAATTACAGCGCTATCGAAAATTTTAACGCATTCAGAGCAAAGTCCCGCGCAAAAGCGACGACGCAACGCTAAAATAAATCACTATCCCCGTCACATCCACAAACGTCGAAACAAACGGCGCACTCGATGTTGCTGGGTCCAAACCAATCCTCCTCAAAATAAAAGGCAACATCGCCCCAACCAGACTCCCCCACAACACAACCCCAATTAACGAAAAACATACCGTCAACCCAATTAAAAGCCAATGCTGTGTTAAATTATCCGTTAACGTTCCTTCCACGGCTACCCGCATCATTCCAATCACCCCTAATATTACTCCCAACAAAAATCCCGTCAATATTTCCCGGCGAAAGACTCTCCACCAATCTTGCAATCTTAACTCCCCTGTCCCCATCGACCGAATTATCAAGGTAGCCGCCTGCGAGCCTGAATTCCCTCCGCTCGCTATTATTAATGGCAAAAAAATTGTCAAAACTACTGCCTTCTCTATCTCCCCTTCAAAAACACTCATCGCGTTTGCTGTCAACATGCCTCCCAAAAACAAAACCACCAACCAAGGTCCACGCTTTAAAAGCATCCTTGGAATACTCGTATCCAAATAAGGCGCATCCAATTCAGCAGACCCACCCACCAACTGCATCTCCCTTGTTGCCCTTTCCTCCGCCAAGTCCAACACATCATCCACTGTTACGATCCCCACCATCTTTCCCGTTGAAGTCACAACCGGCAAAGCATAAAAATCCGTCCCCCGAAACGCCTCAACTGCCTTCTCAGCAGGATCACCAGCAAACAAACTCACACAACCTTTCGAAGCAAGCTCCTTTACTTTTTGCTCAGGATGCGCCAACAACAACTTCCGTATCCGTATCCCATCTACAAGCCGCCTCCGCTCATCCACTATATAAACCACATTTATCGTATCGCTATCAGGAGCATGCTGTCGAATATAGGCCAACGCCTCTGCAACCGTCATCTCTCCATTCAGGGAAACATAATCCGGCGTCATCAATCGCCCAATGCTCCCTTTTGGATAGCCTAGTAATGTTTTAGCTACCTCCCGTTCCTCCGCATCCAAGAGCGACAACAACTGCTGCTGGATGCTTGATGGCAATTCCTCTAGAAGTGCTGTCCGATCATCTGGCGACATCTCGTCCAATATCCCGGCTACATCTTTCGTCCCTAACGCGTGCAACAACCGCAACTGATCCTCCACCTCCAAATAATCAAATGCCTGGGCTCCAACACGCTTCGGCAAAACTCGAAAAGCCACGGCCTCCATCTCATCCGGCAAAGTGGACAATATCTTCGCTATCTGAACCGGTTCCCAAAGTTGACAAAAACTCCGCAATTCCGAAAAACGCCGTTCCGTAATATATTTCATTATTTGCTCCCGGCACCTCGTAAGCGGCGTCTCGATCATCTCCTCCATCATTTCAGCACTCGGTGACATTTCGTTTCTCCTCTTGGCTTCTTCAGCGTTTCATCTGGAGGTCTCCAACTCCTCGTGGCATATTCAGCATGCCCCTTTTAACCAAAATCCCTCAACGATTCCAAAAACATTTTCCTCAAATGATACACACTTCTCTCCTTTTTTTCTCTCCCCTCTTACTCCTCCTTACTCTTTTTACCTCCTGTTCAACACTCCCCCCCTTCGCCAACTTCAGACAAAAACAAAAAAAGGACCATTTCCTCATCTTACAACAACAAAACCTCCAAAAACTCTCCTTATTCCGTAGCTCCCAAAACTGGAAAAAAAATACTTTTGTAGATGAGGATATCCTTAAAATTATCCCCTCCCAATCCCCTCCAATTATAATCATTTCCATTGATAACCAGCGTGGCTATCTAACCGCCGGTCCGCTGGTAGCTCTTGATTTCCCTGTTGCAACCGGCAGACGCTCCTTCCCAACACCAACCGGAAATTTCACAATTATTGAGAAAAAAAAGACCTATAGCTCAAATTTATATGGCAAAATTCTCGATGCGGAGGGCAAAGTCATCAATCCCGATGCCGACCTCCGCACAGCCATTATACCAGAGGGAGGCCAATTCGTCGGCTCGCCAATGCCTTTTTGGATGCGGTTAACCAATGATGGCGTTGGCCTCCACGTCGGCCACATCCCAGGCCGACCTGCTTCTCACGGTTGCATCCGCATCCCACGAACAGCAGCACAAAAAATCTTCTCCATCGCTCCAATCGGGACTCCCGTCCAAATCACCCAGCATTGGGAACCTCAAGGTCTGATCACCGCAAATCGTCCCAATCCATAATGCCAGAAAAATCGAACAGCCAAAAAAACTTCACAACAAAAACCGACGAATCCTTCGAAGCTTCCCTACGCCCCCCTTTCTTTCAGGACTTCTGCGGACAGAAAAAAACCGTAGAACGCCTCCAGCTCATGGTCGAAGCTGCAAAAGCTCGCGGCGATCCGCTACAACACATCCTCCTATCTGGCCCTCCTGGCCTCGGCAAAACCACCCTCGCCTACATCCTCGCAAACGCTATGGGCGTCGAAATAAAAACCACAAGCGGCCCAACCCTCGAAAAAGCTGGCGACCTCGCAGGAATCCTCACAAACCTCTCGCACGGCTCCATCCTCTTTATTGACGAAATCCACCGCCTCCAGCCTGCTATCGAGGAATACCTCTACCCAGCCATAGAAGACTTTCACCTCGACATCGTCATAGACCAAGGTCCAAACGCACGCAGCATCCGTCTCAACCTCAATCACTTCACACTCATCGGGGCCACTACTCGTTCTGGCATGGTCAGTGCTCCCCTCCGTTCAAGGTTCGGAATGAACTGTCGCCTCGATTATTACAACGTCTCCGAATTGCAGGAAATCGTCCTCCGCAGTGCCAGAATCCTTAATATCCCCTGCACCCCGGAAGGCGCTCTCCAAATCGCAAACCGTTCCAGAGGCACTCCCCGCATCGCTAACAACCTCCTCCGCTGGTGCCGCGATTTCGCTCAAGTCCGCGCCTCTAATTTAATTGACGACACTGTCGCCTCAACCGCACTCAAACTTCTCGAAATTGATTCCGACGGCCTCGATGAAATGGACCTCCGCATCCTCCAGTGCATCATCCAACACTTCAACGGCGGCCCAGTCGGCCTCAACTCCCTCGCCGTAGCCATCGGAGAAGAACCAGACACCATCGAAGAAGTGCACGAGCCCTACCTCATCCAGCAAGGTTTCATTGCTCGCACCTCCCAAGGGCGTATCGCTCTTCGTCGCGCTTACCTCAAATTCAATATCACACCTCCTCCTTCTTCTTCTCAACTCAACTTCCTCGAAACACTAACCCCTCAAAATCCTCCATTGTCCTCATCCTCTACTGCCCCGACTAATTCTTAATCGCACCTCCCTTTTCATTATAAAACCTCCCTCTCATGCACCCCTCTTACTTCCTTCCCTCCAACCACCACACATCTCCTCAACCTACTGCCACTCCTAATACAAGATCCAGGCCAGACAACTGTATCCTCTAAAAACACCTCCTCCTCCACAATTGACCCATCCCCTATCGAAACAAATCCTCCCCACCCTTCGCGCCATCCCATCCCTTTAGGTAAAAACCGTAACGGCTCTCGCAGCGCATATTCCAACCGATACCCCTTCTCTTTAATAAAATGGTGGGCTTCTAAATACGACTCAACTGTCCCCAAATCGCTCCACAGCCCATCCTCCAAAATCACTCCGCCAATCTGGAAACCCGCTCGAAGCATCTCAACCAATGCCGTCACAATCGAATAGGGGCGCCCAGGCGGTATCCATCGCAAAACTTCCGGCCTAACCGCATATATGCCAGCAAATAAACACTCCACATCCCCCCTTCTACCCAGACACCCCCGAATATCCCTTACAACTCCCTCCGCACTATCAAAACTCACACTCAACGGTCCCCCTCCCCTCCGCAAACCAAGAGTAACAGCAAATCCCGCTTCCTCATGCCGCCCCACCAAACCTTCCAAACTAGCATCACACAGAACATCCCCATTCCATACAAGCAAACCATCGTTCTGGATAAACGACTCGATATTCTTCAACCCACCACCAGTGTCCAACAATTCCCGTTCGTAAAACAAAAACACCTCACATCCCCGATACTCACTCTTCCCATCAAATACCCCAAATTTCTCCTTCCACCTTTCAGCCAAATAGTGCGTATTAATTGCAAATCGCTCAAACCCTCTCGCAATCAAACCATCCAGGACATATTCGATCAAAGCCTTATTGAAAACAGGAACCAATGGCTTCGGCAAATTATCGGTAAGCGGACGAAGTCGCGTCCCATATCCCGCCCCCAAAACAAATGCCGAGCGCATTAGCGCTCAACCAACTGAAAATCATCAAAATAAATTTCCCCCTTCCCAGCACTTAACTCAAAATGTAACCGCAAATCCGCACGTAAACGCCCCCCATCCGTTCCCTTCTCTCGATCATTCAAATCCTTCTCCTTAAATGCCACGGTAATCGTATTCCGTATCGTAGACCACCCACCTCCAACAGAAAAAACCACATTCTCAAGCCCCCCTTTCTCAGTTAACCATTTCCCCTTTATGACCTCCTGCCTCCCTGCCCTCCGTATCACCTGATCCTCTGTTTGTTTAATCGCCCGCTCAAATTCAAAATTAATCACAGAATTCGTCACCCCAGACCCACGCGTCTGAAATACCAACTCATACTTCTTGCCCAACTCTATCGGTATGGAAGTCAACTGTATAAAAAACCGATTCGGCGGCACTGGCTTACCATCCTGTCCAGGTTGTGGTATGTAACTAATTGGCGTTTTCAAAATCGCATTTTTATTCTCAGAAAAAAATATCCGCAAAGCACGTTTCCCTTCTGGAGCTTTTAAATTCGCGTCCTCTTCGTTGCTAACTGTTGTAGCTGTCGCAAAAAAATTCCCACGCTCCAAATTCATTCCTATCGTCCACGATGTCGGTGGATAAACCTGCCGCGCAGGCTCCCCTTTCAGCACAACAGGTTGCTCAAACTTCGGTGCTCCCTTCTCCCCACTGTTCCGAACCCATGAAACTTGTCCGCTACTCTGCCCAACAACTAAATCAAAAAGCCCATCCCCATTCAAATCACACTTCCCAATTGACGTAATCCCTGTAAATTTTAACGGCCTACCTTGTGACTCCAAATACTGAACAAATGGAATATGCTCCCCCGGATTCCAGCTTCCCCCTTGTGCAACCTTACCTCCCGCTTGGGCTGTCAATTGTATATCCTGCTCCACCGCAGCATCCTTCGGCTTCACTGTCGAGCTATACAACCCAATTTGCCCAGAACTATCTGAAACCAACAAATCCGGGTTCCCATCCTCATCATAGTCCACTACAACAGGCGATAACTGGTCCCGCCCCATCCCATACGCCAAAACATGACGATTCTCTTCATCAAATCGCAGAGAAACACCCGTCGCTTGGTTCAAGAATATATGCACACTATTTGCTGAATAGGAACCTTCCCCAATTAACAAATCCACTTTCCCATCCCGATTGAAATCATACAGAAACGGCGCAAAAACATTCCCCCATCGCCGCCCATCCTTCGTAGTCGGGATAACAAAACTTTCCAATTTTGGCTGCGGACGATAATCCGGCGCTGTATTACTTCCCGAATTCGGTATCCTCAGAATATCCCCACCATACGTCCCTATAAATAAATCCAACTTCCCTGCCTTTCCGGGATCCGCCAAATGCACGCGCGGCGCCTGCCAACGCCTGCTGGGGCCAAGGAATATTGGAATAATCTCCCCATAACCAAACTTCGGTTCCTCCTTCGTCCCCTGGTTAAAAAAAACATGCAGATACCCATTCACATTACCCACTACCAAATCCTCCAGCCCATCCCCATTCAAATCTCCAGCCGCCACAGAAACAGGCATCGGTGTTTCAACAATTTCCCCCGTCATTGACAATATCGGCAACCCTCCTTGCATACCCCGGATAGATCCATCCTTCGCAGTCCCATACCAAGACACATCCACTGTCGAATACCGCTCAAACCCGGGATTCATCAGCAAATTCTTCGGCCCGGTCTGATTCTGCCCATACAAACCAACCAATGAACCCATAACACCTCCCGCAACTAAAAAAAATACACCCCACTTCACACCACTCGCACACCAATCAATAAAAACCTTAAAAATATTCAACAAAAATACTCTCCAACTAACACAATCTAGACCAAGTAACATATCGGTCCTAATTTCTAACCATTCCCCTCATTTTTTCTCAGGCACATAAACCTTATCCCCTTTCGCCGGCGGCAAAAACAAGCTCCTCTTAACAAACTCCTCCACTATCTCTTCTTTCAAACTATACCCGCAAACTCGATTAGGCATCATCGGCGTCCCCCATCGCCCACGTGTCACCACCGAATTGGCAGACAATGTCTTCCCCAACAACGTATGATTTGTTAATTCAACCACAGGCTCCGCCATTCCTAAACCCAACCCAAAAACAAACAAAGCAAGCACACAGGGAGGAAGACACTTCATATCCCCCTATCTTCCCAAATTTCTCTCCCAACGTCAAAATTTTTTCTCCTCTCTCGACCAAAAAACAGCTCCATAATCCTTCAAAAACATGAACCCTGCTCTCCTTCTCATCCTCTCATTGCTCCTCATCGCACCAACCATTTCCTCGGCAGCCACAAAAAAACGCCCCCCATTCCCCTTAAGCGTCCATGCCGTTGCCCCCCCCTCCCTACCCCCCCCCTTCTCTATCCGTTACCCAGCTCCAACTCCCTCGGGTTTTATTACTTTGGAAAAAATACCTATCTTCGACGAACGCCATATCATCGCACTCCACCCTATTCCAGCAGCAGACGGCTCCTTCGGCGCTTACTTCAAACTCAACTCACACGCCTCCCGCTCCTGGGAAGCCGTCTCCTCCTCAAACCAAACTCAATCCGTCGTCGTCCTTTTCAATAACAGATTACTGACAACCCTCAAAATAGACCGCCCCATCCGCGATGGAATCCTCTATGTCCCAGGCGGAATATCCCCCACCGAAATCCAACTCCTCCTCCGATACTTCCCTCCCTTGATACAAAATAATAAACAAATTTATCTAAATTAAATTTCATTTAAAAAAAATAACGGACATACTTGTCATTTCCAATCAATTCCATCACCTCCAGCCCCCAATATTCCAAAAATCTCCCTCCTTGGGCCAATCCCCACACCTTCCATACCCCTTACCCTCACCCCAATCCTCCATACTTTATAAAATTCTCCCGCCAATTAGCGGTCCGGCCTTCCCACATCCCAACCTCAAAACCTCTCGTAAAACCCAAAAAGTTTTTTGATATTCTTATCTATTATTAAATTCTTATGCGGACAACATTATCACTTCGTTCAATTACCTCCCCTTACTTACGTTTTGCTCGCTGGGCAACATCCCCACATAGTGCCAAAACCGCATGGCTAATCTGGCTGATCTACGCACTTATCCTCGCCTCCCTCGTAGCTATCCACCCCGATAAACGCACGGTAACTCCCAACTACCGCCAAGCAGCAGAAAAATGGTGGCATGGCGAACAATCCATCTACATCAGCAAAAAGTCCGGTTTCCTTTACCTCCCACACGCAGCCATCATCTACACCCCTTTTGTTCTACCACCAAAACGCATCGGCGAACCGCTTTGGCGAATCGTCAGCCTCACCACTCTCGCTTGGGCTATCTGGCGTTCAGCAAAAATCCTACCAGCTTATCCCTCCACTAATACCTTCGCCCTCCTCTCAATCCTTACCATCCCGTCCAGCTTTGCAAGCGCAGCAAACGGCCAAATGAACCTCCTCCTCAGCGCCCTTCTCCTCCACGCCACTATTGACCTCTCTCGAAATCTCACCATCCGCCCTCTCCTCCTCCTCCTCCTAGCCACTGCCCTCAAACCACATGCGCTCATCTTCCTCCTCCTCGTTGCAACAGTTTTCCCAAGATTCCTGCTACCAACACTCTTCGGAACTTGCCTTTTCCTGCTCGCCCCTTTCATTCATCCAAAGCCCTCCTATGTCCTCAATCAATACACCTCATTCTCCCACGTCCTAATATCCTCAACCTTGCATATTGCCCACGAATATTGCGACCTCACAGGCCTCGCGAGAACCCTCGGAATTCACCTCCCGCAAACATTTTGGTTTCTCCTACGATCCGTCGCCGCCTTAGTTACCTTGGCACTCGCCTGGTCAGCAACTCGCAATCACCCATCCCCACTCCGCGAGTTCCTCACCCTCGCACTTGCGACAACCTACCTCATGCTCTTCAATCCAAGAACCGAAGCCAATTCTTACATCCTACTCACACCTTCTGTCGCCTGGTTGACTGCTCTCCTATCTCTCCCAGCATTAAAAACATCCACTCCCCCACTTCCTTCCTCCCCCATCCTCGCACACTCCTCCTGTTCTCGTCCCTCAAACCAAACAAAAACAATCCAAATCTCCGATAAAACAGCCACCCCCATAGTCCTCGCCCTTTATTTACTTTCTCTCGGCTCCGACAGTTACGGACCCATTCACAATTGGACCAACCTTTGGCTCAAAGCCCTCCTCACCCTCATCTTCGCTCTCTGGCTCGCCAAATTCTGCATTCAATCACGCCCTTCAATAGTTACATCAACATCCACAATAAAACCTCCCCCAACCATTCCACCATCTTGAAATCCCCTTCCTCACACGCACAAACTACGCCCAAAATTCCTCATCACATGACCTCTCATCCATCACATTCTCCTTTCAAATCACGCACCGCCTCCATTCACCGCCAAACGAAGGAAACTTCCGTCAATATTTCCATCAACCTCGACGGCACCGGCCAAACCCAAATCTCTACAGGCATAGGTTTCTTCGATCACATGCTTACACTCTTATGTTCCCATGCTCTCTTCGACGCAGAAATCTCCTCAAAAGGTGACCTCAATGTAGATTTCCACCATACCGTCGAAGACACAGGCATCACCCTCGGTTCTGCAATCTCACAAGCCCTCGGCGACAAACGCTCCATCCAACGTTACGGCTGGATTTATCTCCCAATGGATGAAGCTCTTGCTCGCGTGGTCTTAGACTGCAGCGGCAGACCATTCCTCCGCTTCTCCACAATCCGAGATTTCCCTCCTGTCGGCCAATTCCCCTTCCAACTCGTCGAAGAATTCTCCCGCGCTCTGGCAACAAACGCAGCTATTACTCTTCACATTGACTTACTTGAAGGTCGCGATTCCCACCACGCAGCAGAAGCAATCTTCAAAGGTATCGGCCGTGCTCTCCGAATGGCCATCCAATTCGACCCATTTGTCCCTGGCATACCAAGCACGAAAGGCTCCCTTTAAAAACCTCCTCCTCGTGAACTCCTCCTCCAATCCATCAACTATCACCCTCCCCTCCTCTCCAACATGTTCCCCCTATTCCAATACCTCCCCAAAAATCGCTCTCATAGACTACGGCCGCGGAAATCTCCGAAGCGTCTTCCGCGCCCTACAATCCGTTGGCGCCAACGTCACCATCCTCTCTTCCCCAGACCAATTCCCATCCTTCGACGCTCTCGTCTTACCTGGTGTCGGTGCCTTTGGTGATTGCATCGCTGGCCTCCAAATACGTGGCTTCTGGAACCACCTTCTCAACTGGCTCAACGACCAACGCCCCTACCTCGGCATATGCCTCGGCTATCAAATCCTCTTCGAACAAAGTGAAGAAAGCCCTGGCATCCAAGGACTTGCTTACTGGAAAGGCACCGTCCGCCGTTTCCCCTCCAAACCCGGTGTAAAAATTCCTCACATCGGTTGGAATCAAATTTATTTAGGATCAAGTTCTCCTCTTTTCACTCCTTCAAATCAAGGCTCCTTTGTCTATTTTGTTCATTCCTATCGTCCCATCCCGCATGATACCGGCATCATTACAGCTTGGTGCGAATACGCTGGTGAACGCTTCGCCGCAGCAGCCGGGTGCGGCCCCATTCAGGCTGTCCAATTCCACCCCGAAAAAAGCCAAACCGTCGGCCTTGGTATCCTAAAAAATTTTGTGGAATTTCTGCGCTCCCAAATCCGCAAATGATTCTTTACCAAGACATCGATAATTTCCTCTCCACAGCTCCACCTTGTGTCCTGGCTGCAGGTGTCTTCGATGGTGTCCACCTAGGCCACCGCTCAATTCTTAACCTCGCAATCCAAATTTCCAGTCAGATTCAAGCTATACCTGGCGTCCTTACCTTCAACCCCCACCCCGTCACTGTCCTGTGTAACCCCTCACTCGCTCCACCCCTCATTACACCGCGCGAGCAAAAACTCGAGTTGCTCGCCAAATTCGGCGCAAAGCTCATCCTCGAAATTCCCTTCGATCCGCAACTAGCTGCTACACCTTGGAACGACTTCCTTACCAAAATCACCTCCACCCAAAAAGTCCGGGGCATCTGCGCAGGCGAAAACTGGACCTTCGGTTCTGAACGAAAAGGGAACATGGCCCACCTCCAATCAATTGCTCAGCAATTCAACCTTATCGTCACTAAGGCTCCTTTTGTCCACCATGACGGCATCCCCATCAGCAGCACCCGAATCCGCCAAGCCATCCTCTCAGCCAATTTCTCTCTAGCAGACACTCTTTTAGGAAGACCACACACCATTCGCCTCAATATCATCAGAGGCGCACAACTTGGCCGCCAAATCGGATTCCCAACTGCTAACCTCCCTGCTGACAATTACGCACTCCCTCCAGATGGCGTCTATGCCGCTTTTGCAAGACCTCCTCATTCCCATTGGCTCCCCGCTGTCGCTAACATCGGCCTTCGCCCAACTATTGACCCGCACTCCAAACACCGCTTACTTGAGGTCCATATCCTCAATTTTTCACGAGAAATCTACGATAAGCCACTTGAAATTCGCTTCGTTCAGAAAATACGCAACGAAATAAAGTTCGCCTCACTCGACCAACTCCGCACCCAAATCGCCGAAGATTGCTTACTTGCTCGCAAAATCCTCGAGCAACTACCTTCACCAAATTTCCCCTAGTCCTATTTACCAGTCTTCCCCTCAAGTCGTTACAATTACAGACCTTCAAATCCTAAAAAAGGGGCTAAAAAACTTCTTTCTTCTCGCCTCTCAAAGCACCAAACGCCGTATTTCTTTATAGCTTTCTCCCTACCTCTCCTCCCTATCTGTCAACCTAACAACTGGCACTAGTCCCTCTCCACTTCCCAACATCACTTCACTAGCAAAACTTAAACGAATCTATGACGTGAAAATCCTATACCTCGATAAACTCATCCTTTTACAAAATCTCCTCCTGCTCTTTTATCGCCTCGTTGGACGAGTCGTTCTCAAGCATCGACTTTTTACCCTAATCAACCTCAGCAGCATCGCACTCGGTGTGGGTGTCGTTGCGGCTATTCACTTGTCCAATCGCAGCGCTGTCGAATCCTTTCGTTCCACTGTCCGCCTCGTCTCCGGTCAAGCAGACCTCGAAATCCGTGGCAGAATTCCCGACCACATTATCACAAAAATTCAATCCATCGAAGGAATTCAAGAAGCCACTCCTGTTTTCGAATTCATTGCCACTACACCAGATGTCAAAACAGGATGGATTCGCATCCTAGGGATTGATCCTTTCGCTTCCGGTAAACTTCGCCCTTACAAATTAACAGCACCAAATGGTTCCAATCCCGATCTCGAAAAGTGGTTCACCAACCCCAACTCCATCGCCGTCTTCCCTGATCTTCACAAAATAACTGACAACAATATCTTCTCCGGCGAAAAGCCCATCAGAGTCCATACCCCGAAAGGCACCAAAAATCTCTATCCCAGCTTCCTCATTCATTCTGCTCTCCCGATAAACAGCGGGACAAATGCTAACTACGCTTTCATGGATATAGCATGGGCACAAGAACTTGCAGATTCCGTAGGTTACCTAACCTCTATTCAAATCATCCTCCACCCGGAAACCCCGAAAGAAATTATCACACAAAAACTCCAAGCTATTCTTCCTGCCGATGTCATTGTCCAACCACCAGCGCGTCGTTCACAACAAATGGAAAAAATGGTTGCAGCTTTTCAGACGAACTTATCTGCTTTAAGCATGGTTTCTCTCCTCGTCGGCTCTTATCTCATTTACAACACTGTCTCAGCCTCCGTCTTACGTCGGAGAACAGAAATTGGCATTCTCCGTGCAATTGGGACTAATAAATCTTTTTTGCAGGGAATTTTTCTCGCCGAAGCAGCACTGGCTGGTCTTATTGGTGGACTGCTTGGTGCACTCCTTGCCCTCCCCGTCGGCAAGCTTTTAGCCAAACTCACAACTCAGACAATCACTTCTCTATACACCCCACTCAATCCTGCACCCACTTCACTAACCCCTCTGGAAGTTGGGTTATGCCTTTCTTTGGGCATTTCAACTGCACTCATAGCAGCATGGTTTCCCTCACGCGAAGCAACCACCGTTGACCCCAAACAAGCCTTGCATCCAGGGCATCTTGCCACTCATGCAGAGCCAAAATTCCGCTCCCATCTCATATTGGGAAGTTGTTTATTAGCTTCCTCTCTTGCTTTCTCTCTATTCGGCATTCAATTCTGCAACGGCTGGCTCGGTTTCTGCTCAGCTTTCACTCTCCTACTAGGTATTTCGCTCATTATTCCATTCTGCCTCACAAAAATCACGACCGCATTTGCAAACGCTTTTTTACAGAAAACTCCGCTTTTAAACCTCGGAGCGAAAAACCTCGTCCGCTCCCTTTACCGCAACAGCATAACTATCGCTGCACTAGCTGCCGCCCTCGCCATGCTCGTAAGCATAGCCGTCATGATTCATTCCTTCCGAAAAAGTGTCCAGCAGTGGCTTGATCATACCCTTCTGGCTGATTTTTATCTCGCCCCAGCCGTAAATGAAATTGCAGGTCCACAAGCTTTCCTTCCAGATTCCCTTATCTCCACCATCCAAACTAACGAATCAGTGAAATTGTTAACAAAATTCCGCGAAATCCCAATCGTTTACAATAACCTGCCTGCCTCCCTTGTTATCCTTGATGGCCCAGCAAGAGGAAAACTCGTCCTCCTCGATAAAGAACCACCCCCTGCCTCCGATCGGCTAAAGCAAGAAAACGCTGCCTTAATTTCCGAAAGCTTTGCCCAACGTTTCCAAGTTCACAAAGGGCAAAAAATCTCCCTTCCCCTACCAAATGGTCAACAGCTCTTCGAAATTGCCGGAGTTTTCCGTGACTACACTCGAGATTCAGGAACAATCATGATTTCTCTAGATAATTATGTCCGCAATGGAGGAAACTCACAGGCTCACTCTCTCGCCATCTACCTCAAACAGGGAACTAATTTCGCTCAATTCCACGCCTTCCTTAACAGATTGGCTGAATCCTCCCTGCCCATCTCCATCTACTCGAACCTCCAACTCAAACAGCGCGTCGGCGAAATTTTCGACTCAACTTTCGCAGTAACCGAGGTCCTCAGGCTCGTCGCTATAGTCGTTGCTATCTCAGGTGTTCTTTTTAGTTTTGGAATCCTCATCCGAGAAAGATCCTGGGAAATCGCACTCCTTCGAGCAATCGGCGCCTCCCGCTCTCAAATCACACTTCTTGTCCTAGCTGAATCCGCTGCCCTCGGATTAGCTGCAAGCTTCTTTGGGATTATCGGAGGCGCTTCGCTCGCACTCGTCCTGACTTACGTCATCAACAAAGCCTTTTTCGGATGGACAATCAATCTCCTCTATCCTCTCCCCTTCTTGTCCACAATCCCTCTTTGGGTAACTTCTTTGGCTCTTCTCGCTGCGCTTTTCCCCGCTTGGAAAGCAGCCCAAATACAACCAGCAGAAGCTCTGAGATTAGAATAATTTAAAATATAAAAAGACTAACTTGTCCTAAAAAAGGCTTAACCTTTAATAATAAGCTCCACCAATCTGGGCAGGATAATTAGCTGCCCCCTCTCCAAACCTCCTCTCAAATTCCTGCCTATCAAAAGTTTCATTCGGCATCGTCCCATAGATCCCATTTGCTACAAAAGCAGCATACCTACGCGGACTTTGTAATATAAGAGGTGCCGCACTCTTCTCAGGAGATTTGAGATTTCTTTCAGCAAATTGCACTGCAGAGGCAGCTATCCCGGGTTCCGCTGAATCCATGATCCCCTCGGCACTCCAGAGAATGTCCATAGAGGGTATCTGAACAAGTTTCGCACGAACCCCTATGTTAATCGGGCGGTAAGGGCGAAATATGGTCAAATCCGTAAACAGCACTCCCTGCACATCATACACCTCCCTCAATCGCTTAAGAAAAAATTCTGGAATGATTGCAGTTGATGCAATTTGTTCCTTCCCTAAAAGAGACAACATGTCATATCGGCTCACATGGACTATTTCTAAGTCAAGTAGCTTTGCACATTCCGCTCGAAAAATCTGATCAAGATCATCAAGAGCTCCTCCCGTCGGAACCTCAGTAAATATTGGAAGCATCGCAATCCGAACAAACCCGCGCGGCCAACGGTAATATGTTGGCAAACCCTGGCCACTAATTTGCTGCGGATTAAAAACAGGTTGCTGTAGGATTTTATCGCTCACTCGACTCTTGATCGCAGTTTGCGATGTCCGGCCAGGCAAAGGGGAGGCAACCTTCTCAACCTTCGTCGCACAACCAGAAATCATAAATGCCAACACCAATGCCAAAAATAAAAAAATGAGATTGCGGACAATTATTATTGACCCGTTTGTCAAAAAACGTTTTTTTTTCGACCAATGAGCACTCCGCTTTTGAGGAAAGTTGGGTGGATAAAAAGGATAAGAGGTAAGCTCAGGTTGCATTGGAGATCGAAATTAAGGAGAGAATGTGGCGGGGAATTTCAGGCAACGGCACCATCTTCTCCGCCGCCCCTAAATTCTGCGCAGCATGTGGCATACCAAAAACTACACACGTTGCTTCATCCTGCGCAAATGTGCGAGCTCCAGCCTGCCGAAGCTCCAGCAAACCCTGAGCGCCATCTTGCCCCATTCCAGTCAATAAGCCAGCAACCGCCTTACGCCCAAGCAATGGCGCCGCTGACTTAAAGAGCAAATCCACTGCCGGCCGCTGATGCCAGACCTTCGGCCCCTGCTTTAACCGAACCACATAACCCAGTCCACTTGGAGATTTAGCTAGTATCATGTGGTAATCTCCAGGAGCTACAAGTGCTAAACCAGGCCGCAGTGCATCTCCATCGCGCGCCTCCCGAACCTCCATCTCACTGAGCGAATTCAGTCGTTCAGCAAAAGCCGCAGAAAAATATGCCGGAATATGCTGAACTATACAAATAGGCGGAATTTGCCCAGGAAGTTGTGTTAACACGTCCTTCAGAGCTTCTGTGCCTCCAGTTGACGCACCTAGTAAAATAACCGTCCCGGGATCAAACGGAACCGGAGGAAGTGTCGGAACTTTCGGCGGTTTATAGGGACGCTCCCGTTGGGCGCCCATAGGCGCCGGTTGAGGCACCCGTGTCCCTCCCACGGAAGTAGGCTGACTCACCGCCACTCCAGAAGAACTCAGGGGTTGAATTCGAGTTGTCGTCTTCTTCTCTTCACTTTTATCGGAACTATCGGAACTCTGCAAAAACGGACGTTTGCATATCCGATGCCTCGCCAAATAAGCAGCTTTGACCTTACGCACCAAATCCCCAGCCACCTCTCCCACTGAATATGCAGTCCCGGGCTTAGCTAAAACGTCAACAGCCCCTGCTTCAAGTGCCTCAAGTGCATACCGAGATCCTTTCTGACTCAACGAACTCATGATCACAACAGGCAAGGGCTTGTGCTTCATGAGAATTTTCAGAAAAGTAATTCCATCCATCCTCGGCATTTCAATATCCAAAGTAACTACATCAGGCTCTAGCTCCACAATCTTGTCTCGTCCTATATACGGGTCGGCAGCCGTGCCAATTACCTCGATTTCAGGGTCGGCATTTAGGGCATCACTTGCCAACTTTCGAACAATCGCAGAATCGTCTATTACTAAAACGCGTATCTTTTTCTTCGCAAAAGTGGCTGTCATAACGGCTTTCGGTAGATTGCAGGATGGATCGCTTTAAGCGAGTGGCGCACTCCACTCAAACTCTCGGAATGTCCAATCATCAATACTCCACCAGGATGAAGATGAAGCGTAAGCCGGCTCACAAGTTCCTCCTGTGAAGGACGATCAAAATAAATCATAACATTCCTACAAAAAATTACGTGAAACGGTTGAGAAAATGGCCAGGAAGAATCAAACAAATTCAGTAAATGCCATCGAATTCGCTGTCGTATCTCTCCCTTCACACGATAAAGCCCCGCATAGGAACCTATTCCCTTTTGAAAGTATTTCCTAATAGTTTCGAGAGGAAGGCTTTCCACTCGCTCTTGGCTATAGACCCCATCTCGCGCTTTCTCAAGTATTCTTCGTGAAATATCGGATGCCTCCAATTCCCAATTCACATTTGGATGCGATTGTAACGCTTCCGACAAACAAATCGCAATCGAGTAAGGCTCCTCTCCTGATGAACACGCCGCACTCCAAACCCTCAAACAACGATGCCCCTTCGGCACCCAACTCTGAACAAATTCCGGTAAGAATTCCTCCCGCAAATAGTCAAAGTGACGAATTTCCCGAAAGAAAAAAGTATGATTCGTCGAAATATGGTCAATTAAATTTTGAATTTCCTCCTGCCCCGACGGTGTCCGCAAAAAACGCAAATACTGCGTGTAGGAATCCATATTAAGAGCCCGCAAACGCTTCCCAAGCCGAGCTGCAACCAGCTCCCGCTTGTCCTTACCAAGGTTAATCCTGCTCCGGTCGTAAACCATTTGCCGAATTATCTCATACTCAGAATCATTGGGGGCCATGTAATTAAAATTGTGGAGTTTATGAGTGTTTTTTCTACAAGACGGGGGGATTCATGTAGAAACTAGCAACCTCTCTCGTTTAATTTTTGCAAAAAAACCTTTCAAATAAAAGCATCAATTGCTTGAATCTTTCCGTCACGCATCCAAACTCTTCGTCCAGCCCGAGCCGCTACTTCTTTGCTGTGGGTAACGAGCAAAACGGTAGCCCCAACTTCCCTTGCCACTTTTAAAATTACTTCTAAAACTTCACTCGAAGTTGCTGAATCCAAATTGCCCGTTGGTTCGTCCGCCAGCAAAATATGGGGCCTGTGAACTATTCCCCTCGCTATAGCTACTCGTTGCATCTGCCCTCCACTTAGTTGATGGGGAAAATATGTAACTCTCTCCTGTAAACCTACCAATTCCACCACTTCTAATGCCCTCTGCCTTGCCACCCTGGGCTTTTCACCAGAAAGTAGTAACGGCAATTCAACGTTCTCAACCACAGTCAATGTCGGCAGCAAATTAAAAAACTGAAAGACAAAACCAATCTGCTTCCGCCGAAAATCTGTAAGTTGTCTCTCCGTAGCCAGGTGAAGAGCCATCCCTCCAACCCAAACCTCTCCACTGTCAGCCCGATCAATCCCTCCAACAATATGTAAAAGGGTGCTCTTACCACACCCACTGGGCCCACAGATCGCCACAACTTCCCCCTCCCTCACCCTCAATGTTATTCCATCTAGAGCTAACACACGACTCTCTCCACTTTCATAAACCTTCAAAACTTGTTTGCATTCAATCACACTTGCACAATCAATCCGAAGATCCCCTGGATGCAAGCCGCATCTCCACCCCTCGATTTCAGTATCCGCCTCGAAACCGAAGACTTCGCCGTCATTGAAAAACCACCAGGCCTCCTCGTTCATCCGACAAAACCAAATTCAGAACCGACCCTCCTCGAAGGCCTCAAAGCCCTCTTTTGTTACGAAGAAACAATTGGCGGAATCGTCACCCCCATCCATAGGCTCGATAGAGAAACCAGCGGACTCCTCCTAGTCGCAAAAAACCACCACGCCGCAAGTAGCCTCTCACAGGCGATGCAAAATGGCCTAATCCAAAAAAATTACCTCGCTCTCTGCTTTGGATGGCCTACCGAACACCGCTGGGAAGTCGAAGGCCCCATCTTGAAAGCTTCCTCTGTCGGTCAATCCAAAGTCTGGCTCCGCAGGACACTCCACCCAAATGGGAAACCCGCTCACACATTCTTTACAACCATCGCCTGTTTCCAAATTGAAATGGAAAAATTTTCCCTCATTCTAGCAACTCCAACTACTGGACGAACCCACCAAATCCGAATCCACCTTGCTAAATCAAACCTCCCTATCGTTGGTGACAAAGTTTATGCCCGGGGAGAAGAATGGTTTTTACATTTCCTTGAAAAAGGATTAACAAATGATTTATTAAACTCCTTGAAACTGCCACGCCATGCGCTCCACTCATTCCGTTTAACTTTCGAACACAAGGGTATCTATTACGACGTCATCTCAGAGCTACCCACCGACTGGCTGCCCCTCGTGGATTTAAATTCACTACCCAGTTATCTTCTGCCTAAGCCGCTCACGTCCCACTTCTGCCCATCTCCAAATGCAAAAAATTAAAATCGCTAATCTATGAAAGTTTTGATTACTTTCGGCCCATCCGCTGAGCCAATTGATGCCGTAAGACATATATCAAATCTGTCTTCTGGAGAATTAGGAACAATCTTAGCGGAAACATTCGCCAACGCTGGCCATGAGGTCCTGTGCTTTCGTGGGACGCAAAGCACTCACCCCCCTCCAAAAAACGTAAACACCATAATACCTTTCCAGACAAATTACGACTTGCTCGAAAAAATTTGCTCCCATGCTCATGAATTCGACCTAATTCTCCACACCGCAGCACTAGCAGACTTTACCCCTACTCTTGTGATTGCGGACGGTAAGCCCCTCCCTGCAGGGAAGGAATTAGGAAAGCTAAAAAGTCACTTTACGGATATAGTAATCCATTTCCGTTCCGCTATAAAAATTCTTCCAAAATTGCGTGAACTTTTTCCAAAAGCAACAATTTGCTCGTGGAAATACGAAGTAGATGGTGACGTCCAAATCGCAATTCAGGAAGGCCGCAAACAGATAAAAAAATATAAAGTAGATTCTTGTGTCGTTAATGGACCTGCCATTGGACACCAATTCCTTCTTTTATCTTCCGAAGACAATGAACCTCTCGCCTTTCCTGGCAAACAAGAACTAGCTGAAGGGTTGCTTCTTTTGTGGGGCGAAGATAAACCTCAGAAACCTGGTTACAGCGAAAATCATCAGCCCTAAACAGAAGAGTCTGGTGGAACTGTCCTTAGAAGCTCAAAAATGACCGAAAAATCCATTTTTTGCAGCCCTCTTTTTGATGCTTCCGCTGCCAAGTCCAGAAAAGCTTTTGCTTGGCGACCAGGTATCGAATAAAAATTGAAAAGTTGATCAGCAAGTCCGATATCTTTTTCCATATTGGCTAAAGAAAAACGTGCTTCGAAATCTGAACGCAGCATCGCTTGCAGTTTAATCTTTAGAAGCGGTGAAAAATTGACATTATGCTCCAATGCTTCAAGAAATTTTTCTCCGCTAATCCCACCGGCAAGGATTAACGCCAAAGCCTCTGCTCCAGCAGAGACAACCGATGCCGATATGAGATTTGTTGCAATTTTTAAAAGACTAGCCGAACCAGTTTTTCCAATGTGCAGAATACATTCGGCTGTAGGTTGCAAGTAGGGACGGCCTTGCTCAATTACTCTCTCCTCTCCCCCAACATAGTAAACAAGCTTACCTTGCTCCGCTGCGTCGCGACTTCCAGTAAAAGGAGCTTCAAGAAAATTTGCGCCCGCTCCTTCAACTAGCCTAGCTGCAGCAAGACTCTCACTTGGCAAACACGTTACGTGGCTAATTACAAAATGCCGAGGCGTTAAACTCTCACGCACATCTTCCAACGTTTCAAGCAGCGCAGGCCCGTTTTTCAAAAAAAAATACAGAACCCTTGCTCGCTCTGCCGCAGCTCGAGCCGTCCCTACAAATTGTGGAACAACCTTCGGGGTTCGGTTCCAAACCCAAACCTTGAGTCCAAGCCGCGAAAGATTTCGAGCTATTCTCGATCCAATAATCCCTAAACCCAAGACCGCTACTTCATTCTCAGGGAGCGTTGGCATCAGGCTTAACGCCACTCTCTTGGTCTTGTTTTTGGGGCTGATTCGTTTCGTCCTTCTTGGCATCCTCTTTGGGCTCGACCGTTTCGACCAAAGAGGAATCCGAAGGTATCGGAATGAATATCTGAATGTCTGCTTCAGAGCGAAGTTTCTGTATAATCCGGTTGTTGGCTTGCTGAGTTCGGCTCTCCTTCAGATACTCTGCAATATCATTCCTTACTTGCTCATAAGGTAGTGTTTGCGCTGGCTTCTTATCTGTAACTTTTATTATGTGCCAGCCAAATGGAGTCCTCACAGGATCACTCACTGTGTTGACTTCCTGGCTAAAAGCTGCCTCTGAAAATTGCGGCACCATCCTTTCACGGGGGAAGTAATTTAGATCACCTGCGTTGTGTTTGGCGCTGGGGTCCTCTGAGTATTGCTCAGCAAGTTTTCCAAAATCTTCGCCAGCCTTTGCTTTCTGTGCAATTTCTTCCGCCTGCTTTTTCTTTGCTTCAACCGTTGCTTCATCAGCACCTTCATCCACACGAATTAGAATATGGCTCGCCCGCACTACCTCCGGTTGCTCAAATTCTGATTTGTTCTTTTCGTAAAAAGAACGTATTTCTGATTCTGAAACTTCCTCTAATTTGCCAGCCTGCTGAGACATAAATTTCCTCTGACGAAGAATTTTTGTTAATCTTTTCTTAAAGTCATCCAACGTTTGATTTGTTGCCTTGAGCTCCTCAACAAGCCGCTCCTGGGAACCATACTGCTCAACGATATCAGCAACCTCTTTGTCGACTTCTTCAGGCGTAACGGTAACATTCGCAGAAGCCAAATCAATGAGCTTGTCAATCACTAAATCCTCAGCAAATTGACGGTAGAGAAGCGGCATTTGCTCAGCCGGTAGCATGTTTTGCTGAATCCCCATGGATTGGAAAACTTCTGCAAGCAATTTCTCAAATTCTGCTCGGGAAATAGCCACACCATTCACTACAGCTACAGGATCGGGCAAATCTATCGTTTTAGGAGCTTGCGGTTGGTTTTCAGCAATGGATGCCTGCTGTTGCGGAGTGTTAGAATACTGTGGTGTTGGAGAGGATTGTGTAAAATTTTGCTCTGACGTTGCTTGAATTCCCTCCCTTATGCTTTGCGTTTTAGTTTCCGCAGGTTCCTTTTTTTTGCAGCCACCTAGAGAAACTGCTACACTCAAGAGACAAATAAAAGAGATGAAAAATTTACCCATATGCAAAAGAGCACTTTGCCCAAAATTCTGAACGTTGCCAAGAAAAAAAATGTGGATTTCGTCATCCTAAATTTTTTCTATAGTTCAATTTTTTCAATATTTTCAATAAAAACTATTGACTTTGTTAAAAACGCACCGATAATTTGTTTTTGAACAAAAAAAATACCTAATATGAAAATAAAAGATACTCTACCAGTTTTGGTTTTGGTTGCTCTAACAGCAACACTAGGCATAGCTCAGGAGCGTAGAGGTGCGCGGCAAGAAAATGTCGACACCAACCGTGTAGTTGGAACGAGAGGAAATAACCAAGTATTGGTTGTTGCTGATTCAGTCTCGGCTCAGCAAGTCGATCCAGCTTTGGTTCAACAAATTGCAGGCCAGATTGCTCAACAAGTCGGTGGTAATCCTACCCCAGAAGCTGTCGCACAAGTGGTAACACAAATTATTCAGGCTAACCCATCACCAGTTGTTGCTCAAGCAGCAGCAGTTGCAGCCACTCAATTTCTCGCAAGTATTGGTGCTCCTCCAGCCCAGCAAATTGCAGCAATCAAAGCAACCGTCCAAAATTTGGGCCAAGAGGGAAATACTCCACCACCGGTTATTGCAGCACTTATTGTAACAGCAGCTCAAGTGGCGCCAACGGTGGTAGAACGTGCTCAAACCGTGGCAGCCCTACGCCAAATTGCTGCAGAAACAAATCCTGCTTCTGTCACAGCTATTGATGCCCAGCTACTGGCAGCAAACGTTATCACGGCAGTAACTGTTGCTCCTCAACAAGCAACTCAATTTCAACAAGCAGCCCAACAAAACGCAAGCCAAGGGATTCAAACCTTAGCGCAAGCTTTGCAAGCTACTCCAGCAGTTACCACAGTCCAGCAAGCGCTTACCACCTTCGAACAACAACAACAACAAACTGCTCAAGATGCTATTCAGTCAACGGGTGCGACCAATTCTGGAACAATCTCGAGTGGTAGCCAATTCACTAATCCTGTAAATCCTGTTAATCCAGGTCCTTACGGCGGATAAAACAATTACATAACTATATTAGAAAGAGCGGGGAAGTTTTCCCCGCTTTTTTTTTACTAAACTTTCTTTCCATAAAAGTCCTCTTACGTAACATTCAATATCTTTAATAATTCTCAAATAAAACACACCTTTATATCCGAAAAGTGGAAAAGCAAACTACATTAGCCACCCCTGTCTCACTTGAAGGAACATCCCTCCATACCGGAGAAAAAGTCTCGCTCACTTTGCACCCCGCTCCCGCCAACCACGGCTACAAATTCCTCCGCCGCGACTTACCCGACGAACCAATTCTCGAAGCACTTGCTAACAACGTCCGCCAAGTCGAACGGGCAACGACGATTGTTCAAGGCACAGCGAAAATCCACACCGTCGAGCACATCCTCTCAGCCTTATCCGGAATGGGAGTTGATAATGCTTTAATTGAAATGGATGCCAATGAACCACCAATCTGCGACGGAAGTGCTTTCCCTTTTGTTCAGCTCATTAAAAAAGCCGGTATTGTTGAATTAGACGCGCCACGTTCAACCTTTGAGCCTCCTGAAACTATTTTTCTCGAAAACAAAAATTCTTCTCTAATTGGTATTCTCCCGGACAACCATTTTCGAATTTCGTGCACTCAAGTTGGCCCAGAGGGGAAATTTCCGCAATTTGCCACTTTTGAAATTACGCCAGATATCTACGAAAAAGAAATCTCCGCCGCCCGAACCTTCGTTTATTACGAAGAGGTGAAACCCTTAATGGACAAAGGTCTCATCAAGGGCGGAAGCCTGGAAAATGCAATAGTTATTCGAGGCAACCAAATTCTTAGTAAGGAGCCCCTCCGCTATTCAGATGAATTTGTTCGCCACAAAATTTTGGACATCATAGGTGACTTAGCTCTAGCTGGTAGGAGACTTCGCGGTCACATCGTGGCAATTCGTCCTGGGCATGCCATCAATACCGAATTAGCTAAAGCTATCCAAAAACGCTATGAAGAGCTTATCTCGATGGCTCCTCGTCCTGTAACAGCTACAAGTCAAGTTATGGGTATTGAGGAGATCCTTGCTACCCTTCCCCATCGTTACCCCTTCCTGATGGTTGACAGAATTGTTGAAATGCCCAATGAGCTTAGTGCAATTGGCGTCAAATGCGTAACGATTAATGAACCTTATTTTCAAGGTCACTTCCCGGGACATCCTGTTATGCCCGGTGTGCTTCAACTTGAAGCAATGGCCCAAGTAGCAAGTATTGTCATGATGCGCCGAACCGAAAACGAGGGGAAAATTGGGTATTTCATGAGCGCCGACGAAGTCAAATTCCGCCGCCCTGTCTTCCCTGGTGATACACTGTTTATCCATGTTGAAATGATGAAAGCCAAAAAAAACCTTGGCAAAGCCCAGTGCCGCTGTGTTGTCAATGGAAACGTCGTATCAGAAGCAGTCCTGCTCTTCGGAATCGTCAATAAATGACATCCATACACCCTACTGCTATTGTCAGTCCAAGTGCCAATATTGGCGAGGACTGCGACATTGGTCCCTATTGCATAATCGAAGCCAATGTAACACTAGGGCGAGCTTGCCGCCTTATTTCTCATGTCCACATATCCGGTCCAACTGAAATCGGAGAAGAAAATCTTTTTTATCCCTTCTGTTCTATTGGTCACCGCTCTCAGGATTTAAAATACAAAGGCGAACCAACTTACCTCCGGATTGGTTCGCGCAACACGTTCCGCGAATCCTGCACTGTCAACCGCGCCACCTCTCCGGGTTTATTCACCATTGTTGGTTCCGATAACAATTTTCTTGCCTATTCTCATATTGCCCACGATTGCATTGTAGGCAACCATGTCATTTTCTCGAACAATGGCACAATTGCAGGACACGTAATTGTGGAGGACTACGCAATAATTGGAGGGCTTAGTGGTGTTCACCAATTTTGCCGCATTGGCCAACATGCTATTATTGGAGGCTGCACCAAAATCGTCCAGGACGTCCCTCCCTTCTTCATTGCTGACGGCAACCCGGCACAAATTCGAGGAGTCAATCTTGTCGGCTTAGAACGTGCTGGTTTCCCTGACGATAAAATACGCTTACTCCGTGAGGCCTATCGCCTCTTATATCGGGCTAACCTCAATGTCTCTCAGGCATTGGAGCGAATCCGAGACGAATTGGAACAAACCCCAGAAATCTCTGCTCTCCTACATTTTATCGAGTCCAGTCAGCGCGGAATTATTCGCTAAAAATAGGTAGGAAATTGACGCTTTTTCCTCTCTTCGTTTGTTCTCCTTCTGCATTTTTTTGTAGTTCAAAGCTCCATTGGCCAAGGAAATGTTATTGAACACTTTACTGAAGAAGCTTTTCTGAGAAGCGAAGATTTCACCCCCGCCACCTCGCAATCGTGATGGGTGGAGCTCGCACCAGCCATCTCAAGACTCACGCTTAATTGATCTTGATTCGAAAAATGGAAGTGACCTCACCGCACGGATTCACTCCCCCGATAGCTTAGAAATCGGGGAAAATCCCCGCCATCCCAATCATCCCAATCATCCCATTCAACCTTTCCGAAGCCTTTCTGAAGCCTCAAAGCACATTAGACCTAACTATCCAGATTGGCTTTTGCTTCGTTGTGGAAGTTATTGGAACGAGTGGCTAAATTTAAATGGAGCTAGAGGACGCTCGGCATCTGAGCAAGTCGTTGCTATCAGTTACGGCATTGGCCCACGTCCGGAAATTCGGACAAATGTTCATCAGAAAGGATGGGGAGACACTTCTCCTCCTGTCGTTGCTCTTGTTGGAATTTTCTTTTGGTCCTACACCCGGGACGATAAAAGCAAATTTTGGGATAAAATATCACGGAAAAAGGGCAACCAGGATTTAGAATTATAACTCTGCCCCCAGCAAGAATTCTTACCGTTCAAGACGTCTTAATTGAAGATTGCGTTTTGTTGCTTATGCAAGCAACGAAATAACAACCGGGCACGAAGGGGGCGAGCCGATCCACAGACTGATCATTCGACGCAGCCAATTCATCAATAACTGGCAAATCGGCTATCACGGTCAAGGAATTTGGTTTGCTGGACATGCTTCAAAAACCTTCCCCTCATTCCTCATTGAGGAATGCCTTTTTAATCACAATGGTTGGAGAATCCATAATCAGAACCAAAATCCGCGTGACAATTCACGTGGACAAGCTCAAATGCTCAACCACAACCTCTACCGGTGCTAAAAAGGTCCTTATTCAAAACAATTTTTTCCTTCGCCATTCCAGCATAGTTATAAAGTCACTTCCAACCCCCAGGGGCATAGAGGATTGTTAGAAGATAACCTCATCCGCGATAACGTCTTCGTCGAAGGCGAAGTCGGAACCTCAGCCGGAGGTTATTATGATGGCCCTTATAGGCACAAAAACATTCGCATTCTAAACAACGCATTCTTCTCTATTGGCCGTAATTCCCCGACAAACCGAAAAATTTCCTTTGGAATTCAAATCCGAGATTGGGATTCTGGCCTTGTCCAAGGAAACATTCTCTCGGACTTTCCCAAAAAAGCTTCTCATTCCTGGGCTTTCCATATCACGCAATCCCAAAATAAAGGCAAACCGAAACGTCATCATTCAAAAAAGTATGTTCTCGGTTTCAATACAGCCTCGAAAAAATCAGCGGCCGTAATTTTTGATTATTCTAATAAAAATGAAACAAACTGTAGATTCGCTTCAAATATAATTTACTTGCCCGAAACTGGCATTTTTGCTTCTTGGCCAGGTAAAAAACAGAATTAGTTTTTAGAAAATAACTTATACATTTCTCGCAATACAGGAAACTTTGTGTTAAATGGAGAAATAATTTCCTTTTTGAATTGGGAAGCCAGTAACCAGGAGGCAAGAAGTCATTGCTTTAAAAGCCATCTTCGTCTTCCCTCCTTCGAAGACCATTTCAAAACAGTCAAGAATAAGAGATCAAATTTTCCGGAAATTCTAAAATTATACTCAAAGAGCAAGGTAATGGAAAATGGTCAAAGGAGCTGGAAGCAAAAGCTTTAATTGCATGGCTGCAAAAAAAAATAGAATTTGAAACACCAACCACAACCCAATCCCAATAGTTCCAGAAAAATCCTACCTAAACTGAAGATTTAACTGACGACAGATTTCCCGCGTAGCACTAGATTGATTGAGGGTATAGAAGTGCAAACCAGCCACAGAATTCTCGATCAATTCCCGGCATTGCTCGACAGCATATTCAATCCCTACTTTCTCTACAGCAAACGGGTCGTCACCGGCGGCTGCAATCCGCCTCAAAAGTTTCGCTGGAAAACGAGAACCACCGGCTAGCTCAGCCATCCGTCTCATTGTAGAAAGGCTCGTAACAGGCATAATGCCAGCAATTATGGGCACTGAAATACCTGCAAGCTCACAGCGCTCGCAAAAATCAAAAAAATCGTGATTATCAAAAAACAATTGCGTGCAAATATAATCGGCCCCGGCATCCACTTTTGCTTTTAGATACTCCATCTCCAAAAGACGATTAGGTGTAGCTGGATGCCCCTCTGGGAATCCTGCAACACCAATTCCAAACCCACGTTTGTCTGGATGCCCCTGAAATGCTCGGATAAACTTCACTAAATCAATCGCATGCGGAAATTCATCATTACTATGGTCATATCCTATTCGGTCCTTTGGAGGATCTCCGCGCAATGCTAAAATATTGCTTATACCCAACTCACTGTAACGGACGAGTATGTCGTAAATTTCTTCTCCCCTATGGCCAATGCAAGTCAAGTGAGGAATTGGCTCAAATTCTGTTTCCTTTTTTATCTTAGCTACCAACTCCCTGGTCAGTTCGCGTGTTGATCCTCCTGCACCATAAGTAATACTTACGAAATCCGGCTTCAAAGGAGCCAGCTCCGCTATGGTTTGGAAGAGCCGCTGCATCGCTTCCGGACTTTTCGGCGGAAAAAATTCAAAAGATATTGTCGGTCGGCGTTCTGTCAAAATGTCAGCAATATGCATCGAACTTTTCCTTTGGCTTTCCACTTCTCGTTTTAATAGGCAAGCTTTTTTGGGATTGTCTCCATCAAACCAAATTGACCGCTCCAGTAACCACCATCATTATTGGAGAATGAAAGACTTCTTACTGTTAATCCCAACTGATAAAAACCCAGTTGGCACTTATCGTTGACTGTCTTTAGCTATGAAACAGGATGTCATTCAAGTTAGCGTTCAGGCCGTATTACCCACTCCCCAAGGCAGCGCAGTCTTCCTAGGGAACGAAGAGAAGTCTTTCATTATCTATGTGGACAATTTTGTTGGGCAGGCAATCTCCATGGCTCTTAACGGGGAGAAGAAAAACCGCCCACTAACGCACGACCTCATTGGCATGATCTTCCATGCCTTTAACATTAAAGTCGAGCGAATTATCGTAAATGACATCCAAAATGAAACTTACTATGCACGGTTGATACTCAGCGCTGAAAACGAAATTCAGGAATTGAAATTAGTAGAACTGGATGCACGACCAAGCGACTGTATTGCCCTTGCATCACAGCAGGGAGCTCCAATCTACGTCAGTAGAAAAGTATGGGATTGTGTTCAAGATATGTCCGAGATTTTAAGTAAAATAACTGAAAATAAACCTGAATCTCCACAATCCCAGCAACAATTACCTACCGAAGAAGAGCCTGAAGAACAAAATGAGGATATTGAAGAGGATGAAAACCCCTCGGATGAGGACGAGCAAAATTAAAGCCAGTTCATTCAAAACGATTTCTTCAGACTAGAATGTCTTTACCGCTTATTTTTCAACCGATCTTCCAAGTTCGTGTATGGGGAGGAAGAAGCCTGGAAACGCTTTTCCAAAAACCTCTACCACCCGATTTGCCTATCGGAGAATCTTGGGAAATCTGCGATCGCCCCGAAGCTCAATCAATTGTCACTAGCGAAAATTTCAAAGGCAAAACATTAAATGACCTTTGGTCAAATCATCGAGTGGAGGTTTTCGGAGAAATTTATCGGGACTATCCCGCAGGGCGTTTTCCTCTTCTTGTCAAGTTGCTCGATGCACGAGAAAAACTTTCCGTCCAGGTTCACCCTCCTCCTGAAAAAGCTAAAGAACTCTCAGGAGAACCAAAAACAGAGGTTTGGATATTTTTAGATTGTTCCAAAGATGCTTGCATTTATGCCGGTTTACAGAGGGGTATTACCAAGGAAAAATTTCTCAACTTGCTGGAAGAAGGAAAACTCGAGGAAGCTTTACAGCGAATTCCCGTCTCTGTAGGCAAAAGTATTTTTATACCTAGTGGGAGGGTTCACGCAATTGGTGCCGGAAATGTCATCGCCGAAATCCAGCAAAACAGCGATACAACTTACAGGGTTTACGACTGGAACCGAGTTGGTCTCGACGGAAAGCCCCGCGAACTTCACATTTCGCAATCATTGGCTTCCATTAACTTCAACGATTTTACGCCAAACCTCCAAGATTCTAATGTTCGTGTAATTGCAGACTGCCCTTATTTTCGAGTTGAGCGTAAACGCCCTCCCTTCAGCTTACCGGAATTTCTCAGTAAGCAATTTGCAATTTGGTTGGTGGTAAGCGGAAAAATCTGCATCGGAGCAAATCACTACAAAGCAGGAACGTTCGTCCTTTTGCCACCTAAACTCGACCTTCCTATCAGCTTTGAGCTTACTTCTGACTCCCAACCAGAATTATTAGAAATCACTCTTCCTGCAAAAGCAGCCGAATGAAAATTCTTCTTGTTGGAGGTGGTGGGCGAGAACATGCACTCGCCTGGAAGCTGAAACAATCGCGAGATGTAACCGAAATAGTTTGCGCTCCTGGAAATGCTGGAATTTCGAATCTTGCTCGGTGCATTCCAATCGCCGCAACTGACCTCAAAGCCATTTGCTCCTTAGCAAAAGAAGAAAAACCAGATTTAGTTGTTATAGGACCAGATGATCCATTGGCGCTAGGTCTTTCAGATTTACTCCGTCAGGAAGGATTCCCTTGCTTCGGCCCAGGGAGAAAAGCTGCTCTGATCGAATCCTCTAAAACTTACGCAAAAGAGTTCATGCTCCGGCATGGAATTCCCTGTGCAAGGCACAGGTCTTTTCTCAACCCAGAAGAGGCAATGGATTATTGCCGCAAGAACAAGCCTCCTTACGTTATAAAAGCTGACGGCTTAGCGTTAGGAAAAGGAGTGCGAATTTGCCAAACCCTATCCGAGGCTGAAAAAACGCTAGCTGATTTTATGGTTGATAAAGTCTTTGGCTCTGCTGGAGAACAAGTTGTCATCGAAGAATTTCTAGAGGGTATAGAGTGTTCAATTCATGCCCTTGTTGATGGGCATCGCTATCTCCTCTTCCCTGATGCCCGGGACCATAAGCGTGCCTTCGACGGTAACACCGGACCAAACACTGGTGGAATGGGAACAATCGCCCCCTCAGGCGCACTCACCGAGCAAACCCGCGCTCACATTTGCAAAGAAATCCTCGACCGGTTTTTGATTGGCTTGCAGAAGGACAAAATCGAATTTCGAGGTTTGTTATTCCCAGGACTAATGATTACTAAGGAGGGACCAAAAGTCCTCGAGTTTAACGTGAGGTTTGGCGATCCCGAAACCCAATCACTCGTTCGTCTGATCAAAGGCGATTTTGCATATGCGCTTTTTGCAACCGCTAATGGCAATATTTCTGATATTAATATCTCTTTTTTAGACGCTCATGCTATCTGTTTGATATTGGCATCTGGCGGATACCCTGGAAACTATCGGCGCGGCCTTCCAATCTTCGGACTCGAAAAAGCAGTTAAGCTGCCAAGCGTTGAAATTTTTCATGCAGGAACAACTTTTGAAAATGGCCAACTTGTCACATCTGGAGGAAGAGTATTGGGAATTAGCGCCGTTGCAGACAGCCTTCAGCAAGCACGAGAAGTAGTTTATCGCGCTGCGGAAGAAATTCATTTCGAAGGAATGTTCTATCGCCGAGACATTGGCGTTGTATAAACATGCAATTAAAGGATAATAAGGTATTTTTTTTAGTTTTTTTTGCGATTTCTTGCTTGACGTCGTTTGCCCAACTTTTAACCCCGCCTCAGGTAGGTCAAGCAAACCAGACATCCGAACTAAAAGATTCTAGCGGTCTGGAAAGTGCTCCTTTTAAAACAACGCAAACAATTCGTTCAGATCCCTCCGCACAACCAAGTGATAAAGCTGTCCCAGTTCAAACTGATCCCATTCAACTTACCAAACAAAATTATCAACAAGCCAGTTCCCAGGAAATTGTCTCCTTGTTAAGTGATGACAGCATAGAAAAACTGTTGACGTTTGTTAGGCAGAATTACGTTCAACCACAGGCAGTCAATGATAGGGCTCAGCGCCGCGCCCTGGTCGAAGGTCTTTTTTGTCGCCTTGGAAAGGGAATTCGTTTTATCCAGACCTCTGAGCTCGCTCCTGTTAAGGAAAGCGAGCCTTTACCTTTTCATGCTGAAATTTTAGACGAAAAGATAGCTTATATTCGTCCCTCCAAATTGAGTCGGGAAGATTTGTCTCAGATGGATGCAGTTTTGGGGCAGTTTGCAGACAAAAAGGTCCTTTCACTGATCTTAGATTTGCGTTCAGTAGGTTATTGTGCGGATTTTGAGATCGCGGCGGAATTTGCACGTCGTTTTGCTCCTCAGGGTGTTGTCCTTTTCCGCATGGAAAAACCTTCTGCAAAACAAGAAAGGATTTTTGCTTCAAGCCAGTCCCCGCTTTTTAATGGTAAAATTTTCGTATTAATTGATCAGCGCACTGGAGGAGCCAGTGAAGTTCTGGCTGGCTGTTTACGCGAAGCGGCGTTTGCTCTGCTTATAGGGGAAAGAACAGCGGGAATTGCGGTTGAATTTGTTCCGCTTCCTCTTGGAGAAACAATTCTGCTCCAGGTAGCTTCCTCCGAAGCTGTTCTTCCCTCTGGACAAAAAATTTTCCCTGTTGGGATAAATCCCGACCTGGAATTGCCACAACCTAATGAGGAAATTTCTCTTCAATTAAGGAAAATGGCATCCCAGGGAATAGCCGCGGTAGTGGAGGAAAAGGAACGTCCCCGCTTCAACGAATCGGCCCTTGCCAACAATACGAATCCAGAATTGGAAGAGGAAGTTGCAGGGAAAATAGTAGTGCCAATAATTGACCGGACATTACAAAGAGCCATAGACATCGCTACAGCGCTAAACATTTTGAACAAATGAACAGTCACGCGGCTGTTTTTTTCGATCGGGACGGAACGCTGATGCACGAAGTCCACTACTGTCGCAATCCGAAAGACGTCCATGTTTTCCCTGGTGTAACGGCTGCTTTGCGTAAGTTACGTAAAGCTGGTTTAGTTTGCGTTTTAGTAACGAATCAAAGCGGTATTGGGCGAGGGCTTTTCAGTTATTCTGAATATGAATCCGTGCATGCAGAGTTCCTACGGCAAATCGAGGGAGAACTCGATGCGGCTTACATGTGCCCTGATCCTCCAACAAAACCTTCCCCTCGCAGAAAACCTAACACTGGCATGCTCGAAGAAGCCGCAATAGAGCTAAATCTCGATCTAAATCGCTCCTGGTTAGTAGGTGACAAGGAAGCAGATCTCCTTTGCGGAAGAAATGCAGGCCTGCGCACTTTGTTAGTAAGAACAGGATATGGAAATCGAACAGAAAAAAGTGCACGTTTCCTTGCAGACTTCGTATGCGACTCAATAAGCGAAGCAGCAGAGATTATCCTTCAATTTTCAAAAAAAGATAATAATATCGAAAAAAACTTATATTTTCCCCCTTGTCGTAGCTGGGTGGAGGTGGACGAAAAAGCGATACGGCATAACGCCAAACTAGCCCTAGAGTTGGCATCACCTGCTGGCTTGTTGCCAGTTTTGAAAGCTGATGCCTACGGACATGGTGCTTTGCGTGTGGCATTAGCACTTCGCGGTCTTGCAGACATTTTTGGAATGGCATGTTTGGCAGAAGCAATAGAACTTCAGGAGGCAATTGAACGGACTGACAGCGGTTGGAAGCCCGACTTCCTGCTACTTAGCCCCTGTCTACCTGAGGAACGCCAAATCGCCGTCGAGCGCAATTTTGTTGTCACAGTGTCCAGTTTTAAAGAAACCGAATTTTATTCAAAAATTGCGGAGGGAGTATCTTCTCCTTGTCGTGTGCACTTCAAAATTGATACAGGCATGGGACGCTTGGGAGCATGGCGAGAGGAAGCATTAGAGCAACTTCAAATGGTTCGTGGTCTCGATTGGGTTAAGGTTGAAATGATTTCGACCCATCTTAGCTCAGCAGATGAGGATGAAGCTTATACGCTCGAACAACTTAACTGGTTCGCAAGTGTCGAAGCACATTTGCGGAGAGAATTTCCGAATGTTCGATTACATGCACTCAATAGCGCTGGTTTGCTACGCTATCCAAAATATGCTTTCGATCTTGTTCGCCCAGGGTTGATGCTCTATGGGATTACCCCTTTCAACGGTAATAAGGAAAGTGGAGGGAAAAGTGTGTCTCTAAGGCCGGCAATGGAGTGGCGAGCTAAGGTTTTGATAGTCCGCGAACATCCACCAGGTCGGAGGATTAGCTACGGAGGAGAGTTTGTGACGCGACGCAAAAGCCGGATAGCTATTCTTGCCGTAGGTTATGCCGACGGATTTTTTCGCCAAATCCGCAGTGGAACTGCTCAAGTTTTAATAAAAGGACAACGTTGTCCAGTTATTGGCAGAGTAACGATGGACCAGATTCTTGTGGATGTGACGGACTCGGGGGATGTCCAACCTGGCGATGTTGCGGTGCTTCTTGGTCGTGATGGGGACGACGAAATTACAGCAAATGAATTTGCAACCTGGGCATCTACAATACCGTGGCATGTTTTTACTTCACTTGGGCCTCGTGTCCAACGTGTTAGCCCATTTTGCACCAAAAACACGTTGCGGTAAAATTGGATTTTGCTAGCAGAAAAGCATTGACTTACAAATTGTTTTGTAAGATCAAAGCAGAGTTAATCCAGACCCGCCCCAACCCATCCGGAAAACCTATGAATAAAGCAGAGCTCGTGGAAGCCGTGCTAAAAGCACTTGGCGATAGTTACCGCAAAACAGAAATTGAAAAAATCTTGGCAACAATTCTAGAGGAGATTAAGAACGGAGTAAAAAAGAATAAGCAACTCCAATTAATTGGATTTGGGACGTTTAAGGTTGTTAACCGAAAAGCGCGAAAAGGAGTAAACCCTGCAACGGGAGAAGCTATAAAAATAAAAGCTAGTAAAACAGTTCGCTTTGTCCCAGGGAAAGCATTTAAAGAATCATTGTAATACTTTTAAAGTATTCATAGCAAAACTACACATAAAAGATAAGTTTGTAGCCAAAAACTCACTCAAATTCCCCATAGTTAACAGCAGGAGCTATGAAATGGCGTTTATTGAGGAAAAGATTCAATAGACTTTGCCAGGCTTCATGGCCAGTAAGAATTTCGATCTCCACTCGCAAGCAAAAAATTGGGACAAGAGGATCTAAAATTCTCGGAAATCTAACGGCGTCTTTCTCGGTGGTAAAAACTCCGTCGAGTTTTTTTCTAGAGCATTTACGGACAAAGGACTCGATTTCATCACGATTGAAACGATGATGGTCGGCATATTGTTCGGTCAAGATAAGTTCTACCCCAAGATTGTTTAAGGCGGATTCAAAGCTTTCGGGAACAGCGATTCCGGAAATTGCTCCAGCACGCATTCCTTGTAAAGCTTCCAATGAGAGGCGTTCGCCAGTAAGGATATTTCGTGCCTCGCGGGGCCGATGCGCGCATTCGATTATCTCAGCAGTTGGGTTGAACCGACGGATGAGGGAAATAAGATGATGATTGTTGGGTTCTTGACACTTGGTCAGTAAGACGTGAGTAGCTCTTGCAAGGTTTGCCGGAGGCTCTCTCAGCATTCCACGAGGAAGAAGATAACCATTTCCAAATGGCGCCTGGGAATCTACAAGCACTAGGTTGATTTTTCGCTTAAGTCGTAAATATTGGAGACCATCATCCAATATAATAACATCAACTCCAAAATGTTTCGTAGCGAAAGAAGAAGCTTTTGCGCGGGCGCGGTCAACGATAACAACGACACCTTTGAGGTTATTAGCAAGCATAAAAGGTTCATCCCCAGCGGTTTTAGAATCTAAGAGAAGCGTTTGGCCGTCTGATACAACACGGGGAGCAAATGGGTCTTTATTTTTTACTAGTTTATCTATAATTCTTCCAAAGAGAGGTCGTGGAACGCTTTTATAGCCGCGGCTAAGAATTGCTACCTTGCGGCCACCTTGGGCAAGCTGGCGGGCGATCATTTCAACAACGGGGGTTTTACCAGTTCCGCCAACGGTAAGGTTTCCGACGCTAATTACGGGACAACCAGGGGCAAAGGAGCGGAGATAAGAATTTTCAAAAAGCCACAATCTAAATTGGACGAGAAGAGCATAAAAAAGAGAGAGAATGCGCAGGATGGCACGGAGAATACCAGCTCGTTTCCCAGAACGGCGTTCAAGGATGACGTCAATGGCGAATTGCTCCAGTTTTTCCAGCAATCGCCGCATGGTCAGTAAATAAGTGGTTGGACTTCGCTAGCTGCCGAGTATGGTAGCGCCAACGTTGTCGGCATGAGTTACTAACGCTTTGCAGTTATTGCCAATAGCTTTGGCCATTGCTTCGGCTACTTTTGCTCCATTGGAGAGAGTTGCGCAAGCAATAGTTGAACCCGATCCGCTTAGCCATCCTCCTAAAGCACCAGCAGCAATGCCCGCTTCGATAGCAACATCGAGTTGAGGGTTAAATTTTTTGCGGAATGGCTGGTGAAATCGGTCGTGGAAGAGGTCTGCAAGTAATTCGTAACGACCAGAAGCAAAAGCTGCTGCGATTGCAGAAGAAAAGGCGAGGTTTGCTATAGCATCTGAGCGCGAAAACGAAGGAGGAATAACTTGCCGTGCCTCTTCTGTGGAAGTTTTTACTTCGGGAATAGCAAGAGCGATTTGCAGCTCCGCACTGACGGGAAAGCGGAGGAAACGACCATCAGGAAGACAGAGAGTGAAGCCACCATAGGTAGCTGGAGCAGCATTGTCGGGGTGCCCTTCAAGTTTAACTGCGATCTGATAAATTTGATTTCTGGATAAATAGGGCTGATTATCGCTGGCGAGAAGCCTGTTGAGACCTAGAAGAAGTCCTAAACGGACGGAGACACTGCTACCTAAGCCACGCGAAGGAGGAATTTCACCGTAAATTTTGCAAAAGAATGGGCGATTGGGAATGCCCAGTGCTTGGAAGAGAGAATTTGCTGCATTGAGGAGGAAAGGGTCTCTTGTAGAATCAGCGTTAGAATCGACGAAATGCGTTTCGACGATGTTATAGATTTGCAAAGCTAAACCCAGGCAATCAAATCCCGGTCCGAGGTTAGAGGTCGAAGCTGGAACTTTGACTTTAATTGAATTTTTGTGTGTATCAGCCATTGCAAGGGTGCTGGGTTTTGGAAGCAACAAGGCGAAGGATTGAGTCTGCAGCTGCGGCGGCACCAAAACCGTTGTCAATGTTGACAACTACGAGGCCCGCAGCGCAGCTATTGAGCATCGTCAGGAGTGGAGCTAATCCCCCAAAATGAGCGCCGTAACCAATGCTTGTGGGAACGGCGATTACCGGAACATGGACGAGGCCTAGAACAGCGGCTGGTAATGCCCCCTCCATCCCCGCGACTACGACGAGTGTATCACAGGAGCGGAGCAGATCGAGTGAAGCGATAAGGCGATGGATGCCTGCAATCCCAATGTCAGCGAATCTAATGACCTCCCATCCGTAGAAGTTAAGGATTGCAGCTGCCTCATCGGCAACTGCTTGGTCAGCTGTGCCGGCAGAAACCACACCGACTTTAAGTTTCGCCAATGGCTGAGGTGGTGTGCCAATGAGGAGAAGGCGAGCAGAGGAGTTGTAGAGAGAATTTGAGAAATGAGGAAGAATTTGTTTGGCAGAATCAGGATCGAGTCGAGTGCAGAGGCAATAACCATTTTCGCAGTAGAGAGATTGAGCAATTTGGATGATCTGCTCGATTTTTTTTCCGGGACAAAAAATGGCTTCTGGGCGTCCGCATCGGGAAGCACGAGAAAGGTCTGGCAAAGAATGCTCGAGGACGAGGAAGCGCTCGCGGTCGTTGGGTAAGGGAGTGGGCGGTTGGTGTTCCGTGGGACTAATCACGGAAGTATTTGCGCATGGGGATCATGTCGCTTTCGACATATCCGTTACGCTTGAAGAATTCAATATTGCGTTCGTTGGGTTTATCGGTGAGGAGAGTAATTCGGAGGAACCCCTTTTGGCGGGCGTATTCTTCAGCAAATCGGAGGAGACGTGATCCGTAGCCTTGGCCTCGGTGGTCAGCACGGATAACGAGGTCTTCAAGAATGAGGACAAATCCCCCTTCAGCGGTGCTTATGGTAATGAGGAGATTGATCATGCCGATTATGTGGGATTCGTTGCGAAGGACAAAAATTCTGCCTCGCTGTGGTTGTTCGAGGATGAGTTTAAGACCTCGCATGTGCTTTTCGCGGTTCGGAATAAAGTCGCGTTCTACGGAGAAAAGCTCGTAAAGCATTTCAGTGAGGACAGGCAAGTCTTCAATGGTAGCTGGTTCGATGCGCAGGTTTTCTGGCATGGTAAAGTTTAAGAAACAGGATTTATGCCAACGTTTTGAGCGGAAAGATGGGATAGAGGGCTCCCTTTAGGAATTCAAGTTACTAGAAGAGCATTAGTGCCGGATTTTCTAGGAGCCGGCGAAGAGTGGAAAGGAATTCAGCCCCGATAGCTCCGTCGATGACACGGTGGTCACAACTTAGGGAAATGGACATTCTTTCGCCTGGGACAATTTCATCGTTCTCGTTGACTACGGGCTTTTTGACGATAGCACCAACAGCAACAATAACGGCTTGTGGAGGATTGATTATGGCTTCGAAACGTTCGACTCCATAAGCGCCAAGGTTGGAAACAGTGATAGTTCCGCCCTGATATTCCTCGGGTTTGAGCTTTTTGGAGCGGGCACGGCTAGCAAGGTCCTTCACTGCGTCGCTGATTTGCCGGAGAGTAAGTTTCTGGGCAGAACGAATAACAGGTGTAACGAGTCCCTCTTCAATTGCCACAGCTACTGCAAGATTAACTTCAGAATATTGGATAATGGCTTCGTTTGTGAAACTTGCATTGACTTTGGGATTAGCGGCTGCAGCACGCGCGGTGGCAAGAAGGATAAAATCGTTGATGGTAACTTTGCTACCGTCGGAGTTTTCAGCGATTTGGTTGAGCTGGCGACGGAGTTTACTAATCGGGGAGGCATCTATTTCAGCATGGAGGTAGAAGTGTGGGATTTGTGTTTTGCTTGCGAGGAGCCGCTCAGCAATAACTCGACGCATTCCGGTTAAAGGAATAGATTTTCCTTCGCCCGCAGCGGAGTCTGGTCTGATAAGAGAAGGGGTTAGTGGAGCTGAGGAAGCAGATACTGGTGGCAGAGTGGTTAACTTTTCTGCTGCAGCTTCGATATCGGTGGCTAAGATTCTGCCTCCGGGGCCGGTTCCTTGAACAGTGGAGAGATCTATTCCTTTTGCTGCAGCAATTTTGCGGGCTAATGGGGAGGCTTTTACTCTAGCTGAAGTGTTTTTAGGCTGGGAGTCTGGTGATTGTTGTGGGATTGTTTGGGAAGATGAAATTGGAGTTTGAGACGATTGCGAAGGCTGAGTGGAAGCTTTACGGGCTGCAGCCTGAAGTGCTGCGGGAGAAGCATCGCCGCCGGAAGGAGGAGCTTCTCCTTCCTCAAGAAGGACAGCTAATTTTTCGCCAATTTTTACTTTGGAACCCTCTGCGATTAGGAATTGATAAACAATACCTTCCTCAAAAGCCTCCATTTCCATAGTTGCCTTGTCGGTTTCAACATCTGCGATGATTTGTCCAATCTGGACCTTATCGCCGATTTTGATGTGCCACCGAACGAGGGTGCCCTCGGTCATGGTGTCGCTCAGTTTTGGCATTTCAATATAGACTGGCATATCCTTAAATGTGTTATTGAGTTTGAACTTGTTTTTGAGGCTTAAAGGATTTCGAGAGCGCGTTTAATGACGCGTTCGGGTGTTGGGAGTTGAAGTTTTTCAATAGGTGGGCTGTAGATTGCTGGAGCATCGAGAGCAGAGACTCGAAGGACAGGAGCATCAAGCTCGTCGAAAGCTTTTTCCTGAATTGTAGCAGCGATTTGAGCACCGATACCGCAGAAGGGTTTGTTCTCTTCCACTACAACGGCGCGGTGGGTTTTGGAAACAGTTCGGAGGATGGAATCTTCGTCAAGTGGACGTATGGAACGTAGATCTAAAACTTCGGCATTGATACCGTGTTTCTGCTGAAGGATTTCTGCTGCTTTAAGGCACGTGAGGACAGCACGGCCGAAGGCGATGAAAGAGATGTCCGTGCCTTCGCGTTTTATGTCTGCTACGCCGAGAGGTATAGTATATTCCTCTTCGGGAACCTCCCATTTTTCGTTGTAGAGGAGTGTATTTTCCATAACGCAAACAGTGTCGTTATCACGAATAGCAGTTTTCATTAGGCCTTTGGCGTCGTAAGCAGTAGCGGGGCAGACGACTTTGAGGCCTGGAATGTTAGCAAGCATGTTTTCTGGTGTATGGGAGTGTGTGGCACCGACGTTGGTCCCTCCGTTGGCTGGTCCACGAACGACCATCGGGATGTTGATAAGGCCACCGGACATGTAACGGATAAAGCCTGCGTTGTTAACGAGTTGATCGTAGGCTACAAAGATAAAACTCCAGAACATCATTTCGATAACGGGGCGCAACCCCATCATAGCAGCACCTACGCCAAGGCCAACGAAGGCGGCTTCGCTAATAGGTGTATCTATAATTCTACGGTCACCAAAGCGTTTCCAGAGGCCCTCCGTTACTTTGTAAGCACCATTATACTCAGCAACTTCCTCACCCATAATGATGACATTTTCATCGCGAAGGATTTCCTCGACAAAAGCGTCATTCAGGGCTTTGCGGTAAGTAATTTGAGGCATAGGCAGGAATGCTCAGGAAGGATTGTTGATTTAGAAGTGTTTGAGATTTTTGAAATAAAAACTCTTCTCTGTTTTATGAGACATTGTGATCCTGATTTAGGAAGCGTTGGGGAACATCATCGCCAAAAAAGTAGCGGCCATATTTGGATGTTGGAGTTTTGTTGTCAATTTCCCAGTAAACATCATCGAAGAGCTCGTCGAGGGAAGGATAATCGCTGGCTTCTGCAAAAGCAGCAGAATCGGCGGCTTCCTGTTTGGCGGCGCGGTCAATTTCTTCTGCATCTTCAGCTGTTATGACACCTTCCTCTAAGAGAGTATTTTGCCAGTGCCGAATGGGGTCGTGGTATTGTTTGTAAAGTTCGATTTCTTCTTCAGAACGATATTTTTTGGCGTTGGCGTCTGCGACGGAGTGACCGTAATGGCGGTAAGTGAATATTTCGAGGAGTGTTGGTCGTGACTCTTCATGAGCTCGAGAAAGGGCAGCGGCGAGTTTGGATCGGACTTCATAGAAATTAGCGCCATCAACAGTATCCCAAGGCATATTGAAGCCTTCTGCACGCTGAGCCAAGCAGGAACGAATAGCTGAAGAACGGCGCAGACTTGTTCCCATGGAATAAAGGTTGTTCTCGATGACGAAAATAACAGGGATGTTCCAAAGGCTTGCGAGGTTAAGGGATTCGCTAAAAACGCCTTGGTTTACAGCGCCGTCACCAAGGAAAGTGAAACAAGCTCCACGGATGCCACGGTATTTGAGAGCAAAGGCAATGCCAAGTCCAAGTGGAGTTTGGCCTGCTACAATACCATGCCCTCCCCAAAAGCGCTTATCGGGCGCAAAAAAATGCATGGAGCCCCCCTTGCCTTTAGAGCAACCAGTTCGTTTACCGAAAAGCTCGGCCATGCATTCGTTCATGGTCATTCCTACAGCTAAGGCGTGTCCATGGTCGCGGTAGGCAGTAATGATATGGTCGTTTTCCGTGAGGACTGAAACAGTTGCGACGGCAATAGATTCTTGGCCAATGTAGAGGTGAAGGAATCCGCCCATTTTTCCCTGGTTGTAGTAGCGGAGAGCAGCTTGCTCGAAGCGGCGGATTCGATACATTTGAGAAAGAAATTCGACTTTTTGGTCGTTAGTTAAGGATTGGTTGACGGGGTCTTGAGCATAGTTTTTGCTGGGTGCAATGGAGCGAGATGGTGCATGAGGTGGGGATGGGGGCTGTTGTTGGGGTTGCGAAGTAAGGTTGCCTGTGTTTGTCATTTGTGATGGGCTAGTGACTAGGATTTTGGAGTTTATGGTTTGGAAAAGGGACTCCTGCTTGCACAATCAGAGGTTGAGTTTAGTGTGTTCGATGCTAAGGGGAGAGATGTATAGGCGAAAACAGTGAAACCCAGCAGTGAAAAGGTCGCAAGGGAAAACTTTTTTGAAAATACGAGGGGGAGCAAGTGAGAGTTTGTTTTTCGTGATAACTAAATTTTGAAGCGACTTACAATCGCACGGATGCGCTCAGCTGTTAAGAGTAACTGATTGGCATTGGCTTTTGTATTAGCAGCATTCTCCGCTACGTTATTAGAACGTTGGTTAATGGTAAAAACACTTTTGGAAACAGAAGAAGCACCAATTGCAGACTGGGCTATGCCACGGGCGAGTTCTTGAGTCGAATTGGAAATTGTGGAGATATTTTTTGCAATTTCATTTGTCGTAGCGCTCTGTTCTTCGACAGCAGCGGCGATAGTGTTAGAAATGCTGCTGACTTCATGGATGATGCTGCCCATTTTTTCGATAGCTTCGATGGAGGAAGTTGCAGCGGCACGTATCTCAGCAACTTGAGAAGAAATGCGGTCGGTAGCTTCGGCAGTTTGGCGTGCAAGTTCTTTGACTTCGTTGGCAACCACAGTAAAACCACGCCCGGCTTCACCTGCACTTGCCGCCTCAATAGTAGCATTGAGCGCCAGGAGCTTGGTTTGAGAAGCAATGTTTTGGATGAGTTCAAGAACTTTGTTTACCTGATCAGCACTTCGACGCAATTCCGCGATGCGTTCTCTCGCTGCAAGAGCTTCTGTTTTCGCCTGGGAAGCAATTCGATTCTCTTGGGCACAGTTTTTGGTAACTTCGGAAATGGTAGCGTGAAGTTCTTCAACAGCAGAAGCAACAGCGGTAGTGGAATTGCTAATATCGTTGGAACGTTCGGCCATTTGTTGCATGGTTGCAGAAAGCTGTTGGCCAGCAGCAGAGACAGAGTCAACATGAACAGACATCTCGCTTGAACTCGTTGCCAATTGATCAGAGGTTGAGAAGAGCTGTTTACTAGAATTATTGAGAGCATCGGAAGTTTGACGGAGTTCTTCGACGAAACTGCGTAGTTGGGTTGACATAGAGTCTATAGCTTGAGCAAGTTGGCCGAGTTCGTCTTTTTGCTTAATCCCACTTGTAGAAGTGAGTTCGAGATTTGCGACAGCATTCACAACTGTAACGAGGCGTTGAATCGTGGAATTGAGTAGCGAGGAAACAATGAAGGCAATTAAGATGGACAAAAGAATTGCAAGGATACCCACTGCGATGACCCAGCGAAGCGTTGTTTCAGAAGAAGAAAGGCTGCTTGTTATAGATTGCTTAGCGGAATTAGAGATTTGCTCAGTAAGTTGTTGAAAGTTTTGGCCGAGCTCTTCGGTAAGAGGGGTAAAACGTTGAAGGAGTGAGTAATATTCGCGGTTGAGGTCCCCAAGCTCTATCATTGCCTCTGCTCGCTCAATAGGGTCTTTTGGTAGGTCGGCTTTAGAAGCAATTTTTGAAAGGGCATGCGATATATTCTGGCAACCAACTTGCCAAGCTTCGTAGCTCTTGAGAAGGTTGGTTAAAGAAACCTTATTGGAGTTGGCCAGAAGGGACTTAAGATATTGGAGTTTTTGTTCGAATTGCTGAGTGAGTTCCTGAAAAGAAATGAGGAGTTGTTTGTATTCTTTTGAAGTGGCAAATTCATTGTCGAGAAGAGCACCACGCATTGCATTAGCACGTATTTGGAAGAGGTGATTGTTAAGTTCGGAGATCGAAAGAACCTCGGGGAAAGTTTCGTTCTGGAGAGTTAAAAGGCTTCGCGTAGCGTTGGATAAACCCACTGCGGAGATAATGACAACGAAGATAGTAAGAATTGAGGTTGAACCAAAGCCGATAGCTAGTTTCCATGCAAAACTAAGATCTTGAAATTTCATAGTAATTTGACGAGTGAAGTTTTGGGTTTTTTTGAATTGGGTCAAGAATGATTGATGAAGTTTTAGGTAGGGGAAGAATACCTAAAGCTTATATACGCAGGAAATTGTGCGGCTATCACTAGAAAGCTGTTGAAATTTTTGGGCCACAATCTCCGAGGCTAAAAGAGGAGTTGTGGCCGGAACTCGAGCTTGAGCATGAATAGCAGGAGGATGGGAGGTGGGGTAAAACGCAGCTCGAAGGAGGATCTCTTCGGAAGTGACAAATTCAGCAAGTGCGGCAATAGGTTGTGCACAGCCACCACCGAGGAGTTGAAGGAGAGCACGTTCTGCTTGAACGCAAACTGCAGTCTTCTGGCAATGAACTGATTGAAGAATTTGTAAGAGGTTTGAATCGTTGGAGCGGATTTGGGCAGCTATGGCACCTTGCGCTGGTGCAGGCAAGAAAGAATCAATGACCATCAGTTGCAAGGAAGAGAAGCCACGGGCAAGTTCTGTCCACTCTAACGTAGGACTTATGTAGTTGAGGCGTTTGAGTCCTGCTACCGCTAGTAAAATTGCGTCATAAGTTGAATCACTAAGTAATTTCTGGAGGCGAGTTGTAACATTACCCCGAATAGGAACAGGGTTGGAACCGGGGAACATCTCAAGTAGTTGAGCAGAGCGGCGGGGACTACTTGTTCCAATCCTGTAATTTTTCCAGTCCCCGGCTTGAACAGGAGGAGGGGATTTCCAGATCAGAATGTCACGAGTATCCTCCCGAGGCAGGATCGCACCAATTGTGAGGGGAGAATCGGAATTTGAAATTGGCAGGTCTTTTAAGCTATGGATAGCAACATCTATTTTTTTTGAGAGTAGGGCGAGCTCAAGTTCGCGAGTAAAAAGACCTTTTTCGAGTTTGGAAAGCTCAGCAAGTGGAAGGTGGAGGAGTCTGTCGCCCTGCGAGTGGATGATAAGAGTTTCTACAGAAAGATTACGGTTGGTGGAGAGTAAGCTATCTACGAAGAGTTTCGTTTGTGCGAGTGCAAGGTGGCTGCTACGAGTGCCAACACGAAGAGTCATGAAGGGAGGCGTGAGGATTGGAAATGGTCGGGTGCTGGACCTAGGAAAGAGGAAGCAGGAGGGGATGAGTGTTTTGTCGTTCGATACGGAAGATCCGAGACGGATTCTTGAATTCGATTGGAGGCATTCGCAATACGATGATGGTAATGAGATTGTAACCAACGAAGGAAAGTTCGAACTTCGGAATTAATGAGTTCTTCGCAGCGAGAAACCTCACTCTGGCGTATTTGGAGGGTTTCATGGACAATAGACTGGAGGGAATCAATGTCGTAGAGGAATACACCATCCAGCGAATTGATAGCAGGCTCAGCATCGCGCGGAACAGCAAGGTCAATTACAAAGAGAGGACGGTGAGGGCGGCGAGCCATTAGTAGCTGGACTTGGCTTGTTGTAACGACGACATGAGGTGCACTCGTTGAACAAATGAGGATGTCTATATCGTCGAAAACATTTTGCCAGTTATCAAAATGGATGGCGAGACCGCCAATTTCGTGGGCAAGTTTAGCTGCGCGATCAAAGGATCGGTTGGAAACGATAATGCTACGGGCACCACGCTGAAGAAAAACACGTGCAGTGAGTTCTGCCGTTTCCCCCGCACCAAGGATGAGTATGCGTTTCCCTGAAAGATTCCCGAAAATTTGGTGAGCGAGCTCAACTGCAGCAGCACCAACCGATGTTGGACCGCGGGTTATGAGAGTTTCGGAGCGGATAGACTTTGCAACGTGGAAAGCATTCTGAAAAAGTTTATGGAGGGGTTTACAAAGCGTGCCCGCGTGAGCAGCGAGGGAATAAGCCCTTTTGACCTGTCCAAGGATTTCCGTTTCGCCTAGAACCATGGAGTCGAGACCCGACGCTACACGATAAAGATGGCGAACACTTGCTGGGGTATGAAACTCGTAGAGGGGATAATGAACTTGGCAACGGTCTGATAAAAGTTCACGTAAAAGGCGGGAGGTGTGGGCTGGACAAATAGTCGCAGCATAAACCTCTACACGATTACAAGTTGACAAGACGACAGCGCCCGTTGTGCCCTCGGCTCTGAGGAGACGAGAGAGGAAACAAGGAGCTTCACGGTCGGAGATGGCAAGTTGCTCACGAATAGCTACTGAAGCAAGGCGGTGATTAATACCGGCACAAAAAATGTTCATGGGATAGGCATCAAGTTCGAGAGCACAGATAGAAAATGAACGATAGGAAAACTAATAAGAGCCAAAAGGAAGCATGCGATGGAAAGAATAGCTTGAAGGCGTGGTGTTGACTTGCGCCGGTAACGCAAAAAAGCAGAAGCGGCAAAAAAAAGCCAAATCAAACAGGAAGTAAGTAGCTTGAAGAATGGGATGGGTAAATTCGAAAGGTAGCCTGCAATGAAGGAAATAGTAAGGCAAAAAATCCCGGCGTCAGTCATGCGTGCGTTTGCCAGAGTGAGTTCGGTTATCGGTGGAAGAAGAAATAGAGTTTTTCCAAATCTGTGCGATTTTAGGTTGTTTTCCTGAACAAGATAGAGAACAGCTGCTACAGCTGCTATTCCAAAAGCACCATAAGCAACGAGAGATAAAGCAGCGTGAAATTCGACCCAAGGGTCTAATGGATTAAGTCTTACAAAAGTTGGAAACCTACGCGCAAAAACAGACGGCAAGAGTAACAATATAACTAACGGTGCCGTAAACGCCCCCAACAAATGAATGTGAAAAGAGAGACCTGTCGCAAAAGCGAGAAGAAGAATTGACCACCCTAAAAAAGCTAAGGCATCTGGTAGGGTGTTTAGTGGGCAAGCTTGAGTAGCCTTCCCTCGGAGGGTTAAAAAGAAAAAGAGGAAAGCAAAAGCAGCAGCAGTAGCTGCAAGCGCAATTCTTGCACTGCGCAGGTTGCCTTTTCGTAAATGGTGAATTGTCCAGAACGTAACAGCAACAAGTAAAACAAATGAGGTCAAAATGAAGGGCCTTTCCATCCCTGCGGGGAAATTTTAGAAAAATGTTTAGAGGCTAAGGTATAGTTTGTAAGTTATTGCAAATACAATTTGGATGGAAAAAGGTGCCAGGGTTTTTGCCTTTTGCTATAGCTTCGAGAACACCGGGCTTTCTACCATTTGCAATAATAGTTGGAATTCCTGAAGCTGCTGCAATCCGCACCGCTTCAAGTTTTGTCCTCATACCTCCAACAGAAAACTTCCCAGTTTCCTCGTTCACGTATTGAAAAGCCTGAGTAATGTCGAAAACTTCATCAATAAGTTGAGAGTTAGAATCAAAGAGGCCATCCACACTTGTCAAAATTGCAAGTAAGTCAGCATCAATAAGAGCGGCAACTTCGGCAGAAAGGCGATCATTGTCGCCGAAACGAAGTTCTTCAACAGCTACGCTATCGTTTTCGTTAATAATGGGAACAACATTTGGAGATTGAAGGAGCCGCTCTAAGGTGTTTCGAGCATTGGAGCGTCGAATTCGACTATCAATGTCAGAATGAGATAGAAGTAATTGAGCAACAGCAAAACCGTAATTCCCTAAGAATTCACAATAAAAGTCCATCAGAACAGGTTGGCCAATAGCAGCACAGGCTTGCTGCGTCGGTAAATCATTCGGTCGCTCCATAAGCCCCAACAGGGGCAGTCCGGCTGCAACGGCTCCACTGGAAACATAAACAATTTGGATTCCAAAGTTTTTTATTGTAGCTGTTTCGCATGCAATCCTATGAAACTGTTCACGATCGAGACTAAGGCCACCCTGAGTTGAGAGAACACCAGTCCCAAATTTAAAGACTATTCTGCTATATTCTTTCTTAATCACTGTGGGGTAAAAAGGCTTCAAGGAAATAAGTTTCAATTGCAAGCGACTCGTGAACACCGCGTTCGAGAGCAACCCTCAACAAACGAAGTAATTCGATTTTTTTTAATATCTCAGCTCGTTTTTTTTGGCGAAGATGGGGGGCATAATTCGTCACTTGAAGGAGCTCTTCTGCAAATACAGATGTCACCGCATCCAAAATTAGCGAACGCTCCATGAGTGTATGGGCACTAGCTATGGCAACTAATTTTGCTTCCAAATCATCAAACCATTTTTGAGAAACGTCTGTTGTTTCCCTATAACGTTCTCTTTCAGACTTTAGAATTTGCTGTGCTTGAACCTCCTCTACCTCCCGTATTTCAGTGAAAAGGTTATGGAATCTTTGAGCGGCAGCAAAGATTCTCTCAATGGTGCATTGGGAAGATGGATCAAGAAGGCTGATGGCAATTTCGCGGGCTGCTAATTCACGAGCACTATAATTGCGTCTCTTTGTTCGGAGAGGAAGATGGACGCAACGAGATAAAATAGTTTTGAGAATAGCAGTTGGTAATGTCGAAGTTAGGAGAATTTTTGTTTGCTCAGGAGGTTCTTCAAGGGTTTTAAGAAAAGCATTCGCAGCAGCCTCATTGAGACGGTCAGCATCGAATATAACTGCCACCTTGGTAGAGTTTAGAGTTGGCGTTTGGTGCAAACTCATCTCAAGCTCTCTTATTTGCTCAATAAGAATGCGGCGTGATTTCGATTCCGGCCGAACTTCGTGATAGTCCGGATGGTTTTGAATTTTGTCAACGTTTGTTGAAAGCAGTAGAGAAGCAAAATTTTTTATAAATTGTTCATTTGTAGATTCTTCAGCAGCTGTTACAAGGTAAGCATGGGCGAGCCTACCTTTGGCGCGTGTTTTCCGAATTCTTTCAATCGCATCCTCTAGGAGAAATGACATTTTTTTTGCGGATCAAATGTTGAAATATTTCAGCAGCAAGTTCTTCCTTAGAAATAGTTGCCTTAAGAACTATACAGCGGTGAGGGTGTGCTTCGGCAAGATTTAGGTAAGCCTCGCGCACCTTTTGATGAAAATCATAACCAAGAACCTCAAAACGATCCAATGGCATATTTCGGCTCCGTAATCGCTGGATCATTTCTTTTACTTCGAGGTCTAAGATAAAAGTAATATCTGGCTCCAAATTTTGAGTTGCAAAACGGTTAATCCAGACCACCTCATCCGTTGGAATCCCTCTCCCATGCCCTTGATAGACAACGCTGGAATCTATGAAGCGATCACATATCACAAATTCACCTCTTTGTAGGGCTGGTATGATCTTTTCAGAACACAGTTGAGCCCTGCTTGCTGCAAAAAGAAGCAACTCACTTCGAGCCGTCAAAGCTTCAAAATTCATTTTATTCTGAAACAAAGAACGAATCTTTTCCCCCAGCTCTGTAGAACCGGGCTCCCGTAGGATGATAACTTTATCACCTGACCTACGTATTGCTTCTGCTAAAAGAGATACTTGTGTCGTCTTTCCTGAACACTCAACCCCCTCAAACGTTATCAGTAATCCCCTGCCGCTCATTGTGAATCTTTTGGAAACAAAGCCAAAATTGGAATAAACTTTTCTTTCGATGTCCAAAATTTATTTTGTAGCTACCGGCCGCGACGAGGAAAATTACTTTCGAAAGCTTATACAAGATAAAGAACTCATCTTTTTCAGAAAATTATCAGAAATTCCTGCTGATGCTGAAATCATTTGTATCAATTTTCAGCAAAGGATTGATCAGAGATTCCTTGAGGCGCACCCAAAACTACGCCTTATCGCTTCACGTTCCACTAGCAAAGATCATTTAGATCTGGAAGCTTGCCGACAAAGAGGAGTAGTCGTCCGCACAGCAGAAGCTTTCGGAGAAAATGCCGTTGCCGAGCATGTTTTTGCCTTGCTGCTAGCACTCACTCGAAACCTACGGGCTTGCTACCAAGCAGTTCAAAAAAGTAATGTGGATTATGAGGAATTGCGCGGAATTGAATTGTTTGGAAAGACCTTGGGCGTTGTCGGGTGCGGGCGTGTTGGGTTGCATGTAATTCGCCTGGCAGCAGGATTTCGCATGCAAGTTTTAGGTTATGATTCGAATCCACATCCCTTTATCGCTGAACTACTTCAATTCGATTATGTATCTTTTGAGCAACTTTTAGAACAATCCGACATCATAACTCTCCATGTTCCAATTAACACCAACACCCGCCATATCATCAACCGTCAAGCTATCAACCGATGCAAACGTGGCGTTTTGATCATAAACACCGCCAGAGGAGCCTTACTCGATCTTGACGCAGTTCTCGATGGCTTAGAAAGCGGTCATATTGGGGGGTTAGGGATTGACGTCTTAGAAGATGAGTCCTTGTTCCACTCAGGAGCAACCTCAATTTTAAGCAAACAAATTGCCGAACGCGTTCGGATCGCTGCCGCTGAACGTAAAGCTCGTGAATCACGCAGGCTCGATGAAATAAGAAATGTAGTCCGTAATCACCGTTTGCTCCAACATCCACGCGTCGTTTTTACACCTCACACGGCATTTAATAGCCACGAAGCCATACGCCGTATTTGCGAATTAACTGCTCAAAATTTAATTACACCAATCGCCACTCAAGAGGGGAATTACACAATTTAAAACCATTCATGTGATTACTGATGAATTATTTAGAATTTTTCCAGTTTAGCTCAATTCACTCCGACTAAACATTGAATCGAAACTCTATTACATCTCCGTCTTGCACTTCATAATCCTTTCCCTCTAGTCGCATACACCCAGACTCGCGAGCCTTCAAATACGACCCATGAGTAATTAATTCAGAAAAAGAAATTGTCTCGGCAGCAATAAATCCACGCTGAAAATCCGAATGTATGACTCCTGCTGCAATTTGTGCCTTGTCCCCAGCACGGATCGTCCAAGCCCGAGTCTCCTTAGGACCAGTTGTAAAAAACGTTCGTAGTCCCAGTAATTTGTAAGCAGTCCGTATCAAATCAGAAACTCCACTATCTTTTACCCCTAGCGCAGCCAAATACTCGCTCGCTTCATGGGGAGAAAGTGCAGCAAGTTCACTCTCCAGCTCTGCACTCACCACTACCACCCCATACTCGTAGGTCCCCTCAATAAACTTTCGAACGGCAGCTACATACCTAGCTGCAGCGCTATTATCAAATCCGCTGAGATCATTCTCTGAAACATTACAAGCAAATAGCATCGGCTTTGATGTAAGTAAAAAAAGTGACTTTAATATCTTCTTATCCTCAACCGTAATAGGAAAAGTCAAAGCAGGTTTCCCCTCATTTAAATGCTCAACAAGACGTTCAATAAGAGAAAGTTCTGCAACTGCAGCTCTTTCATTTGCCTTAGCAGCTCGTACAATTTTTTCTTTTCGCCTTTCAAGTGAAGTCAAATCCGCAAGTAAAAGCTCTGTGTTAACGATCTCGATATCCCTTATTGGATCCACCGTTCCTGTTACATGGTGAATTTCCGAATTTTCAAAACAACGAACAACGTGAACGATAGCATCTACCTCACGAATGTGAGAAAGGAACTGATTGCCTAAACCCTCCCCTTTAGAAGCTCCCCTAACCAAACCAGCAATATCAACAAACTCAATCGTAGCCGGAACTACACGTTCAGATTTTGACAAAGAAGCGAGTAGTTCCAAACGCGAATCTGGAACCGGAACAACTCCAACATTTGGCTCAATCGTGCAAAATGGAAAATTGGCAGCCTGCGCTTTTCTTGACTTCGTAAGAGCATTGAAAAGTGTGGATTTCCCTACATTAGGAAGCCCAACAATTCCAACTTTAAGCATAGTAGACAACTCCCATTTTGGAAAAACTTATCGGAATATATCCTCCACTCACCCCAACCCTAGCAGGAAATAGGGAATTCAACCATTTATTGAAGCAAGTTAATGCTTAACCTCCGCAATCTCTTCGGGAAGTATCATTGTCCCCTTAAATTTTTGTTCCTCAGGAGGCAAACCAAAGTTCGCTGTATATAATTCCTCCATCTTTGCCAGTTCCTCATTCGATAAAGGCTCAGCTTCAGAAGCGTTGGCAAATTCGATTATCTGTTCACGATTGTATATATTCGGCAGAACACTCACAACCCGATCATCAGCAAGTAACCACTGTATAGCCGCTTGGCCAAGTGACCTACCATTCCTCTCAAGAAACCTTAATTTTTCAACCTTCTTCAGTCCATTGGTTAACCAAGCCCGAGGTCGGTGGGAACGATGGTCCCCAGGAGGAAAAACGGTATCCTCTGTGTATCTACCTTCTAACATTCCTGAGGAATGAGGAACACGAATAAAAAAACGAGTCTTAGCTCCACAATTTCTGGCCTCCTGTTGAATCCGCTTTCCTGGATACTGCTCCAAGTAATTGTAAATATGTTGCACGATGTGGGGATTGCGGCGGCGAATTGCTAAAACTCCTTCAGCTAACCAACCGATCGCCGGACCCAAAGCAACACCATATGCACGCACCTTACCTTCATCCCTTAGCTTCTCCAAACACTCCCACAGCAGATCATCTTCAACCTGCTCCATCCGAATGTTATGAAGTTGCAATACATCCACACATTCAACTCGCATCCTCCGCAATGCGGCCTCAGTCGCCTTCCGCACGGCGTCAGGCCGAAAGTCTTGCGGAATCTCACGTTGGCCACGTCGCTCCTGTCCGTGGTTAACGAAGTCATAACCCACTTTAGTTGAAAAAACTACCCCTTCCCTCGAAGCCCCCGGCGGAAAAGCTTTACCCAACAACTCCTCGCTTCGTCCATTTCCATATGTATCCGCTGCATCAAATAACGTAATCCCCACTTCCCGGGCTTCCCTCAACAAACAAATCGCTTCTTCATCCGTAAAATTCCCCCACCATCCAGTGGAAACCGTCCAAACTCCAAAACCAACCTCACTGCATTTAACTCCTGTGCCAGGTATTTCTCGAAATTTCATGCTTATGCTTATTCCACTGTAAAAATTAAAACGCAAGATTTCACAAATAATAGATTAATTTATCTAATATAAAAAATTTATTAAGATTGAGTTTTGGGCTTGAAAAGCTTCGCTCTCAAAGCAAGCCTCTCTCCACGAAGACCACTTCAAAATCACAGACACACTCGCAACACCCCAAAATTAACAATTCAAATGCAAAGATTCCCACTACTGCTCGCTGCAGGAATACCCCTGAAGGCTGAGTCCCCTTGGGAAGACCACCTAGCTAGTCCATTACCATGGGGTAATTGGATTACGAACTCCATTTTTGTTTCTGCTCTCGTTGTTGTTTTTGTTGTTTGGTTCTCTCGTTCTGCGACCCGCCAAATGGAAGTCGTGCCCGGCACTCGACAAAACCTATTTGAAAGCATAGTCGAATCACTGTATTCAACGATTGAAGGAATTGTAGGTCGCAGAATGGTGGCCTTATCCTTCCCTCTTCTCGCCTCAATTTTTTTCTTCATTCTCTTCTCCAATTGGTTCTCTTTACTTCCAGGAGTCGGTTCAATCGGTTGGGGAGAAAGGATTGCTTTCATTACTGTCCCCAATGTCCAAGTCCCCTTACTTCGCCCTGCCACAGCCGATCTTAATCTCACTCTTGGCATCGCAACATTTTTCATGGCCTTTTGGCTGATCGTGACAATACGCGAACTAGGATTTATCGGGTTTCTCGAGCACTTATTCGGAGTAAAAGGCGGATTCAAAGGCCTCTTCGCATTACTTCTTCTCCCAATCTTCTTCTTCGTTGGCGTTATCGAAGTTATCTCCATTATCTTTCGCCCGGTTTCCCTTTCCCTCCGATTATTCGGGAATATTTTCGCCGGGGAAAATCTTCTTTCTTACATGATTACTTTAGGCAAACAACTCGGCCTCCCCGAAGCTATCAGCTACCTCATGAGCATCCTCGTCCCTATACCCTTCTACTTTTTGGAGCTCTTGATCGGATTTCTCCAAGCCGTTGTTTTTACTCTTCTTTGTGCCGTTTATATCCAGTTATCCACTTCCCACGATGATGATTCACACTAAAGTTACTCGAAAATGTTTACTCACCCCACCTCTGTATTCCATTCAACCCCACTTCGCTCTTTTTAACTTTTCCGCTCCGGGACCGTGGCAAAGACTGCGGACGGTCGGAACAAAAACAAAGAAATAACTAAACCTCACATCACTAACATGATACCATTACTTGCAGAAGCTGCTCAAACAATCGCCGGCCTCTCCGGCAACTTTACCCTTGGCATCGCTGGTGCGGGAGCTGCCATTGGCATCGGCCTAATCGGCATGAAAGCAGTAGAAGCCGTCGGCCGTAACCCAACCGCCACAGGCAAGGTCCTTACACTCAGCATCATTGGAATGGCTCTCGCTGAATCCATTGCCATCTATGCCCTCCTCACCGTCTTCCTCGGTGGTTAATTCAACAAAAAAACAAACCAACTCCGCGGGAGGACACCCATCCTCCCGCGGCACAAATCCAAAATGAAACTCCTTTCAAGACAAACTCATACAGTTTAAAAATATGGATTTTCTATCTGATCTCTTTGCTAACTTCGGTATTAATTGGCCCAAATTCCTCAGCCAAATTATCCTCTTTGCTACTGTCTATTTCATACTGAGTAAGTTCGCCTTCAAACCCGTGATTAATATGCTCGAAGAACGTCGTCGTCGCATCGAAGAAAGCCAATTAAATGCTGAAAAAATTAAAAAACAACTAGCCGAAGCAGAACTCCGCTACCAAGAAATCTTACGCAAAGCGAACGAAGACGCCGCTAACATCCTCAAAGAAGCTAAAGCCGTTAGTGAGGAGGCCACCCAACGTCAACTCAAAGAAGCAGCCCGCCAAGCCGAACAGCTCCTCGCCCGAACCCGCGAGGAAATTTCCGCTGAGCGTGACAAAATGATTTCAGAAGTGAAAGCCGAAATGGTCAATCTTGTCATCCAAACTGCCTCAAAAGTCACCGGCAAAATCCTTACACCTGAAGATCATAATCGCTTAGCAGAGGAAACTACCCGCCAACTCGCCGCTTAAACACTTATTTCACTCTCCAAAACCTCCAATGAAAATTCCTCGCGAAGCCCGCAAAACCGCACGCGAACTCTTCTCCCTCGCCTTCCGTAATGGCCAACTCGACCTCGATACCGTCCGACAAATTGCGAACTCTCTCCTCTCTGAAAAACCCCGCTTCTTTTTTCCCATCCTCCAGCAATTCACCCGACTCGTCCGCCTCGAAATCCAGCGTCACCACGCTACGATAGAAACCGCTTACCCCCTCCCTCCGCAAACCCAAAAGTCCATCTGTTCACTCCTCTCCAAGCGCTTTGGCACTCAGACCACCTTCGAATTTCGTCCAAATCCTTCCCTCATCGGGGGATTGCGACTCCAACTGGGAAGTGACGTATGGGACGGCTCCATCCTTGCACGCCTCGAGTCACTTCGCTCCTCCCAATTACCCACTTCGAACTCCTAAAACTCACTCTAAACTATGAGCAACATCATCGCCGAACTTGAAGCAAAAATCCAAGGCTTGAAACAGTCAACACTTACCCATACGAACGTCGGCACTGTCCGTGAAATAGCCGACGGAATCGCCCGCATCGAAGGCCTCAGCGGCGCTAAACTCAACGAAATGCTCGAATTCCCAAATGGCATCTTTGGCATCGCCCTCAATCTTGAAGAAACCGAAGTCGGCGCAATCCTATTCGGCGACTATACCCGTGTGAGTGAAAACGATCCCGTTAAAACTACCGGCCGTCTCCTCTCTGTCCCTGTCGGCAAAGGTCTCCTTGGCAGAGTTGTCACCCCTCTCGGCCAACCCCTCGATGACAAAGGCCCAATTCAGGCTACCACTTATTACCCACTCGAGAAAATCGCGCCAGGCATCATCAAACGCCGCTCCGTAAACCAACCCGTCCAAACCGGCATCATGGCCATAGACGCCATGATCCCCATTGGCCGGGGCCAACGCGAGCTTATCATTGGCGACCGCGCCACAGGCAAAACCACACTCGCCATTGACACTATCATCAACCAAGCTCGCATTAACAAAGAAGGTGAAGCCAGCGGCGATCCATCCTTCCGCCCCCTTTACAGCATTTACGTCGCAATTGGACAGAAAAACGCTAATATCGCTCGCGTAGTAAAAGCCCTTCAAGACCACGATGCACTCCAATACACAATCGTCGTCTCAGCTCCCGCTTCTGACTCCGCCACAAATCTTTACATCGCTCCCTTCGCAGGCTGCGCAATGGGTGAATGGTTCATGGACAACGGAATGGATGCCCTCATCGTTTATGATGATCTCTCCAAGCACGCAGCTGCGTATCGTCAAGTCTCCCTTCTCTTAAAACGCCCATCCGGCCGCGAAGCTTACCCAGGCGATGTATTCTACCTCCACAGCCGCCTCTTGGAACGTTCTGCTCGTATGAATGAAAAAAACGGCAACGGCTCTCTCACCGCCCTACCCATCATCGAAACCCAAGCAGGTGACGTCTCCGCTTACATCCCCACCAATGTCATCTCCATCACCGACGGTCAAATCTACCTTGAAACCGACCTCTTCTACCAAGGAATTCGCCCAGCTATCTCCGTCGGACTTTCCGTCTCCCGTGTCGGCTCCGCCGCTCAAATCAAAGCCATGAAACAAGTTGCAGGCAAAATCAAAGGCGAACTCGCCCAATTCCGCGAGCTCCAAGCCTTCGCACAATTCGCTTCTGATCTCGACCCAAAAACCAAAGCCCTCCTCGACCGTGGCCAACGCATCGTCGAACTCTTCAAGCAGCCCCAATACTCCCCTATCCCTGTCGAAATCCAGTGCGCTCTCATCCTAGCTGCTCAAAAAGGATATTACGACCCAATCCCGATTGAAAACGTCAAAGACTACCAAAACAAACTCCGCGCTTACCTCGAAGAACGCAAAGCTCCCCTCCTCCAAAAGCTCAAAGACAAGAAAGCTTTCGATCCTGAACTCGAAGCCGAGTTTATTGCCGCTTTTGACGAATTTAAAAAACTTAACCCGTAACATCCCCTTCACTTAACTTCTTACCAAAAGTCCCCCAAACGTTCTAATCCACCATGCCGAGCACCCGCGAAATTCGCCGTCGCATCAAATCTGTCAAAAATACAGCTCAAATCACCAAAGCAATGCAAATGGTGGCTGCGTCAAAAATGCGCAAAGCCCAAAACGCCGCCCTTTCCAGCTCGCATTATGCCAAACTCCTCCACTCCATGCTCGCCACTCTTGGCGACCGTGCCCAACCCGACGCTCATCCTCTCCTCCATACCCCAAACTCCGACCGCCAACTCATTCTCCTCTTCAGCACGGATAAAGGTCTTTGTGGCCCTCTGAATTCAAACCTTTTCCGCGAAGCCATCCAATTCAATCCTTCCACCACCGACTTCGTTGCCTCTGGCCGCAAAGGAGTCCAATTCCTCGCACGCCTTGGGCGCAACCTCCTCGCCGACTTCTCTTTCCCCGACTCCCCTTCCTTCCTCCAAGTCAAAGGAATGTCAAAATTTTGCATCGAACTCTTCCTCGACGAAAAAGTCGCCTCCGTCAGCATCCTCTACCCAAAATTCATTAACACCCTTTCCCAAAAACCCACCCTTACGCAAATCCTTCCCATTCAAATAGAATCCCTTCAACCTATCCAAATTCCCTCCCCCCAACCTCCTGGCCCATCTTCTACCTCTCCCTCATCCAACCAAAACTTACAAGAATCCCTTAGTATAATCCCCGAAACCTTCCTCTTCGAGCCATCTCCGCAAGCCATCCTCGACAACCTTCTCCCCTACTACGTCCATTTCCAAGTTTACCAAATGCTTCTCAGCACACGTGCATCCGAACATAGTGCCCGCATGGTCGCAATGAAAAATGCAACCGACAACGCCAACCAACTCATAAAAGACATCACACTCGAATATAACAAACAACGTCAAGCCTCCATTACCAACGAGCTGCTCGACATCACAACCGCCCAACGCGCTCTCGAATAACCTTTTACCTCACAGGCTTTTCAACATAAACCCACAAACTATTTCACACCCCATACCAACATGAACACAAAAGGAAAAGTCGTCCAAGTCATCGGCCCAGTTGTTGACGTCGAATTCAACACTGCCGAAGGTCCTCTCCCCAAAATTTACGACGCGCTCGAAGTCAATTTCGAAGTTGGCGGTCGCAAAGAACGTCTTGTCCTCGAAGTCCAGCAGCACCTCGGTGAAAATTGGGTCCGAACCATCGCCATGTCCTCCACAGAAGGCCTCAGCCGCGGCGTCGAAGTCATTAACACCGGCGGCCCCATTAGCGTCCCCGTCGGCGAGTGTGTCCTAGGCCGTGTCTTCAACGTCACTGGTGACCCTGTTGATGAACTTGGCCCCGTCAAAGCAGAAAAACGCTATCCCATTCACCGTCCAGCCCCCACTCTTACCGAACAAGATACCGAAGAAAAAATCCTCGAAACTGGCATCAAAGTCATTGACCTCATTTGCCCTTTCACAAAAGGCGGCAAAGTCGGTGCTTTCGGTGGCGCTGGCGTTGGGAAAACCGTCGTCATCATGGAACTCATCAACAACATCGCAAAAGGCCACGGCGGTTACTCCGTCTTCGCCGGTGTTGGCGAGCGCACACGCGAAGGGAACGACCTCTACAACGAAATGAGCGAAGCCGGTGTCATCGTCCAAGAAGACCTCTCCAAATCCAAAGTCGCTCTCGTCTATGGCCAAATGAACGAACCCCCCGGCGCCCGCCTCCGCGTCGCCCTCACCGCCCTCGCTATGGCGGAATATTTCCGTGACGAAAAAAACCAGGACGTCCTCCTTTTCATTGACAACATCTTCCGCTTCTCCCAAGCCGGTTCAGAAGTCTCAGCTCTCCTCGGTAGAACCCCAAGCGCCGTCGGTTATCAGCCCACACTCGCTTCTGAAATGGGCCAACTCCAAGAACGCATCACCTCCACCAAACGCGGCTCCATCACATCCTTCCAAGCTATTTACGTCCCAGCAGACGACCTCACAGACCCAGCCCCTGCCAACACCTTCGCTCACCTCGATTCTACAATCGTCCTCGAACGCTCCATCGCAGAACTCGGCATTTACCCGGCCGTGGACCCTCTTGCCTCCACCTCTAAAGCTCTCGCCCCTCACATCGTCGGCGAGGAACATTACCAAGTCGCACGCGGTGTCCAGCGGGTCCTCCAACGCTACAAAGACCTCCAAGACATCATCGCCATCCTCGGAATTGACGAACTCTCTCCAGAAGACAAACTCACCGTCTATCGCGCCCGCAAAATCCAACGCTTCCTCTCCCAACCCTTCCACGTAGCCGAAGTCTTCACTGGCGTCCCAGGTCAATACGTCCCAATCCAAGAAACCGTCCGCGGCTTCAAAGAAATCCTCGAGGGCAAACACGACAACGTCCCAGAAACCAACTTCTACATGAAAGGCACCATTGACCAAATCTACGACGAAAAATAAACACTCCCCAACATGCCCACCATCCATCTCGAAATTGTCACCCCAGAACATGTCGCTTATGAAGACGACGTGGACTCCATCCTCCTGCCAACTACCGATGGAGAAATCGCCATCCTCCCACTCCATACACCTCTCCTTACTCAAGTAATTCCAGGCGAACTCGTCGTTTCTAAAAATGGCCAAAATCTTTACCTCGCCATTGGCGAAGGCTTTGCCGAAATCACTCAAACCAACGTTCGCGTCCTCGCAGACATGGCTCTCCAGCAAGCAGAAATTGACGAAGACGCTGTCCAAATTGCTATCCGCAAAGCCGAAGAATCCCTCAGCCGCGAGCAACTCGCAGGGGAACAACTAGCCGCCGTCCAAGCCACACTCCAAAAATCCCTCGCCCAACTCAAAGTCAAACGCCGCAGAAACAATAACTAAAACACTTACAAAAGATAACTATATCCGTTTTTCCCTTCACTAAAAAGCTTTCCACTCTTGACATATTTATCCACCAAAACCAAATTAACCCATCAACCATACACTGCAACGCCCAAGCAGCCGTAGCTCAATTGGATAGAGCATCTGACTACGGATCAGAAGGTTCGGGGTTCGAGTCCCTGCGGCTGCGCCATTCCACAACTTAGACTTAGACCAATTCCCCCAAACTAATCACCCCATTATCCTCCCACATCATTATTCAACTTCCAGAGAACTCAAAAAATGAGAAATTCCTCCTCTCTTCTCTTTCCTCTCCTTATTTTTTTGTTTTTCCTCCTCTCTCCCCTCTCAGCCTCTCCTTACTATCAGGACGGTGTCTTGATCCACCTCTCCTCAGGCCGCAAAAGCCCCCAGAAAGTTCTCATGGCATTCAAAATGGCTACCATCATGTCCGAAAATAAAAAAGATGTTCTTGTCTATTGTGATAACGAAGCGGTAAAACTCCTCACCACCGATGCCCAAGATATCGAAAATTCCGGCTTCCCCTCCCTCCATACAATGCTCGACCAACTACTCTCAAAAAAAATCCCAATCCTCGCCTGCCCAGCTTGCTTGAAGACAGCCAAAATCAAATACCAAAACCTTAAACCCGGCATTCTCATCGCTACACCCAACACCTTCTTCGATTTCACCAAAGGCCGAATCGTTTCCTTAAATTACTGATCCTGACTTCCTCCCCATCTTAAATACATCTTTAATACAACTTAAATACTATTTTTCTCACACGGAGTTTGCTCCACCCTTCAATACCACCACCGCATTCCCGCAGTCACAACGTTTCCCTCAAACTCATCCGTCCGCATTCCATATTTCTTGACGAAAAAAAACATTTTCCCTAAACCCCTTCCCAACAACCTTATACCAACGCGTGCTCGACATCCGCTTCCTCCGCGAAAACCCAGACCTTGCCAAACAACGTCTCGCTCTCCGCAATCCCCAATTCTCCTCACTGATTGATCAAATCCTCGATTGCGACGCCCAGCGCCGCCAAGCAGAAACTCGTTACCAACAACTCCAAGCTGAACGCAAACGGCTTAGTAAACAAATCGGCCAGATCCGTGCTGCAGGTGGCGATTCCTCAACACTCGAAGAACAAGCCCGCACTCTCGGCGAGCAAATCGAAGCCCTACAAAAACAAGCAGCCGAATGCGATTCCCGCCAACGCCAACTCCTCCTCATCACACCAAACCTTCCTCACGAACAAATCCCTGTAGGCTCCGACTCCTCAGCCAACCCAGTAGTCCGAGAATACCTTACCGACCATCGCAAGCCCACTTCCCCAAACCACCTCGAAATCGCTTCCCAACTCCAACTCCTCGACCTCGACCGTGCAGCCAAAATTAGCGGCAGCGGCTTCACCTGCTTCACCCACCTCGGTGCTCGCCTCGAACGCGCTCTCATCAACTTCCTCCTCGACCTCCACTCCCAACACCACGGCTACAGAGAAATATCACCACCATTCCTCATCCGCCGCGATTCTATGATCGGCACAGGACAGCTCCCTAAATTCGAGGAAGACATGTATGCCTGCGAAAAAGATGACCTCTTCCTCGCACCAACAGCAGAAGTCCCACTCACAAACCTATACCGCGATGAAATCCTTCCCATCTCTGACCTCCCCATCCGCCTCGTAGCTTATTCTCCATGCTTCCGTCGCGAAGCCGGCTCCACAGGACGCGAAACCCGCGGCATCATCCGCCTCCACCAATTCGATAAAGTCGAACTCGTCAAAATCTGCCGTCCAGAGGACAGCCCCGCCGAACTCGAATCCCTTACCAACGACGCTGAACGCGTCCTCCAACTCCTCCAGATCCCTTATCGCGTCGTCGAACTCTGCTCAGGGGACCTCGGCTTTAGCTCCATGCGCACTTACGACATCGAAGTTTGGTCTCCAGGCCAAGCACAATTCCTCGAAGTCTCCAGTTGCTCCAACTTCGGCGACTACCAAGCCAGGCGCATGAACCTCCGCTTCAAAGACTCCGACGGCAAAAACCGTTTCTGCCACACCCTCAATGGTTCCGGAACCGCACTACCCAGGCTCTTCGTCGCCTTAATCGAAAATCACTTCCAGCCAGACGGTTCCATCCTCCTCCCTCCCCCCCTTCATCCCTACTTTGGCAAGGAAAAAATCCCCTGATTTTCTCTCCCTACTCCAAAAAAATACCGCACACCTCGATAAAAACTCCCTCTACCTAATCGGGGTCTCTGGCGGGCGCGATTCTATGGCTCTCCTCCATGGCCTCCTCGCCTGCGGCTTCCATCGTCTAATCCCCTGCCACCTCAACCATCAACTCCGCCAATCAGAAGCCGACCTCGACGAAAATTTCGTCCGCTCCCAAGCTAGCAAACTCAACCTCCCCTTCCACTCCGAAAAAATTGACATCCCTACATTAGCAAAAAAAAACAAAACCTCCATCGAAACCACCGCACGCCTCCAACGACTCCTTTTCTTCGCTCATTGCGCCCAAAAATTTCAAACCAACACCCTCTTCCTTGCTCACCACGCTCAAGATCAAGCCGAAACCCTCCTCCTCCACCTCCTCCGTGGAACTGGACCAAAAGGCCTCGCAGCTATGGAGCAAAAAGTCATCTTTAATATAGACCAAAATGTCAATTTATCCATCCTCCGTCCGATGCTCGATATTCCACCAGACTCCATCCAGTCCTGGATGCTCCTCAACCAAATCCCCTGGCGCAACGACTCCTCCAACTCCTCCACTCTTTTCCTACGCAACCGCATCCGCCTCAATCTCCTCCCCCTTCTGAACCAAATAGCAGGCCGAAACTGTATCCCCCCTCTCCTCCGCACTGCCAACATCCTCCACCACGAGAACCAATTCCTCAACTCCCTCCTCCAAAACTCCGACCTCAACCTCTCCCTCCCCCATCTCCCCACCAAAAAACTCGCTCAACTCCCACTCCCACTCCGCCGCCGAGCCATCCTCACGTGGCTCCGCAACCAAGGCCTCCACGATGCCGGCTTCCACGAAGTCCAACAAATCCTCCGTCTCATCCCTTCTCCAGATAACCCACTCCCCGCTTCAAAAGTCAATCTCCCTCATAACATCCACGCTAGAAGAACTCGCCAAACACTCTACCTTCAGTTCCCTCAAAAAAATTAATTTTGATTGTGATATATCGTTATTGTATATTTTCTCACTATGAGAAATAGAAGTCTCTTCTTAATTATCCTCGCGGCCATCCCCCTCATACTCCAGCATGCTCACTCTCAAGAAAAAAACAAACTCACTGTCCTAACTTCATTCTTCCCCATCCACGCACACACCCTTGCAATCACAGGCAATTTAGCGAACGTCATTCAAATTCTACCCCCTAACTCAAGCCCTCATGATTATGAACTAAAACCTAGCGATCTAGTAAATATAACAAATGCAGACTTAGTAATCATTAACGGTGCAGGCCTTGAATCCTGGCTTCAGAAAATCGTAAAAAATGTCAACCCCAAAATCCAAATCCTCGATACTTCAACAAACCTCCCTCTCCTTCCTAATCCACAACCAACTCACAACTTGGAAGATCAAAACGAACACACGCACAACCACCCATCTTCTCAAGCCATTCCCACACAAGAAAAAATAAACTCACTCCATGAAAATTCCCACCATCACCATTCCCACAAAAACTGCTGTCACTCCGCCCAATCTCTCAACCCCCATTTCTGGTTAGACCCAGTCCTTGCAAAAGCACAAGCCCAATCCATACTCGATGCTCTCTGCAAAGCCGATCCTCAAAATGCACAATCCTATCAAGCCAATGCTGCCTCCTATTTTCAAAAATTAGACCAACTTCATGCTGATTTCCAAAAAACTCTCGCCCAACTACCCAACAAAAACCTTGTTACCTTCCACTCAGCCTTTACTTACCTCGCTTCACGTTACGGACTAAATTATGTTGGATTCATCGAAAAATGCCCAGAAGCCAACCCCTCCCCAAAACAACTCGCTGACCTCATCAACACTATACGCAAACTCTCCATCGGCGTAATCTTCGCAGACAAAAATTATTCCCCTCCTTTCATGGAAAAAATTGCCCGCGAAACCAACACCAAACTCTCTTTCCTAGATACTCTCGAATTTGGCGTAGCATCTCCAAACGCCTACATTGAACGAATGCAAGCCAACCTCCAAATCCTCCGCAATTCTCTATCACCTCAACCTTAATTTAATTTGCAAACTCCCTCACCCTTCCTTTTACAACTAAAAGATATTTGCGTCCGCTTTGGAAACCTCTGGGCCTTACAAAACATTAACCTCACCCTCTACCCCAGAGACGTCCTTGCCATTATCGGCCCAAACGGAGGAGGAAAAACTACCCTTCTCAAAACCATCGCCGGTATCCTCCAGCCAACTTCAGGCCAAATCCTCTCCACATCACCACCACCCAAAATAGGCTACGTCCCACAAAGACTCCATTTCGACCTCTCCTTTCCCATAACTGTTGCAGAATTCCTCGCCCTCCTGCTCCCTAATATCCCATTCTGGAGAAAATCTTATCCAAAAAACTTCCCTTCACTACCCTATTTTAAAAATTTTAAAATAGATCAACTCATCCACAAAAAGCTTGGTGACCTCTCCGGCGGGCAACTCCAGCGCGTCCTCATCACCGCAGCACTCCTCGGCAATCCCGACCTCCTCCTCCTTGACGAGCCGGCAGCAAACATAGATCAATCCGGCTCCAACGAACTCTCTAAACTCCTCGCTTCCCACCAAGCCCAAAATCCCTGCTCAATCGTCCTCGTCTCTCACGACCTCCACTTCGTAAGTCATTTAGCCCAACGTGTCATTTGCCTTAACTCTACCATCTGCGCCATCGGCTCACCAGAGGAAGTCCTCAACGAACATCACCTCTCCACAACCTTCGGCCGCAAACTCCCCAAGATTATCTCTACCTCACCCCCCCAACCAATACCTGTAAAACACTCAAACCCTCCCACTCCATAACCTCCAAATCTTGACTTATTTGTCGAGTTCCAATCTTTTCTCTCAAACCCAAATTTGCAATTACTCAACCAACTCTTCTGGCTTTCATGACTCTACAGGAAATCCTCTCCTACGACTTTCTTCGTTACACCCTCATCTCCGCCTGCCTCCTCGGCCCCACATGCGCTCTCCTCGGCGTATTCGTCACCCTCCGCAGCATGTCCTTCTTCAGCGATGCCCTCGCTCATTCCACCATCACTGGCTTAGCTCTCGGCTGGTTCCTTCACGATAAACTAAACCTCCCCATAGACCCTACTCTCTTCATCATCCCCTTCAGCCTATTCCTTGCCATTATCATGCAATGGCTCATGCAACGCACCACAATTTCTCCTGACACCATCATCGCTTTTTCTTTCTCAGGAAGTGTCGCCCTCGGTGTCCTCATCATCTCTTCTCTCGACCGTTACAGCCTCATCGAAGGCATCCTCTTCGGTAGCATCTATGCTAATGGCCCTTCCGAAATCCTCCGCCAATCCCTTCTCGCTATCGCAGTCCTCGCCTTCCTCTTTTGGCAAATCCGCCCTCTAACCCTCGCAACACTTAGCCCCACCATTGCAGAGGTTCGCAGAATCCACACCCGCACTCTCTCCCTCTCCTTTGCTCTCCTTACTGCCCTCACTATTACCATTGCTCAACCCATGCTCGGCGCTCTCCTCCTCAGCGCCCTTATCGTCATCCCTTCCGCCGCAGCTAAACTCGTCAGCCAAAGCTTCCGCCAACACATCCTCCTCTCCCTCCTCATCGGTCTCCTCGTCCCTCCAACAGGAGTCGTTCTCTCCTGTAAGACAAACCTCCCCACCGCACCATCCATCGTCCTCCTCAATATCCTTGTCCTAATTTTCTGCCACATCCTCCCCCGCCTCCTCCAACTCTTCAAAAACAAACACCATCCTTCATTTCCTCTTTACACACAATAGGTTTTGGATTTATTTCCTTCAATAAAACACTCTATGCCTAACCTCACAAAACGCGACATCGTCATCAACATTAGTAATGAACTCGGCCTCGTCCAGTCCGATGTTTACGCAGTCGTTCAAAAAACCTTCGACCAAATCATCGAAGCCCTCGCATCCGGCCGCGACGTCGAACTCCGCAATTTCGGCGTTTTTGAAGTCCGTTTAACAAAACCACGCGTCGGCCGCAACCCAAAACAACCCGACAAAGACGTCCCAATTCCTCCTCGTGCAATCGTCAAATTCAAAGCCGGCAAAGTCATGAAACAGCGCGTCCTCATGCGCACCAAAGAGTTAATCAACACCTCCAAGAAATAGCTCCTCTTGCTCTCCTAACAGCCCCTACCTTCCCTTCTCCCCTTTTCATCAACAATCCCCTTCTAACCCCCTAACTTAGTTCTTGTCCCTCAATCTCCTCCTATAAATCTCCCCCATTCCATCCCACCTTCATGCCTCAAACCGAATGCATTACCGTTCGAGGCGCCCGCCAAAATAATCTCGCCGGCTTCGATGTCCACTTACCACTTGGCAAGTGGATCGTCGTAACGGGACCAAGCGGCAGCGGCAAATCTAGCTTCGCTTTCGACACCATCTATGCCGAAGGTCAACGCCGTTATGTCGAAACCTTTTCCCCTTACACACGCCAATTCCTCGAACGCATGGACAAACCCCATGCTGATTCCATCGAGGGTATTCCCCCCGCTATCGCTATCGATCAATGCAACCTCATCCGCAATCCCCGTTCAACCGTCGGAACTGTCACTGAAGTCCTCGACTACCTCAAATTACTCTTCCCGCGTGTTGCGAACGCCTTCTGTCCCAATTGCTCACGCCAAGTCAAACCAGAAACTCCCTCCTCCATCGCTTCTGAAATCTCCTCAACACTCCGCGGCCAACCCATCCTTATCACTTTCCCCATTCCTATCGCCCAAAAAACAAATCCCAACGACTTCTTCCAATTCCTCCGCTCTCAAGGTTACCTCCGAATCCTCCTCTATGGAAAAATCATAAACACAGATACTACCTCTCCCCCCACTCTCCCAGCTGTTGTTGATGTAATCCAAGACCGTCTTATCCTCCCAGACCCTCCTCCCCCTTCTCCTGAACCCCGCCTCCGCGAAGCTATCGAAACCGCCCTCCGCCTCGGCCAAGGCAAACTCGCCGTAATCCACGCCCAATCCCTTCAACGCTACCCTTTCTCTCGTGGCTGGCACTGCCCCCATTGCGACCTCAACCTCCGCCCACCCACCCCTTCTCTCTTCTCCTTCAACCCCCCTCTCGGCGCTTGCCCCGACTGTAGCGGCTTCGGCCGC
>JAOAAX010000029.1 GCA_026418675.1 Chthoniobacterales bacterium | reverse complement strand
AATTAAAAAAGCTCACTTCGAAAAGCAGGCAAGTTCGTTGGGAGTAAGGGACCTCTTCACCGCTACCTATACAGAAGTAATGGACAAAAGGGAGAAGATCCGCTGGCTTCTTGCAGAGCATGGTTTGAAAGCAAGAGAAACTGTCTTTATCGGCGACATGGTGCATGATGTGGAAACAGCACGACATGGAGGCGTGCTTTCGATTGCAGTTTTGACAGGATTCGACCCGGTGGAAAAATTAATCCCTGCAAAACCTGATATATTAGTCCAAAATTTGCGTATGATTTTTCCTTTTTTTGATATAGACGGGTAAGTTTATGATTAGCGGTCCCTCCCCATTGCCTCTAAAAAGAGGCAAGGGAACGTCACTTTTCCTATGAGAAACATTTATGAATTCAAAGACGAGGAGAGGGGGATAAGGATCTACGAGCCCCAGCTTCCGCAGCCCTGGATTAATTACCTATCGAATGGGACATTACACGCGTTTGTTTCACAAGCCGGAGGTGGATTCGCATGGTGGAGGTCGCCGTTGAAATTCCGGCTTACGCGTTACCGGCTTTATAATTTACCAATAGATAGTCCTGGTTTTTACGTTTACTTGCGAGAAGCAGATGGGTCGTTTTGGTCACCAACATGGAGGCCTGTAGAAGCGGGCTTGGACGAGTGGTATGCAGAACATAGACCTGGAATTACGAAGTTTTACGCTCAACGTGAAGGTTTAGCAGCCTCCTTGGAATTTTGGATTCCTCCGAGAGAAAACGTATTAGTGTGGGATTTACGGATAAAGGTTCTGGAGGAGGAACCGCGTGAAGTGGACGTTTTTGCTTACGTGGAGTTAAGTTTGCTCGATTGGCGGCAGGATACGGAGTGGTCCTGCTACGTCAAACACAACCTTGAAACTTTTTTTTGCGAGAAAGCAAACGCATTAGTTTACCTCTATCGGCATTTTCACTTTAACCCCTTGTTGCATGAGTGCCCATTAACTTTTTTGGGAGCAAGCCATCCAGTTTCTACGTGGTGCGGAGAGAGGGATGTTTTCACTGGGTTTTACCGGGATGAGCGTAACCCAGAAGCAGTAGAATCAGGAAAATGCGCAAATGTAGGGACACTTTGTGGTGATCCTTGCGGAGCCTTGCACGTGAAGGTTCGTGTGGATTCCCAGAAAGAACAGGTCCTGCATTTTTTCCTGGGTTGTGAAGAGCGAGCAGTTGTTGATTGGCCGCGAGCGCTCTCAAACGCTCAGGCAACAATGAAACGCCTTCAGCAAATATCCTACATTTCAGAACTAAAAGAGGATTTGGAGCAGTGGTGGGAAGAACATTTGGGTGTTCTTCAGTTTGAACTCCCCGATGCGGATATTGCCCGGCAGGTGAATATTTGGAGTCCAGTTCAAAGTGTTCACACAGGGCGATATTCGAGGTCGGTAAGCCAAAATGCCTCTGGGACCCGCACGATGGGATTTCGGGACACCTGCCAGGATATGTTAGCCATTAGCTACCGGAAAACAGAATGGGCAAAGGAGGTATTTATCTATTTATTGTCGCAACAATATGAGGACGGACATGTCCCCCATCAGTGCAATCCCCTTGAGAAGCTACCTGCCGAACCGCGAATCCACATTGACAATCCACTTTGGCTGCCCCTGCTTGCAAAAGCGCTTCTTGCTGAAACGGGAGATACTGGACTGCTTGAGATCGAAGTTCCTTGGCTCAGCAATAAAGACAACCTTAGTCCAGTTGGAAAAGCAACTGTTTGGGAACACTTGCTAAGGATTTGTGAATTCATAGAAGCAAACCTCGGCACTCACGGAATTCCCCTAACCCATCATGGAGATTGGAATGATTCGATCGGGAAATTTTCAAAACGGGGCAAGGGGGAATCCCTAATGGCTGCCATGCAGTATGTTTATATATTGGATTTATTGATCAGTTTTTCTAAGCTGTTGCTCGATAACAGTGCGCAGGAGCGACTCCTTCGCTATAGGGAAAAACAGGTTAGCGCTATTTTGGAGTGTGGATGGGATGGAAATTGGTGGAGGCGAGGTTATGACGATGATGGGAATCCGATCGGCTCTGCACGTTGTGAATTTGGAAAAATCTGGCTCAATACGCAGACATGGGCAGTAATCGCTGGCATTGGCAGCTTGGAACAACAAGTAAAGGCAATGGACTCTGTAGCAGAGCTGCTCGATACGAATCTTTGCGGGATCAAGAAACTGCATCCAAGCTTTCCCTCATTCCCACAAGTAGCGGACCCATACAGTGGATATTCTCCTGGTTGTGGCGAGAACGGAGCCATTTTTTGCCACGCCAACACATGGGCAATAATTGCAGAAGCTCTGCTTGAACGTCCTCAGAAAGCATGGCACTACTACCGTCAGCTTGTGCCTCATCTCGCTCTTCAAAAGCTTGGCTTGCATCGCTATCGGGCCGAACCCTATGCCTATGTAAGCAATATCATCGGACCGGAAAATCCGAAATATGGTTGGGCTAATGTTACCCAGGTAACTGGAACCGCAACCTGGATGGATATTGCTGCAACACAGTATCTGCTTGGACTTAGACCTGAGATTGATGGCCTGCGAATCGTTCCTTGTCTTCCTCCCTCATGGAGTGGCTTCCAAGGAAAAAGGATTTTTCGAGGGTGTTGCCTTGAAATCGAGGTGCGTCGAACAGGAAGAGATCGCCTGGAAATTGATGGCACGAAATTTGAAGGAGATATGGTGCCTGCCCCTTCATTGGTCGGCCAGAAATGCCTAAGAGTTTTGCGTGAAATAACTTAGCGGAAGTAGGTGGGGTATTAACGGAAAATTGCGAAGGTTTGCCGGCCGTCACGAAGGATGATGAGTAAGCGGCCACGGCCTTCTTGGGGTGGGGTGGAGAGGAGACGTTCAAAATCCTTAGCGTTGGAAATGGGTTGATGATCGGCATGGGTGATGATATCGCCGCTTCTGAGTCCAGCGGTAGCTGCGGGAGAATTAGGTTCGACATCCACAACGTAAATTCCGGCTGTTGGTGGAGGATCGGAGGCCGCAGCTAACTCATTGGGGTTTGCTTCACGGAAGCGAAAGCCAAACGGTGTCGAAGGAGGGTTTGGGCTATCCTTGGGGAAGGGAGTGGGTGAAGGAGTTGGGGATGGGGAAGTGGAAAAAAATGGTGCTGATTGAGGCAACTGCTGAATTAACGAAAGCCAAGGGTTGATTTGGTGGGGTTGTTCCGCGGTAGAAAGTTTTATTTGCCGAGTTTTCCCCGACCGCCAGATTTCAAGTGTTATTTCTTCACCGATTTTCTTCTTCAATACAGCCTGCTGAACATCACCCGCCCTATCAACTTTATCGCCTTCTACTTTCAATATAACGTCGCCAGCCATCAGTTCACTCCTGCTTGCAGGAGAGCCCGGAAGAATAGTGTGCACAACGACACCATGAGAAAGATCGGGGAAGAGACGACGTAAGCGGGGACTTTCGGAAATTCCTTCGATACTGATACCAAGCCAAGGGCGAGAAACTCTACCTTGTGAAATGAGTTGGTTGGCAACACTCAAGGCCAAATTGGAAGGTATGGCGAAACCAACCCCACCGTGCATACCGCTTATGAGGGTATTGATACCAATAACATTCCCCTCCGTATCACAAAGTGGGCCGCCACTATTGCCAGGATTTATAGAAGCATCGGTCTGAATATAATTTTCATAGGTAGTAGAACGCGTAAGATTGGAACGACCGACCGCGCTGACTACGCCAAAAGTCATTGAGTAAGGGAGATCGAGTGGGGCGCCTATTGCAAAAACGATTTGTCCCGGGCGAACGCGATCGCTATCGCCAAAGTTTGCTTGTGGCAAATCCGTGGCATCTATTTTCAAAACTGCAATGTCTGTCTTTTCATCTGTTCCTACAACTCGAGCAGGGAAACGGCGGCCATCTTTAAGAATTGCCGTTATGGAAGCACCGGAAAAGCGAGACACAACATGGTTATTGGTCACGATGAAACCTTCGGAATTGAGAATGATACCAGAACCTAGCGTTGATAAAAAATCGTCAGGGAGAGTTCCAGGAAGTCGCTGGAGCAAGTTCTGCCACCCCTTTGGTAAAATCGAAGAAGCAGTATCCTTTGGCTCGATTTCAAGGACTACAACCGACGGTGTAACTTTTTCGTAAACTTGAGAAAAAGCATCACTTATAGCACGAATAAGTGAAGCTGGATCGACTTGAGAGACTTGGGAAGATGAAGCGGCTTGTTTTTGTGTGAAAACTAAAGCCAATAGAAAGAAGAAAAGAAGCTTTTTTAAAGAAGCGGAAGGCGGGTGCCGAATTGTAAAAGTCACAATTAAACAGACGTTGGCTCGGGTGGGGCAACCTTACTTGCCGCAGGTAAATTTAGATGTGCGAGAGAACTTACTTGAGGCCAATGATGACAATTGAGGATGGCAGTATAAAGGTAGCTTTTGGCACCGGCAATTGCTGACGCAAGGTCATGACCGAGGGCAAGCCGAGCAGCAATAGCTGAAGAGAATGTGCAACCAGAACCATGTGTCTCAATCTGAGGAACAAAAGGCGATTCAAACAACCACATTTTCGTTTTTTCCACTAAGACATCGATTGCTTTTTCAGAACGCAGATGGCCACCTTTGCAGAGGAAAGCGGCTTTATATGTTGAGGCAAGCTGGACAGCAGCAGACTGTAACTCCGTTATGTTTGTAATTTTGCAATTGAGAAAAACAGAAGCTTCGTCAAGGTTGGGCGTAACAAGATCAGCAATCGGCAGGAGGGCGGTGCGATACGCTTCAATCGCATCATCACTAATGAGTTTGTCCCCTGCAGAAGCCACCATTACCGGATCAACAATCAGATAGAAAACACAGCCAGAGGAGCGAAAGCTGTTAAGCAGCTTCGAAACTGTATGAATAATTTCATACGTTGGAAGCATCCCGGTTTTAACAGCAGCAATAGGGTAGAATTCAAAGCAAACGCGAATTTGATCTTCGACAAGGGATGCAGGAAGGTTATGAATTGTTCGAACATGGCCAGGAACTTCGGCTACAACGGCGGTTAATGCCGTTAATGCGTAACATCCCGCAGCGTGGATAGCCTTTATGTCGGCTTGTATTCCAGCACCTGCCGATGAGTCTGAACCAGCAATCGTTAAAACAACAGGAGGCAAATTTTCCTGGTTTTTTAAGTTTTCAAGTATTCCGGCCTTGATCAAGGAATTAGAAAGGCTAGGAATTTATTATTCACGTCTGGAGAGGAGAAAATAAATGAGGTTCCCTAAACTCGCAATAAACGCTGCTACGTAAGTTAGAGCTGCGGCATTGAGAACACTGTTAACTCCTTGTGCTTCCATTCCAGAACGAACCATACCCATTTGACTAAGGATTATTTTTGCACGCCGAGAAGCATCAAACTCAACTGGCAGCGTAATGAGTTGAAAAATTGTCAAGACAACGAAACAGATCAAAGCAAGGGTCATTAGCTGAGAAATTTGGAAAAAGGCACTTGCTATAAAAATTGGCCAAAGCAATTGGGAAGCAAACATAGTTATAGGAACTAATGCCATCCGAGCCTGAAGAGGAGCGTATTTTTTAGCATCCTGAATAGCATGGCCAACTTCGTGTGCTGCAATTCCTACAGCCGCGACAGAAGCAGTATTGTAAACCTCAGGGGAAAGACAGAGCCGTTTATTGTAAGGGTCGTAATGATCTCCCAACATGTCGCGAATTGGAACAACTTCAACATCTCGAATACCAGCCGCCCGAAGAATCATCTGAGCAGCTTGGGCACCTGTTACCCCAGATGAGACAGGAACTGATTTCCAGTGATTAAAAGCACTGGAAACACGCATTTGAGCTATGAGACCAAGAATTAAAGGTAACCCAATAAGTAAAATCCAAGCAGTCATGGCGGCTTTAATATAAAAAGGCAATCTTCATTTGCAACTGTCGAATAAAATTTTTTTCGGACAAAAAAATCGCAATTTTTTCAAATTAGCTGCACTTTTTTCTGGCTGAAAACAACTTTAATTCAAAAAATGCAGACAATTAATGGACAAAATAATCCAATTTTGTGTGTAAATGGCCTCAAGAAAGGGTATAACCAAATGGAAGTTCTCAAAGGGATTAGCTTCACAGTCGAAGAGGGGGATCTTGTTTCAATTATCGGCCCATCGGGTTGCGGAAAATCAACTCTTCTACGGTGTTTGAATTGTTTGGAAATCCTGGACGAGGGTGAGATGGAAGTTGCGGGAGTCCGAATTTCAAGAAGGCATAGTGAGCCAATTCCACGGAATTTTTCGCAACTGGCACATAATTTGCGTCAAAAAGTTGGAATGGTTTTTCAACAATTCAACCTATTTCCCCACATGACAATTCGGGAAAATGTGGCAATAGCCCCTAGGGTGGTTTTAAAGTTACCGGAAGAAGAAGTGCAGGAAAGAGCTAGGGAACTATTGAGGAAGGTAGGTTTGGAGGATCGGATGGAATATTATCCATCACAGCTTTCGGGAGGTCAGCAACAGCGAGCAGCTATTGCACGAGCCCTTGCAATGAAACCTCGTCTGATGCTGTATGACGAACCAACTTCTTCTTTGGACCCTGAATTGGTCGAGGAAGTGCTTCAGGTGATGCGGAATTTGGATGCGGAAGGAATGACGCAAATCATTGTCACACATGAGATGAAGTTTGCCCGCGATGCCAGTGATTACATCATTTTTATGGACGAAGGTCAGATTGTGGAAATTTCTGACGAGGATGAAATTTTTCTCAACCCCAAAGATGAACGGACACGGAAGTTTCTTAACCGTTGGATAAAAGAATGAATTAGCAGTGCGCGATTTATTATGAGGACTTTTTTATCTATTATACCTTGGTTCTGTTTCCCATTGTTGTATTTAACATGCCTATGGGATGCTGTTTGGGCTGAAGACCGAGGGAATGGGAAAGAAGAAAATCCGCCCATACTGCGATGGGCTGCGGCGACCGATAGCAATGTTCCCTTTGCTTTCTATAACGAAAAGAACGAGCTTATTGGTTTCGAAGTTGACTTGATAAAAGCGATTGCAGCCGAAATGGGGCGCAAGCCTATCTTCGTTCCGAACGACTGGGACGGACTTATACCCGGTCTTGGAAGAGGATTATATGACTTAGTTATATGTGGGATTGAAATAACACCGGAAAAGGAACAAGAAGTTGCCTTTAGTGATCCATACTATGTGACTTTTGAGCAGTATGTTAACAAAAAGGGTTCTGAAAATATCCAATCGCTTGAAGACCTTTCAGGTAAAACAGTTGGCACGTTAACTCAGACTGCCGCTCTAGCAATGCTTCAGAGAACACCTGGCGTTAAAGTTAAAATCTACACCCAGGAAATTAATGCTTACAAAGATGTGGCAAACGGAAGAATTGATGGCGTTTTATTAGACTTCCCTATCGCAAAATATTTTGCTTATCCGAACCCTCTTCTCCAATTTAGCGGTCCGCAATTTGGGCAACTCCTCTACGGAATTGCCATGCGGAAAGAAGATAAGGCTTTGCAACAGGAGGTAAACGCTGCTCTTAGAAAAGTTATCCAAAGCGGTAAAATTCGGGACATCTTATCTTACTGGGGATTGTGGACCCCTACAATAGCTGCTGCCTTTGGTCTGCCGGAAGAACCTTCTGTTCCTGCAACAGGCTATGATGAATTTCTTACGAAATACGCTGAAAAGCCAACTTTTCTGGATTGGATCGAACGTTATGTGAACTATGGACCATTAATTCTGCAGGGAACCCTTGTTACTCTCCATGTTTCTATTTTGGGAATGATTTTAGCGATTTTGTTAGGCTTTACTTTGGCTTTGATTCGTGTCTATGGCCCAGAACCTTTGAAGTGGCTTGTAACCCTTTATGTCGAAATAATTCGCGGAACTCCCCTACTTGTGCAACTTCTGTTTCTTTTCTATGGATTGCCGAACATCGGGATCAAGTTGTCGCCACTTTTAGCAGGTATCATAGGTCTCGGACTCAACTATGCGGCATACGAAGCAGAAAATTATCGTGCTGGCCTCCTAGCAATTCCTCGAGGGCAAATGGAAGCAGCTCAAGCTCTTGGAATGTCGCAATTGCAAGCACTGTATTATGTCATAATCCCTCAATCGTTTCGGTTAGTGTTGCCACCTGTTACAAATGATTTTATTTCCCTTTTAAAGGATTCTTCCCTTGTTTCGATGGTTACTTTACTTGACCTAACAGGTGTCTATAACCGAATTGCTACACAAACGTTCGATTATTTTGGAACTGGTATTGTAATCGCTGTAATCTATCTGCTCATTGGTCTGCCATTTGTCCGTCTTGCTCGATCAACAGAGGAGAAACTAGCAGGGGCTAAGAAAGGGCAAAATAAAAACTTTGTGCTTATCCCCGTGGCCACAATGGGATACCTTTTCAATAAAAGAAAATAAATTCAATTGTGGATGATGCAGTCTTTTTATTAGCGTTACGTAATGTGCTAAGAAGCAAATTCGTTAGGAAATTTTTTAATAATTTCTGTTAACCCTAATGAATAGGTGAGTAAAAAATCAGAGTGTCAGAGTGTCGTGTTTCATTTTCGGGAAGTAAAAACAGCAAAGTTTTTCGTGTCTTTTTCGTCTCTTTTTGTTTCCAACCCCCTTAAATGTGTTAATCTTTGGGTTTAAATTTAGGAAAATAGCTATGAATTGAGTAATAAAGTCGGGAATGTTTACCAGTTAAACCAGTTATAAAATTTCAACAATAAGGAAAAAAATATGGATGCATTACTCCGAATTTTGCAGACAAACCCACTTTTGCCGCGAGCAGAAATCGCAAAACTTTTGGGGTTGGAAGAAAAAGAGGTTGAAGCTAAAATTGCGGAACTTGAGGCTGAAGGAGTTATTCTCGGTTATACCGCTATAATCAATCGCGAAAAATGGGATCCGGATACAGTCACTGCTTTGATTGAGGTGAAGGTGACCCCAGAAAGAGAAGGAGGTTTCGACAGAATTGCTGCAAGGATTGCTCGCTTTGATGAAGTGTTAAGTTGTTATTTGATGAGCGGTAGGTATGATTTATTAGTTATTGTGCAGGGAAGAACGTTAAGGGAAGTTGCAGCATTCGTTGCGGAGAAACTAAGCACCATGGAAGGTGTGCAAGCTACCGCAACGCATTTTCGCCTAAAAACTTATAAAGAAAACGGCACCTTTCATCACCTGGTAACTATACCGGAACGACTTCCCGTCAGTCCATGAGTATTCGGGTTGCTAAACATGTTGAGCGGTTACCCCGCTCGGGAATTCGAGATTTCTTTGAAATTGTTCAAGGAATGTCGGATGTTGTTTCACTAGGAATTGGGGAACCGGATTTTGCCACTCCTTGGAATATTCGCGAGGCAGCAATTTACTCCCTTGAACGAGGGAAAACTGGTTACACAAGTAACCTTGGCTTGCCACGTCTCCGAAGGGCAATAGCAAATTATGTCGAGCGAAACTTCCATGTTTCTTACAATCCGCTAAATGAAATTTTAGTAACAGTTGGTGTCTCGGAAGCAATTGATTTGGCTTTGCGCGCTGTTTTAGAACCTGGGGACGAAGTTATTTACCACGAGCCATGTTATGTCTCCTACAACCCCAGTGTCCAATTAGCTCACGGTGTGCCTGTCCCAATACAAACTCGAGCAGAGGATGGATTCACGCTACGAGCAGAGGAAATTGAAAAAGCTCTAAGCCCCCGCACACGGGTTTTAATGATGAATTTTCCCACTAACCCAACAGGCGCAACCATGCCACCCGATGAATTAAAAAAAATCGCTTCTTTGTGCCGAAAACATGATTTGGTTGTCCTAACTGATGAAATATATAGTGAACTAACTTACGACTCACAACCACATTACTCGATAGCTGCTTACGAAGGGATGCGAGAAAGGACAATTTTTTTGCACGGGTTGTCAAAGGCGTATGCTATGACGGGATGGAGGATTGGTTTCGCTTGTGCTCCAGCTGAGATCATCGAAGCAATGATGAAAATCCACCAATACTCAATACTTTGCGCATCTATCATGTCCCAAGAAGCTGCAATCGAAGCCTTAGAAAGAGGAGAATCTGCAATGATTGCAATGCGGCGAGAGTATGAGCTTCGACGGAATTATATTTGCCGAGAATTAAACGCTATGGGCTTCCCTACCTGTATGCCAAAAGGAGCTTTTTATGTATTTTCTGACATTCGCTTATCGGGATTAGATAGTAAGACATTTTCACTACGATTATTAAAAGAAAAGAAAGTTGCTGTTGTCCCCGGCACAGCATTCGGTCAAGCTGGAGAAGGTTTTGTGCGATGCAGTTTTGCCACGTCGCTAAATCTAATCAAATTAGCTTTGGAGCGAATCAGCGAATTTCGGTCTTCCTTGGCAAAAGCAGCGTAAGTTATTTGGTTTTTGAAAAATGATTCCTATTGACGAAAAGAGCTGCTGTCAGCTCGCTCGCAATTCAGAAAGTGTTGGGTGTGAGTGCAATTCCCAAACGAGCATTCACACAACAGGAGTCCAAAATCCCCATGTTTTGGATGCACTTATCTATAATGAAAAGGAAGATAAAATATTTTTGGTCATGTATGAGAATCGCCCATGGAATGATCACCCGGAGCAATTATTGCAACTTCAGGAAAAGTTCAATGCCTATGCTTCCTTTATTCTAGATGGAGAATTCCATGAAACATTTCATCAACTAGCAGGAAAACCAACATGCATACAACTTCGAACTTTCTACGAACCTTCTCCAATCGCACAAAATTTTCTTGATTATACAAGTCGGCAATTGCGGCTTATGGACATTGATGTAGAAGTCTGGTTGATTGGAGAAACTTAAAAATACTTTACATCGTCCCATAAATTTGTTTAGATTTGGTGGAAAACTTTACTATAAATTGTATCTGGTTAGGGCAGCACATACAACAAAATGGATATCGAATTAAACGCTGAAAACACAATAGCCAAACCACTGGGGCCACGAACTATACCGACTCCATTAGAAGAACACATCCTTGGAGCAACTCCGGACCACCATTATTATTCAGACGAGAACCGAGTATTAGTTCGCCATTTACTGCCCGAGGTTAAAGCAAGCCTTGAAAAAGGAGAAGAATTAGCTTGTTTTGAAGTTGCGGGACCGAGAAAGAAATTATTTTTTGATCCCTCGCGCACCACTTGCGGAATTTTGACTTGTGGTGGCATTTGCCCTGGTTTGAATGATGTTATTCGTTCCTTAGTGATTACAGCTCACTTCAGGTATGGAGTTCGTAGAATTTTAGGTTTTCGGTATGGTTTTGAGGGACTCAATCCATCGTTTGGTCACAAACCTGTGGAACTGACTCCTGAGTGGGTGGAAAATATTCACCGGTTTGGAGGCACTGCACTTGGAACTTCCCGTGGACCGCAGGAAACTTCTGTCATGCTAGACTACCTCCAAGAAATGGATGTGCAAGTCTTATTCGTCATTGGAGGAGATGGTAGCCAAAGAGGCGCTTTAGCAATTTGCGAAGAAGCAAGGAAGCGAGCCTACCCCTTGGCTGTAGTAGGTATTCCCAAAACTATTGATAATGACATGATTTTTATGGACAAGAGTTTTGGGTTTGAAACAGCAAGCGCAGCGGCTGTTGAAATCGTCCATGCAGCCCATACAGAAGCTGTCAGCGCCAGAAATGGGGTCGGGCTTGTAAAAGTTATGGGTCGGCATTCAGGGTTTATCGCTTGTGCTGCTGCTATTGCCAGTGGAGAAGTAAATGTTGTTTTGATCCCCGAAGTTCCCTTCGCCTTAGAAGGACCAAACGGCTTTTTGGAGTATCTTCGCCAAAGAGTTCTCAGGCGTGGTCATGCTGTAGTTGTTGTTGCTGAAGGAGCAGGGCAGGAATATTTACCGGAGTCCAACGGCTATGATGCTTCGGGGAACAAAAAGCTTGGCGACATCGGCATTTTCTTACGCGATAAAATTCAAAATTATTTCCACGAATGCTGCACAGACCTTACCCTTAAATACATAGACCCAAGTTATGTCTTACGCGGTATCCCTGCTGGCACTCAAGACAGAATTTATTGTCAAAGACTTGCACAAGCTGCTGTCCATGCTGCCATGGCTGGAAAAACGGGAATCGTTGTAGCTCGTTGGCATAGTGTCTATGTTCACGTCCCTATAGCTATTGCTGTTGCAGCTCGCCGAACTGTTGACTCCCGACGTGATATTTGGTTTGCTGTTTTGGAGGCTACTGGGCAACCGGCTCGCTTTTACTAACAAAACTCTGTCATGCAATGTCCAAAATGTAAACATATTGACACGAAAGTGATTGATTCTCGGCCTGTCCGTGCTGGCCAGTCTATTCGTCGGCGTAGAATCTGCCCAAATTGCAATTTTCGGTTTACAACCTATGAAATTTTAGAAGCTCATCAAATCCGGGTTGACAAAGGTAATGGACGTTTTGAAATGTTTAACCCCGAAAAGATCCAAAATAGTATTCTCAAAGCTTGTTCAAAACTCGGAATTGATCCTAACATAATTGAAGAGATTGTATCAGAAATATGTCTTTACTTTCAAGAGCAAGGAGAAAAGACTGTTGAAGTTTCAGAAATATGTCAAATTATTGCTTCAAAGCTTAAGTATTTGAACAGCATTGCTTACATAAGATATGTTTCTGAAAATTTCAACTTAGCAAAATATGATGAATTAATTGAAATAGTGAAAGAAGCGGGAGAAGTTGCAAATTTGCCTTATAAACATCCCGAATTATCTTTTGAAAATCAATCTAAAAATTAACGAAAATTTCTATCTAGATAAGTATCTATTCTTTTTAACTTTTAAGTCAGTAACTTACGAGGCTCTGAATTCGTTTGGCAAGGACTGTTGAAATTCTTCAAACAAACGTAACAGCATCTCCGGAGCCAGACGCAACTCTTTTGAGCGTTGCTGTTTCGCTGCTTCAGCGAGTCTGGAACAAAGAGCTGAAAGACGATCAGCTCCAACATTAGCAGAAGCTCCTTTAATCGAATGAAAGTGGCGAGAGAGTTCTTCGTAGTTCATTTGACTAAGAAGTTCTTTTGTTCTTTGAACTTGTTCAGGAATCTCGGACAGAAAAGCTGAAAGGACTACTTTTGCCATTTCTTCATCATTTTCTATTCGTTCGTAAAAAGATTCACGGTTCCAGTTCTTTTCGAGCTTTAAGTTTTCCACAGTAGGGAAAGTTTTTTGCAAATGAGCAGGGCTTTGTTCTAAAAGCCATTTTTTGAGAACAGAACGAATTTGTTTTAATGAAAACGGTTTTGGTAGAAAGTCATCCATCCCAGCCTTCAAACATTTCTCTCGAATTTCTTCAGTTACATGTGCAGTAAGAGCAATTATGGGGATATGCGCCCAAGTTTCTTTTGAGGCGCGTATTTGATGGGTCGCTTCAATCCCATCCATAATTGGCATTTGGACATCCATAAAAATCAAATCGTAATGGAAGGTTTGCAAAGCTGCAAGCACTTCTTTCCCATTTGCAACTGCATCTGTTTGAAGACCAAGTTTTTGGAACATATTTAGTGCAACTTGCTGATTTGTAAAATTGTCCTCAGCAAGAAGAATTCGGGCTTTAGTTGCGGTGAGCTGCTGATCTCCTTTCTCAATCGCTTCACTAGGCTTCTCAATCTCGTTGAATTTTTGTGAAGATTGCGAACTATCCAATAATTCCTTAACAGTGCGAAGAAGTATAGGTTTTTCTAGTTGCTTTAGAGGAAAATCTATAATTGCTCTTACTGAAGACAAATCTTGATCAGGATAAGCCATTACGTAAGCAGGAACATTTCTCCCAAAAGCTTCTTTGAGAATAGAAATCCCATTTTCCTGTAGAGCATAAGAATAAGAAAGAAATATTGCCCCTTTGGGTTGTAAGTTTTGTAGCCAAAGCAAGCCATCCTCAAGGTTGTCTGGAAATTCAATATTTTCGTTTTTTGCCCCTAAGGATATTAAAGCATCTTGGAGAACTTCGGCAGTTTCACGATGTGATTCAAATATTAGAAATTGCCTCTCAGAAATACCTTCTATCGGAGGTATCGGAGGGGATGTGCGACTAATTCCAAGCTTAACAGTAAAAGAAAACTCCGAACCAATTCCCAAATGGCTTCGCAAGCGTATTGCCCCTCCCATTCTTTGCACCAGTTCTTTGCAAATAGCCAAACCTAGCCCCGTCCCACCGTATTGACGCGTAATTGTTGCATCAGCTTGAACAAACTTTTCAAAAATTTCCTCTTGCTTTTCAGGGGGAATTCCGATACCTGTATCTGTAACAGCAAATTCTAACAACACATCTTTGGGAGCTTTATGAAATACTCCCACTCGAACACCAACGGATCCATGATTTGTAAATTTTACAGCATTTGATATTAAATTATTAAGAATTTGCCGTAGGCGACCTGGATCACCTATTACATATTTGGGAACTGCTTGGGAATAATTTAGAGTAAATTCCAAGTGTTTTTGCCTCGCTCGAACCGCAGAAGTTAAGGCAAAGTCTTCCAAAAAGTCTTCTATGTCAAACTCAACATGGTCCAACTCAATCTTTCGAGCTTCAATTTTTGAAAAATCAAGAATATCGTTCAAAATACTTAAGAGCGACTCTGCGCTCGTTCTAATAATTCTAGCAAATCGTAGCTGCTCATCATTTAAACCACTTTCCATGAGTAGACTAAGCATTCCAAGAATCCCATTCATTGGAGTTCGTATTTCATGGCTGATATTCGCCAAAAACTCGCTTTTTGCCCGATTTGCTTCGTTTGCTTTCATAGCCATCTCTTGAGCTTGACGATTTGCATCCGCCAATTGGGCATTCATTTCCCGGAGAAATTCCTCAAAACGTTTACGTTCAGTAATATCGTGTTTGATTGCTAAGTAACCTACTTTTCTTTGTTCTCGACTGAAAACAGGCGAAATTGTTGCCTTTTCCCAATAAAAAGTTCCATCTTTTCGTTTATTCTGAAGCTCGCCTTCCCATGTCTCATTCGCTAAAAGTTTTGACCACATCTCTGCATAAAATTCTGGAGGGTGAAATCCCGACTTTAATAAGCGCGGATTTTGTCCAATCACTTCATCAATACTATACCCACTAGTTGACTCGAAGGCAGGATTCACATACGTGATATTTCCATCAAGATCCGTAAATAAAACATTAACAGAAGACTGTTCAATTGCCTTACGAAAAATTAGTAGTTCTTCTTCACGCTGTCGTAATTTTCCTATATCGTAAAAAAATGCTAAGATATTTCCACTTTTACCTCGCAATCCAGTCACTAAAAAATACAAACTCTCGTTAATCGGCCTCTGAAGTCGAATTTCAACACTATGCGGTTCTTGGGATTCTGCAATGAGTTTTAAAAAATTACTCCACCGTCTCGTGTATTCCCTCGGTAGCATAAGCTTAAAACAGGCTGTTAAGTTTTGCTGTTGAGGGGAAAGGGGATGTTTCAAAAGTTCACAAGCTGCAAGATTTCCCTCAATTATCTTCCCCTCCAAATCCAACCTGACTATTGGCAACGGTGCAAAATGATAGAATTCATAATAAATATCCTTTGCTTTTGCTAACTCATCCGAAATTTTTTCCAACTCTTCACTTTGTAGTTCTAGCTCAATTTGATGGATTGAAAGTTCTTCAACCAGGGAAGCCAAATCGGCGATTTCAGGATTGGTTCGCTTGTGACTGATACTTTGTAGATACTGCTCAGCCTTCTTTCTTAATTGTGTTGTCTTCGAATTGGGTAATTCGGAAGGTATTTCAGAGTCGCTCATATGTTTTAGGATAACTTTAAATTAAGTAAAATGTCGCGGATTTTTCTTGTTGTAATCGGTTTCGCTTCGTAATAATCGAAACCCGCTGCAATACAGCGTTCTCTGTCCTCTGTAAATGCATTTGCGGTAAGTGCTAAAAGCTTTGGGCGAACCCGGTTTGGATTTTTCTCAAAAAAACTACAGATTTTTTTAGCGGCCGTCAAACCATCCATTTCAGGCATTTGAACATCAAGGATAACCAAATCTAGGTCTTGGTTTTGTATAAAATCTAAAGCGCTTTTCCCGTTATCAACTATGATAGGTTGAACGCCAATTCGTCTTAACATCAAAGAAAGAACTTTCTGATTATTTGGGTTATCCTCTGCTAAAAGAACTTTTAAATTCGAAAACGTGGGGGACTGTATTTTTTGATCCTTTGTTTGCGTAATTTCAGCAGCCAATGAAATGTAATTTTCAACCAATACGTTCTGAATTTCTTCAGGTCGTATTGGTAGGCGAAGAAATTGCTTTTTAGGAAAAGCCTTACTAATTTTTTCAGGAAACGCAAAGTAAATATTGTTGGGAATTGCAATACAATTTTCAAAATAGATTAAAATTTCATTGCAACGATTTAAATCCCATTCCTCAAAAATCAAAACAAAGTTTCCTTCCTTATTTTCGAATTTTAAGAATTCATTCCACTCTTCGAGGTATTCGCATTCAAACAACCACTTTTGAGAGAGCGAGTGGAAAAGTTTTTTCGTAATATCACTGGTGGTGTAAACATTTATTCGTGCGTTAGGAAACTCGAATTTCTTCTCTTGAATTTTTACTAAAGGAAACTCAATTTTCACTTCAAAAGTGGTCCCTTTGCCAGGGAAACTCTCGACATGGACTTCCCCATTCATTGCGGAAATTAATTTTTTTGTAATAGCCAGACCAAGTCCACTCCCACCAAATCGTCTTGTTATTGAACTATCAGCCTGTGTAAATGCTTCAAACAACTTCGGAATAACTTCAGGCTCAATACCGATGCCAGTATCTTGTATTCGAAAGGTAACACAAGCCTGTTCAGTCCCATCCAATGTCTCCACATCCAAGACAATATACCCTTCTGGAGTAAACTTGACGGCATTTGATAATAAATTTAATAGAATTTGCTTCAATCGAACTCTGTCCCCAACAACTACTTCAGGAGTATTGGCAGACAACGCATAATAAAAACGCAAATTTTTCTCCTGGCATGGTTTTGAAAAAATATCGAGCAGTTCCATCACAACTTCCCAGAGAGAAAACTCTGCTTGCTCTAATTCAAAAACCCCACTTTCAATTTTACTATAGTCAAGAACATCATTGATTAAATCTAAAAGTGTGTTGCTTGCACTCAAAATAGTTTGAATTTGGTCGGCCTGCTCCGAATCTGTGCAAGTTTCCTCTAGGATGGAAGCCATACCAATAATTGCATTCAATGGGGTGCGAATCTCGTGACTCATTGTCGCTAAAAATGTGCTTTTGGCCTTACTTGCTTGGCGAGCTTCTTCTGCTGCTCTTTTTGCTAAATCTGTAGCAGCAATCAATTCATCCTCTCCCATTTGCCGACTCAATCTCAAACCAATCGCACCAGCTGAGGACTGAAGAAGCGCAACCTCTCCGGTATCCCATTTTTCATAAGCTCGCGAACTTCCAAAAGCAATAAACCCCCAAAAGCTTTGTCCTGCAAATATCGGAACTGCTATAACTGTTTGTATCTGAAGCTCCTGAAAAAAATTCTGGCCTTGCAAAGATAATTCCCTTTGATTGATAAAAATTTCATGCCCATCTTCCAACCGCTTTATCAATTCACCAAAAAACTCTTCATTCTTAGAAAGAGATATTTCATAAAACTCTATGGGAAAGTCACAAAACCCAGATTGGTGCCATTTTGCTACTAATTTTAAACTATCGAACACCTCATTTTTGATTAGTTGATAGACAAATATTCTCTCAGCGCTTGTAGCATGACTAAGAGTTTCCAAAGGTTCATTCCAAGTTGTGCCCTCCAAGCGGTGAGCGAGAAGGTAAGAATTTATCGAAGCAACAACTTCCAGAATTCTCAGGTTCTCTCTCTCCCTTGTGACATCGCGCATTGCACCAGCAGTCCCGTTCGGTTTACCATCTTGGCCATACACCAGTCGAGCAGAAACCTCCATTAACCTCTCGCTCCCATCTTCGTGCGCAAATCGTAACAAAGTTTTAAGATACTCTTGTTGACCACATAACAATTTCCCAAATTCTTCCACTGCAAAAATTCGATTTTGCTGAACGACGTATTCATGAAAAGGATGACCCAAACTCGACTCAATCGAATACCCCAAAACTGCACTCCAAGCAGAATTAATGAATGTCCACTGACCCTCCAAATCTGTTAGGAAGACTATCTCCCGTAAATTTTGTAAAACCAACCGGTAAATTTCTTGTGTTCGTTGAACCTCTTTTGCTGCCCTCTTAATACCACTTAAATCCTGCAGAATAAACAAAATCTGATTTTGATCTGCATCTATCTTCTGAACGTCAAGCCAAACGGGAACCAGATTCCCACTCTTCGATCGAAATTTAGCTTCAGTTGGTCCCACAAAATATTCCCCTAAGTTCTCATACCAATAGAAATCTTCTCTCAGAAAAATCTCTTTTTTGTTTACAAATTCCCAAATATTCCTCCCTCCTAACTCTTCCCTACCAAAGCCCACTATTCTACAAAATTCCTCATTAACTTCCAAAATCTTTCCACTATGAGCTTCAGCAACTACGAAACCGAATGCTGAAGTTTGTTTGAATGCAGATAGCCTTCTCTCTCTCCTTTCAACTTCCTCCTCTAAATGATGATACTTGTCAAATCGTTGGAATGATCCAATTACATATCTTTTACCCTTTTTCAAACCTTGGCCTACCGACCATACACAAGCCTTATACCAATGAATCTTTCCATCTTCGCCTTGATGAGAAATCTCCATTTCACCATTTGAAAATTTTTCCTTTGCAATGCCCTGAAGTAATTCGAGAAATTTTTCTTCATTTTTTTCTCCTAATAAACATGCAAAATCCTGAATTGACTCTACCCGATTTTTTTTAACCTTTGAAAAACCTAACCCATCTCCAACCAAAAAACGAAAACCGTTAGTCGTAGGGTTCCAGAACCATAAATTAACCCCCAATCCTTCCAAAACACCCAAAACATTTCTTAGATCTTCAGAAACAGCAGCATACTTCGATTTTAAAAAACTACCAACAACGAATACAAATCCTATGCTTCCCAAATACAATCCACCAACCATAAACAGACTCAACCTTCGAAAAGGAGCAATTTCCAAATACCATTTTTTTGCATTGCCCCGAAGTAATACCAATATGCTCTTTTCTTCATGAATTTTATATTTATTATTATAATCAACTAAAAATAAAACCCAACCAGGGTCTCCCCAAAAAAACCGAATTTGTTCCTGTAGACCCCGAACCCTACCATCGCGCATCACATCTTTAATCCAGCCCATCTCCAGCTCCCTTAAACTTTTTATAGCTTGCAAGTTCAGGCTATCTATAAAAACAAAAGGTTTACTTTTTTCATAAATAATAATGGATGCAGATTCGGCCCAATTAAAACTTTGGGCAATTTGGGACAATTTTTCTTTATCTTTAAGATCTTTTTTTTCTACTAATTTTTTATCAGTAAATTCATCTATTATACTTTTTAACTGATCGTCTAAAATATTTTTTATATATAAATCAACATTCTGTTTACTTATCGAAAATGACCATCTAGTTATCATTTCCAGCAAAAAGCAAGAAAACAGCAAAACAATAAGAAATCCAAAGTGGAATCCTTTACTAAGAAACAACCTTCTCCACTCCTCCCCTCTACCTGATCCTAAATCCGACACAATACTTTGGCGCAACGATAACCAAATACCAATCCCAAGAACGAACAATCCAATAACAAATAACAAATCCGACTCTTTCGGCCATTCCCAATAGTAGTTGATACTAATCACATTACCCTGTGCAAGTAAAACACCTAAACTACACAAAGCACTCCCAATACAACATAAAACCAAATCCCAAAAAACTTCTTTTTCTTTTAATGCAACCCTAATTATTTTTGTAAACCCCCATGCCAAAAAAACAAAACCCGGTAAACCAAAAGCTAATCCCACCGCTGATTCAAAAGATAACCGAAAAAAAGGTAAAAATATCAATATCCCCAAAAAAACTATAGCAGGCAAGTATAAGAGATATCCCTTATTTCCTGTCTTAACGGAAACTACAAATTTCCTTCCAACTTCGAAAAGCACAACAAAAAAAATTAGACTTATTCCATCATCTAAAATTTTAACTATACTATACCCACCTAAATGAATTTTTACTAATTCAACAATTAAAAGCAATCCTGCAATAATCAATAAAACTCCAAAGCCCCACAACGAGTTTCTTGCGTATCTCCCCTCCCCTCCCCCTACACTCATCAACCCAACCAATACCAACCAAATCCCTAAACTTAAGTAAATAAAATCCATCCTTTCTTAGAAAATTTGTTTCTTAAATTACTAACCATTAGGAATCACACAAATGTGGTAGTAATTTTTCCATTTGGATTATACTTTCATCCCTCCAAACAACAAATTTTAGAAACATTTCTTCTGCTTCTTTAGGTTCAGGTATGTCCCCAATCTCCAAACGTCGCGTTAAATGCAACAAAGCCCTGTGCAACCGCATAAGACCAGCAGTCCCAACATATCCCTTTGTCGAATGCGACTTCTCCTTACACTGCTTGAATTTCCCCTCCCAATAAAGCCGCTTAATTTCTTCTAAGTCTTCCTTCAGACTCTTTTTTACACCACGCCAAAATTCCCGTGTCTCTTCCAAAAAGTCATCCTCCCCAGACAAATTCTCATTCGCAATTTTCTCATTTATCAATGGAAAATCCTCAAATGGGATTTCCTGATTCAACTCTTGCATCGTCGCTAAACACTTTATTTTATCTATGCCAACCTCCATTCAAGCAATCTTAATTCCAACTTTTTGTAACATCAGTAAATTCACAGCCCCTCATCTCTTTTAACTACTCTTCCTTACTTAGTTTCACCAAAAAAGTTTCACAGTTTAAATGGATTCAAAAATCCAAAATTCATCAAGCCAACCCCATCAAACCCTCGCCCCCCCTCTTTCTTCTAAACCACTCCTCATTGATCTCCTTACACCTTTCCCCGAAATGCCATCCAGCATATTAGATTCAAGTATCCTCAAAAAAGCACAAACTCGTGGTGTTGTCATCATTCGCATTCAAAATCTCCGCAACTGGGCTACTGACCGTCACCGAACAGTTGACGACACCCCTTACGGAGGCGGTCCAGGTATGGTCATGAAAATTGAACCCATACATCGTGCCCTCCAAGACCTCCGTAATCCATCTTCACTTGTCATTTGCCCTTCGCCACAAGGCGCTCAATTCAACCAACAAAAAGCCACAATACTTGCTCGACATCCCCATCTCATTTTCCTCTGTGGTCATTACGAGGGTATTGATCAACGTGTCCTCGACCATCTCGTTGACGAGGAAATTTCTATAGGCGATTACGTCCTTACAAATGGGGTTCTCGCTTCTCTTGTCATTATTGATGCAATCGTCCGTCTCCTTCCAGGTGCTTTAGGCGACGAATTATCCGCCTCCCAAGACTCCTTTCAAAACGGTCTCCTCGATTACCCCCATTACACTCGCCCAGCAAACTACAACGGTTGGCAAGTTCCATCAGTCCTCCTTTCAGGAAACCACGCCGCCATTGCTGCCTGGCGCTACCAACAGGCTCTGGAACGCACACGCCACCTCCGCCCCGACCTTCTCGAAAAACAATCTCCCTCCATCCCCCTCCAATCCGTCTTTCACTCCACCTCAAATCCCCCCTCCTCGATATGACCCCAAGTGACTCACTATAAATAACTTACTCCTAGTTGAATCCTTAATTAAATGAAAGAAGACCATATAATCCAAATTGCTGCCAGTCTTAATTTGCATCCCCGCCAAGTCGCTGCAACAGCCATTCTCCTTGCTGAAGGGGCTACAGTCCCTTTTATAGCCCGCTACCGCAAAGAACGCACAGGCGAGCTAAACGAACTACAAATAACAGCAATCCGCGACGAAATCACCCGTCTTGAACAACTCGATAACCGTCGCCTCGCCATACTCGACTCCCTCCGCCAACGCAACCTCCTTACCGACGAATTATCCCTCCAAATTTCCAACGCAAAAACCCTCGCCTCCCTCGAAGACCTCTACCAACCCTACCGTCCCAAACGCCGCACCCGTGCCGCTATAGCCCGCGAACGCGGCCTCGAACCTCTGGCCGATCTTCTTTGGCAACAACACCCATCACTCGACCCTGCCTCCGAAGCCATCAATTTCGTCAACCCTGAAAAAGAAATCACCGATTCCGATTCGGCACTAGCCGGCGCTCGCGACATCCTAGCCGAACGCATCAACGACGACCCCACAGCCCGTTCCCAGCTCCGCCAGCTCTTCCTAGAAAAATCTACCCTTCGCTCCAAAGTAATCGAAGGTAAAGAAGCCGAAGCTGCAAAATATCGCGATTACTTCGATTGGTCTGAACCTGCTCATTCCGCTCCTTCCCATCGCATTCTCGCCATTCGCAGGGGCGAAGCTGAGGGTTTCCTTATTTGTCGAATCACCCCTCCAGAGGAGGAAGCTCTTTACATCTTGAGACACCTCTTCCTTAAAGGATCCACTCCTTCCTCAAACCAAGTTGCCATGGCTATTGAAGACGCCTATCGCCGTTTACTCTCCCACTCCCTCGAAGCAGAAGCCCGCATACATTTCAAACAAAAAGCCGATGAGGATGCCATTCGAATTTTCGCCCAAAACCTCCGAGAGCTTCTCCTTTCTCCTCCTCTTGGTCAGAAAACTGTCCTCGCCATAGATCCCGGCTTCCGCACAGGCTCCAAAATCGCCATCCTCAACCCACAAGGCAAACTCCTCAATCATGATATCATCTATCCAGATCGCTCCCCAGCCGACCGCTCCCTTGCCGCCCAAAAA
>JAOAAX010000028.1 GCA_026418675.1 Chthoniobacterales bacterium | reverse complement strand
CCCAAAAACTCCTCCACACCATCCATTACTACCACATCGAAGCCATCGCAATCGGCAACGGAACCGCCTCCCGCGAAACAGAAGCCTTCGTTCGCTCCATCGACATACCCCCATCCCTCCCGATAATCCTTGTCAACGAAGCCGGCGCTTCCGTCTATTCCGCTTCAGAAGCAGCCCGAGAAGAATTCCCTGAGCTCGACCTCACCTTCCGCAGCGCCATCTCCATTGGTCGTAGGCTCCTCGACCCCTTAGCCGAACTCGTCAAAATCGACCCCAAGTCCATTGGCGTCGGCCAATACCAACACGACGTTGACCAACAAGCACTCCAGCGTGCTCTCGACGACACTGTCATCTCCTGTGTTAACCTTGTCGGCGTCGAGCTTAACACCGCCAGCCGCCACCTACTCACTTACGTCTCTGGGCTGAATGCTCGCACTGCCTCCGCTATCGTCTCATGGCGCGACGCCAACGGCCCCTTCCGTTCCCGCTTCGATCTCCTCAAAGTCCCAGGCATTGGCCCCAAAACCTTCGAACAAGCCGCTGGCTTTCTCCGCATCCACAATGCCAGCAATCCTCTCGACTCAACTGCCGTTCATCCCGAGCGCTACCAACTCGTCGAGCAAATCGCCAAAGACCTCCAAACTTCCATCCACGACCTCATCCACGCCCCATCACTCCGTGCAAAAATTAACCCCCAACGCTATCTCTCCCATGACGTAGGCCTCCCCACCATCAACGACATCCTTGCCGAACTCGCTAAACCCGGCCGCGACCCGCGCCAACAATTCGAAGCCTTCTCCTTCTCCAACGAAGTCCACTCCATTTCCGACCTCAAACCCGGCATGCGACTCCCTGGCATCGTTACCAACGTCGCTGCTTTCGGGGCTTTCGTGGACATTGGCGTCCACCAAGACGGTCTCGTCCACATTAGCCAACTCGCCGATCACTACGTCAAAAAACCATCCGATATAGTCAAGCCAGGACAACGTGTAATTGTCACTGTTCTCGAAGTGGACCTCCAACGCCGTCGTATTTCCCTCTCCCTCCGTTCAAAACCAGCAAACACCCCACCTCCAACAAACACCAAAAAAGGCTCACGCCCCTCAACCAATCATAAGATGCCGCCCGACGAACCACTCGACTGGTTCACCCTCGCCCTCAACCGTAAACTCTAAATCATCTTCTCACACAACCTTTCTCCTTGACTTTTCGGACTCTCAGCTCTAAAACTCCATCCATGCAAATTCCTGGTAGTGGTATCCTCAAGGGACTCGCCGTAACCGCCCGCAATATGATCGGCAGTTACTTCGAGCCAGAACGCCTCATCACGCAGCAATACCCAGAAGAAAAGCCCAAACTTCCCGAACGCGCTCGCGTCTTCCCATTCCTCATCTACGACGGCAGCGACCCCGAGACAGGCATCCGCTGCACCTCCTGCAAAATTTGCGAAAAAGAGTGCCCTCCACAGTGCATTTACATCGTCCAAGACCGCGACCAAAACGGAAAACCCATTAAACGCCCCAAAATTTTCAACATAGACATCTCCGTCTGCATGAGTTGTGGCATCTGTGTCGAAGTCTGTCCCTTCGACTCTATCCGCATGGATACAGAATTCGAACTATCCTCCTTTGATCGGTTCTCTTCCCTCATCCTCGACAAATCCCGCCTCCTTAAACCCAACTCCTACTACCATCAAATCCATCCCACGGAGGCTGCCCAAACCGACGAACGCATCGAAGCCGAGCGCCGCAAAAAACAAGCCGCTTCCGCAGCAAAAAACACCCCATCCAAGCCAACAACCCCATCGCAACCCTCAACCCCACCACAAACCCCTAATTCCATTCAAACCGAGCGGCCTCCAGCCTCAACTCCTGCCGCAACCTCATGATTGAAGAACTCCCCACGCGCCTCTACGCGTGGTTCCTCCAACTCCTTCAAAAGATTGGCTTACCGTCCATTATTGTGGACATCGTTGGTGCATTTCTTATCGCCATCTCCACCTGTGCCGTTTTTCTTGCCCTCTTTGCACTCACTTCGGTCCTCGAACGCAAGATCCTCGCTCGAGTCCAAAACCGCCTTGGCCCCAATCGTGTCGGCCCCTTCGGGCTTCTCCAGCCAGTTGCCGACGGCATCAAAATGCTCATCAAAGAAGACATCATCCCACACAATGCCGACAAAATTCTCCACTTTTTAGCTCCCGTCCTTGCCCTCATCCCTTCACTTCTCGTCCTTGCCATCCTCCCCTACGGCAGCAATCTTGTTCCAGTAAATCTTAACTCCGGTCTCCTCTACTACTTCGCTATCTCAGCTATCGCCGAAATCGCCATTTTCCTAGCAGGCTGGGCTGGCAACAACAAATACTCCGTCCTCGGCGCCATGCGTGCCATCGCCCAAATCCTCAGCTACGAACTCCCCCTTGCTACCTCCGCCCTTTGCGTTGCGCTTGCAGCTGGCTCCCTATCACTCCCTCAAATCGTTCAATCCCAAAACAATTATCTTCTTGGGCTCTTCCCGAATTGGTTCCTTTTCACCCCTTGGGGCCTTGCCGCTGGCCTTGTTTTCTTCATCGCCGCTCTCGCTGAAACCAACCGTTCCCCCTTCGACCTCCCAGAAGGCGAAAGCGAACTCGTCGCCGGCCACCTCACCGAATACAGCGGCTTCAAGTATGCCACCTTCTTCATTGCCGAATACGTCGGCATGTTCGCTATTTGTGCACTATTCGTCACACTTTTCCTCGGTGGCTGGCTGCCACCACTTCCCTTTCTCGCCTTCATCCCATCCTGGATTTGGTTCTTCGCCAAAGTCTGCTTCATTGCCTTCGTCATGATCTGGATCCGCGCCACACTCCCCAGGATGCGAATAGACCACCTCCTCTCCTTCGCTTGGAAATTTCTCCTCCCATTGGCTTTTTCTGCCTTTTTCGCGCTCCTCCTTTGGCATTACCTCGGCAGAAACATCCTCTCCTCCCTCCTCAGTTTTGCCTTCATTGTCGCAGCTTACTTCGCTCTCGGCTACCCCTTCACCCAACGTTATTCCCCACGCAAACGCACTTACCTTTTCTCTGAGTAACAAGTTAACAATAAGAACAAAATGACAGCAAATCCAGAAACCGGTAGTCCTCTCTGGCAAATCCTCTCCAATTGGGGAAGCCTCATACCAACTATCTTATTGCTCCTTGCGCTTGCCGGTTTCTCTATTGCTCGCAACCTCATCCGAGCTGCTCTCCTGATCGCTCTTGCCTTCCTCTCTCTCGGCCTCCTCTTCCTCTCTCTCGGCGCAGAATTCCTCGCCTTCGCTCAGATCCTTGTTTACGTCGGTGCCGTCGCTATGTTGATGCTCTTCACTATCCTCCTCTCTCGTCCTTCAGAACGCGAGCATGCCGCAGCTTGGCTCGACGGTGGCGAACTCTTGCGAGGCTTCCTTATCGGCATCATCCTCACCTTTATCCTCGGCATGTTCATCGCAGCAAGCCCTCTAGCCAGCCAAAAATTCCAAAACGACTTCCCTGCACAAACCTCCCTCAGCTTGCAAGCAATCGGCCAAGCATTAATCGGCGACGCCGCGGCTTCCTTCCTAGCATTAGCTGTCCTCCTTACCGCAGCTCTCATCGGCGCAGCCATCCTCGCTTTTGACGAACGCCCATGACCCACCCCACCCTACTCCCATCTAATAACTTCATCTAACCATGCCCCTCCAGTTCTACCTCTACCTTAGCGCTTTCCTCTTCTCGATTGGCATCGGACTGGCCCTTTCCCGCAAAAACTCGATCCTCATCCTCGCTGGAATCGAGCTTATCCTCGCAGCAGCCAACCTCAACTTTCTCGCTTTTTGGAAGCATTCATCATTTTTAGAGGACCCATCCGCCCCACTCTTCGCTCTGTTTGTCATAGCCATCGCTGCCTCTGAAGCTGCCCTCGGCCTCGCCCTCATCATCCACCTCTACCGCCACACGGGTAGCACAAGCGCAGATAGCTCCAACCAACTTCAAGGGTAAACATGGTCAACTATCCACACCTCCTTTTTCTTACTCTCACTCTTCCGCTCTGCCCACTCCTCGCGTTTGCTCTGTCCCTTTGGTTGCCTCAAAAGGCATGGCGCATCTCTGCCACTCTTGCAATCCTAGGCCAACTGCTCGCTACCATCGCCGCCGCTGCCCTTTTTTGGATTTTCTTATCCCCATCTCCGCTTTTCACCTCCCCCCCTCATACCTCCGAAACTTCCCGTTATTACTGGAACTTCGTTTGGCTCCAACTCGAATCCATCCAATTCCCAATCGCTTTCCTGCTCGACCCCATCACTGCCGCCATGGGACTCATGGTCGCCACTGTTTCTCTTCTCGTCTTCATATTTAGCCTCGGTTATATGGCCGACGACCCCAATTCCGGAAAGTTCTTTACCTATTTATCGCTTTTCACGGCTGCCATGCAAGGCGTCGTTATCTCCAATAGCCTCCTCCTCACTTTCATTTCGTGGGAACTTGTAGGACTTTGCTCTTACTTGCTTATTGGCTTCTGGCATCAAAAGCCAGCCGCTGCAGCAGCAGCAAAAAAAGCCTTCCTCGTCACTCGCTTCGCCGACATCGGCTTCTTCCTCGGAATCCTCTGGATGCAAGCTGCAACCGGAACCCTCCTCCTTTACAACAACGGTCACGGCATCCTCGAAACAGACATGCTCAACGGCCTTTCCTCAACCCTAGCCTTCGGCACTATCACACTCTCAAATGCCATCGCACTCCTCATCTTCCTTGGTGCAGCCGGCAAATCCGGTCAATTCCCCCTCCATATCTGGCTCCCCGACGCCATGGAGGGCCCAACTCCAGTCAGCGCTCTTATCCATGCTGCTACCATGGTTGCCGCAGGCGTTTACCTCGTCATACGCCTCTTCCCTCTCTTCAATGCAGCCCAGATATCCCCGACCGATTCCACCCTCCCATTATCCGTCGTAACGTGGGTCGGCGCTACTACAGCTCTATTCGCTGCTCTCCTCGCCATCGGCCAATACGACATCAAACGCATCCTCGCCTATTCCACCATCTCCCAACTCGGCTTTATGATGCTCGCTGTCGGTGTCGGCGCTCCCATCGCGGGTCTCCTCCATCTCCTCGCTCACGGCATCTTCAAAGCACTCCTCTTCCTCGGCGCCGGTTCAGTTATCCACGGCTGCAACGGCGAACAGGACATCCGCCTCATGGGCGGTCTCAGAAAAAGTATGCCTCTCACCTTCCTCCTCTACCTCATCGGAACACTTTCCCTTGCAGGCTTCCCAATCTTATTCTGTGGATTTTGGACAAAAGAATCCATATTTCATGCCGCTCATTCCTGGCCTCTCTCTCAGGTGCCCTATCTACTCGCCAGCTTCGCAGCTTTTCTCACAGCTTTCTATATGATCCGTCAAAACGCGACAGCTTTTTCCGGAACATCCCGATCCCTCCATCATCCTCACGAAAGTCCCCCAGTCATGATTATTCCCATGGCCTTCCTTGCCGCTCTTTCCTTGATACTTAACCTTTTCCTTACTCCAGCTTGGCCATGGTTGGAATTTTATCTCGAAAGGAAAATTTCCAGTCTCCATTTCAATCCCTCGGCATTTGCAAATCCCGAGTTTCTCTCCACCGCTATTCTCTCATCTTGCCTTACATTGGGCGGCATTATCTCGGCACTTCTAATTTACCTTAGAGCTCGCGGCAAAGAGCCGCTCTCTTCCTTCCTTGGTCCTATCTACTCGGCCCTCGAAAATCGTCTCTGGGTAGATGAGTTCTTCCGTCTAGTGCTTGTTAAATCCGCCCAAGCTCTCTCATGCTTATTTGCTGCCGCCGACAGCTTTATTTTCCAAGGTTCAGTCGTGGCCATCGCCAAACTCGCCACAATTTTCGCAAAAATTGTGGATTTCATTGACCAATTTTTCGTAAATTTATGGTTCGACGTCATCTGCGGCGGAATGAAAGATTGGGGGACGTCCCTGGCCCGAATTTCAGGTGGGCGGGCGAGTAGCCAACTCCGTTTCCTCGCTGCGGGCCTAGCTGCTCTGCTGGCATGGTTACTGTTCGTTCTGGTAGTTCAAGCATGATCCCTTTTCTTTTCTCTCTTATTCTTGTTCCTTTCCTCTCAGCCCTTGGAACGGCTACCGTTCGAAACATCACTCTCGCACGCACCATAAGCCTCGTCGGGGGCTTCACTACCCTCGCCCTTGCCTTGCGTCTATGCGCCCCTCCCCCAGCCTGCCTCGATACGCGGGGACTCGCCTACTCCGTTTTCCTCCCATGGTTGCCACAAATCGGAATCGAATTTTCCCTTGGGATTGACTCCCTCAACCGTCTCTTTGCTCTCCTCAGCCCATTCGTCACCCTGCTGGCACTCCTGGCCCTTAACCCATCCTCCTCTCGCTGGCTGGCAGCTAACCTCCTTTGGCTCGAATCCGCCCTTCTCGGAAACTTTTGCGCTCAGAATTTCGGCACTTGGTTCCTCTTCTACGAGCTAAGTCTAGCTCCAGCTTTCTTCCTCATCCGTTCACCAGGAGACCCAAATGCATCTCGTGCAGCTCTCCGCTTTTTCCTCTATACACAAGCCGGAGGCATCGCAATCCTAGCCGGCTACCTTGCAATCGGCCTCTCCTGCGGAACTTTCTCTTTCCCTGAACTCGCCCATACACAAATTTCGGAAACCCTAAACCAAAAGTTCGCCATCCCCTGGCTCAGCAATCTGATTTTCTGGCTCGTCTTGGGTGGATTGATGATCAAAATCCCTGCCATACCATTACACGGTTGGCTACCTGAAACCTATTCCCGCGCACCAGCTGTAGCCATAATGATCCTGACTGGTGTCATGTCCAAAATGGGACTTTACGGAATTCTTCGACTACTTTCCCCAGTATTCCCACGCGAATTATCCCAATGGGCCGGCATCCTCCTCTGGCTGGCCGTCGCAGGCGCAGTTTTTGCCGCATTTGTAGCCATCACCCAATCCGATCTTCGCCGTGCTTTCGGCTACCTCTCCATTAATCACCTTGCCTATTGCCTTATGGGAATCTTTTCCTTCCATCTACTCCCGCCTGGAACCTCCGATAAAACAGCCGACCTCCTCTACTCAGGCGTCCTCCTGTTAGCTTTCAACCACGGTATCTCAGCAGCAACACTCTTTGCCATTCTCAATGCTTTGGAAGAACGAACAGCAGGGAAACACTCTATCACTGACTTCGGAGGCTTGCGATCTCTCGCTCCAGTCCTCAGTGGTCTCGGTTTCATTTCCATCTTTGCATCCCTTGGGCTACCAGGTCTGAACGGTTTCCCCGGCGAATTCCTCCTCTTCGTAGGTGTATTTCACGTTTCTTGGCCCGCTGCCACACTCGCTTCCCTCGCTCTCCTCCTTGGAGCTTTCTTCCTACTCAACGTCATTCAACGTGTCTTTTGGGGCCCCATCGGCAAGAACCTGCAAAACTTCCCGGAAATACGCCCACATGAACTCCTTTGGGCCGTCCCAGCTGCTGCCGCGATAGTCGTCCTCGGCATCTGGCCACAGGCAATCTTAAACTTATTACGTTGGCCATGATAACTATTTTGTCAGGTTGTTACCTTCTCCCGCTCGCAATCGCAGTCATCCTCCTTTTGCTCCCCAAAAATGCGCAATCCGCTCCCAAATGGTTGGCCCTACTCGCAACCTCTTCAAGCTTCCTCTTTGCCCTCTACCTGTTCTTCATCTACGACAGAATTACTGGCGGTTTCCAGTTCGTCACCCGCAAACCTTGGTTGAGCGAACTTGGAATTTCGTATTGGATCGGGGTAGATGGAATCAGCCTCTCCCTCCTCCTGCTCAATGGACTTGTCGGTCTCGCAGGCGTGTTGTTCTCCTGGAACGTTACAGAAAAACCCAATTTATTTTTTTCACTCTACCTTCTTGTCGTTGCTGGAGCAGCAGGGGTCTTCCAAGCATTAGACTTTTTTATCCTATTTGTCTTTTATGAACTCGTCATTGTGCCAAAGTATCTCCTAATTGCCGGGTGGGGTTCGACTCGGCGCGAATATGGCGCCATGAAGCTGACAATGTATTCTGCCGCCGGTAGCGCGTTTGTCCTCCTAGGCATGGTGGCAATATGGGCACTTGGTGCTTCCAGAGGGATCGTAACGATGGGCTTACCGGATATGCTCCCTTCAGCTTCTGAATACTCAAACTTCACCACTCCAAAAGAACAACTTTGGCTCTTTCCCATTCTCTTCACAGGGTTCGCCGTCTTAGCAGGTCTCTGGCCACTGCACACCTGGGCACCAACCGGTCACGTCGCTGCACCAACCGCGGGCTCGATGCTTCTTGCAGGCGTTGTCATGAAGTTGGGTGCTTATGGTGCACTCCGCGTGCCAATGTCCCTCCTGCCGCATGGGCTTGAAGCTTGGCGCTGGTTTTTCGCATTTCTCGGAGCCATAGGAATTATCGCAGGGGCGTTAGCTGCAATGCGCCAACAAGATTTGAAGTTTGTCGTTGGCTATTCCAGCATCGCGCACATGGGCTTTGTCATAGTAGGGCTTATGACCCTTAGTCCAAGTGGCCTCAGCGGCGCAGTATTTCAAATGGTCTCTCATGGCATCATTGGCGCTCTGCTTTTTGCTGTCGTCGGAAGAATGATCTACGAACGCACCCATACTCGCAATTTGCAGATTCTGGAACAGTTAGGTCTCTCGCAGCACTTACCTTTCGCTGCAGGAACCTTTCTCCTTGCATCTCTAGCCTCGATGGGCATGCCAGGCTTCAGTGGTTTTGTCGCAGAAATCTGCATTTTGTTCGGCACGTGGCAAACTATGCCGATACTCCTAATTCTAGCAGGTCTGGGAGCAGCTTTCACCGTAGCTTTCACCCTCATAGCTCTTAAGCGGAGCTTCTTCGACACCCCCCAAAAAACATCCACCCAACTCCAAGAACCTCAAGAACTTTCAAAAGAAGCTACCCCTCAACTCAAAAAAGAAAAATTTCAGAAAATTACAAAACCCGAAATCATTGGAGCATTACTCCTCCTAGCTGCAACAATTTTACTAGGACTCGCGCCAGGAATCCTTATGGGACCAATCACGGAATCCCTTCATGGTAACTACTTTGAGGCATTATTTCAGGAGGTAACGAAATGAGCTGGTGGGTTCCTTTATTGCCTGAAGCACTTTTAGTTTTCTTTGGAATAGTCCTCTTAGGTTTGGGCATTCCAGCTCAGATACCTCGCTGGATCATCAGTGCAACCGCGTTTGTAGCTATCCTTGGGGCAAACGCCCTTATCGGAATTTTCCCACTTGAGGGGGAATGGCTCAGAGGAGCCATCCTTCTAACCCCTGCTACCCATGTCGGTCGCTTATTTATCCTGCTCTTAGCAGCAATCTTCTTGCTCCTTGCCCATTCCACCCTCCAAGCTACAAAACATTTCGCAGAATTAATCGGGCTCGGTTTATTTGCCGTCGCGGGCATGCTATTTCTTGCAGCAGCAGGGGATTTGCTCACCCTTTTCGTTGGACTCGAATTAGCTGGCTTGCCAATCTATGCACTCGCTGCATGGAATAAATCCGAAGGCCGTGGAGCTGAAGCCGCACTTAAACTTTTCCTCTCTGGAGGAATTAGTGCAGCCATTATGGTCTATGGAATGAGCCTCCTTTTTGGCGCAGCAGGCGGGTTGAGTTTTCGCATGCTAGCCAACGCAGAATTCGACCCCCTCTTGTTGCTCGGCACTTTTTTAGTTCTGGCTGGTTTCTCTTTTAAATTAGCGGCCTTCCCTTTCCATTTGTGGGCACCAGATGTTTATGAAGGCACTCCAACTGCCATAGCCGCACTCATCGCAACAGGCTCCAAAATCGCCGCTGTCTTCGCACTAACAAAATTGGTTGCTTTCGTTTTCCAACCTTGGAATCATGATTGGGGTATCACGGCAATCCAAATCTGCTTCGCATTCCTTGGTTCCGCTTCCGTCGTATTTGGAAATTTGGGAGCCCTCAATCAGAAAAACGCTAAGCGCCTTCTTGCTTACTCTGCTATTGCACAAAGTGGTTACTTGCTCATTGGGTTGGCTGGAGGGAAAAACGGAATTTCGGCCGCTCAATTTTTTGTTATCGTCTATGCACTCGCAGTAGCAGCAGCTTTCGCAGCCATTGTTCTTGCGGAAAATTCCCACAAAAATGCTAACTTCGATGCCTTCTATGGCTTCTGCCAAAAAGACCCCGTTGCTTCCACCGCCCTTCTCCTTTCCCTCATTTCCTTGGCAGGTATTCCTCCGCTCGCAGGTTTTCTCGGGAAATTTTGGCTATTTGCTGCCGCTTTCGAATCTCCTTGGCTCCGTTGGCTCGTCGCTCTGGCTATCGGCTTCAATGCCGTTTCTCTTTACTACTACCTCCAACTTGCAAAAGCAGCCTTCTTAACTCCTCGAGCTGAATCTCAGAACGTTCCCCCACCAGGGACGTTCATGGTTCGATGCCTTGCTTTGGCTCTAAGTTTATCTGTTCTCATTTTGGGACTTAATCCAAGTCTCCTCTCTTTCCTTCTAAAATTATAGAATAGCCCCTATAGGGTAGACCCCTACTTTAAGTTTGAAAAAATGATTCAAATTTCATTAACCTACGACTAAATCATTTTCTACAAAACAAAAAACCTTTCATCGTAAATGAAAGGCAACAAAAAAGCTCTCGAAACCAAAAAAAAGATTCTGGAAGGTTTGCGAACCGGTATCTCCTCACCTTTAACTCATATTTTAATACTGGTTTCAAACTTATCTACAAAAGTTACCAAAATCGCAGTTCAAGAGCTAGCAGATCTGGTTAAAAACGATGTTGTTGTTCTAGAAAAAGTCCTTCGTGTATCCAACACTTTCGGATACAACCCAACACGGAAACAAATCTATACCCTAAATGAAGCTATTCAAGTTATTGGTTTTGAACGTCTAAGAAGAATATCCCTCTCTCTACTATTACTTCAAAACGCGCAAGAGGGAGAAATCGTTCAAGAACGGCTAAACGAAAATATGAAAGCCCTCCTCTCAGGCTTGCTTGCTGAAAGCTTAGCAGAGGAAAACAATTTCTCCTGTGGCGAAACTGTTTTCCTCGCCGCTTCATTGAGAGGTTTTGCACGCTTGCTTCTGGCAAACTTCTTCCTACAAGAACTGAAAAAAGCTGACCAACTCAGCCGTGTAAAAAACGAAGACGTCGCCTTCTACGAAGTTTTTGGCTTAGATCCAACTGAACTTAATCAATGGTTGTTCCGAAAAAGAAACCTCTCTCCAGAAATATTGTTCGCTCTTCAAAAATGCCCCGTTGACCTTCAACAGTTAAAAAAGGACTTACTTGAACATAGACTTTTAGTCCTTTCCGATTTTTGTTATTCATTGGCAACTGCTACACTAAATCCTTTTTATGGAGAAATCCAATACAAAAAATTATTATCAAATTATACAGACCGTTTAAAAAGTTTTTTTCTTAAAAAAGAAATCCAAATTTATTCGCATTTAAGCAAAGCGAACTCTCAAATTAAGCAATTCGTAAAAGAACTCGGAAAAAGTAAACTTCCAACTAACTGGCTGCATTGCCTAGAATCCCGCCTCAATCACTACGACCCTGAATCCCACATTTTAACTTCCAACTCTCGAAAATTTGAAAGAATCACTTTAGAGGATTTTCTTCATGAAAAATTCGAATTGTCCAAAGAAGCAGAGCTCTTGCAACGATTCACTGAAGTGGGTTTAGAAAATTTGGATCTTGCCAGAAAATTTTTGATAAACTTTTGCAACTTAAATTTTAAAACAGATGCAGTATTGCTCTACCAACGAAAAATTAATTCCGATGTTTATGAATTAATCGAAGGGGGCGGCTCAGCCGCAGGAATTCCCCGCGGTTGGGAAAAATTCAAAAAAGAAGAAAATGTCATTTTTCGTTTAGCTCTCCGTCATAGGGAAGTTTTAATCCTGGATGACTTGAGCCCAAAAAGAATCCAGCAACACTTGCCACCCATTTTACGGAATGAATTCATAACTAATTCCATGACACTCGTAAGCGTAAGAGACGAACTCTCAGAAATCGGACTCCTCCTCCTCCTCTGGCAAAAACCCGGAGCTGCTTCTCAACACCGGGAAAAAATTGGACTTTTGAAAAATTTACTAAGTATTTACACCGCCCTACATCGCGGAAGCGAACATTAAACACATTTCCCGATATTTATCCAAATACATCGAGCAATTTGCTTTCTTTTTTGTTTTCAGCTTTGTTCGTCCAAATCCTGTGTAACCGCAGAAGCAGGTGGGGGGTCGTTCGAAGTTCGCCGACGAATTGTAATCCTTTTGAGCCGCGCCTGATCTTTGGGGCTTATTGAAATAAGCTCCGGATCGTTTACAAATTCGTTGTGCACAAGGTAGCGATCGTAGGAATTAAGCGGTTCGGTATGCGCAGGTTTCCCCGTTGCCCGAACCGTTTCAGCTAAAGCTCGGACTTTCTGAAGTAGCGCTTCATCCCGCATAGCCTTATGGTGATCTACGTCCACAATAACCCGCGGAGCTTGAGGATCCATCGCCTGTAAAATGCGGTTAAGGAGATATTGCAAGTCTTCCAGCGTCTGCTCATGTTTGCCTATCAGTAACCGCGGCTCATTGGTTATTACCTGGAGAATTGGCTGAGAACCACGCGTGTGCTCCTGAATTTCCACAAAAAAACCCAAATATCCCAGCATTGTATCAAGAATTTCTTTCGGGGTATCGCTCATAGTTGGCGGGGCGTCTTACTTTTCGATTTCTTGGTAGATTTTTTGGCCTCAGCTAGCGCTCGTTTGGCAACAACTGACTTCTTTTCTAATGTCGGCAGTGGCTGATTGCGAGTCAAGTAAAGCTGAAAAATCGAAAAAAGATTTTGAGTCGTCCAATAAAGTGACAGTGCGCTGGCATAGTTGTAGCAAAAAATTAGAAAAAGAACGGGCATAAAATAAAAAATTCGTTGCTGCACAGGGTCCCCTGTCTTGGGAGTGATTCCTATTTGCCAAAGCATCGTCGCTGTCATTATCAGCGGTAGCAGATTTATCGGAATGCCAAGAATATGGGCTACCGTATCAGGTTGGGAAAGATCTGCTATCCAAAGAAAAGAAGCATTCCGAAGCTCAATCGCAACCCCAAGCATCGAGTAAAATCCAAAAAAAATCGGTATCTGAATAAAAAGCGGCAAACATCCACTAAAGGGATTTATACCATATTCTTTATAGAGCTTCATAAGCTCCTCATTCATCTTTTGCGGATTGTCTTTGTATTTATCCCTCAACTCCTGCATCTTAGGCGCAAGCAAGGACATCTTCCGCATCGATTGGGTCGAGTGATTTTGGATGGGCCAAAGCGCAAGCTTTATCAGAATTGTCAATAATATAATCGCGCCAGCGTAGTTCCCCAATACACGATGTAAACGATTCATCGCCCAAAGCAGAAATTCACTTACCCAACCAAACCAACCAAAATTCATCACTGCATCTTGCTCACCCTTAAGTGCCTGTAAAGCAGCAAGTTCTTTCGGCCCCGCATATATCATAAATTGGATAGATGTGGACTGCCCAGGTTGAAGCTCAAAACCTGAAACACCTAATCCCCCTTGAATCCCATAAACAGGATGATCCGAAGAGCGCTTTGTGTCGAACCGCCGCGCCCAAACAGACACGCCTGACTTGTCAAGACTCGTAAGTATGGTGCAAAAATACTGACTCGTAACAGCAACCCATGAAATATTCTGGGTCGTCTCTGTATAAATTTCACGAGCAGGACGTGTTTGTATCCCCAAAATGGGTATTTGGCCTGGTGAAAACCAGTTCACATCAATCGAACGCATACGTCCTTCCCGATACCAATCAAATCGTGTATAAAGGGGTAAATCTGTCGAGTGAATAGGTGCAGCAGAACCAGCATTTACGTAATACCCAAGTCGTTGAATCGGAAGCGACGATTGATTCGTGAATTGAATATCAAGTCTAACAACGTATCGCTCTCCCTTCGCTTTCTCATCCGGAACAGAAAATTTCTTTGTAATTCGCAACCCATCAGGATCTGTCCGAGTAAATGTCACTACTTTTTGATCTGCGAGAACTTCCATCTCAAATCCTCCTAGAGCTTCCCCAGGACGTGTCCCTATTGCTCCGATCGGCATTGAACGATTTCGATTGAGATGAACCGCCTCCCCATTTTCAGCTAAATGGAGTGGAAGAACCACCTCCTCTATTCCCCCAGTATCATTATTGAAAACATACTGAGCATCCTTAACGGTTAAAGTCTCAGTCTGCGGCAGCAATTCAGGTTCAAAATGCAATTTCGACTCCAGCTTAGCTGGACTCTCAGCTTCAACTCGTGGCGTAGGAAAAACTTTTTCTCCTACTTGCTCATCTTGTTTAATTTGTTGCGAAAGAACATGTTGCCTGCGTGCAGCCTCAAACTTCCGATACTCCTCCATGTAATAATGCTGCCAAATGAATAAACCAACAATAGACAAGCCAACAGCTATCCAAGTCTTCCAATCCATATCAAACTTTAACTTCCCTTCACCTTCTGATCCGAAGTTAAACATGAAAGTTTCTTTGAGGGAACAAACGAGGGAACTGGATCAAATCCATATCCACCCCAAGGATGGCAACGTGCAAGCCGACAAATTATATACCAACTTCCACGCCAAGGACCATGAATCCTTAATACCTGCATAGCATAATCCGAACACGTCGGATAAAACCGACAACTACAACTACTTCCAGTTAGAATCTTCAAAAATGGCGAAATTATAAAACGGTAAAGGTTAAGATTCAAATAAAGCAATTTCAAGACAAATAAGTCAACTTTTCTCCATAAACACCTTCCAATTCGCCGCCAAGAAATCATAGCGCGAAAATACCTAAGCATTTTCCAAGACGCAACCATTCCTTCTCTAGCTCCCAGTATGTAGCTCGCACAGCTTCAGGATATGCCAAAACCACCACCCACTTCCCTCCAAGAATTTTATGCTGGCTGAGTCGATGTATTTCCCTCAATCGCCTCCGTAAACGATTCCGTTCCGGAGCACTCCCCAGTTTTTTAGGAACAACAAAACCAACAGCCGTTGGTTCAGTTTCTAAGCCCTCGCAAACACTTAATCGAAATAATTTGCCGGATTTACTGCGTCCCCTCGCGCGAACTTCTCGAAACGCTATCGAACTCGTCAACCGTATCTTCCGCAACCTCCGATAACGCCTCTCCTTCTTCAATTACCCCTCTCGTAATTCTTTCAACCTCCCAAAATGATCAGGCCCCAGTATGCCGCGCGTAGTGATTTTCTACACCACGTGGCAAAAGGCGTTTCCTACCCCGACGCCGACGCCGACGCAATATCTCGCGCCCGGACTTCGTGCTCATACGTGAACGAAACCCATGTTGCCTTTTCCTTGTCCGTTTCGATGGCTGATACGTGCGTTTCATCTTTCAATCCTTCTTTTTTCTTGAAAAACGCTTAATCTCCTCTCCTCTTTCCCTTATGTCAATTTTTTCCTAAACACTAAACCTACATGAAAACATCCATCGTCATTTATTAATGATAACTTTGTCCAATACTCATCCTTTTGCCTATCCTTTACCTCTCGTTATTACATCATCAAAAATTACAAGATAAATATGTCCTTTTTTGAAACTGTCACTTTAACTAACGATCTTTCTTAGGCAAGTGCTCCATACAATATTCATTCCCATCAGAACTCACTCGAAATTCAAGTTCGGGATTTGTCTTCTCCGTCCTCTTACAAACAAAACAACAATGAATCGTCTCTTCGTTTTGATTCCCGTTACGCTGTTCCTTCAAATGCTTTACAAAATTCCTCAGCCCTTGGCCCTTGCTTAAAGACTCATATATCCAGAAAAGCAAAAAATTGCCAAACGCCGCAACGAGAGCCACACGCCCAGCCCACGGCAAACTCAATAATAACATAATCGGCAATACAGCACTCAGAATCCCTATCCATTTCAACCGAATCGGTAATACAAAAAATAGCAATATCTCATAATTTGGCGCTGCAACACATGCACCAAAAAGAATGGAAAGTTGAAATATAAGGTTTGCTGCAGCGGCAAGATCTCCATCAGGCAGGAATAATCCCGCCATAGTATTAAAAAACCACCCTGCAAGTAAGTAAAAATTTACTCGCAGTGCTCCCCATGCTGCCTCAAGAATATCCCCTAAAAACCATAAAAACAAAATCGCAAACAAAACCCATATTGCGCTATCCTCCCTCGGTAGAAAAACCCAGCTAAATATCCGCCACACTTCCCCTTGCCATACAAGCTCCGGCCGAAAGCTCAAATATCCCCGATATTCAGGAATGGCCACGCAAAGCAAAAACACAAGCCCATTAAGCAATGCTAGGTATTGAACACTCCTCGCTATCGCAAGATGAGAAAGCTTCCTCTCGGCCACCACCAAAAAATCCCATTTCATTTTTGGCTCAGAAATTCTTAACCAATATATCCTTCAACTCAAGAAAGTCTTACACCGCGATACCCTAAACCCTCATTTTTTACTTTTGCAAACTTAAAAAATTTAACCAAACCTATTCGTCAATGTCTAATATCAACGAAATGAACCCTTACTCTTCCCTCCTCGATCCCATCTCTCAAGATTTCCCCTGCGGTCCCGACATCAGTGAAGAACAATCTTTCCTCGAACTTGAAACACTCCTCAAAGGAAAACCAGAAACTCAATTCTCTGAAGCAATTCCCCCTGACTGGAACAAACTGCACGAACGCTGTATCCAACTCCTAACACTCTCAAAACACATCCAACCTGCTACATATCTTACACTTGCTGCTATGCAACTTCGCGGCTTAGAAGGCCTTGCAGATGGTATCGAATTCCTCAATAACCTCTGCCAAAAATTTTGGAACAATGTTTACCCTCTACCCGATCCCGATGACAACAATTCACCCATTGAAAGACTTAATCTTCTCTGTTCTTTCAACACACCGATGGGTTCCTTTGGTGATACCTTCCGCTTCATCGAACGACTCCGCAAATGCCCACTGACTAACTCAAACTTACTCGGAAAATTCAGCCTCGATGACTGGGAAGCCTCCCACCAAACCACTCCCACTAAGGACTCCAACTCAAACACTAGTAAAAAGCCCTTCGAGCCACCCCATATCGAGGCCGCATTACGCGACACTCCTCTCCCCTGGTTACAATCCCAGTTCTCCTCCCTCCAACGTGCCAAATCCTCTTTCTCCTCTTTAGCAAATTTCCTTGCCTCCCTCTCCCTCTCAAATTGCTCTACTCCTGATTTTTCCCTCCCTACCAAAACTCTCCTCGAAATTGAAAAACTCCTCTCTCCTTTTGCAAAACTCCCACCTCCCCCTTCCCCCCAAACCCAAGAATCCTCCCAATCCTCCACTCCCATCCAACAAACAAGTCCCTCCAAAACCAATTCCCTTTCTGTCGATTCCCGTGAAGACGTCCACCGCCTCCTCGAACTCATTCTCAACTACTACAAACAAAACGAACCATCAAGCCCTGTCCCTCTCCTCCTTCAACGCGCAAAGAATCTCATTGACAAAGACTTCCTTGGCGCTATTGAAGATTTAGCCCCCGACGCGCTCCGCTCCCTCCGAGACATTGCTGGTATCAAATCCTCCTAATAACTAATTCACTCCCAATATCCCTTCCCTCACACTATGCAAATCCATTGGCACGAAGGACTCTTCCTACTCCCTCATCACTTTCAACTCCTTCAAAGAAATTTTACTTCTTCTCTATCAAAAGAACGCAAACTTTTCCTACCTTATTCCTACGGCTTTCTCCTGGCTGACCTCCTCGAGGACGAACTCGAAAACTTCCGTATCTCCTTCCGCCGTCTCCTCGCTATCTTCCCTAGTGGCCGCTTTATCTCTTACCCAGACGATGCCGAACTCCCCTCCCGTTCTTTCCAAAACGAACTCCAACAATCCACAGAAATAACCGTCTCCATTGCTGTCCCCTTTTGGAAAGAAAACTACCCTAACTGCACAACTACATCCACCTCACAAAACGACAGCAAAATCCTCTACCGTCTTACGGAACGCACCCACTTTGACGAAAACACCGGAGAAAACCCAAGACCTATCATCCAACGCCTCACCTCCGCTCGCATCCTCTTTAAAGGCGAAGACGAATCCGACCTCGAAACACTCCCCATCCTTCATATTACCCGCGACGCCGGGGAAAAACTTGGCCGTCCTCGCCTCGATTCCTCCTTTTCAGGACCATGCCTCCTCCTCCTCGCATCCCCATCTCTTCTCCAATGCTTCCAATCTCTCCTCAATCAAATTGAAGCAGCCCGCCAGCAACTCCAAATCCTTATCTCCCGAGGAGGTTTCACTTTCCAATCCCTTCGCCCAACTCAACTCGAGCAACTACTTCGTCTGCAAGCTCTCAATCGCTCACTCGTAACTCTCCGTCTCCTCTCCAACACCCAAAACCTCCACCCTTTCTCTGCCTTCCTTGCCCTCCACCAGCTAGCTTCCGATCTCTGTTCTCTCCAGCCCGATTCCCCTTTCCCTCTCCCCATCCCTTACAACCACGACCAGCCACACCTCTCTTTCCTTCAACTTAGCGATCTCCTCCGCCAACTCCTCCGTTCCTCTTCCCAACCCTCTTATATTAAAATCCCTTTCATTCTGGCCGAAAACTTCCTCAAAGCTACTCTACCCTTAGAAACTCCCTACCAAAACGCTGATTTCTTCCTCGGCATCCATACATCCGACGACCCAATTGAAGTCGCTCGTCTCGTCCAAAACGAAGACCGCTTCAAACTCACGCCTCCAAGTCTTGCAAACCGTGCTGTCCGCGGCATCCTCCTTCAGGAAGAGCGTTTCCCTCCCTACCAACTTCCCATTGAAACTTCGCTCCTTTTTTTCCGCCTCCGCATCTCCGAATCCCAAGAAATTTGGGCCCGCGTCGAAAAGGAAAACGCCCTCACTGCTCGCTGGAGTGGCTACGAAAAAGGTAACCTTGAACTAGCCCTTTACATCGTCCCCAAAAAATCCTCATGAAAACTATCCTTGCCGCTGAACCACTTTTCAACAGAATCTGTGAGTGGATCGAAAAAAGTCATTCCCCTTCTTCCCTCTCCCTCTCATACGACGATGCTCGGCGTGAAATCCTCCTCCTCCTCGACCAAGTCCGCAACAATTTCCTCGAAGACCCAGAAATTGCTAACCAGTGGACACAGGTCGAAATGCCTCTCATATTTTTTGTAGATTCGATCATTTCAGAAAGCAAACTCCCCTTCGCAGATGAGTGGAATCACCAACGCCTCGCCTATGATTACCGCGAACTTGCCGGCGACGAAAAATTCTTCGACATTCTCGAGCGAAACCTCCATGAACCTACAGCCAGTGCTAACGAGCGACTCCTACTCCTTTACACTTGCCTCGGCCTCGGCTTCACGGGCCTCTACGGTTCAGAACCTAGCCCTATCCGCCTCAAAATGGCTGAAATCTCTCGTCGTATCCTCCCAGGTCTCAAAACCGATGCACACACTCGACTCTGTCCAGAAGCTTATGAAAACACAGATACCTCAGACCTTACAGAACCCCCTCCTATTTCCGGTTCAACTCTACTCCTAACCTTCCTTTGCCTCACACTCCTCGCAACTTCCGTCCTTTACTTCTTTTACGAACTCTCAACCGCTCCACTCCGCAATTCCATCGCTTCAATCCTCCATCAAGCAGGCTCCACAACTTCCATCTCCTTTCCTTTCTTTTCTTTAGAAAAACGGTAAATCTAACCCAACACTTAACGCGCAATCAGATGCTTAACAAAATTCCCTACCCACAATCGCATCACCAACACACCCCTTAATGAACGAACTTCAACTACTACTCAAATCCTTACTCTCTCTCCCCACTTGGGTTCTTGTTCTCCTTTACGTCCTCCTTGGATCTGTTGCAGTATCCATCGCCGGATATTTCAGCCTTTTCCACGCCCTCATAACAGCCGCAATTGTCCTCCTCATCGGAATCCTTCTCCTACTCTACGTCACCATCCTTCGATGGGCTCGCCGTCGCCAAGAACAAGAACTTCAACAAAAACTTACTGCCCCACCTCGCCCCGAACTCCTCGACCCCGACCTCCCTCTCCGCATCCAAGAGCTTCACAAAACCTTCGCCGAAGGTGTCAAAAAACTCAACGACCACGGCATCCCTACCAACGAACTCCCTTGGTTCCTCCTCCTTGGCCCACCAAGCTCCGGCAAATCCCAGCTCATCCTCCAATCCGGCCTCGAGCTTGTCAGTGAAATCCACCCCCACCGCCAGCCCATCGGATCCTCCTCAGCCCTCCAATGGTGGGTCACCCGTCAAGCCATCCTCATTGAAATCCCCGGCTTCTACCTCCGCAATACCCAAGACCAATCCATTCCCGCTGAATGGCTCGAACTCCTCCGCCTTCTCCAAAACAACCGTTCCCTCCCCATCAATGGCATCATTTACCTCTACTCCATGGCCGATCTCCTGAATCAACCCGACGACTTAACCCGCTCTCACGGCATCACCCTTGCTCGCATTCTCGATTCTCTTCGACAGCGCATCCAACTCCGTCTCCCTGTCTTCATCCTCATTTCTCAATCCGACTCCTTACCAGGCTTTGCAGAATTCTTCTCTGAAATCACTGAGCCCAAACTCCGCAACCAAATCTTCGGTTGGTCCAACCCACTCCCACTTCAAGCCCCACTTCGCTTAGACCTCGCTGCTACCTACTTCCATCAAATTTCCGACCGTTTGCGTAACCGCCGCCTCTACAACCTCCACAATCCACTCCCACGTTCCACTTCCCACTCAAGAATCGAAGAAGTCGCTCCCTGGTTCTCTCTCCCAAACCGTATCCCAGAAACTTGGCAAAAAATCCAAATCCTCATCCAAGAAGCCTTCGCCTCACATCGCTCTGCCGACGCCCCTCATTTCCTTCGAGGAATTTACCTAACCTCCGCCCTACCACCAATCCAAGACGACCAAGAACTACCCCCCCACTCTATCCCTCCTGCTCCTTCGAAGCCATCCCCAGCCCATCAACCACCCCCATTCCAACCCATCCCCCAAATCCCTTTCTTCGCTAACACTGCTCCTTCCTCACCCTTACCACCTCAACCACCCCCCCCCCCCCCCCCCCCCCCTCTACTCCCAGATCAAAACTCCCTCCACCACCCAAAACCGCACAAACCCTCCCCAAAAACCAATCCTCCATACAAAAAAACACTCCTAAAAATAACTCTCTCTTCATTCTCGACCTCTTCCTCGATAAAATCTTCCGAGAAGATTCCCTTGTCACCAACCTCGGCACCTCCGCTCGGGAACGCTACATCCGCAACCTCACAACTTTCACCTTCGCCGTCGTCCTGCTTCTCGCCCTCTTCTCCTACGCTCTTTACTCCCTCTTTCAAGTCGAACCCTCCATTGCCAAACAAAATCAATTCTGGACATTAGCCACTTTAGGCTGGCAAAACAACCACTGGCTTCCTATCACATCCTCCTTTCTAAACCAATCCACTCAAACCTTCGATTACCTCGGCAACCGCCCACTCTCCGAACTCCTTCCACCTCAATCAAAGAACCTCCCCCTCTCTCATCTCTCCCTCCTCGACTTCCACTCCAATATCGCATCATTAGCGGAACAGCCCTTCCCACTTCCCATCATCTATCACCCCTTCTATCTCTTCGGGGTCCATCCAGACCTCGACCGCCTCCGCTCCCAAAAAATCCTCTACGAAACGAGCATTCTTTACCCACTCCTCCAAAACACACGTTCCAAAATGGCCTCCGCTTCCCCCTTCGATGACCCAATACGAAATTCTTCCCCTAACCCACAGGCCCTCCTTGAAGCTCAAACCCTCATTCATCTTATCAGCCTCGAAGTCGCCAATTACCATGCCTCCCTCCATCTCCCGAATACTCCACCAACATCCGATTTCCTCTCCACTCTCTTCCGCTACACCACTGGCTCCCAACCCACGCAACAACTCCTCGACCTCCACAACTTCACCTGGAACCTCAACCCTCTCGCTCTGAACAAGTGGCCCCCTCCTTGGACCTCCGGCGGCCACTCCCTGGCAGAGAATACCGCCATCCGCACAGGCCTTGATCGCCTCATCCAACACGCCACACAACGCCTCCAACTCCTCGAAAACGACATCCAGAACCTCAAATCCCTCGCCGACGAAGCCACACGCTACCTCCAAGCCGAACAGGCTCTCGCCAAAGACTGCTCCCTCGCTCAAGCCGGTGGCGCCTCGCAAAACCAAGTCGCCAATTCCTTCGAAAATCTCGAAACAGCCAAAATTCGCCTCGAGCAAAAATTAGATCAACTCAACCGTGCAGGCTACTTCACCTCTTCCCAATTAACTCTCACCGAAGCTCTCAACTCTCTCACCACTGGAGCAAATAGCCAACTCGGCCAAATCTCCGCAATTCTCAAAACTATCTCAGACGCAATACCCCAAAGCCTACTCAACAACAATTCCTCAAACTCAACTCAAACCCAATCCTCACCCAATCCTTACTCCTTATCTCCTATCCTCCACCCAACCACTCCACAGCCACCCCCTCTCTTCGCTGAAATTGCCTCTCGCCTCTCCTCTCTCAACGAAACAATCAACAACCAAATCCAAAACAAAGTTACAAACGAGCTTGCCTCCTCCTTTGCTGAATTAGATCGCCTCGTCCTCGCTCCCTACAAAAACTACCCGGCCTTCCAATGGCGTTGGGAAAACTACCTCCTCACTATGCAAGCAGGATTAGAATTCCGCTGGCGCCCCAATACCCAACTTATCGGCACAAAATGGATAGCCTTATCCTATCTTCTCCAAGCCCTCGATAATTCCCAAAACAACCTCGACAACTACGACGGCCCACTAACAACTGAATTCCTCTCAACAACAAATTACTTCCTCCAACGTATCAGAACAGACCAAACTAACCTCTTTATCCAAAATTACCTCTCACAAGCTAGAGAAGCTCTCCTCCGTATCGCTCGTTTCCCGCTCTTCTGGCCACCAGGACCTCCACAAGAAGCTCTCGATGAAGACCAGCTCCGCGCAGCCCGATCCCTCCTCGACGCTATCTGGTTCGACCTCCAAGCTCCAACCTTCCAAAAAATCCCCCCCATTTCCAATCAATCTCTCCTCAGCTTCGTTAACCGCCTCCAACCTCTCTTCTCTGTCTTCAACGCTCTCCTCGACTCCGATGGCAACATCCGCAGCGTCACCATCACCCTCTACAACGGCCAAGCACAAAAACAACTCTCAGGTCCAAATTTCGCACCTCTCCCCACACCTACCCCCACTCCCATCCCATCTCCCACCCCACGCTCCGTATTTTCTCGCTTCTTCAGCGGCCCACAACCCACTCCGGAACCTCCCCCACCAACCATCCCCTTCTACGAAAACAATTGGAACGCCATTAGCCTCAACACTCCTCTCGGTCAAGGTCCCGTTTTCCCACTCTCGAGCACCACCGACGTTGTCCTCGGCACATTTTCCCTTCGCGACTCCTTCAGCTTCTCCATCTACCACAGCCTCCTC
>JAOAAX010000027.1 GCA_026418675.1 Chthoniobacterales bacterium | reverse complement strand
CCTACAGGGTAATAATGTCGCCACTCGGACACGCTTCCCCAGCAGACATTTCCCAAGCTCCTCCCCTCTATCAAGCCCATGTTCAACCCGCTCAACTGCCCACGACAAATCCCCTATTTTAAGATAGATACGTCCCATTTCTTCATCCCTCTCCCTATCACGAACAATATTCACGAGCTGCAATGCTATCCCATATTCACGACCATGCCTTACCAACTCCTCCTCTCCACACCCCTTTTCGATAAAACCTTTCCTCCGAAGAATCCGAACCCAAAACTCCCCAACACTCCCGGCAACATTTTCACAATATCGGATAATTTCATCGCTACTCAGTGAATCACTCTCACCCCCACTCAACCTCCTCCTCATATCAAAAATTTGCCCCTCCAAAATTTTCCCCAACACATCAGCCAGTAAATCCCTCTGCTCACTCCTCTCGAAAACTTCAGCCAATAACTCACATGCAAGCAACAGTCGTTTTTCCCCCTCATCCACCAAAACCGGCATCCTCCCGTCCGTTGCGCAAATCCTAAAATAATTCCTCTTCAATTCCTCCAGCAAACTCAATTGTTCCCATCCAACAACTCCACGATAGTCCGCTATACAATCCGCCAGCCGAGCCATCAAATATCCAACCGTTAGTTCCTTCCGAACTTCCTCAGGCAGAAAAATTAAACTCAAATAAAAACTTCTCGAAACCGGGCGAACCAACCTTAACAACTCCCTCTCGCTTATCATTCTCCCACCCCAATCGGTTCAATCTCCTTCAAACGAACCTTTCCCTCCTCCGCTAATCCCAATCCCATTTTCTCTCCACTCTCTATCCACCGTGTAAACTTCCTAAGCTTCGGCAAACCTACATGAACCCTCTCCCGTTCCAATAACCCTCTCGCCACCGCATCCAATGCCACCGCATCCTTACTCGCAAATATCGTCCCATACTCCTTACTCTCCGCAGGAGATGCAAACGGCCCTCCCGCATACTGCAAATACAGCCCATCCAAAATAGTCAATACCACCTTCCCTTTGACCATCTCTTCTCCATATACCTCGGCAAGATAGGGATCCCCGAAATCCGGTGGCCCTGTAAACCGCCGCCAGTTGTCCATATTCGAGATTGTCATATCCACTATTGCTCCGTTCACTCCAACTCCAAAGTGATCCTGCAGACTTGGTATGTGAACAACCTTTTGAACTCGTCGCGACAATATTTTCGACCAATGGCTTCTCGAACTCATCTGCTCTTTTACTAATAACACCCTCTCCAATGCCCGCTCGCCACTCTCAACAAATCCACGATCCCCCCATGCTAATTTCCCCAGTAGGTGAACCATTACGAACTTCTCTTCATCGTATCCAGCACCGCCACGCCCCTCAGTCCACGCTAACACATAATTCATATCATCCTCCCGAAAACCACACCTAACCAAATCTTCCCTCCTCCGATCCCAAACGACAATCTGCTCCCTTTTTAGACCCGCATCCCTCAAACCCTTCACGACTGCTTCAACAACTTCAACTCTCGTCCCACCCATCCTCCCACCCTGAGAAGAAACTTTTAATCCCACAACTTCATCTCCTCCCAAGCTACTTATCATCTCCCGATACGCCTCTAAGCGCGAATCCTTCCCGTAAACCTCACAGATCAAAGCATCCACCATCCCTCGCACCACTTCTCCACGCACAACCCCCCCAAATCCAATAACATCAGACCTCCGCACATAATATACCTCATTATCATCAACTCTTGCAATCAAAACACCACCGCCAACAACCAACAAAAATATAAATAATATAGTTAAATTTATCCATTTTCTATACATTGTCTTATCAATTCGACTTTTATCTCCTCAAATCAAAACAACCTTTAACTACATAAGCAAAAGTGCCTCCCTACCGCTTCTCCCCCATCAAATAAACAACATTTTCCTGGTGAAAATTGTCCGGAAAATACCACTCAGAAATCACAAATTCCCGATCTAGAAAGGTCTTCTTTGTCCAAGGTAAATCAGCAGCTCTAAGCATAATCACATCCGTTTTCCCATCACTCTCTAACTCCAATTCCACTTCCTCCCCAGCCCGAATAACAGAAACCGCCCTCACAAAATCACTCATCCCGTCGATAATTGTCCCGTTCACCCGCCCAATTCGCTTACCCTCCATCAAACCTACCCTCTGCGCCGGACTTCCTGCCACAGACCCAGCGACCCAAACCCCTCCCTTCGTATCCTTCCCCTCTCCAGATTCGCTCCGCACCCTTACTCCCAACCAGCCATGCCTCACACAGCCCTCCCTGATATAACTGGTCCTGACTTTCTCAACCATTTCCCCACAAACCGCCACACCCATTAACCCTTTCCCTAAAGCACCAACGATAACCCCAATATAATTTCCTTCCTTATCCAAAATCGGCGAGCCAATTTGACCAGGCATCACTGCAAAACTGCAAAGGATATGCGGCTGCCGGAAGGCCAAAACTCCATCCCCTCCCAATATCCCAGCAACCACTCCAAACGATGGCGAAACCTCCAAATTCTCGATACAACCAACCATAACCACCGGCATCCCAACCTCAATTCGCCCCCCATCCCCATTCTTCAAAAAATTACCTCCTGCCTCCGTCCGCACCAACCCCAGACCACTCCATTCATCCACCACAATCACCTCTGCACGAACCCACCCAGCTCCACCATCCACCCTCACCTCCTCTGCACCCTTCAATAAATCCGCCGCTGTGCATACAGTCCCCAATCCATCTATACGAAATCCCGTCCCAACTATAACTCCATAGGCATCCTTTGCCTCTACCCTTACAACCGCTTCCCTCGCCTTGTCATAAACTTTCCGAACATAACTGCTTATTTGGATAAATAAGTCTTCTTTATCATCCCCGCTCGCCTCGCTAACATCGCTAAACATCAAAACAAATACCAAAACCATCCAAAATACCGATAAATACTCATCACCTCCTCTTCCAAAACTCCTCTTCATCCCCGACAATTACCCATCTTTTTTCCTAAATTAACGCCCTCTCTCCATCACACAACGACAACCTCTCTCCATACTGCCGACTTCCCAAAAAATCTAAAAACCCCACTCCTCACTCCGAATAGGTGGCGCTCCTCCGACAGAATACACTGTCGGCACTGTCCCAACTATCCAACGGCCGGGTTTGTTTTCATTTATCGGAAAAAGCTCCTTGGGCGAAAAATGAAGGGACATTCGAATCGTCGCATTTCCGTCCACCCCTTCTTCCCTCTGATCCCCACTCCCTTCTACACGCGACCCCGTGGGCACATTCCCAGATGCGCTAACTGCCGCCACCTCCTCTCCCCCTTCTGAATCAACAACCCCTATCTCATCCGAACTCAATATTAACGCCCCACAAATCACGGCCACAAACGCCGCCACCCCATACGCATACCCCGGCACCCGAAAACTTGCTGCCCACTCGGCAAACCTCTCAAACCAACCCCACCCTCCTCCCCTCGCCCTCATAGCTTCCAACATCCTCCGCCGCCGAAATTCCTTTACCATAACCTCCGAAAAACCAGCCGGCGGAACCTCATACTTCTTCAAAACCATAATCTTCCTCACCTCCTCCCCCAATTCATAACCCCTCCCTTCCGCTTCTATACTCCTCTCTTCATTCATGGCTCAAACCCTCGCAAATAAGTCTGTAACTCCCGATGAGCATAAAAAAGGCGTGATCGAACTGTCCCCTCCGATATTCCCAAGACCTTTGCTATTTCTGAATGTGGCATGCCTTGTATGTCAAACATAGCAACTACCGCTCTATGATTAGGAGACAACTTTAACATCGCTTCGTTCAATCTCCTTTGCAACTCCTTCAAATACGCCTGTCTTGACGGATCATCCCCACCCACAAGACTTTTGAGATCAGAATCACTCCCAGCTCCACTGTCTAATTCGCTCAACGAAATATGCTGCCGCCGTCCTCGCCACTTCAAATAATTGATCGTTTTGTTAACAGCTATCGTGTGCAACCACGTTGAAAACGATGAGTCCCCGCGAAAACCCTTCAACGAATGATACGCCTTCGTAAATACCTCTTGGATCAAATCCGCTGTGTCCTCGTGATTGGCAGTCATGTTATATATCAAACCATACAGCCGGTTTGTATATCGTCTAACCAACTCTTCAAATGCCTCCGGCTCCCCACCCAATGTCTTCTCAATCAACTCCTGATCGGTTGGCTCACCCTCCTGCTGCATCACTTCTCCTCCCTTTTATTTATTTGAACTCTTCGCGCAATATCTTTTCTACCCGACAAACCCCATCCCACTATTTCCCCAGTCACTCCAATTTTTGGCATAAATTTTTCTTGCATCTCTCGAATTTCTCTTGAGCGTTTTTATTTCAAGTATATACCCCTTAACCCAACTCTTATTTTCCATTAACAACAAGACCCACCTCCAACTACAACATGAATAATTCCGGACAACCGCATCCTCAAGGCCTCTACGACCCCTCCTTTGAGCACGATTCCTGTGGCGTCGGTTTCCTCTGCCATCTCAAGGGAAAACGCTCCCACAACATCGTCCAATGGGCCTTGCAAATGTGCCGCAACATGGACCACCGCGGCGGCTGCGGTTGCGATCCGGATACTGGCGACGGCGCCGGCATCTTCCTTCAACTCCCTCACAAATTTTTCCAAGCCGTCACACCCGAACTCGGTATTCGCTTGCCTCCCGAAGGCCGCTACGCCGTCGGTTTCGTTTACCTCTCCAAAGATCCAGAAAAAGCCGCTATGGCAATGCGAACTGTCGAAAAAGTTGTCTCTCAGCAAGGACAACGAGTCCTCGGTTGGCGCAATGTCCCAGTCGTCAGTCACATCCTCGGTAAGGCTTCCGCAGCTACCGAACCAGCCATGAAGCAAGTCTTCATCGCTCGTGGGCCAGGCCTTTCCGACCAACTCGCCTTCGAACGCAAACTCTATCTCATCCGCCGCATCGCCTCCGACCTCATCCGCTATAGCGACGTCCCCGGTGGCGAAGACTTCTACTTCGCCAGCCTCTCCTCCAGAACTATCGTCTATAAAGGCATGCTCACTACCTCCCAGCTCGTCCGCTATTTCCCTGACCTCCACCATCCCGCAATGGAAACGGGACTCGCGCTCGTCCACTCCCGCTTCTCTACAAACACCTTCCCAAGTTGGCCCCGTGCTCAACCCTTCCGCTTCATGTGCCACAATGGCGAAATCAACACCATGAAAGGCAACGCCAACTGGATGGCCGCACGCGAGCGTCTCTTCACGGGAGGCCCATTCGGCGACGATACCGAAAAACTCCTTCCCATCATCCGTCGCGATGGCTCCGACTCAGCCATGTTCGACAACTGCCTCGAGTTCCTCGTCCTCTCAGGCCGCTCCCTCCCTCATGCTGTCATGATGATGATCCCAGAACCTTGGGAAAACCACAAACACATGTCCCCAGAAAAAAAGGCCTTCTACGAATACCACGCCTGCCTCATGGAACCCTGGGACGGCCCAGCCTCCATTGCCTTCTCCGATGGAACCTGCATCGGCGCTGTCCTCGACCGCAACGGACTCCGCCCCTCCCGTTTCTATGTCACAAAAGACGACCTCGTCATCATGGCCTCAGAAGTCGGCGTCCTCCCAGTTGACCCCTCCCGCGTCATCAAAAAAGGCCGCCTCCAGCCAGGCCGCATGTTCCTCGTTGATACACGCAAAGGCCGAATCATCGATGACGCAGAACTCAAACACGAAATCGCCACAGCCCACCCCTACGCCGAATGGCTCGAAGCCGGCCGTGTCTTCTTCTCCTCCCTCCCAAAAGCCAAACCACAACCCCCTCCCCAGCCCGACGAGCTCCTCCGCCTCCAGCGTGCTTTCGGCTACACCTTCGAAGACAAACGCTTCATCCTCGGCCCAACAGTCGAAACCGCCAATCAGCCACTCGGCTCCATGGGCAACGACGCTCCTCTCGCTGTCCTCTCCGACCGCCCCCAACTCCTCTACAACTACTTCAAACAACTCTTCGCTCAAGTCACAAACCCAGCCATAGACCCCATCCGCGAAGAGCTCATCACAGCAAGCGTCACCTATCTCGGCTCAGAAGGCAGCCTCATTGACCCAGGCCCAGAAAATTGCCGCCTCATCCGCCTCGAAACTCCAATAATTGACAACGCCGACCTCGAACGCCTCCGCAATATCGAAGAAACAGGACTCGAACATTTCCGCTCAGTCACCATCCCTATCCTCTTCCCCATAAAATCCGTTGAAGCAGGACTCGCAGCAGGTCAACTCCCTGGCCACCTTGATAATCCCGACCTCTCCGTCGAAGACCCCACAAAGGCGAGCGGCCACCGCCTCGAAGTCGCCATGGACCGCCTCTGCGAAGCCGCCGACCTCGCCATCCGCCAAGGAGTCAACCTCCTCATCCTCTCCGACCGCGGTGTCAACGAGAAACTCGCCCCCATCCCAGCACTCCTCGCAGTCGCCGGCCTCCACCATCACCTCATCCGCGCAGGCACTCGCACCAAAGTCTCCATCATCCTCGAATCCGGAGAACCCCGCGAAGTCCATCATTTCGCTCTCCTCCTTGGTTACGGCGCAGACGCCATCAACCCTTGGCTCGCACTCGATACCATCGACGCCATGTGCGCCAGCAGCGAACTCCCCTTCTCCCCCGAAGATGCTCGCAAACGCTACCTCAAAGCCTCCATCAAAGGCGTCATCAAAACCATGGCCAAAATGGGCATCTCCACTGTCGCAAGTTACCGCGGCGCCCAAATCTTCGAAGCCATCGGCATCAATCACCAAGTCATAGACCGCTATTTCACTGGCACCTCCTCCCGTGTCGAAGGCATCGGCCTCGACGTCATCGCTCAAGAAGTCAAATTCCGCCACGACGACGGCTTCGCACCACGTGACCCAGACGACAAATCTCTCGACCCAGGCGGCGTCTATCAATGGCGTGCCGACGGCGAACGCCACCTCTTTAACCCACAAACCATCCACCTCCTCCAACAAGCCGCCCGCCTCGGCAGCTACGAAATCTTCCGCCGCTACGCACAGCTCGTAGACGATCAATCCCGCGAACTCTACACCCTTCGCGGCCTCATGGAATTCAAAATTGACCCCGCCGAATCCATCCCCATAGAGGAAGTCGAGCCAGTCGAATCCATTGTCCGCCGCTTCAAAACGGGTGCCATGTCCTACGGCTCCATCTCAAAAGAAGCTCACGAAACCCTCGCCATCGCCATGAATCGCCTCGGCGGCTATTCCAACACAGGCGAAGGCGGCGAAGACCCTGTGCGCTACACCTGGACCAATGAGCGCGGCGACTCAAAAAATTCCGCCATCAAACAAGTCGCCAGCGGCCGCTTCGGGGTCACAAGCCACTACCTCGTCAACGCACGCGAACTCCAAATCAAAATCTGCCAAGGTGCAAAACCTGGCGAAGGTGGCGAACTCCCTGGCCACAAAGTCTATCCCGACATCGCTCGAGTCCGCGGAACTACCCCAGGCGTCGGCCTCATCTCCCCACCACCCCACCACGACATCTACTCCATCGAAGACCTTGCGGAGCTTATTCACGACCTCAAAAACGCCAACTCCAACGCACGCATCAACGTCAAACTTGTCTCAGAAATCGGCGTCGGCACCATCGCCGCCGGTGTCGCCAAAGCAAAAGCCGACGTCATCCTCATCTCAGGCCACGACGGCGGAACTGGTGCGAGCCCTCGCTCCTCCATCCAACACGCAGGCTGCCCTTGGGAACTCGGCCTCGCCGAAACTAACCAAACCCTCCTCCTCAACGACCTCCGCAGCCGCGTCGTCCTCGAAACCGATGGCCAACTCAAAACCGGCCGCGACGTCGCTATCGCTTGCCTCCTCGGTGCTGAGGAATTCGGCTTCGCCACCGCCCCTCTCGTCGCTCTCGGCTGCCTCATGATGCGAGTCTGCCACAAAAACACCTGCCCAGTCGGCATCGCCACTCAAGACGAACGCCTCCGCAAAAAGTTCGGTGGCGCCGCCGAACACGTCGAAAATTTCATGCGCTTCGTCGCACAACAACTCCGCGAAATTATGGCCCAACTCGGCTTCCGAACCATCAACGAAATGGTCGGCCGCACTGATAAACTCGAAATGCGCAAAGCAATTGACCACTGGAAAGCCCGCGGCCTCGACTACTCCCGCCTCCTCTACAAACCAAAAGTTGGCCCAGAAGTCGGAACCTATTGCTCTCGTAAACAAGACCACCAACTCGAAAAAGCCCTCGACAACACTCACATCCTCAAAATTTGCCAGTCAGCTCTCGAACGAGGCGAAAAAGTTTACGCCGAGCTTCCCATCTGCAACGTAAACCGCGTCGTCGGCACCCTCACTGGCGCAGAAATAAGCCGCCGCTACGGGGCAGCAGGCCTCCCAGATAACACCATCCACCTCAAATTTACCGGAACCGCAGGCCAAAGCTTCGGCGCCTTCTGCCCACGCGGCATGACACTCGAACTCGAAGGCGACGCCAACGATTACCTCGGAAAAGGCCTTTGCGGCGCCCGAATCATCCTCTACCCACCTCGCAATTCCCCACCAGAATTCATCCCAGAAGAAAACATCATCCTCGGCAATGTCGCCTTCTACGGCGCAACAAGTGGAGAAGCCTACCTCTGCGGCATGGCTGGCGAGCGTTTCTGCGTCCGCAATTCCGGCGTCCACGCTGTCGTCGAAGGCGTCGGCGACCACGGCTGCGAATACATGACCGGCGGAATCGTCATCTGCCTCGGCCCAACAGGCCGCAATTTCGCAGCAGGCATGAGCGGTGGCATCGCCTATGTCCTCGACGAAGACGGCTCCTTCCCCTCCAAACTCAACACAGAAATGGTCCGCCTCCTCCCACTCCGCGAATGCGAAGACGAAGAAATCGCAGAAGTCCGCTCCCGAATCGAAACCCACGCCCGCCTCACCGGCAGCAAAAAAGCCCAACGCGTCCTCGCCAACTGGGACCTCTCACTCGACAAATTCCAAAAAGTCCTCCCAACTGATTACGAACGCGTCCTTAACGCGCTCAAAAAAGCACAGGCCCAAGGCCTCCGCGGCGAAGAAGCCCTCATCGCCGCTTTTGAAGAAAACGCCAAAGTCGGCCATTAATCCCAACCCCTCTCTCTGCCTCCACTAAAAGCAACCCCAAAATTCAACATTAACGACACTCCTATCCATTTCCCCGCTTATGGGCAAAGCCACAGGTTTCCTCGAAGTCGAACGCCAAAATATCCCCAATCGTCCCCCACTCGAACGCATCAAAGATTGGTTCGAAATCCACGCCCATCGCGACGACTCCGCCGTCAGCCGCCAGGCCTCCCGCTGTATGGACTGCGGAACCCCTTACTGCCACACAGGCATCCTCCTCAACGGCATGTCCTCAGGCTGCCCTATCAACAACCTCATCCCGGAATTCAACGACCTCGTTTACAGAAACCGATGGCGCGAAGCTTACGAACGCCTCCGCAAAACCAACAATTTCCCAGAATTTACGGGCCGCGTTTGCCCCGCCCCGTGCGAGGGCTCCTGCGTCCTCGGCTACATCGAACCACCTGTCACCATCAAAGATATCGAGTGCTCCATCATTGACCGCGCCTGGGAAGAAGGCTGGATCACCCCCAACCCTCCCAAATTCCGCACTGGGAAAAAAGTCGCCATCGTCGGCTCTGGCCCAGCAGGCCTCGCATGCGCAGACCAACTTAACCAAGCCGGCCATCACGTTGTCGTCTTCGAACGCGCCGACCGCATCGGCGGTCTCCTCATGTATGGCATCCCAAACATGAAACTCGACAAACGCCTAATCGTCGAACGCCGCATCCAGCTCATGCGCGACGAAGGTGTCGAATTCCATACCGGTGTCTTCATCGGAAAAGACAAATTCTGGACTCCAGACCGCCTGCGCAACGAATTCGACGCAATTGTCCTTTGTTGCGGCGCCACAAAAGCCCGTGACCTCCCCATCGAAGGCTGCGACGCCAATGGCATCTACCTCGCTATGGATTTCCTCACCGCAAACACCAAACACCTCCTGGATACCAATTTCGATCCCTCACCCCCTCCCATCAACGCAAAAGGAAAAGATGTAATCGTCATCGGCGGCGGTGACACCGGCACAGACTGCGTCGGAACGTCCATCCGCCAAGGCTGCAAATCCGTCATCCAGCTCGAAATCCTCCCCAAACCACCACCCCATCGCCTCCCCAATAACCCTTGGCCAGAATGGCCAAAAGTTTATAAGCTCGATTATGGCCAGGAAGAAGCCGCCGCACTCCAAGGCTCCGACCCACGCAATTACCTCGTCCAAACCAAACGCTTCCTAAAAGACGCAAACGGTAACCTCACGGGCCTCGAAGTCTGCAACATCGAATGGGTCAAAGACAACCAAGGCCGCATGACCCCAAAAGAAATCGAGGGAACCACTCGCACCCTCCCCTGCCAGCTCGCTCTCCTCGCACTCGGCTTCCTCGGACCCGAACAGGAAATCATCCAACAATTCGGACTCGAAACCGACGCCCGCTCCAACGTCAAAGCCGAACACGGCAAATTCACAACCAACATCCCCGGCATATTCGCAGCCGGCGATATGCGACGCGGCCAATCCCTCGTCGTTTGGGCCATCAACGAGGGCCGCGGTGCCGCACGCGAATGTGACCGCTACCTCATGGGCAGCACACGATTGCCTTAGCCCTAAACCCCGACGGATTCCCCTCCTCCTCCGTCCTCCACCGAAGTGGAGCTTCCCTCTCCGCCAATCCCTTCTCACATCTTGAAAATCCTCCAATTTTTCCTCAATCTTTCAAAAAAATCCATGAAGAGATTCCTCTACTTCCTACACCTCCTAACCGTCATTTCCCTCCCTCACTTACTCGCTCAAGAACCTGCTACAATTACCATCCGGAAAACCGACTTAATAGCCATCTCCCTCTCTCCCATTATAGGTCCAGAAGGCCAGCTCATCACCAACACCCTCACAAACGATTTAACCATCGTCGGTCTCTTCTCCTTCCAACAGTCCCCCCAAGGTTCCTTCCTCATTTCTGGCGTGTCCGAACCAGGCCGCCTCAAAGCCCTCGTCCGCGATTCCCAGGGCAACACCATCCTCAGCAAAACTTACTCCGGTTCCCCAAGATCCCTCGCCCACCAATTCGCAGACGACATCGTCGAAACTCTCACAGGCCAGCCCGGCATCGCCAACACCAAAATCGCTTTCGTCTCCGATCGCTCCGGCACCAAGGAAATCTACCTCGCCGATTACGACGGTGCCAACGTCCGCCAACTCACCAACGACCGCTCCATTAACGTCGCACCAGCCCTCTCCAAAGGCGCACAATTCCTCGCCTACACAGGCTACAAATCCGGTTACGCCGACATCTACCTCGTCGACCTCACTTCAGGACAACGCCGCAGAGTCGTAAGCTTCCCAGGCACCAACTCCGGTGCCGCTTTCTCCCCTGACTCCACCCGCCTCGCCTGCACCGTCAGTCGCGACGGAAACCCAGAAATTTACATCGTCTCCCTCACCGGCTCCGGCGCCCGCCGACTCACCCGCACCCCTGGCGTCGAATCCTCTCCATCATGGGCACCATCCGCAAACGAAATTGTCTTCTCCTCCGACGACCGCGGCTCTCCTCTCCTCTTCCGCATCAGCACCGCCGGCGGCATCCCCTCTCCCATCCCTACCGGCTTCTCCTACAACACAGAACCAGACTGGTCCCCTGACGGCAAAAAGATCGCCTTCGTCGCTCGTTCCGGCAGCTTCAACATCGCCGTCAAAAACCTCCAATCCGGCGAAACACAAATCGTTGCCACTTCCGCCACAAACCCCTCCTGGGGCCCCAATTCCCGTCACCTCCTTGCCACCACCGCCGACGGTTCCACTCTATTCCTCCTCGATACCCAAACCGGCCGCCGATTCCCAATCGTAACAGCCCTCGGCAAAATCAGCGAACCCTCCTGGTCCCGTTAATTCATAATCCCCAATTTGCAACTCATCGAGGAAAACTACGCCCGCCTCCTCCTCTCCTCCAAGACAAATTGCTTCCGCATAAGTTCCAATGAAAACGGCTTCACCGATTACTGGAACGGCCACATCCTCATCTCCTCCAAATCCGAATCCAACGCACGCGCCTCCTTCGATTATCTCCTCACTTCTTCCAACTTAAATTGGCTACGAGCGATCTCCTCTTTCCACTCCATCTGGTTCCGTCCACTCCTCCGCAATCCAGCACTTGCACCAAAGCCAACCCTCTGGCTCGGAACTCCAATCCTCGAATTTCCTATTAGCGAATCTTCCCTCCTCTACCTCCTCAAAATCGCAAACGGCTTCTCCCCAGGCTTCTTCGCAGACCAACGGGAAAACCGCAAATTCCTTGCCCACTGGATCAAAACCCGCACCCAATCCCACACCCCTACTTCCCTCCTCAACTGCTTCTCCTATACCTGCTCCTTTTCGGTCGTCGCCGCCACATACGGCGCCTCCACCACCAACATCGACATCTCCCAAAAAGCCCTCCAATGGGGCAAACAAAACTTCCTCCTCAATCACTTACCCCTCCAAAATCATCGCTTCCTCCAAGAAGACGTCCTCTCCTTCCTCCAAAAATCTTCACGCAGAAACCTCAAATTCCACGCCATCATCCTCGACCCACCAACCTTCTCCAGAAACAAAAACAAAACCTTCCAGATCGAAAAACACCTCCCCCACCTCCTCAAATCTGCTCTCCAAATCCTCACCCCAGATGGAATAATCTTACTCTCCACAAATTGCTCCAAATTATCAACCTCCTCCCTCCGCCAACTCGCCCACAACCTCGCTCCCGGCTTCCACACCCTCTCCCTTCCACCACCTCCAGATTTCCGCTCCTCCCACCATTCCTCAACCCTCTGGCTCTCACCACAAAAAATCATACCTCATGATCCTCTTTGAAGCAAAAAACCAGTCCTGCCACGCCATTTTAAAAAAAATAGATAACAAACTCGAATTATCTCTTTACGGCCGCCTCGACGTCCACTCACTAACATAACTGTGCCAACCCCTTCTCCACGCCCTCCATTCTGCTTCACTCTCCAATCCAATAACCTGCCACGTTAACCTTACAAACGTAGATTACCTCGACCTCTCCGGCGCTACCTTTCTCGAAGCCATCCGCTCCTTCACACCCATCCAAACCCAGGAAACCGGCCTCGACAGCCGCTTCCTCCCCTTGCGAAAAATCGCCCCTCCTTTGCCAAACCCGTTGAACTTCTCCGCTCAACGCCAGCACTCCTCCACCATCTCCTTACTTGGCTCCCATGTCCTCCACATCCTCGACGACTTACGCCAACAACTCACCTTCTCAGGCAAACTCCTGAAAATCCTTCTCTCCGCTTTCATTTGTCCTAATTCAATCCGATGGCGCGAAACCCTCCTCATTTTCCGCAAATGCGGATCAGATGCTCTCCTTATCGTCTCACTCATTAGCCTCCTCATGGGCATGATCCTCGCCTTCCAGTCCGCCATCCCTCTCCGCCAATTCGGTGTGGACATATTCGTCGTCAATCTCGTTGTCCTTTCCATCCTGCGCGAACTCGGCGTCATCATGACCGCCATCGTCTTCGCCGGCCGTTCCGCCTCCGCTTTCGCCGCGGAACTAGGCACCATGCGCATAAACGAAGAAATCAACGCCCTCATCACCCTCGGCCTTGATCCAGACCGTTTTCTCATCCTCCCTCGCATCCTCGCGGGAACTCTCGCCGTCCCTATCCTCACCATCTATGCCAACGTCATTGGTATCCTCGGCGGCCTCTTCATCGTAACGACCTTCGGTTACTCCTGGCCAGCCGTTTGGAACCAAGCACTCCAGGCCGCAACCCTCCCCGACCTCTTCACAGGCATTATCAAATCTTTAGCATTCGGTTTTCTCGTCTCAGCCGCAGCCTGCTTACGCGGCTTCCAAACCCAAGGAGGCGCCATCGCCGTCGGCATCTCCACCACCCGCTCCGTCGTCTCCTCCATCCTCCTCATTATCATCTCCGACCTCCTCTTCGCTCTCGTCTTCTACTCCCTCGAGTTCTAACTGCCCCACCACATGCTAAACCACTCCCCATTCGCAGTAAGAGTCGAAAACGTCACACTCGCTTACAAAAACGATATCATACTCCAAAACATCTCCTTTTCTGTCCCTTCAGGCCAGATATTAGCGATCCTCGGCAGCTCAGGTTGCGGCAAAAGCACTCTCCTCAAACACATCGTAGGCCTCCACAGGCCTAGCAAAGGGAAAATCTGGATTGGGGAAACCCTCATCTCCTCCCCAAACCTCTCAGACCGTATCAAAGCTCAACGCCAAATCGGCGTCATGTATCAGTCAGGCGCGCTCTTCGGCTCCCTCTCTCTACTCGAAAACGTCCGCCTCCCCCTCGACGAATTCACTTCCCTGCCGCTTCAAGCAAAAAATTCCATCGCTTGGTCAAAATTAGCCCTCGTCGGTCTCGAAAACCGCGCTCACCACCTCCCTTCCGAAATCAGCGGTGGCATGATCAAACGCGCCGCCATCGCACGTGCACTCGCCCTCGACCCCGCTGTCCTCTTCCTCGACGAGCCCTCCGCAGGACTCGACCCCGTCACTTCTGCAAGCCTCGACGAACTCATCCTTCGCATCAACTCCTCTCTCGGCATCACCTTTGTCATTGTCACCCATGAATTGCCCAGTATTTTCTCCATCGCCAACCACGTCATCATGCTCGACCGCTCCTCCAAATCCATCATCGCCTCCGGCAACCCACATCAGCTCCTCCAAAACCCTCCAAACGAAATAGTCCGCCGTTTCTTCCACCGCCAACCAGACCCACTCGCATGAGCGAAGAAGCCCGCCATTTCCAAATCGGCCTCTTCACTCTCCTCGCCATCCTCCTTCTCGTCGCTCTCATCATCCTCTTCGGCGGCAGCAAAGCTTTCCAAAAAAAAATTTACTTCGAAACTTACCTCGATACCTCCGCCGCAGGAATTGACGTCGGCGCCCCTGTCCGCTTCCGCGGCGTCAACATCGGCAAAGTCAGCAACATCTCCTTCGTCTTTAACCAATACCCTTCTGAACCCAAAAGCGGAATCTACAATTACGTCATCCTGGAATTGGAAATCACTAAACCAGTTTTCCCAAAAATGTTCGACAAATTCGACATCAGCTCCGAAATAAAAACCGCAGTCGAACAAGGCCTCCGCGCACGTATCGAACCACTGGGCATCACAGGCCTAAATTACATCGAACTCGATTATCTCTCCCAGCGAGAATGCCCACCACCCCTACCTATCACATGGACACCCCGCTATCACTACATCCCCGCCGCACCTGGCCAACTCGAAAGCATCCTCACCTCAGTCAATAAAATCATGCGCGATGTCGAAAAACTCCAACTCACAGACATGGGCGAACAAGCCCTCGCCCTCCTCCAAAAACTCAATTCTTCCATCGAACAAGCAAACCTCGGCGAACTCTCCTCTGAAATCCGCTCCCTCATATCCAAAATCAACGACCTCATCACCGATATTCAAACATCAATATCCGATTTAGACGCTCCCTCCCTTGCCAGGGACATCCGAAAAACCCTCTCCGCCATAAGCGAAGCCACCGCCGACCTCCAATCCATCCTCAATAACCTCGAACCCTCCTTGCTTTTCAGGCAAGACGACATCCCGGCCACCCTCTCCAACCTTCGCGCCGCCAGCGAAAACCTGCGCATCCTCAGCGAAGACCTCCGCACCAACCCTTCACGCATCTTCTTCGGAAAGCCCCCGCCGCCCACCCACCTCCTCCAACCCGATAAGCCAGAAACTCCTAACAGGGGCAGAATCTCTATCAACAGATGACTCACTTTTCCCGCCAACCTATAGGTTTCCTCTTCCCGTCCCTCTTCGCTCCACTCCTCCTTGCCTCGCTCACTGCCTGCTCACCCATCCAGCTCTTCCAGCCCCAGCCACCAATCCAGCGCAGAGAATATTCCTTCTCCACTCCTACCACAAAACCCAACCCCAAAATCCCTCCGCTCCAAGTCCTCTTCTTGCTATCCTCCCCACAAGCCAGCCAGCGAGAATTCCTCCTCCGCACATCCAACAATACTTGGCAAATAGATCCTTACGGCTCATTCACCCTACCCCCCGCCGAGCTGATCACTCAAATCGCCCGTCAACGTTACCAAAGCAACCTCCATCCATCCTTAAATACTTTCCGCCTCGAAGGAGAAATATTGGATATTTACGGCGACTTTTCTGATCCAACCCACCCCAAAGCCGTCCTTTCCATCCAATTCGCTCTAAAAAAAGAACCCGAACAACTCATCTTCCAGCGCACGTTCAGCTCCGCTTGCCCTATTAATCCCACTAGCAGAGCTGGCATGGTCTCCGCATGGAGCTCAGCACTGGCAGAAATTTTTAATACTCTGGATAGAGAAATCCAAAATAATATTCATTCCGCTAACTTCTGACAATCTGAGAAATCAGAATGCCCGATCCCCCTCCAAAACGCCCACTCCGCGCATTGCACGTCATTGATAGCCTTTCCCTCGGAGGGGCACAAACCGTCCTGCTAAATTTCGCTAAACATTGGAAACCTCATGAAATCGTTATGCACGTCGCAACCATGCACGGCGACGGCTTTTTCGCCCAACAACTGCGAAACTCGGGCATCCCCGTTTTCTCGCTGAGCAGAAAAAAATTCCCGCCCTCTTACCTTTGGAACCTCCCCAAGCTCCTCGCTAAAAACCGCTACGACATCGCTCACTTCCATCTCTTCGGTGCCAATTGGATCGGAAAACCCATCGCCAAATTCCTCAAAACCCCTTGCATCATCGCACACGACCACTGCAATGACCATGCTCGAAACTCCCTTTTCCCATTATTACTGGACCGCCTTACAAATCCCCTCGCCCACGCCATCCTCGCTGTCTCTGAAAGCACGAGACAGTTTCTCCTCTCAAAGGAAAAACTGCCTCCAGAAAAAGTTCACCTCGTTTACAATGGAATCGATACTGATCAATTCAAACCAACCCCTAACCGTAGCCCACTCAGCAGGAAAGACCGCCCCCCTCCTTCCTCAATCCTCCTCCAGAAATTTGGTATCCCCCCAAGTGCCACCATCATCGGTGGTGTCGGCCGCCTCGCACCGCAGAAAAACTTCACACTGTGGTTACATACCGCCGCTGCTCTCCTCGAAGATTTCCCACAAATTTTTTTCCTTATCGCTGGTGAAGGCCCTGAACTCCCCCGCCTCCAAAAACTGGCGAAAAAACTAAATATAGATAAAAAAGTCATCTTTACTGGTTTCCTCGCTGACCGCGTCTCTCTCTACGGTTGCCTCGACATTCTCTTACTTACCTCCCATTACGAAGGCTTACCAATGACCATCCTCGAAGCTATGGCAGCAGGCATACCCATCGTTTCCTCAAATATTGATGGCCCAGCAGAAATACTAACCAACCAACTCGATGCCCTCCTCGTCTCGCCAAATCAGCCCACCCTCTTCGTATCAGCAGTCAAATCCCTCCTCTCGAACCCTTCCCTCGCTTCCAATCTAGCTGCAAACGCACGGCGTAAAGTCTGCCAGCATTTCAATGCGAGCAAACAGGCCCAAAAAGTTCTGGAAATCTACCATAAAGTCCTTTTTTCTCAAAAAACTCCCCCTTAGAGGGCCCATCAACTCAACCGCTAAACCAAAAAGCCTAAAACCTTCCTAATCCCTTCCTCATACAATCTTAGGCCGCTGATAGTAACCCCGCCGCAACTGAAGCTTCAATTCAGGAATCCGACTCTCAAAGTTCAGAAATTTCTTTGGATCCCACGGTCTTTTACTGATCCTCATATTCCCCTCCAACACTCCACCTTTATCTACCTGGATGGACTTTGCCACAACATCACCCCGTAATTTCCCCTTCTTAAAAATATGCAATGTTCCATTCACTGCTACATCCGCAACCAAAACCCCTCGCACTATCATCCGCCCTGCTTGCAAAGAATACGGACAACTGACATTCGCTTCCCCTCCAACTACCACCTCCTGCGCCCGAATCCGCGCTGGAAACACCCCGCTCCCTAGCAAGCTCAGCCTTCCCTCACAGATTAAAATTCCCGCAAAACGCCCCATGATCTCCGCATTCCGGCAAACCGCTAGCGAACTAAATAAATTCCCCAACGGAGCTACTATCAAATCCCCACGTGTATCTATCGCCTCTGACAACCTACCCTCAATTTGACGGTCCTCAAAGCTTATTACCGCCCCACAATTCGGACAAACCGTTTTACCAGAACTCCGTTGTGCTATGTGCTCCTTGCCACAGCGATAACAGTGAACAAGTTCAATCTCCTCTTTCGATTTTCCATTACTGCCGTTTTGGCTTTCAAATGGTTGGCGACCCGCTTCCTCCTCGGCAAAGCCATACCCACACGCAGAGCATATCGTTGAGACATAACCCTCCTCCTCCACCTGATGCGACCCACACCGCGGACAGGTCACAAGATACCGCCGCTTTTTCCGAAACAAACCCCACATCATGTGCCCCTATGACATCTTTTACCCGAAGTGAGCGATGAAACTCCCACTCCGGAGCGGCACCGCTTCCCGGCTTTCTGGCCTAACTCGAGGAACTAGCCGTGCTGGTAGCAGCAGAAGAAGTTGGAGAGGATGATGTTGAAGAACTCCCTAAACCACCACGAGAACTACGTGGCGTTTCCGCCGTAACAGTTGTCTCACGAGTAGGTGGACGACTCGGCGTAACCTCCGATTTCCCAACAAACGTTGCACCCTCCTCAATCACAATGCGTGTAGCTTTCAAATCACCGGTCAACTGCGAACTGGCCTTCAGTTCACACCGATCTGTCACAGTAATATTTCCCTCCACTGTCCCATGAACCGTAACAGATTTCGTCCGCACTTCTCCTTTCACATGTGCATTTTTGCCAAGTGTCAAAACTCCCTCGCTCACAATCTCCCCATCCAGCCTCCCATCAAAAATTAACTCGCTGGCAAACTTCAACGTCCCACGCACCTCAACATCATTCGTTAAAACGTTCTTCGCACCGCTCGGCAAATCGCTGCTCGCTGCGTTCGTAAAGGAATTCAAATTCATAGCCATCTCTCTTTCGTTGTTCTCCAACTATTTTGCCGCTTTCCCCACCCTCTCTGCAAGCTCTTCTGCAGGATAGGTCCAGATTTCCGAAAGCGTGGGATGATAGTGAGGAATTTGGGCAAATTCCTTCACCGTCGCTCCATAACGCATTGCCACCACCACTTCATGAATTAGCTCGCTCGCAAGAGGACCGACTACAGCTCCTCCCAGAATTTCCCCACTTTCACCATGCGCCAAAAGTTTCACAAACCCTACAACCTCCCCCTCAATAAGCGACTTCCCATGTTCCGCAAAATCATACTTCGCCGAAATATACGGAATTCCTTGATTTTTGACTTCTGACTCTAAATATCCGGCTACTGCCAACTGCGGCTCCGTGAATACCGCAAACATTTTCAACCGGTAGTTCATTTCTTCCAATGCCTCCCCTTCGCCACGGCAAATCCTCGTTGCATTCCGCGCAGCTACCTCACCCTGTTGGATCGCCATGTGCACAACTTCATAAGGACCGCAAACATCCCCCGCAGCAAAAATATGCGGCACGCTGCTTTGTTGCGTCGGCCGAACAATTATCGCCCCATTTGTCCCTTTTTCAACGCCGGCTTTTCCCAATTCCAAACCCGCCGTGTTCGGAACTCTGCCAAGCCCATTAAAAAGCGCATAACCACTCACCTCACTAACCTGCCCTTCCTTCTCATAACGCACAACCCACACCTCCCCATCGCGTTCAATCCCCAGCAACTTTGTTCCAGTTATAATCCGGATACCCCGTTCAGCCATCCCCTTCTCAAGGACCAAAGCCACATCCGCATCCAGCTTACGAAGAATTCGCCCACTCCGTTGAACCAGCGTCACCTTCGCTCCCATACTGTTGTAATAATGCGCAGCCTCCAAAGCAACCGCTCCACCACCCAGAACAACAACCGAAGCAGGAACTTCCGCCGTCCGGAGCAGATCATCACTCGTCAATACACCGTTTTGCCTGAGTCCCGCTATTCCAGGCCACCCCTGCAGTGAGCCTGTCGCAATCACTGCACACCGGAAATTCACAACCCTCCGCCCACCATCCAACAAATCAACGATCGCCTCCCGCTGCCCCGTAAAACTTACCCTCCCACGAACAAAATCAAAAAATCCACTTTCCAACTCCTTCCGGCGATGCGCAGCAAATTCCCCAATCAGCCGCTCCTTACGCTGGCGAATCGCTTCACTGGAAAACCCTACCCCAGTAACGTGTATTCCAAATTCCCCAATGTGCTTCAAAGCCCCATAACGATTCGCCGACGCAAGCAACGCTTTACTCGGCATACATCCCCGGAGAATGCACAACCCTCCAACCTCCTCGCCACCTTCAGCCTCAAGCACCGTAAGCCCATTCGCAACAGCAGTCCGCGCAGCGGCAAACCCCGCGCTCCCACCACCTATTACCAGTAAATCATACGTAGCCTTCATTTCGATAAAATAATCCAAAATTTATGATCCCTGGAGCCGCTGCTCCCACCACGCGATTCTCTCCGCAATCCGTTCTGGCGAGGGAGCGCCCGGAGCAGTCCTCACCCTCATCGCACGATCCAAATCAAAAACCTCCCCGAACCCCTTAACCGCCAGCGGCGCAATCCTCTCAATTTCCTCTGCAGGTAAATCACTCAAACGAACACCCAGTTGCTCGGCACGCGCTACCATCCTACCCACCATCTCATGTGCACGACGAAAAGGAACGCCTCTCTGGACCAAATAGTCTGCTAAATCCGTCGCAAGCAAAACTGGGTCGGCTGCAGCAGCCCTAGCAGCGGCAACATCTATCTCGGCTGTTGCAAACATCTCCGCAAAAATTCTTAGACAGCTTGAAACGGTATCCAGACTGTCAAACAACGGCTCCTTGTCTTCTTGAAGATCGCGATTGTAGGTCAACGGCAACCCCTTCGTCATAACTAGAAGCGATACCAGATTCCCCACCAGCCGCCCGCTCTTCCCGCGAACAAGCTCCGCAACATCCGGATTCCTTTTTTGCGGCATCAAACTCGACCCCGTCGTATAAGCATCACTCAACCGAAGAAAACCAAATTCCGCCGAACACCAAAGAATCGCATCCTCAGAAATTCTCGATAAATGCATCCCCAATATCGCAAAAACAGAGAGAAATTCGCACACAAAATCACGGTCAGCCACCGCATCCATGCTATTCTGCGAAACCCCATCAAACCCTAATTCCGCAGCAATCGCCTCCCGGTCTAGCACAATCGTCGAACCTGCAATCGCCCCAGACCCCAGCGGACAAAGCCGAATCCGCTTCAACGCATCTGCCAATCGCTCCTTGTCCCGTTCTAACATCTCACAATACGCCAAAAAATGATGTGCGACAGGCACCGGCTGCGCCCGCTGTAAATGCGTGTATCCGGGTATCAGCACTCTGTGATATTTTTTTGCCAACCCCACAAACACCCTCTGCAGCTCAGAAATTTCTCTTACGATCCGCCCACCCTCCATCCGTAGATACATCCGAACGTCCGTTGCAACTTGGTCATTCCGACTCCGCGCTGTGTGCAATTTCGCGCCAGCCTCCCCTATCCGCCGCGTCAGCTCCGCTTCGATATTCATGTGGACATCCTCCAGTTCTTCCAAAAAACGGAGTTTCCCATCCGAAATATCGGCTTCTATTCCCTTAAGCCCTTTTTCAATCGCAGCAAATTCCTCTTCGCTTAAAATCCCAGCCCTCAACAAGCCACGGGCGTGCGCTATACTGCCTGCTATGTCCTGACGATAAAGCCTCCAGTCAAAACTTACAGACTGGCCAAATTTGCTCAAACTTTCAGCTGGCCGCTCTTGAAACCTCCCTTGCCACATGCGTTTTCTCCTTAGACAAACAATTCCTTGTCGTTAGCTGAAATTATTCACCTGCAAATACCCTTCAGTCGGATTTGTTCGGGCACCTTCCCTCATGCGCAAGCCTATCACACCGAGCCTCAATCTTGATAAACTTCCCTTGAAGCGTAAAACCCTGCCTCTTCGCATTGCACAACGCTACAATATCCAAATTCAGATCCACAAACTCCACAATACGGTTACAGTCAAGGCAAACAATGTGATTATGAGTCGGGTGCTCCAAAAAATTCGGATCATATCGCTTTAGCCCGCCCCCTAGATCCAATTCCCGCAATAGACCACTTTCAACAAGGAGAGGGAGCGTCCGATAAACTGTTGCGCGGGAAACGCTCCGATCAATCCTCCTAGCCATCTCATGGAGTTCCTCCGCAGTAAAATGCTCGCGCGTTGAAAGTGCAGCTGCCACTATTGCTTCCCGCTGCGATGTCTTCCGAAGCCCCTGTTGAGCAAGGTAATCCATCAGAGCTTTTTGCGCCCTCTCGCGCTCAGGTGTAACCATACATTTCAACTATCAGGTGTATCCTCATTAATACTGTTCCTCAAGCAGGAAGCTTGTAGGAAAAAATCCAAATTCACAATAAATGGACAAAAAAGTATGAATTAATTTTTTTTCTATTTGACAAAATAAACTTTTTGATTTACGATATAAATATCAAAAATTTTCCCCCGTGTAAAATGAGCAAAATTCTTGATATTGACCCTGTAACGCGCATTGAAGGCCACCTAGCCGTGCGCGTGCAAATTGAAAACGGAGTGGTCACGGATGCTTTCTGCTCAGGTGAAATGTTCCGTGGTTTTGAGGAAATCCTTCGTGGCCGCCACCCTCTCGATGCTCAGCAAATTACCCAACGCATTTGTGGGGTTTGCCCAATCGAGCATGGTGTCGCCTCCGCTTTGGCTCAAGATGATGCGTACAGAATCACTCCCGCTCGAAATGGAGTTCTCGAACGCAACATCGTCCAAGCTGCAAACTACCTCCATAGTCACATCATTCACTTTTATGGACTTTGTGGCGTTGATTTCCTCGATGTCACAGCAATACTCGACTACAAGGGCAATGACGGCGGAATGCAGCAGCTCCGCGATTGGGTCCAGAAACAAATTGACTCCAAAGTTTACCTCCCTGCCGCACCCTTCTTACCACGTTATGACGCCAATTACTTAGCAGACAAAGCGCTCAATATCGAATTGCTGAAACATTATACAGAGGGGTTAGAAATTCGCCGTCTCTGCCACGAATTGGGTGCCCTCTACGGCGGAAAATTTCCCCACATGGCATCCATAGTCCCAGGAGGCATGAGCCAAACCATAGACGCAGGTATCATCACCTACTCAAATGGGTTGATGAAAAAAATTAAGGATTTCGTTGTTAACAAATATGTTCCCGATGTCGTCCCCGTTCCTGGTGCTTTTCCGCAATATTGGAAAACAGGTGGTGGCCGCCACAACTTCTTAGCTTATGGCGTTTTCCCAGAACCAGGCACCGGTAAGCACCTCCTCCCTCCCGGAGCAATAATAAATGACAAATTCTCCCCACTCGATTCATCCCGTATTACAGAGGAC
>JAOAAX010000026.1 GCA_026418675.1 Chthoniobacterales bacterium | reverse complement strand
CCGCCGCCGGTTGTGAGGAGTTGTTCGAGCGCGAGGGTTCGTGAGGAGATGGCAGGAAGATCCCAATTGAGGGAGCAGGCGGAGGAAAGCGCGGCGAGGAGTGTGGCTGCGAGGATGCTGCTTGTGCCAAGACCGGAGCCCTTGGGGATGGCAGCCAGGAGGGTGATTTCGAGCCCACCGCCGAAGTTTTCTAAGAGTTCTCTGAGGGTTGCAAAACAGCCGTCTTTGTGAAAGCGAGGGAGGAAACCGGCTAGGGCGAGTGCAGCTTTTGCGAGGGAAAACTCAGAATGGGGGGAGGAGAAGTCTTCGAGTTCGGAGTAGTTTTGTATTTTGCACTCGACTCCGAGATCAATGGAGCGAAGGACAATCTGAGGGAGTTGGGAAGATTTAATAAAAACTTGAATTGGGGGTTGGCCGTTGAGGTTTGTGGCGATATTGACGACTGCGCCGCCGTGGAAGAGGCAATGGGGAGGGGTATCGGTCCATCCTCCGGCGAGGTCTACCCGGGCTGGGCTTCTTGCCCAAAGGATTTGGTCTTCGAGTAAATTCAAATGGGGGTCGCAGGGGGTGAGTGTGGAGTGTTCCAAAACTCTTTCGCGGAGGAGAGCGAAGGCTTTGCTTTCGTATTTGTTGGCATCGGCAGCGAGGGTGGGATTGTTTTGGCTGCGCAGGACGGCCGCACAGAATGCAGCGTGGCGGACTTCGTCCATGGAGTTTGCATGGGAGGGAGATAGGTCGGGCAGGGGAGAGTTTGTTTGGACGAAGAGGCTGGCTGTTGAGGCGAGATCGAGACGATAGAAGGGATTCCAGCGGTGATTTGATGCGAGCCGAGGTAGGGCAAGGAGGAGAAAGTCTTGGCGTTGACGGAAGAGGCGCTGAGGGGAAAATTGGATCGGGATTTGTTCTGCTGATATGCGAGGGGATTTTTTCCAAAGTTCAAGCAGTGAGGTGTCTGCTATTGGGGAGGAGGAAGTGAGCCATTCGATAAAGTGGGGGGTGATTTTTTCCAGAGGTAAGACGGGGAAGAGTGGCAGGAACTGGATATCAAGGTCATAATTTTGAGTGAGGTCGGAAAGGTGAATTTGTCTTTTTTCGAGCCAAGAGAGCAATGGTTGACCGAGGAGGAAGGTTTCCGGGGAATTGGCTGATCCGCGGAATGAATCAAAAAAGCCATAGAAACGGATACAGAACTCGCTTTCTTTGATGGGGGAAAAATCCAGACAGGAGAATGGCTCTAGACGGAGGTCCCAATTATTGTTTGGGATTCCTGTGAGGATGTGGTGGTGGGTGAGCGACCAACTTTCCGGGATGCAGGAATTTTCTACCCAGAGATGGTGATTTTGTTCCTGGCGGCGGGGGAAGCGGAAATCGGAATTGAGGATGTATTGGTCTGGATGTGGGCGTGTTGCAAAGCTACCGAGTTTGGTTTGGTCGAGTTGAAGATTTTGGAGTTGGGAGATTGAGTCAATGAGCTGTTGGTTAGTTCCGAGGTGGTAGAATTCGGCGTTTGGCAGGGGAAGAATAGCTGCTCGGAGTTTTGAGATTTCTGGGTCGGGACAAATGGGCTTGTTGCCGAGAGAAAGGCCAAATTGGGAGTAAAGTTCATAATAATTGGGAGTGTTGTTGGAGAAAGTCTCGTGAGAAGGAATCCAGCCGGCTTTTTGTAGCAGGGTATGGACAGCTGAGGGCGTTAGCAGCCACATCCCTGTATCTACGAGGTAGTAATAATCTGAAGCGAGTTCGCGGATTTTGGCCGGGGATGGTTTCTGAAGAAAGAATTCCCATTCGTTAAGTTTGATACGTGGACTAAAGAAGACGCCAAAGTCGCTTGCTGCTTCTGGGCGCACCCACATTCCGAGTCCGAGGACGTCGGCTTGAGGAAACTGAGGGATTTGCGGATTGAAGCGAAGGAAGACGTCGCCGCTTGTGATAAGGACACAGTAATGAGGGAAGGCCCGGGTGAGCACTTCCTCGTAGTAGGGGAGTTGCAAGTCGAGTAAAGTTTGGTCAAGTTTTTGTCCAGTGCTCCAACGCAGGACGGGCAAGGGGATGAGGAGTTTCCCTGTGGCTGCATAGGATGGCAGGCGGCGGCTTTGACCGCCGGACATGAGGAGGAGTTTGGGGGATTGGAGAAGCCAAGCGTTGAAGGGTAGGCCTGAATTGGACTGGTGCCAGGCTTGGACCAGAATATGAGCGGCTCCGCCTCCGGAACCGAGTTTAGAATTAGGTGGGTCGGAAGCGGCTATCCACTCTGGTTTTGGGAGTCCTGTTATTTCATGGAAGGCGTCTGCCATAGTTGGTGGCAAGCTGATGAGTTTCTGTGCGATAGTATGCATAATGATTCTAATAATTATTCTAAATTTATATTTAGTTGAGCAAAAAGTAGGATAAGTATGTCCACTTAAGCTAATTGGCTACAGTAAGGAGCCAATTTATTCGGATGGGGTGTGATTTGAAGAGTTTTGTTGGAGGGGGGAGTGTTTTGAGGGGGCGGAGATTTTTTCGACGAAGTAGAAGCCTGAGGGGATGAGGAAGATGGCGATGAAGGAGCTTGCGAGCATTCCGAAGATGACGGTTGTGCCGAGGACTTGGCGGGAGATGGCGCCTGAGCCTTCGGCGATAGCGAGTGGGACGCAGCCGAGGATGAAGGCAAAGGAGGTCATAAGGATGGGGCGCAGGCGGAGTCTAGCTCCATCGAGTGCAGATTCGAGGATGCTTTTGCCGGATTCTAATTGTAAGCGAGCGAATTCGACGATGAGGATAGCATTTTTGGCAGCAAGTCCGATTAGCATGACGAGTCCGATTTGAGCGAAGAGGTTGTTTTCCATACCTCTGAGGTGGAGTCCGAGGAAGGCCCCCAGGACAGCTACTGGGGTTGAGAGGAGGACGCTGAAAGGTAGGGACCAACTTTCGTAGAGGGCAGCCAATATGAGGAATACAAAGAGGAGAGAGAGGGCGAAAATTGCTGCTGGTGGGACTCCTTTGCTTGCGACGTCTTCCTGGTAGCTCATGCCGAACCATGCGTAGTTCATATCCGGAGGGAGTTCTTTTTGGATAGTTGCGACGAGTGCCTGCATGGCTTGGCTGGTGCTATAGCCTGGAGCTGGAGCGGCTTGGATTTGGGAGCTGCGATACATGTTATGGCGGATGGTAAATTCTGGTCCGCTGGTGGTGGTTGGGCGGACGACGGAGGAGAGAGGGACTGGTTGGCCGGTTTTGTTTCGAACGTAGAATTGGGAAATTTTCTGGGGATCTATTCTGAATTGGCCTTCGGCCTGGATATAAACTGGCCATTGACGGCCGAATTCGTTGAAGTAGTTAACGAAGTAGCCACCAAGGAGAGCTTGGAGTGTGCGGTAGAGTTGGCCGAGGGGGACACCTTGCATGGTAGCTTTATCGCGCATGACGTCCAAATAGACTTGTGGGACATCAGGGATGAGGGTTGAGGTGATGGTGCTGATTTCGGGGCGTTTTCGAGCTGCTTCGATGAATTTCTGAGTGTTTTGTGCGAGGTAATTGAAATCATTTCCTCCGCGGTCTTGGAGCATCATGGAGATACCGCCAGCGGTGCCGATGCCTGGGATGGGCGGGGGAGGGAATGCGGCTCCGATACAAGCTGGTTCAGAAGCAATGATGTGTGTAACTTTTTTCATGAGAGCGTCAGCGGAAAGGTTGGGGGAGGTTCGTTTTTCCCAGGGTTGGAGGGAGATGAAGTAAAAAGCGCTGTAAGTGTTTTGGACGGTGCTGAGGAGGTTGTAACCGACGACTTCGGTGACGTATTGGATGCCCTGGAGCTGTTGGATTTTTTCGGTGATGCGTGCGCTGACTTGTTGAGTTCGCTGTAGGGAAGAGGCTGGAGGAAGTTGGATGAAGCCGAAGATGTAACCTTGGTCTTCGTTTGGAATGAAGCCGGAGTTTGTATGCCGTGCGAGACTGAAGCTGCCAAGTGTAATGAGGAGGAGTGTTAGGAGGGAGATAGCCAGTTTGCGGATGAGGCCGGCACAGATGGCGACATAGCCATTTGTAGCCGAGGAGAAGGTGTGGTTGAACCATCGAAAAAATAGCGCGAGTGGGCCGTGGGATTCTTTGCGTGGTCGCAGGAGTAAGGCTCCAAGAGCTGGGCTGAGGCTGAGTGCGTTGAATGCGGAAATGATGACTGAGATGGCAATAGTTACAGCAAATTGTTGATACATCGCTCCAGTAATACCAGGGATAAAAGCTGTAGGGACGAAAACGGCTGCAAGGATAATGGCGATAGCGACGACTGGGCCTGAAACTTCTTTCATAGCCTGACGAGCGGCTTCGACCGGGGAGAGACCGTTTTCGATATGGTGCTCGATTGCTTCGACGACAACGATGGCGTCATCTACGACGAGTCCTATGGCGAGGACGAGGCCGAAGAGGGAGAGTGTGTTGATGGAAAAGCCAAGGAGGGGGAAGAAGATGAAAGTGCCGATGAGGGAGACGGGGACGGCGATCATGGGGATGAGTGCTGGGCGCCAGCCTTGGAGAAAAATAAAGACGACCAGCATGACTAGAATGAGGGCTTCCCAGAGGGTTTTTACAATTTCGCGCATTCCTTCGCGGACTGCGATAGTGGTGTCGAGAGAGAGCGCGATGTCCATGCCTGCTGGGAATTTTTCGCGCCATTGGTTTATGACTTGTTTGACACCGTCTGCACATTTGATGGCGTTGGAGGCTGGGTCCTGATAGATGGCGATGATGGCACCGGGTTTGCCGTTGATTCGTCCGACGATGTTGTAGGTTTGAGCGCCGAGCTCGATGCGAGCGACGTCTTTGAGGCGGACGATGCTTCCGTCGGGTTGTGCGCGGAGGATAATTTGACCGAATTCGTCTGGGGTGGTGAGTCGGCCTGTGGTGATGGTTGTGTAAGTGAATTCCTGGCCTGAGGGGACGGGCTCTGCTCCGATTTGGCCTGCAGGGTTGACCTGGTTTTGCTCGTTGATAGCTTCGATGACTTCGGAGGCGGTGATGTTGAAGCGTGCGAGGTGGTCGGGGTTAAGCCAAATACGCATTGCGTATTGGCCAGCGCCGAAAACCATGACGTTGGCGACGCCTGGGACCCGTCCGAGAGGTGCGACGAGGTTGATGTAGGCGTAATTTGCGAGGAAAGTGGTATCGAGGGAGTTGTCGGGGGAATAGAGGGCGTAAACCATGAGTGGGTTGGTGGTTCCTTGCTGGACAGTGACGCCGTAATTTTGGACAGAAGAGGGCAATTGGGATTGGGCTTGAGCTTGGCGCATTTGGGTTAAGATCTGGTCGGTGTTGGGATCTGTGCCTGGCTTAAAGAAGACATTGAGAGTCATTTGTCCGTTGTTGGCATTGACTGAATACATGTAGTCCATACCTTGGACGCCTGTTACTTGTTGTTCGATGGGAGTAGCCACGGAGGATTCGACTGTGAGGGCGTCTGCGCCAACGAAGGTGGTTTGTATTTGTATTTGAGGTGGGACGATGTTTGGGTATTGGGAGATGGGGAGGTCGGCTAAACTAACAAGGCCGACGATGACAGTGATGATGGAAATGACAATTGCGACAATCGGGCGGCGTATAAAGAATTCGGGCACGGCAGGAGAGGGAAGGTTTTAGGGTTGAGTGGAGGAATTTTGTAAGTTTGTTTGTGGAGTGGTTTGAGGGGATGGGGATTGTTCGGATGGTTGTTGTGTGGTAGGGAGTGGAGGTGGTGGGGTGGAAGGCTGGACCGCTAATTGCTGGTCTGGTTGAGCAGGAGAGGGGTTATCTGGAATTGGGCGAACAGTCATGCCATTGCGGAGTTTAGAAAATCCTTCGACGATGATTGAGTCGCTGGGGGAGATTCCTTCAGTGATGACCCAATTGGTCTGGAAACGTGGGCCAGGGCGGACTGCACGAAATTCGACTTTATTCTCTGAATTAACGATAGCAACTTGGTAGAGGAGTCCTTGGATTTCTTGGACAGCGCGTTGGGGGATGAGAATAGCGTTTTGGATGGTTTTGAAGAGGACTTTGACTTTTGCGAACTGTCCTGGTCTGAGGATGGCGTTTGGGTTTGGGAAGTAGGAGATGACGCGGATGGTGCCCGTGAGGGGTTCGATTTGTCTGTCGAGGAAAGCGAAGACACCTTGATGGGGGTAAGTTTCGCCGTTTGCGAGCAGGATTTGGAAATCACGTGGTCGGTTTTCGAGTGGGAGAGATTGAGCGGCGTGGATGCGGTCCTGAGCCATGAGGTATTCTTGCTCGCTTATGCTGAAAGAGACTTTGACGGGGTTGATCTGGGAGAGGACGGTGAGAGGGGATTGGTCGTTTGGGCTGACGAGATCACCAATTTGGGCGATGGATTGCCCGACAATGCCTTCGAAAGGAGCGCGGATGGTGCAAAACTCGAGGTTGAGTTGGGCATTTTGAAGTGCGGCTTGGGCGGCGAGGACGTCGGCATTTGCGGCTTGGGAATTTTGATTAGCGACGTCGAATTCTTGGGCGCTGATAACGCGAGTTTTGAAGAGTTCGGTTTGGCGCTCGAGAGTAATGCGAGCGAGTTCCGCTTTTGCTTGTGCTTGGGCGAGCTGAGCTTGGGTGGCGGCTAGTGCTGCTTCGTAGGGGCGGGGGTCAATCCTATAGAGAACCTGACCTGCTTGGACGAAGGAGCCTTCCTCAAATTCGCGGGTGATGAGATAACCGGCGACGCGTGGGAGGATGTTGGCGTTTTGGGCACCTTCAATCTGGCCGACGAATTCTCGATAAATGGGGACGGATTGGACTGAGGGGTGGATTATTCGGACTTCTGGTAGGTTGGGAGTGGGTGGTTTGGGGCGGGAACAACCTGTGGGAGTAAGAGTTGCTAAGAGGGTTGAGAAGAGAAGAAATGGAAGATATGTAGTTCTGTGCATGAGGGTGGTGATTGAGAGAGCGTGAAGGAGATGAAATTCGAGCTTTAACTAAGATTTTTTGGTTGTCAGAAATAAAGAGGTTGAAAAAAAACAACCGCCCGCAGGAAGTGCGGGCGGTTGATGCGTGGTGTATGTCGGATGATCAAACGGTTAGGAAGTTGGGACTTCGGAGATAGTGCGGAGGATTCGGCTAACGACGAGGTAGGGGTCGGCTTGGGAATTGGGCCTACGGTCCTCGAGGTAACCGCGGTAGCCGTTGCGAATGAAGCTGTGTGGGACGCGGATGGATGAGCCGCGGTCGGCCACACCGTAAGTGAATTTGTCTATGGCTTGGGTTTCATGGAGACCTGTGAGGCGGAGGTGGTTATCTGGACCGTAAACGGCGATATGTTCATCCATGCGTTTTTCGAAGTGGGCCATGAGGCGCTCGAAGTAATCTTTGCCACCGACTTCCCGCAAGTATTTGGTGGAGAAGTTAGTATGCATGCCGGAGCCGTTCCAGTCGCCCCGGATGGGTTTGCAGTGGAGTTCGACATCTACGCGGTATTGTTCGCAGAGACGGATAAGGATGTAACGGGCGACCCAGAGTTGGTCAGCGGCTTCTTTGGAGCCTTTTGCGAAGATTTGGAATTCCCATTGGCCTTTTGCGACTTCTGCGTTAATGCCCATGTGGTTGATGCCTGCATCGAGGCAGATGTCGAGGTGTTCTTCGACGATTTGGCGTGCGATGTCGCCGACGTTTTTGTAGCCGACGCCAGTGTAGTATTCGCCCTGTGGATTTGGGAATCCGTCTTGAGGGAAGCCGAGCGGCTTTCCGTTTTGGTAGAGGAAGTATTCTTGCTCGAAGCCGAACCAGGCGTCTGGGTCGTCAATGACGGTTGCGCGGGTATTGGATGGGTGCGGAGTCATATCGGGGAGCATGACTTCGCAGAGGACGAGGACTCCGTTAATGCGAGTTGGGTCGGGGAAGTGACGAACTGGTTTGAGCATACAATCGGAGTCTCTTCCTTCGGCTTGGCGGGTGGAGCTGCCGTCAAAGCCCCAAATGGGGATTTGTTCGAGGGTTGGGAAGTCGTCGAATTCTTCGACTTTGGTTTTGCTTCTGAGGTTGGCGGCTGGGGTGTAGCCGTCGAGCCAAATGTATTCGAGTTTATATTTCGGCATAGGATTTACGGTATTATTTCGTTGTTATTTATGGTTTATTTTTTGGTTTGGGTTAGAGTTTATAGCTTGAGTTTGAAGAGAAATAAACATTTACCTGTTGCTTGTAAAATTTAACAGGTAAAAGTTCGGCTTTTAATGAGCAATTTTCGTGCCATATTATTTGGAATTTTTTGATTAATGTTTAGCGATGGTTGAGATGTAGTAGCCTGCGATGACTGCGGTGCCGATGACGCCTGCGACATTTGGGCCCATGGCATGCATGAGAAGGTGGTTGTTGGGATCGGCGCGAAGTCCCTCGATTTCTGAGACGCGCGCGGCCATAGGGACGGCGGAGACCCCTGCGGAACCGATGAGTGGGTTAATTTTTTGTTTGAGGAAGAGGTTAAGGAATTTTGCCATGAGGACGCCGCCTGCGGTTGCTGTTGCGAAGGCGACGATGCCGAGTGCGATGATGAGGAGAGTTTGCGGGCGGAGGAAGCGTTCTCCAGTCATGGTGATGCCGACGGAGGTTCCGAGGAAGATGGTGACGACGTTGATGATTTCGTTTTGTGCGGCTTTGACGAGGCGTTCGGTGACGAGGCATTCGCGGAGGAAGTTGCCGAGCATGAGCATGGCGATAAGGCTAGAGGCTGGCGGGACGAGGAGGATGCAGAAGATGGTTACGAGGAGTGCGAAGAGGAGGCGTTCGAGTTTGGAGACTTTGCGGAGGGATTGCATGCGGATGCGACGTTCGTTGGGAGTTGTAAGCAAGCGCATGACAGGTGGTTGGATAAGAGGGACGAGGGCCATATAGCTATAAGCGGCTACAGCTACTGCAGGAAGTAGCTCTGGAGCGAGTTTGGAGCAGAGGAAGATAGCGGTGGGACCGTCTGCGCCACCGATAATACCAATCGAGGCAGCTTCGCCGGTATTGAAGCCGAGTGAGATAGCGCCGACGAAGGTTATGGCAACGCCGAGTTGGGCTGCAGCACCGAGGATGAGGGTGAGTGGGCGAGCGATGAGTGGCCCGAAGTCAGTAAGAGCGCCGACACCGAGGAAAATCAGAGGTGGGAATATTTCAAGGTGAATGCCTTGAGAGATGTAGTAGTAGAGGCCGCCGGCTTGGTCGGAGGAAAATTCAAGGAGTTTTTGGCCTTTTTCGACGCGCTGGCCGACGGCGGCATGAAGGAGGGTGACGGTAGCATGGGAGTCGGAGTGAAGGGTGATGGTTTGGTCGGATTGGATGTCGCGAAGGAGGAGAAGAGGCTGGCCTGGGTATATGGATTGGCCGGGTTTGATGAACCACTGGAGGATTTCCCCAGAAGCTGGAGATAGAGGAGGTGCTGGGGGAGGGTTAATGAGACCGATGGAAGGGAGGTTGGCCAGGAGTGCGCCGAAAGCAATAGGGACGAGGAGGAGAGGTTCGAAGCCCTTGTAAACCGCCAAGTAGAGGAGGACAGCAACAACCCCCCACATGATGAACATTTGCCAGGTTAGCTGGGTGAATCCTGTAAGTTGTAGGAACTGGAGGAGGTCGTTGATCATCGAATTTTGTGGGAGAGGAAAATTTGGCGGCGGCCCTCCATGGACCAAGCGGCGAGTTGAGGTGGAGGGGCAGCTTGGACGCTAAGGATTTGGACTGGCTGTTGAAGTGTTGAATAAACGGCAGCGACAATTACAGCTTGAATTTCTTGAGGGATAGGAGCGGGTGAAGTAGCTGTATTGGGTGGGGAGTTATTGGGAGGGGGAGCGGATTTTTGTGATTTGGGTTGGGGAGTGGGAGCATTCGTGAAGGCTTTGCCTAAAATGGAGATGATGAGGGCTAGCAGGGAGAGTGAGCCGAGGACGACGAGCATCCCTACGGCTTGAAAGATGATGTCTTGGCTGAGGGAAAGTTTTTGATCTGCGGAAATGGTTGCTAAGGGGTATAAACCGAGAAGGGAGAATGACCCCTTGGAATAAGAAAAGGGAAAGTTTAGAATTTCGCGCTGAGGGGGAACGGGATGTGAATTTTTGTTTTTTGGGGTTTTCGTAGTTGAGGAACTTGGGTTTTAGGATTGTATAGTGAGGAGAGGTTGGCCCTCTTCGACCCCATCACCAGCTTTAACGTGGATGGCAGCGATTGTGCCTGCGCAATGAGCGTTGACGTAAGTGTTCATTTTCATGGCTTCAATTGTAATGAGTTGAGTGCCTGCTTCAACCTTATCGCCGACTTTGCAATCAATTGAGACAACCCTGCCTGCAAGAGGGCTTAGAACGTCGCCAGGGGATGAGGGTTTGGAGGCGGAGGCCGGGCGGACTGAGGATGAGGGAGGGGAAACGGAGCTTAATGTAACGGATGGGCGGGGTGTGCCGTGTTGAGTTGAGGATTCGTCGAGTGTTTCGACTTGGACGTCGTAAACTTTACCATCAACGGTGATGCGGAGTTTTTTGATCATAAATTTTGGAATCAAAGTGGGATATTACCGTGTTTTTTGGGTGGACGGGTTTCGCGTTTTGAGAGGGTGTTACGCAAAGCGAGGGCGACTTTGGCGCGAGTTTCGGAGGGTTCGATGACGTCGGTTATCATGGCTTTGCTTGCTGCTGCGTAAGGGGAGGCGAAGCGGGCACGGTATTCAGCTGTGAGTTCGGCAGCTTTCGCTTTTGGGTCAGGAGCTTCAGCGATTTCTTTTTTGAAAAGGATATTTACGGCACCTTCTGCTCCCATGACAGCAATTTCTGCGGTTGGCCAAGCAAAGACGAAATCAGCGCCGAGGTCTGCACTGCACATGGCGAGGTAAGCTCCGCCATACGCTTTGCGCATGATGACAGTGATTTTTGGGACAGTAGCTGCAGCATAAGCGAAGAGCATTTTGGCACCGTGGCGGATAATGCCACCGCGTTCCTGGTTTACACCTGGGAGGAAACCTGGGACATCAACGAGATTGACGATAGGGATATTAAAGATGTTGCAGAAGCGGATGAAGCGTGCACCTTTATCGGAGGCGTCAATGTCAAGGGTGCCAGCTTTGACACAGGGCTGGTTGGCGATAATACCAGTGACAATACCTTGAATGCGACAGAAACCGACGACGATGTTGCGTGCGAAGTCGCGCTGGACTTCGAAGAAATCGCCGTCGTCAACAAGGAGTTGGATGACGTTATAGACGTCAAGTGGGACTTTGGGGTCCTCTGGGACGAGTTCATTAAAGGCAGGGATTGAAGAGAGATCGAGTTTTTCTGAAAGGATGTGAGGGGGATCGACGACGTTATTGGTGGGGAGGAAAGAGAGGAGTTTTCGAGCGATTTGGATGGCGTGTTGATCATCCTCTGCGACGAAATGGATGTTCCCGCTGACTGTTGCGTGGGCCTCGGCGGAGCCGATTTCTTCCATGGTGACGGTAGCACCTGTGGCGGCTTTGATAACGTCTGGCCCGCAGATAAACATGTTGGCATTTTTGCGGGTCATAATAATGAAGTCTGTGAGGGCTGGACTATAAGCGGCACCGCCTGCACAGGGGCCTGCGATGATGGAGATTTGCGGGACGACACCGGAAAGGAGGACGTTGCGGAAGAAGACCTGACCGTAGCCGCTTAGGGAATCTTCCCCTTCCTGGATTCTTGCCCCGCCGGAGTCGTTGATACCAATGACAGGGATACCTGCATTGACGGCATATTCCATGAGGTCGCAAATTTTCTTGGCATGGATTCTGCCAAGAGCTCCCCCGCCGACAGTGAAATCCTGGCTAAAAGCGGCGACGGGGCGGCCGTCAACGTAGCCGACGCCTGTGATGACGCCATCGCAGGGCATGGATTTGTCGGCCATACCGAATTGGGTGCAAGAGTGCTGAGCATGGAGGCCCATTTCCATAAAAGTGCCTGGTTGGAAGAGATGCTCGAGGCGCTCCCGAGCGGTGAGGAGGCCTTTTTCGTGACGGGCTTGGATTTTTGCTTTTCCGCCGCCTGCGAGAGCGACTTCACGGCGTTTGTGGAAATCGTCGAGAAGGGCTTTTGAGATTGGCACGGTGATTTCTCCTTATGGTTGAGTGGTTTAGATGTTCGGGTAAATGAAAATCAATGGGCGTGCGAAGGATCTTTGGCAGTGCAAAATTCTGTGAGGACACCGAAGGTGGATTTTGGGTGGAGGAAGGCGACGAGTTTGTTATTAGCGCCTTCGAACGGGACTTCATGGATGAGCCGAACGCCATTTTCTTTTGCTTGGGCGAGTTGACCTTCAATGTTGGTGGAGTAGAACGCGATATGGTGGATGCCTTCACCCCGTTCGTTAATGAACTTGGCGATGGTGCTGTCCTCTGAAGTAGGTTCAAGCAATTCGAGGTGAACTTCGCCGATGGAGATGAAAGCTGTGCGGACTTTTTGGGAAGGGACTTCCTCGATGCGTTCGCATTTCAGGCCAAGGGCTTTTTCGTAGTAGGGGAGTGTATTTTCGATTGAGCGGACGGCGATGCCGAGGTGGTCTATTTTTTTGAGGGAGGTTCCATTCATGGCTGATGAATATAGCAGTGTGATTGATGGTGAAAGGAGCTTATTTGACATGTGCAGCGAGAATCAACCAATTTTGAAAAAAATTTCATGTAAATCGGAGTTTTGAGGAGAAAAAAAAAGAATTCACTGGATAAAGAAATCTTAAAAATGATGTTTTATTGGATTTTGGGAAGGGAGTTGAGTAGCTCCTGACGGAGTTTCATGGGGGTTGTTAAATTTTGGATGTAGTGCTGGAGAGAGAGCCAGGAAGTGGATTTGGGATCGAGGATACCGAGGAATTTGGCGAGTTTGTCTTCAAAGAGGAGAATGGAGTTGAGGGATGGGGTGTTGGAGTTGAGCCAATCAAGTGCACGGGAGAGTAGGAGAAAAATCTGAGGTTGGGGGTCGCAATCTGCGATTGAGGTTTCAACGAGGGAGGCGAAGTAAGAAGCGGCGAGTAAATTGAGGTGGGGGGTTAGGAGAGGGAGGAAGGGCTTTGCTAATTCCGCATTTTTGATTGAGAAGAGGGAGGATTTTGACGAGGAACGGAAATGGATGTGAGCTTGGGAGAAGAGATCGAGGAGGGCGAGGTGGGATTCACGGAGGCGGTGGGCACCGCGTGCGATTGCGCGAAATTTTCCTATTCTTTGGCCTAAGAGAGAGAGAAGGAGGCTAGTTTCCGCATAGGGACTTCTCCGGAGAACGATTACGAAATCTTCTCCTTCGGTTGTCATTCAATGAGTGGGGATTCGTTGGGGTTAGGAGAATTTTTTGCTAATTGGGAACGGGTTTTAAAGCCGCGAGCGATGAAACCAGGGAGGCAACGGAGGGATTCGGCGATTAGGAATAAGGGCCAAAGCGGGTTGTATTTGAGGCCACGGAGTGCGAATTGGAGAGCGGATTTAAAGTTGAGGGATTCGAGTTCGGTAAGGAAGGCATGGACGGCTTCCTGGGTGTGCCAGAGGCGGAGAGGGAGGTGGTAGGTTTTGGACGTTGAATGGATATGATGCTCGGCTATTTCGAGGTTTTCTTCTCTTAGGATTGGGCTGAGTTTGGAGAAATCGGTGAGGGTTTGGGAGTTAGAATGCCAGCGGTAGCGGTAAACGAGATTGGGGATAGTTGCGGTTGGGGGGGTTAGGAGAGATGCGCGGATGAGGAATTCTCGGTCTGAAGCTAAACGCCAGTGGATATTAAAGCCGCCGAGTTGGAGGAAAAATTCACGGCGGATCGCACGTGCGTTGAGCATTGGTTCGCCAAGAGCAATTGTTTTGACGTTGAGTTGTTTTGCGGATGGGGAGGTGATGCTTTTAACCAATGATTGGGTTGAGGGGGGAGAATTCGGCGCTGGATGGCGGATGAATTCGGTCGAACCAGTTATGATTTGGGCTTGAGGGTTGGCCTTTGCGGAATTTGCCCATGCTTTGAGCGCTCCTTGGGGTAACCAGTCATCACCTTGTAAAAAAATAAGCCATTGGCCGGACGCTAATGAGGCACCGGTGTTGAGTGCATCGTAGAGGTTGCGGTCGGGGCTGGTTCGGATTTTGAGATGGGGGTATTTGGCAAGAATGTGCGTGGTGGAGTCTGTGGAACCGCCGTCGAGAATCCAATGTTCCCAAGAGGTGTAGTCTTGTTGCAGGACGGACAGTATGGTTTCTTCGAGAGTGGAGGCGGCGTTTAGGACAGGTGTGAGGATGGAGAAAGTTGGCTGGGAGTTAGTGTTCAGGGAATGATTAAGATAAAAAGACTAATTTATCGTTTATTGTAAATTTTATATTTTTTGAACGAGTCAGGAATTCGATTGAAATGGTTGGTTTGAGCGGAAGTGGGAGGAGTTGTGGAAAAGAGGAATGTGGGTTGGGGAGTCGAGTTGATGGTGGACGGAATGGGGGAGGAAGGAAGAGAGGGACAAGAGGAGTTAAGGTTGGGGATTGGTAGCGGAAGTCGGGACCAGTTATTTTCGGCAATTGTTAAGGTGTTGGGATTTTTGGGAGAGTTTATTTGAGGGAGGGGATTATCAAGCGGCGTTGCTGAGTGATTTGCGGAGTATGGGATTGCGTTTTCCTTCGACGACTGCACGGTTGATGATGACAGAATCAATATCGTTTCGGCTTGGGGCGATATACATGACATCGAGCATGATGCGTTCGAGCATAGCGCGGAGTGCGCGTGCGCCTGTGCCTTTGCGGAGGGCTTCGCGGGCGAGAGCACGGAGACCGTCGCGTGTGAAATTGAGGCGTATGTTTTCCATGGCAAGGAGCTTGGCGTATTGTTTGGTCATGGCATTTTTTGGGGTGGTGAGGACTTCGATAAGTTCGTTTTCGGTTAATTGAGTGAGTGTGGTGATGACGGGGAGGCGGCCGACGAATTCTGGGATGAGGCCGAAGGTGATGAGGTCTTCGGGTTCGACTTGAGCGAGGGAGGCATCTTCGGAGTGGTCGGAATTGCGAGGGCCATCAGGGTGGAAACCGAGAGTTTTTTTTCCGACACGGCGTTGGATGATTTTGTCGAGGCCAACGAAGGCTCCGCCGCAGATAAAGAGGATTTTTGAGGTGTCAACTTGGATGTATTCTTGTTGAGGGTGTTTGCGGCCGCCTTGTGGGGGGACGTTACAGATGGTGCCTTCGAGGATTTTGAGGAGCGCTTGTTGGACGCCTTCGCCGGAGACGTCACGGGTGATGCTGATGTTTTCGGTTTTGCGGCTGATTTTGTCTATTTCGTCAATATAAACGATACCTGTTTCTGCGCGTTTGACGTCGAAATCGGCAGCTTGGAGGAGGCGGAGGATGATGTTTTCGACGTCTTCGCCGACGTAGCCTGCTTCTGTGATGGTGGTTGCATCGGCGATGCTGAAGGGGACGTCGAGGCAACGGGCGAGAGTTTTTGCGAGGAGAGTTTTTCCTGAGCCTGTGGGGCCAATAAGGAGGATGTTGCTTTTTTCGATTTCGACGTCGGGAAGGAGGTCAATCGGAAAGGATTTGGAATTTGTTGTTGGGAAGGAGAATTGGAGGAGGCGCTTGTAATGGTTGTGGACGGCGACAGAGAGAACTTTTTTTGCGTGTTGTTGGCCGATGACGTATTCGTCGAGTTTGGCGTGGATTTCTGAGGGTTTTGGAATGCGGGAGAGCTGTGGACGCTGCCGGCGGACGTCGCGAGCTGATTCTGCGCGGATGAGGGAGGAGCAAATTTCGATACAATTATCGCAAATAAAGACACCTGGTCCGGCGATAAGTTTACGAGCTTCCGTTTGAGGCTTACCACAGAAGGAGCAGCAGTGTATGCCGGAGGGTTTGGGCATTGAGTAAAGATTGTTTTTTAGAATTTAGCTCTTGGAGGTGGAGAAGGCAAAGTGGGAGTTAATTTACTTTTTTTTGTCGTCGGTTGATTGGGTGGCTTGCGTGGTATCTTGGATTTTGATTTCTTTTCTAGATTGGACGACAGCATCTACAATTCCGTATTCTTTGGCTTCGTCTGCGGTCATGTAATAATCGCGGTCGGCATCTTTTTCGACTTGTTCGTATGGTTTTCCTGTGTGGTGGGCGATGATTCTGTTGAGGCGGCGTTTGAGTTTGAACATGAATTCGACTTGCCGCTCGACGTCACTTGCCTGTCCGTGAGCGCCACCGGAGACTTGGTGGATCATGATGTCGGAGTTTGGCAGTGCATAGCGTTTCCCTTTTGTGCCGGCGCAGAGGAGGACTGCGCCCATGCTTGCGGCTAGGCCGACGCAGTAGGTATTTACGTCGCAAGTTACGAACTGCATGGTGTCGTAGATAGCGAGGCCTGCGGTGACGGAGCCTCCCGGGGAATTAATGTAGATATTAATATCTTTTTTTGGGTCTTCCATTTGTAGGAAGAGCATTTGAGCGATGACGAGGTTAGCGACGTGGTCATCTATTGGTGAGCCGATGAAGATGATGCGATCTTTGAGCAGGCGAGAGTAGATGTCGTAGCTGCGTTCGCCGCGGCCGGTTTGTTCGACTACGATGGGGACGAGGTAGCTAGATTTTGGGTTCATGTGGAGTTGAGGATTTGACGAGGAAACGGGTTAAGGAAAAATTATAGGAGGTGATTTGAGAGAGGGAGAAGAATTTAGAAATTGTGTGGTGGTGGGTTGGGAGGGTGTTAGGTTAAGGGGAATGGTTCTGGTTGGAGGAGGAATTTCGTTTGAGGGGAAATGGAGGTGGTTTCGGTAGAGAGGGGCTGGGATGAGGTGTTTGGATCATGGGAATTGGGTTTTGGGACGAATTGTTCTTTAACGTTTTTTTCGAGGAAGTTGATGACTTTGAAGCGAAGGGCATTTTTGCGTGCGATAAAATAGACATGCGGGGAGCGGAAACGCTTGAGCGCAGCCTTTTCGGAAAGGGAGGATTGGCTGCGGAAGAGGAGGTATTGTTGGTATAAGTCTTTTTGGTCGAGGGTAATATTTTCGATTTTTGAGATTCTGTAAATGAGGCAATCGAAGGAGATGCGGTTGCGGCAAAAGGTTTGGGTTTCTTGGATGAGTTTTTTTTCGTCTATTTGATCTTCGGGGGTTTCCTTGATGAGGGAAGGTATGAAATTGTCGAGGTAGAACTGGGTGTATTTGTTTAAGATAGGGTTTGGAATGTCTTGAGGTGCGTAGGGGAGGAGGAATTCGATGATTTTGTTCAGTTTGAGGTAGTAGAGGTAATCTTTGGCTTTTTTTTGGAGGATTTGGGAGATGTGATCTCTAAAGGATTCAGCTGTGTGGTTAGGGGAGATTTTTTTTACGATTTCGTCAGTAAGGGGAGGGATGATCCGTTTTTGGATGGCGAGAAGTTCGATAGTGAAAGTGATAGGTTGGTTGGAGAGAGGAGCTGGGACTTGTGCAGGTGAGAAGGTCAGGGAAAAGGATTTGGATTGGCCGGGTTGGAGGCCGATGAGGTTTTGGGCGATTTGTGAGACGGGTGTGTTGGAGTTGGTGATATGAAGCCAGAGGTTCTGTTGTGGACGGAGGAAATTGGGGATTTCGTGTGGAGGTAAATTGAGGGAGGAGGAGTCGAGGGAAGTGGAGAGGTTGATGACAGCAAAATCATCAAGCTGGAGGGGACGGTCTTCAACTGGTTGGTAGTCAGCGTATTGGGTGAGTATGGAATTGATGCTGTTTTGGACTAAGTCAGGTGTTATGGGGAATTCGGGCAGAGTAACGGTGTGGTTGTGGTAGTCTGGGATTGGTATAATCGGGAAGGAATAAAAATTGACGACGAAATGGAAGTCGCCATTTACGGAGAATTGGCTATTATGGACGTTAAGGTTATCAATTGGGATGAATTCTGTTTGCTGGATAGCGGTGGAGGTGAACTCTTCGATGAGGCGTTCTGTTAGCTCTTCGTGAATGAGCTTGGAGTAACGGGATTCGATGAGGGAAGGTGGGACTTTGCCCTTGCGGAAACCAGGAAGACGAGCTTGTTTAGAAAAGTCGTCAATGACGTCTTTTTTTAATTTTTGGACGTCGAGTGCTGGGATTGTGATGGTGAGTCTGACTTGCCAGTTGGGGAGTTCTTCCTTGATAACGTTCATTTTAAAATGGCGGAGGTAAGCAGATTTTGTATTTGAAGACAACAAAGAAAAAAGATGGGATAATTGGGTGGAAAATCAGGAGGTTGGAGATTTTTTGAATAGAGGGAATTTTGGGGTGGAGGTTTAGGTTGTGCTTGCTTGAGGTAGGAGATGATTATAGGGTGGTGAATTTCGTTTTAGGATTTAGGCGAATACGAAATTTTGGAGACAAAGTATGATTTCAGCTTTTACAAACATGTTTAAGATACCGGAGTTGCGTCAGCGGCTCCTGTTTACATTGGCGATGATTGTGATTGTTCGGATCGGGGCTTCGATAGCGACACCTGGGATCAATGCGCAAGTTTTGCGGGAATGGTTTTTGAGTGCTGCGAGTGCTGGTCAGGGTGGTGTGGCGGCGCTGTTTAATTTGTTTAGTGGAGGGGCGTTGGGAAACTGTGCAATATTTTCCTTGGGAATAATGCCCTACATTAGCGCTTCGATAATGATGCAGCTTTTGGCAGCAGTAATTCCGCAGTTGGGGAAGCTGCAAAGGGAGGAGGGTGGACGACAAAAAATTCTCCAATACACGCGTTATTTGACGATTGGGCTTTGTTTTTTTCAGGGGTATTTGCTTGCACTATCGTTTGAGAATCCGCAGGCGAATCCGTTTTTGCCTGGGATAATGGAGACAATAAACCGTTTGGGGATGCCCCTTGTGAGTGAGCCAGGGATAGGATTTCGGTTGCTAACGGTTGTGACAATGACTGCGGGGACGATGTTTTTGATGTGGCTTGGGGATCAGATAACGGAGCGAGGAGTGGGGAATGGGGTTTCGTTGATAATAGCAGTGGGGATATTGGCGCAGCTGCCGGCTGGCTTGATTCAGGCATGGAGGACGTTTGTGCCTCAGAACGCCACGGAGGTTGATGCGGTGAGTCCCGTTGTTTTGGTTTTGATGGTTGCGTTTTTGCTCGTAGTAATTGCAGCGGTGATAGCGGTTACGCAGGCTCAGAGGAAAATTAGCGTGCAGTATGCGAAAAGGGTTGTAGGACGGAAGGTTTATGGTGGCCAAACGCAGTATATGCCATTGAAAGTGAATTATGCAGGAGTGATGCCAATCATTTTTGCTCAGGCGATTTTACTTTTTCCATCAACGATTTTGAACATGGCGTTTCCTGGGCAACGTTGGGCGCAAGAGCTGTCGCATCAGTTGGCGACGGGATGGCTGCATTATGTTTTGTTTGGAGCGATGATATTTTTCTTCAGTTATTTCTGGGTAGCGACGCAGTTTCAGCCGATGCAGATTGCAGATGATTTGAAAAAATACGGCGGTTTTATACCAGGAGTGAGGCCAGGGAAACCAACAGCCGACTTTCTTGACTTTACGATGACCAGGTTGACTTTTGCTGGGGCGATATTTCTGACGATAATTGCGGTCTTGCCAATGATGCTTAACCAGTGGTTACAAGTTCCGTATATGACGGCGCAATTTTTTGGTGGCACTGGGTTGTTAATTATTGTGGGCGTAACACTTGATACGATGCGACAAATTGAGACTCATTTGCTTCAGCGACATTACGATGGCTTTTTGCGAAAGGGGCGGCTTCGTGGGGCGCGCGAGAATCGAATACGTTCGTTTGGTGGAGGGGATATTGTTGACAGTGGCACTTTGCTTTGGATTTGGCTGGGGCTTGCGATCCTAGCACTTGCAGGGGTCACGATACTTTTAGCTCGGAGTCTCTCGTAGTGTTTTTCAATTTTCAATTTTGGGAGCTTCGAGAGGAGTTTGTAAGGAGCTATAGGTTGAGAGTGTAGTTTAGTTTAGAAGTGCAAGGATGATTCCGATTAAGAACGAATTTGAGATTGGAAAGATGCGACGAGCTGGGGAATTAGCGGCTCGGATTTTGAACCAGCTTGCAGATCTTGTTCGACCTGGAATTACAACTGGTGAGATTGACCGAGCTGCGGCGAAAATCATGGCGGATGCTGGAGTGCGGAGTGCATTTCTGGGGTATGGAAAGAAGAACAATCGGTTTCCTGGGCATATATGTATAGGTGTTAATGAGGTGGTGGTCCACGGTGTTGGCAATGAACGGAAAATCAATTACGGGGATATTGTTAAAATAGACGTTGGTATCATTTTGGATGGTTTTATTGGAGATACCGCAATGACGGTTCCTGTTGGAATTGTTTCTCCTGAAGTTGAACGTTTGTTGGTGGCAACGGAGCAAATATTGCATGGAACATTTGCGCTTGCACGGCCTGGGCGGCACCTTGGGGATATTTGTGCGTATATTGAGGAGCAGGCTGTCGCAAATGGATTTAGTGTTGTGCGCGAGTTTGTTGGGCATGGGGTAGGGCGGCGTCTGCATGAAGAACCTCAGATTCCGAATTTTGGGCGTAAAGGGACTGGTCCGAGGCTGCGTCCAGGGATGACACTTGCGATTGAACCAATGATTAATATGGGGAAATCAGATGTTCGAGTCCTCCCTGATAAATGGACGGTCGTCACGCGTGATGGACTGCCGAGTGCTCATTTTGAGCACACGATTTTGATAACGGAAAATGAACCAGAAGTGTTGACATGGCCACGTCGTTCGCTATTATATTTTGCTTCCTCAGGTCGAGCTACAGTAGAGAGTGGCAGCGAACGAATGCCGCTACGCATGTAGTTTTGAATTAAGAGAAGGCTCTACTGTTGAGTTCAGGCCAAGTGGGTGCAAGATTTAAACAACAACAACATCCAAAATAAGACATGAAAGTCCGTCCGTCTGTGAAGCGTCTTTGCGAGCACTGCAAAATAGTGCGTCGCAAAAACGTTATACGAGTTATTTGCAAAGACCCCCGTCACAAACAACGGCAAGGTTGAATAAATTTTCGATAAGAAAATCCAAATTTAAGATTTAGAATATGCCACGGATACTTGGAGTTGACATACCTGGGGACAAGCGAATAGAAGCCTCGCTTCCTTACATTTATGGGATTGGACCCAGCAATGTTAAGAAAGTGCTGGAGCATGCTGGGATTGACCCGAATATTCGGGCGAAGAATCTAACACCTGAGCAGCTTAACAAAATAGTTCAGGCGATTCATGCGAATGGGATTTTGGTTGAGGGAGATTTAAGGCGTGAGGTTCAACAGAATCTCAAGCGTTTGCAAGCGATAAACTGTTATCGGGGTATTCGGCATCGTCGGGGGTTGCCTGTGCGAGGGCAGCGGACACAAACAAATGCTAGGACACGGAAGGGTCCCCGTAAAACGGTTGGGGTTGTTCGCAATCCGAATGCTAAGGCAGGTAAAGTTTAGGAGTAAATAGCTTTTTTAAAAATTATGAGCGAAGAAAAGGAGAGAGAGACATCGCGGTCTAAAGAAGGAGACAGTTCTGATTCACTGGCTACTCGGGCGAATGATTCTAGTAAGAGTTCGGCGAGTGGTGGTGATGCGGAGCAAATTTCTAAGGCTCAAGTTGAGTTAATGCCTCAAGCTACAAAAGCTGACACTGGGCTAGCAACTGCAGCTACTTCGGGGCAACAAGGTTCCTCGGTAACCGTAGAGACGCAAGCACCGGAGCCCGCAAGTGTTCCCAAGAAGGAGAAAAAGGTGAAAGCGACTAAAAAAGAGAAAGAGCAGGCAAAGCCTGAAGAGACAAAGCCCGTTTCTCTATCATTAGAAGAAGAGATTGAAAAACCGAAGATAATTCGAGCCAAGGGGAGCAAGAATGTCACGAAGGGGATTGTTCATATTAAGGCGACATTTAACAACACGATTGTAAGTATAACGGATTTGAACGGTGCTGTTATAGGGTGGAGTAGTGCAGGACGATGTGGATTTAAGGGGTCACGGAAGAGCACAGCTTATGCAGCACAGGTTGTTGCCCAAGATGCATGTCGGCAAGCGATGGGACATGGATTAAAGGAGGTGGAAGTTCGCGTTAAGGGACCTGGTTCTGGGCGCGAATCAGCGGTGCGGGCAGTGCAAGCGATGGGGCTTGAGATTACGGTGATTAAGGATGTCACTCCGATTCCCCACAATGGTTGCCGTCCACCTAAACCTCGTCGTGTCTAAGAAAAGACAAAAAATCAAAAATTAGTTTCTCTATGGCCAGATATACCGGACCTAAAACAAAAATAAGTCGTCGTTTTGGAATTTACCTTGGAGGTTCGCAGAAGGCTTTCGAACGAAGGAATTTTCCTCCAGGGATGCATGGAACGAAAGGTGCACGCCGCAAACAAACTGACTTTGCCGTAGCATTGGCAGAGAAACAGAAATTGCGTCACATTTATGGTTTGATGGAGCGGCAATTTCGGCGCTATTTTAACATGGCACTACGCCGCAAAGGTGTAACGGGGGAGATGCTTCTTCAGTTTTTAGAAACTCGGCTTGATAATATTGTTTTCCGGATGGGGTTTGCGAAGACTCTGCGGGCTGCTCGTCAGATGGTTTCACACGGCCATATTCTTGTGAATGGTCACAAGGCGAACATACCGTCTATGAATCTGAAGCCTGGAGATAGGGTTGAGATTAAGGACAATCCTCGATCGAAGAGTCTAGCGATGCGAGGGCTGGAGTTAACCCAAATTGTTCCAGTTCCTGATTGGCTTTCCCTGGATAGGGATAAACTTACTGGGACGGTTGTTCGGACACCAAGCCGGGAGGAGATTAACGTTCCGGTTAATGAACAACTTGTTGTGGAGTTTTATTCGCGTTGAGATTCATTGGGAGGTTGAATTAGCAACTTAGATTTAGAATTTTATGGAGTGATGGGGAAGGATTTAGGTTTCGGCTGACTTTTTGCTGGTGACGAGATCAGAAACTGAGAAATAATTGGATTGCGGGTTTTCGCTTGGAAGCTAAAGCTTAACTTTTTTTTGCGCTAAGTTCGGAATACGAAGCACTATTATGGGATAATTTGTCTTTTTGTGATGCGGTAGAAGTAACTTGATTAATTCCCTGATTGAGCTTTTTAGAAGGTGTAGCGATGTTGGCCAACAAATTTATTCATTTTACGGACATTTGAGATTACTTTTGGTAAGACTTTCGCTAAGGTTTATGCTCAACTCTCTGCTGGTGGTTGCTGTGCGGAAGTAGTCTTCGATTCGCTAAGTCGTGTCGATAGCTATTTGAGCGGCGAGTTGAGCAAACGGGCGGATTTCGTCTGTAACAACAGCGAAGCCAGCATTGCTTTTTCTGGGGAGGAACTTGTGTAACTATTTTAAAGGCGAGGAGTTACGAGGAGTTAGAATGAAATGCAATTTTATCAATTGTTTTGGTAATTTTGCAAATGTTATTGGAAGAGGTTGAATTTTTGAGATGGAGCGGTCCATTCCTTACAAGTTTTTTGAACCTGCGAGGAACCTAAGAAGCGGTGGTTAATTCCTAATTTGCTGTGGAATTTTTGGCATTCCTTTTGCCATCAAGGCGATTTGTTCAATACTGGGGGAAGTTTGTTCGTCTCGAGAAAACATTCTCTGAAACTTGTTCTGCTAAAAAATGGGCAGTGAAATCGATATGAGCAGAATCAGATGCAACGCTTTTGACTGTGTTTACCAAAGCTGATGAAAATTTTGCGATTTGGCGAGAGGCTCGTCTATGAACGGGAGGGATAGCAAGGATTCCGATAAAGTGAGGCGTAAACAGAAAATGTGGCATATTTTAAGCATTATTTCGGAGGACTGTTCTGCTCATTAATTTGCCATTTTTTTTAGGTTATTTAATGAGCAGATAAGGATTAATAGGTTGTTTAAGATGGTAAACTTTTTTTTAATTTGTTTCGAACTGATTTTAGGTTAGATGGTTTATAGGTAATAGATAAGAAAAAAGTTATAGTAAGTTTATTCGTTTTAGGTAAATTAAGAGCTAGAGTGCGTAGATAATTTAAGTTAGGGTTGGTTTGATTTAGGCTAACAAGAAGAAAGATAAATTAGGCAACATAAAAATCAAAAAAATCAAGCTTGAGTTTTTTTAAGTAATATTGAGTTTAGTTGAACAAGGAGTGAATTTAAGCGGATTGAATTTTGTTAAAGGGGGGCTAGTTGAGCTGTGAGCTGGTGTGATTTTCGAGGAAAGTGAGTGAGGGTGGAGTTTTAGGTTGACTGTTCGGATTTTTTGCTTAGAGTTCCAAGTATGTCGGACGAACTGAATTTTGAGAAAGTGTGGCGCATGTTTCAGGAGACGAAACTGATGTTTCAAGAAACGGACA
>JAOAAX010000025.1 GCA_026418675.1 Chthoniobacterales bacterium | reverse complement strand
GCCTCCTATACCGTTCATGAGGTTTTTGCCCATGATGTGGGTGGAGTTAATGTTCCCTTGGATGTCGGCTTCGATGGCTGTATTTATAGAGATGACACCAAGGCGACGGATGACCTCGGGGTTGTTACTAATGGCTTGCGGTCGGAGAACAATTTTGTCGCGGAAGTAATCGAGGTCGTTGTAAACCTCCGACATAGGCCCTTCACTAAGGGTGAGGGAAGTTCCACTTGCAAAGACAATTTTGCCTTTGCGAACTAGGGAGATAACGGAGTCCTGAATGACTTCGGAATACATCATGAAGGGAGGTATATCTGGATGGGAGCCAAGCGAAGCGAGGAGTGCATTGGCTATGTTGCCAACTCCACTTTGAATAGGGACAAATGGCTCTGGAATTCTGCCTGCTCGGCGTTCTGCAGCAATGAATTCGGCTACGTTTTCACCAATTTTTGCAACTGTTTCACCGAATTCGGTAAAAGGTTTGGATTCGTCTGGTTCGTTGGTGTGGACAATGCCGACGATTTTTGCAGGGTCAACGTTGACTGTGTAAGTTCCGATGCGGTCACGTGGTGAGTAAATAGGGATTTCACGGCGGTGTGGAATTTCGGCTTGCTCGAAGATGTCGTGAATGCCGTGGAGTTTTTCGGGATGGTGCGCATTAAGCTCAATTAAGATTTTCTCAGCAACCCGGCAAAACGTTGGTGAAGCTCCAACGGACGTAGTTAGGGTGATTTCTCCTTCTGGAGTTACACGACAGGCCTCGACTATTGCCCAATGGAACTTTCCAAGAAAACCATAGCGGACATATTGAGGAAGCTGGGAGAGGTGCATGTCAAAGAATTTGGTCTGTCCGCTGTTAATTTGTTGACGGAGGAGTGGGTCACTTTGGTAAGGGGTGCGCCAAAGAACTGCGTTCGCTTTTGCAAGCGCTCCGTCGAGAGAAACGCCCGTTGAAGCACCAGTAACGACGCCGATTTTGAATGGGCGACCGGCTTTGTGCTCGGCTTCAGCCTTGGCGGCAATGGCACGAGGAATGGCTTTCGCTGCACCAGCAGGAGTAAACCCACTGAAGCCAATGGTTTGCCCGTGTTCAATGAGTGCTGCAGCTTCTTCTGCTGTAAGGATTGGGAAGTTTTTCATTTTCGTTTAAGATGATGTAGTTTTTGGAGTATAAGGTTGTTTTTAAAAACAGAAAAGTAGAAATTTGTGTAAGAAGAAAGCATGATAGTTCAATTTATGATATAATTATCTAAAAAAATTCTAACCTGGGTGTATAATTTTTTTTCGGGAACGACGAAGTGGGCGTTTGGGTTGGTTTTGTGCAAGGGGAACTGGAGGAACATAAGAAATGGATTTAGAAGGCTCTTCAGACGTTGTGTCTGAAGTTTTTTGTGATAGCTGATTACTTCGGGGCGAGGTATCACGGACAGTTACAGCTAAAATGAGCGGCTTCATACGAACGATGCTTACTGTTACAACTGCTGGAAAGCGGGAGTTATCTTTCCTTATGCCGTATCCATCCTGTTCTAGGCCGAAGGTTGGGTCTTCTGCGAGGACAGGGCGTCGAATAGCATTTGGGTTAACGTCCACCCAGATGAGAGGATCGAGCGTTTCACCAACGATTTCTTCGGGCTGGTAGCCAAAAAGTTTCGAAGCAGCACGGTTCATGTGTAAGATTGTGCCGTATCGGTCTACTGCGAAAACTGCTTCTGTAAGGGCTTGGAGGATTTCGGATGCGGAGACAATGATTTCATCCGAATCCTCTTCACTATCTTCCGATGAGTCTTTGGGAATTGGTTTCCGTTTGCGGGCTGCCGATACGTTGAGGTTGGCGATAAGAGACTTAAGGTTCTTGATTTCTTCTAGCAAGGTAGGCCCCTCTTGGGTTTGAAGAAGGGAAAATTTCTCGGGTGCCTGACTGGAAGGGAGAGGTTTTGAGCTTTCAGCAACTTGAGCAGGAGTTTCAGTTATGGGCTGAGTTGGGGTTTCTGGGAGAGATGCTGAAATTGGTGAGCTAAAATTTTGTGAGTTAGCTGATACTTCTGTTGATTGAGGGGGAGGGGAGTTTTGAGGAGGAGGCGGCTCGTCAGAATTTGGTTCGAGTAAATTATCAAATGAAGATTTTTTTTTAGACTTATTTATCCATAAAAAAAATGACAAACAGATTAGGTTAAAAATCAACCAAGCAATTACAAGGGGTAACGGGACATTGGTCGTGGAAGATTGTGCAACAAAAAGAAGACTTGTTGTATGATGGGTTGGGAGGAGCTGGAGCATTTTTAAATTTTTCCTGAAGCGAGCAAATCAGATTACGGTTTTTTTTCTTGTTGCGTGCTGGAAGTATTAGGGGATGGAAAGGTGAAAGGATAATAATTTTTGTTCTGAGTTGGTGGGTGTTGAGTAGCAGGTAATTTGTTTTCTTCAACTTTGGGTTGTCTTTCTGAAGAGAGTTTTGAAGGGGGTTCTAAAATTCGTTCAGATGCTTTGATGAGGGCAGCAAGTGTAAATGCAATATTTCCCAGTATCCAAATTACAACGAGAAATACTAAAACTGCACGATTTGAGTTTTTAGGGGCTAACCAAGGCCAAAAAAGGACATAGGGGCTTTTCGTTGGCATAAGGAAACTTTAGAGAAATTTACCCGGATTGAGCAGGCCAAGTGGGTCCAGGGTTTTTTTGATTGCAATTTGGGTTGCTCGGGTTTCTTTGGATAGAGCTTTGGGCCACCAAGGGAGTTTTGCCAGGCCAATTCCATGTTCGCCAGTAATCACTCCTTGCCATGCTAGAACCTGGTTAAAAAGCTCGTCTAATGCAGCTTCGGCTTTAGAGCGGATTTTCTCATCTGTCCAATCGCCAACCATTATATTCACATGGATATTACCATCACCTGCGTGCCCAAAACAAGCGACAGGGAAGTCATATTTCTTTTGGATTTTCTGCGCAAAAAGGACGAGGTCAACAATTTTTCCTCTTGGGACAGTTACGTCCTCGTTGAGCTTGCGCAGGCCAGTAGCTTTTAAGGAATCGGAGAAAGTTCGGCGGATTTCCCAGATTTCGTTGCAAGCTGCTTGTGAAAGAGCAAAGCGGGTTTCAATTGCCCCTAAACCTTGGATTATTTGGCCAATTTTTTTTAGCTCCAACGGGACAGTTTCCTTTTGGCCATCAACCTCAAAAATTACACAGGCGTCGCCTGAAGGGAGTAAATTCGGTTTTTTTAATTTTAAAAAATTTCGGGCTGATTGGAGAGTGAATTTGTCTGCAATTTCTGCTGCTGCAGGTAGAAGCCCATTATAGAAGACCTTTTGTATAGCGAGGGCAGCAGAACGAATGTTGGGAAATCCGGCGCATATGGCTCCGCGAAAAGGAGGTAGAGGGAGTAAGCGGAGTGTCGCTTCTGTAATAACTCCTAATAACCCCTCTGAACCTGTAAAAAGTCCCACAAGGTCGAGACCGGTTTTGTTTTTATGGGTTCGGCCGCCAACGCGAAGGATTTTGCCTCCCATGAGCACAACCTCAAGGCCAAGCAAGTAATGACGGGTTACACCGTATTTGAGGCATCTTGGACCACCTGCATTTGTAGCGATGTTGCCTCCTATTGTAGATTCATTAAGGCTTGCAGGATCGGGTGGGTAAAAGAGACCTCTACGAATTGCGCGGCGTTGGACTTCTGCCGTTTTGATTCCTGGTTGCACGACAGCTATAAAGTCTGTTTTGCTAATTTCCAGGATTTTGTCCATTCGCTCTGTGCTAAGGACGATTCCTCCATGAACTGGAACACAACCGCCAACATATCCAACTCCACCGCCTCTTGGTGTTACTGGGACGCGGTAATTTGCCGCAAGTTTTAGTAGGGAAGAGACTTGTTCGGTGCTTCTTGGAAAAACTACAGCAGCAGGCTGAGCTGAGGCAAACCAACGATCTCTCCCATAAGGAAGAGCTTCTTTTCCAAAAAGGATGTCGTTATCTGGAAATATTTTTTTTAATTCTCTGAGAAATGCATTTGGAATTTCTTTAGAGTTTGTAGTTGGAATTTTAGCGGGCTTTTCAACCGAGGATAACAACGTGATGGCTGAGTTAAGCAATGTTTTGTTTTTCTGTGTTTGATTCATTTTTTTGTGAGGCTTTTGGAGAAGCCTCATTCAATGAATTAATTCACATACCCATAATTTCATAACCGCCGTCCACATAGATGGTTTGTCCAGTTATGGATGCTGCTCCTGGCGAGGCGAGAAAAAGGCCTACCTGACCTAGTTCTGAGTGAGAGCAGCTACGGCGGAGAGGAGCATGTGCTTCATAATGTTTTAGCATGTTTGAGAAGCCTGCGATTCCTCTTGCAGCAAGTGTTTGAACAGGACCAGCGCTGATGCAGTTAACACGGATATTTTTTGGACCTAGATCATAAGCTAGATAGCGGGCTGCCGACTCTAACGCTGCTTTTGCAACACCCATTACGTTGTAATGGGGGATTACCTTAACAGAACCATAGTAAGTCATGGTTATAATTGTGCCGCCCTCGGTCATCAATGGAGCAACCTCGCGGGCTAAAGCCACAAGGGAATAAGCGCTGATATCGAGTGCAATTCGAAAAGCTTCGCGTGTGGTTGATAAAAAATCTGCTTCGAGTGCCTCTCTTGGAGCATAAGCAATCGAATGGAGCAACAAATCTACTTTTGGAGTTAGTTCTCGAACTTTGGTAAAAAATTCTGCAATTTGTTGGTCGCTTGTAACATCGCATGGGAAAAGAGGAGTATTTTCTCCAAATTCAGAAACAAGCTCTTCCACATTTTCGCGAATTCGCTCCCCCTGGTAGTTAAAAATCAATTTTGCTCCAGCCTCGTGCCATGCTTTAGCAATTGCCCAAGCAATGCTTCGTTTGTTAGCAACTCCAAAAATTAGTCCTGTTTTGCCATTAAGTATACGTTCCGTATTCATCAAAATGAAATTGTAGCAGGCTTACTCATGGTGCAATCAGAAACAATTTTTTTGATGCATGAGGTTGAGTTTGACTTTTTCATAACTACAAAAAGGATTGTCACTATATGGCGGGACATAGTTGTCACGAGGGAAAAAGTTTAGTGACTTTAAAAGATGGAACTATCCAAAGGAATTCTCGTTGGTATGCAATAAAGACTAAGCTGTGCTATGAAAAAAAATGTGCGACTGCCTAGGGCGGAGAGAATGTGAACTTTTTTTACAATTGCAACGCAGTGTTCGTGTTTATTCCTTTGAAAATAGAGTTTTTAAGGTGCCAGTTTTTTGGGTTGTTTTTCTGCAAACTTTGGTGAGGAAAGAGATTAAATTGACGAGGCATTTTTCATTTTTTGATTTTTGGAATCAAAAAAATGAGAAAAATGGAACAGGTGAAAAGACTAATCGAGATAGAAGAGCGATTCTTCAATAGTGACTATCTTAATGTTGAAGAGATAGTTAAAATTATAAAGCGCAAGTTTATGTTTAGAAGGGATTATTGAAAAAATAACGCGAAAAAGCTGTTTTAATAACAATTGAAATCCTTAATTAAGCGATATTTGTTGAAATTAATCGAAGTCATCTAAAAGTTTTATGATAATTAAAATATAAAGGCAACATTTTATTGTTTCAACTTAAACGATGATCTATGTTCGTGATTTAGTTAAGCGATTTGGGTCGAAAGAAGCAATATGCGGAATTAGTTTTGAAGTTCAGAAAGGTGAAATAGTTGGCTTTCTTGGGCCGAATGGTGCGGGAAAAACAACAACGATGAGAATCTTGGCTGGTTACCTCTCGCCTACAGCAGGACAAATAACTGTTGCAGGATACGACATATTTCGTCAATCACTCCAAGCACGCGAGCGGATTGGCTATTTACCGGAAAATGTTCCTCTCTACCCAGAAATGAGAGTTCGAGAGTATTTGTCGTATCGAGCCAGCTTAAAAGGGGTTCGAAGAAAAAAAATTCGGGAACGAGTGAATGAAGTGGTTGAAATTTGTGGATTGACAGAAGTTGAAAAGCGAGTTATCGGAACTATTTCAAAGGGTTATCGACAGCGAGTAGGTTTTGCGGATGCAATTGTTCATTTGCCAGATTTATTAATCTTGGACGAGCCCACAATTGGTTTGGATCCAAATCAAATTCGGCAGGTTCGTGAGCTTATTTTAAACCTTTCAAAGCATCATACAATTCTATTGTCAACTCACATTTTGTCTGAAGTTGAAATGACATGTGCTCGGGTAATAATTCTTAACCAAGGGAAAATTGCCGCAGTTGACACCCCTGAAAGATTACGTTCCCGGTTTCGATCTACAGCAGCAATCATACTTGAAATTCAAATTCAAAACGTAAAAAATTTGGAAAAGACACTAGAAAAAATTTCTTTTATTGATTCATTTCAAGTTTCTGAAATACCAGGCAACTGGTTAAGAGTTACGATTCACGTATCCAATTACGATGATATTAAAGAAGTTTGCGCCATACTTGGTAAAATCTGTTTAGAGGAAAAATGGATAATTAGGCATCTTTCAAACCAGAATGTTTCACTAGAAGAATTATTTAATCGAATTACAAATTTGAAAGTTTGATGAGAAAATTCTTTGTTCAATTTAAACGTGAGCTAGCATTTTATTTTAGAAATCCCTTAGGCTATATACTTTTATTTTGCCATTTATTTGTTGTTGGTTTTAATTTTCACTTTTCTGTGTCTGCACTTAATATGACTACGAGTCGCATTAATCTTTTAGAAGCTTTTTTTAACACTGTATTATTTTGGTTTCCATTTATTTTAATTGTTCCAATAATTACAATGCGTTTATTTTCGGAGGAATACAAACTTGGAACAATTGAATTGCTTCTAACTTCACCTATTCGAGACATTGAGATAATTCTTTCAAAATATCTTGCGGCTTGTTCATTTTTCGTAATTCTATGGATGCCAAGCGGTTTTTATTTTCTTTTATTTTGGATTTACACGGGAATAAAACCGGCTGAGGCTCCAGGAGCCTTCGTAGGTGCTTATACTATGTTGATGCTACAAGGTTTTTTTTATATCTCAATTGGTTTGTTATCATCTATTATAACCAGAAATCAAATTGTTGCTGCAACTTTGGCATTTGTTTTTATTTGTTGCGTTTTTTTTATTGGATTAATAACTTACTTAATACCAAATCCATCAGTAGAATTAAGAGATTTAACTTCCTATTTTTCTGCAATTGAACACATGGCAGATTTTTCAAAAGGTTACTTTAATACGAGACCAATTTTATTCTATATTTCTTCAATTCTTTTTGTTTTATATTTTTGTTTTCATCTTTTTCAAACAAGAAGGTTAATTTAATTCTATTAAATGAGTAGAGGAAAAACTAGAGCAAATTTGTTTATTTTATTTTTTATCCAATTATTCTCAGTTGTAGGTATTTATTTAGTTTTTAATTATTTAAATTATCACTACTATTGGCGTTGGGATTTCTCTCGCTCACAGGAATTTCGTTTAGCGATGCTAACTCGTCAATTACTACGGTCTTTGCAAAATCGTTTAGACTTTATAATTTACTATTCTCCCACACAAAGCTCTGTTGAAAGTTTAATAGCTCGTGATATAGATTCTCTGATGAAGGAGTTAGTTTTTTCTGGCAAGCCTAAAGTTAAGGTAGAGTATGTAGATCCTATCAGAAATATTAATAGAGCATCGGAACTTGCAAATCTTTATGATTTGGATCCTAATGGGTCTTACTTGATTACCATTTATGAGGGTAGACATAAAATAACTCCCCTAGCGGACTTAGCTGATTTTGATATTTCACAGATTTCCCAAGGGAGAATTCCAAAGGTCATAGCATTTCGAGGGGAACAAATCATAGCCTCTGTTTTATTATCTCTACAAAACCCTGAAGAAAAAAAAGTATATATTTTGCAAGGTCATGGGGAAGCATCTGTTAATGAAAATTCACAAGTAAGGCTTTTTTTTGATTACATACGAAAGCAAAACTTAAAAATTGAGCCGCTAAACCTTAACGTTATCGAAAAGATTCCCAATGATTGTTCTGTAATCGCTATTATAGGCCCCAAATATGATATAACTGTAAACGAATTCAAATTACTTAAAGAATTTTGGCAAGAGGGAGAGGGGCGATTTTTGGTTCTTCTTGATCCGGATGCATTCTATCCTGAGCCAAGGAGCTCAAGTTATGATAATCCTGGGAAATCAGCCCAACCTAATTTGCAAGAATTTCTCTCATTAGCGGGAATTGAGCCAATCAATAATCGAGTTCTCCGGGTTGTTCCCTTACAATTTGCGTATGGAATTCTTCGAGATGTAATAGCAGAATTTGTTGGAGATACTGAGATTGTAAAAAGGTTGAAAGGAGTAAATGCTTATCTTCCCTCGCCCGTGATGTCCCTGAAGGCATCAACCTCCTTGCCACATGGCTTACAAGTTCGACCTCTCCTTCGAGCTGCAGAACCTTATTGGGGAGAGACAGAGTATTATACTGATGAAAATCGAGGTGTTCGATATGAAGATGGAATGGATGAGGGATACCCGGTTCACATTGGATTTGTAAGTGACCGGCGAGTAGTAACCGACGACAGGCTAGAAATTCCATCCGCGAGAATGATTGTGATTGGGACCTATCGTTTTGCACTTGACCAATTTGTGAGTGGACGTTCGGCTTCTAATGCAAATTTAGATTTTCTCATAAGTTGCGTAAATTGGCTTCTTGACCGACATAGGTTGACGGGAATTGTGCCAAAGATTCCCTATGAGTTTAAACTCGTCGTTACAAACCAAGAGCTCAGCAAAATCGCAATTGTTGTATTAGTTTTGATGCCTTTGTTAGCTGGTATCATAGGTTTTCTTGTGTGGCTAAAAAGAAGATACTAGAATCTTAAATAATTCTTTGTTCAAAACCATCACTAATTGAATTTTTTTATTTTTGATTAAATTAAATAATGTGTTCCATGTAAGAAAAAAGAAAAAGTGTTTAATTCTCGGTTTTATACTTCTTTTGAAACTTAGTGACTTGAACTTAATTGGGATTCAAATCACCAGCTATAATTCCACAATTCATGATCGTTTTGAAAGTGGCTGGCCAAACGCACCCTCTCCGAATAACTCCGTAAATTTTATTGGTTATGGTTGTGATTTTTCTTGTATAGGTTGGTTCCCTGACGACCCGCGCAAAGCTTATGCTTTCTTATCTCCTGAACATTACTTAGTTACTCGACATTGGAAAGGATCCTCAACAGTTCGAGTGCTTGGAAAAGATGGAATTCTTTATACAGAATTTCAAAAATCATATGAAGATCTGGGATATGGCTTAGTTTTTACAAATGAAAGCGTAGGGGACTTAGGGCTATGCACTCTGTTTAATTCTTTTTCAAAAATAAAAAGACTTCCAATCTTAGACCTGAACTCATCCTCAACCAATAATACAATTAGCTCGTATATTGGGTTGGACTTACTTGTCTATGGAAGAGGTCAGGAAAATCCTCTTACTAGTCCTAGGATTGGAACAGCAGCGCTTGAAAACGTGTTTATTTCTGGATTGAATCATTTCTTTACCACTCCTCGTATAAATGTCCAATTAGAGATAGGTGACTCTGGAAGTCCAGCTCTAGCGAATTGGACAAATCCCAATGGGCAACGTGAACTAGCTTTGGTAGGGAATCATGCTTCGATCAATTCTACACATAACTTCCACAACTATATTGGTTCAAAAGAGGTTATAACACGCCTTCAGGAATTAATGAACGACGAAGGGCGCTCTGTGCGGTGTGTTGGTAATCCGAGGAACGCATGGAAAGGTATTACATCTATCTCAATTGTGCAACCAACTTCATGGGAAACAAACAATTCAACATTGGATCAGTATGTGCTTTTTAACGCATCATCAGCCGGAAATAATCGAACTGTTGATGTTAATTCTTCCCATACCCTTCGCGGGATTTATTTTCTTCACACCAGTTCTAATTCTGATCCTTTTCAGTTTTCGGGTAACTCTGTTTTGACAATTGGCCGAGGAGGTATTACAAATTATGATAATAATTCGCAAATATTTGCAGTTCCGCTGCAATTATCTTCTTCCCAATTTTGGGACACCGGAGTTGGCATAAAGCTTGGAGCCTTAAACACGGGCAACTATTTGTTAGAAATAGCAAGCACAGGCCAAGTAGAAATAGGAGGAACAATTAGTGGAAATGGGAGTCTAGCATTCGACGGGAATAAACTGTCCCTCCTTTCAAATTCATCTTTGACTGGTGAAATTTGGGCTCACTCTGGGATTGTAAGAATTGATGGCAACCTGGAATCTGCATCAAGAATATATTTAAAGGAAGGGGCAATTTTATCAGGACAAGGAGGTTTTTTGCCGTTAATAGAAGGAAGTGGAACAATTAGTCCCGGACCGTTTGCAGCTATTTTAACAGCTACGTCCTTGAACACAACTTTGGGAGTTGACTTCGATTTTTTGATTGCTTCATCTCAACCAAGCTACAACACGCCAAATTCTTCCACTAATAGTGTTCTAAGATTGAAATCGAGCTCCCCTTTTTCACATCCATTATCTGCTGCCAACAGAATTTCCATTTACATTCAAAATTCTATTCTTGAAATTGGACAAACTTTTGAAGGTGGATTCTTTACGGATAATCAAAGCGATTTTTCCCAATTTCTCCAAAATGCTACATGGAATTTTTATCTTCAAAACGCAACAGGTGCCTATAGCCGGGAAGGCATTTCTTACCGTCTTTATACAGGTCCTCACCTCATCCAATTCACTACGGAGCCAAAAACAGCAAATTTCGTATCCGAGAACGTAGCAGGTCGAGTATTGAAATTAACGGTTGTTGCAAATCCAGCTAGTTACGAAGGTTGGGCGAGCACAACCTTCTCTAACCAAATTCCTCCAGCCGAAAAATTGCCGATGGCCTCACCCAACTTAGCCGGCATTCCCAATCTTTTATCCTACGCAATGAGGCTCGATCCTATTCATCCCAATAACGCCTTTCTCCCTAAGCCTTCGGTAGAAGTAATTAATGGAGTTATTCATCTAGTATTTACTTTCCGAAGAAACAAAATTGCTCAAGATTTGGATGTGGATGTCGAATATTCAAAGGATTTAACTAATTGGACCTTATGGCAAGGAGCATTTCATGTTATTAATCCGGATGCTGATGGGGATGGTAAAACCGAGCTTCTTGCTGCTAAGATTCCATTCCCATCGAATGAGAATCGTCTTTTTGCTCGGTTAAGGGCTAGCCTTGTCCCTTGGTAATCTTTCTGACTGACTTACCAGCAAGACTCTTGGCAACAAAATCCGTGCATGCGGGTAAATCTTACTTTATAGTTTTCTTGCCAGGGACTATGGAGTGAGGACAGGTGAACCCCGCCAGGGCAGGAATGCAGCAACGGCAGCCTGATCCTCCCTGCCGTAGTTCCCTGGCTTAAGTTTTTTTATACTTTCTAGACTGGATTCTTGCAGGCACACATCAAAAAAATTTATCACTCAAAAAAACAACAAAATCTAAAATTAGAGGCTTTTAAGCCGCCGGAGGAACTATAGTTAAAAGCACAATATGTTACGCAGTTTTTCACGTGCTGAGAATGAGACAAGGCCTATTACTTTTCAGCCAGGGATTGCTCCAAATGCAGCAGGTTCAGTTCTAGTATGTTTTGGGAATACGCAAGTGATATGTGCAGCGACGATTCAGGAGGGTGTTCCACGCTGGATGAAAGAGCAAAACATTCCAGGTGGGTGGGTTACTGCGGAGTATTCGATGCTTCCTTATTCTACCCTTGAGAGGAAACCACGAGAAGTTTCAAGAGGACGACCAGAGGGACGCACGATTGAAATCCAACGCCTCATTGGCCGTTCACTTCGAGCAGTTGTTGACCTTGATGCTTTAGGCCAACGAACTCTTTGGCTTGACTGCGACGTTTTACAAGCCGATGGAGGAACGCGCACTGCTGCAATTACAGGGTGCTGTCTTGCTGTTGCTTTTGCTTCCCATAAACTCCAAAGCGAGGGTAAAATTGCAACGAATTTACTTCGTTGTCTTGTGGCAGCTGTAAGTATCGGAATCGTAAACGGGCGTCCTTTACTCGATCTCGATTATAATGAAGATAAGGATGCAAGTGTTGATCTAAATTTAGTAATGACAGAACGAGGTCAATTAGTTGAAATCCAAGCCGGTGGGGAAGAAGCAGTTTTCTCACAATCCCAACTAGAGGAGATGCTTATTATAGGCACGAAAGCTATTTCCCAAATTTTTCACTTGCAAAGGCAAGTCCTGGGGGACCTAGCTCCGCAACCTGCGCCTCTTCAATCTACACTGGCCTAAATTTAGATTGTTTTAAGGTTAGTTTTTTCAAAAAAAATCTATGAAACGCGCACTCATTACTGGCATAACAGGACAAGACGGTTCTTATCTCGCAGAACTGCTTTTAAATAAAGGTTACGAAGTCCATGGTATAATCCGCCGTGCCAGTACTTTTAACACCAGCCGTATTGATCACCTCTATCAAGACCCGCATATTCACGGTGTTCGCCTTTTCCTTCATTACGGAGACCTTGCCGACTCTGTTAACTTGGTCAAGTTGCTATATGATCTCAAACCTGACGAGATCTACCATCTTGCGGCTCAAAGCCATGTGAGAGTTAGCTTTGACATTCCTGAATATACTAGTGATATTACAGCCCTCGGAACTATCCGAATTCTCGAGGCCATTCGGGAAGCTGGAGTTAAATGCCGTTTCTATCAGGCCTCAAGTAGTGAAATGTTTGGAAAAGTTCAGGAAATCCCTCAGCGCGAGACAACTCCCTTTTGGCCGCGCAGTCCCTATGCTGTAGCAAAAGTTTTTGCTTACTGGGCAACAGTAAACTACCGGGAGAGCTACAATCTCCATGCAACCAACGGAATACTCTTCAACCATGAAAGCCCACGTCGCGGCGAAACTTTTGTAACACGCAAAATCAGCCGTGCTGCTGCCGCAATAAAGTTAGGGCTTCAGAAAGAACTTTACCTCGGGAATCTTAATGCCAAACGCGACTGGGGATATGCGCCTGAATATGTAGAAGGAATGTGGAAAATGCTTCAGATGGACAATCCAGACGATTATGTTCTTGCAACCGGCGAAACTCATACCGTTCGTGAATTCGTTGAAGAAGCCTTTGGTTATCTCGATCTCGATTGGAAAGAATACGTCCGCTACGACCCGCGTTATGAACGACCCGCCGAAGTTGACCTTCTTATCGGAGACGCGAGCAAAGCTAGAAAAATTCTTGGTTGGGAACCCCAAACAACCTTCCGTCAGCTTGTCAGAATTATGGTAGATTCCGACCTCAAGATGCTCTCTCAAAAAGCTTGACTTAAACTTCAAAAGGTATAACTTACCCCAACAATTTTTAGACAATCTATGGCAAGAGTTTGCAGCATAACCGGTTCTAAGCCAACCAAAGGATCAAAAATTCATCGTCGTGGGCTTGCTAAAAAGAAGGGCGGTATTGGAATGCATGTTACCAAAGTTGTCCCTCGCGAGTTTCTTCCCAATCTTCAAAAAAAGCGGATATGGGTTCCAGAATTGAAAAGATTCGTCAAAGTTAAATTGACCGCCCGTGCGCTTAAAACAATTTCCAAAAACGGCGCCTACGCTACCCTCCGTAAGGCTGGAATAATTTAAATAATATTGTCTCCGTTGTGCGACGAGTTCTTTATGGAGGCTGCTCTGCGCGAAGCAGAAAAAGCCGCTCAAAAAGGAGAAGTGCCTATTGGAGCTGTTATTGTTTTCGATAACAAGATAATTGCTCGCGCCCACAACCAAGTAGAAACACTCAACGATCCTACAGCCCATGCGGAAATGCTGGCTATAACTCAAGCAACTACTGCAATTAACGATTGGCGTCTCAATGAATGCGAGCTCTATGTCACAAAAGAACCCTGCCCCATGTGTGCTGGGGCTTCTGTTCTTGCTCGTTTGAAAGCTGTAGTTTTTGGGTGTTTCGATCCAAAATATGGCGCTGCTGGTAGTGCATTAGACCTTCTCCAGTTCCCTACGTGGAACCATCGTTGTCAAGTTCGAGGTGGAGTCCTTGAAGAAAAGTGTGCCACTTTACTTAGGACTTTTTTCCAGCAAAGGCGCATTTTCAATTCAACAAATCATAACTTCAGCAAAGAACAATCTCCTAAATTTATTCAGTGGTAGCTGAAGGTTTCTTCCGTCTCCTATTTGAGTCGGCAATAAATTCAGCTTGGGAATCAAATAGTTCCTCATTCGGAGCTACTGGTAAGGGATAGTAAAGACCATCGCTTCCCATTCTTCGGGCTTTTACATTGTCGCGCCATTGCCAATCCAAGATTTCTTGAACGTGTTGTTTCATTCCCGGTGAGACTATCGGGAAGGCTAGTTCAACTCTACGGAATAGGTTTCGCGGCATCCAGTCAGCACTCGAGAGATAATAAATTGGATCGCCTGCGTTTTCGAAGCGATAAATCCGGCTGTGTTCAAGGAACCTACCAACAATACTCCTAACTTCGATATTTTCACTTATCCCAGGAATTCCTACCCGCAAAGCGCACGTCCCTCTCACAAGAAGACGAATCGGCACACCTGCCATCGAAGCACGATAAAGCGCCTGAATTGTGCTCTCCTCAAGCAGAGCATTCATCTTCGCCATAATCCCACTTGGTAAACCAGCCCTTGCATTGGCGGCTTCGCGCTCAATCAATTCTAACATTTTCTCATGCAAATCATAAGGAGCTACCAGGAGCTCTCGCATGCCTGGATAGAGAGAAACGCCAGTTAACAAGTTAAAAACCTCAGCCAAATCTCGTGTAACATTTTCACGGCATGTCAAAAGTCCAAGGTCAGTATATATCCTTGCTGTCGAAGGATTGTAGTTCCCTGTGCCAAGATGAGCATATCGTCGGATTTCTTCCCCTTCACTGCGAACAACCAAAATTGCCTTGGCATGAGTTTTAAGACCACTAAGTCCATAAACAACATCTACTCCCGCTTCTCGCATCATTCTCGCCCATTTGATATTCGCTGCCTCGTCAAAGCGTGCCTTCAATTCAATTACTACGGTGACTTGCTTACCGTTTTGCGCTGCTTCGATGAGCGATTGGACAATCGGAGAATCAGAACTGGTTCGATAGAGAGTTTGTTTAATAGCTAGAACTTGAGGGTCTTCGGCTGCCTGTCCAATAAAGTCTAAAACAGTCTGAAAACTATCATACGGATGGTGTAATAGAATATCCCCTTTGCGTATGTGAAAAAATATATCTGCCTCAGTGTCGAGGGATACAACTGTTACTGGGGTAAACCGTTTAAATCGCAAATCTGGACGATCAATCTGTAAAGCCAATGGCATCAAGCGCACCAAATTGAGAGGACCATTGATAAGATAAACGTCATCTGGCTCCAAATTGAAAACTTCGAGCAACCGTTGAATCGTTTCCTCTGGGCAAATGTGATCAACCTCGAGACGAACGGCTGCTCCTCGGTTCAAACGCCGTAGTTGTTCTTCGATTGCGTGCAGAAGATTATCCGCCTCTTCCTCATCAACATAAAGGTTACTGTTTCTGGTAATTCGAAAAAGATGAGCCCTTTTGACTTTCACTCCGTGGAATAATGTGCCGACATGTTCTTGAATAATGTGACCAAGGAATACGTAGTCACTGTCAGTGCTTTTTCCGGAGAAAGCCACAACGCGAGGAAGAATCCGTGGAACTTGGACGACTGCAATATCCGTTGTTATATTTTCACCTTCAAGCTCCACAATTACATTTAGGCTTTTGTTTAGCAGTTGTGGAAAAGGATGTGCAGGATCAACGGCTAACGGAGTTAATACAGGATAAACCTGTCTATGAAAAAAATTTTCGAAATAGACTCGCTGCTCTTCTGGAACGTCCGGATAATGATGGAAACGGATGCCATTTTTTTCTAGCTCAGGCTGCAACTCCTCCCGCCAAATTCTGTATTGCTCATCAACCATCCGCCTAACCCGAGCTGAAATGGCTTCAAGCTGTTCCTTCGCAGACATTCCATCTGGCCCTGTCTCTGACATTTGAGTTTGTTTTTGTTGCTTCAAACCAGCAACCCGAACCTCAAAAAACTCATCGAGGTTCGAACTAACGATACAGAGAAACTTTAATCGCTCCAGAAGGGGATTGCTTCTATCTTTAGCCTGGTCCAAAACACGCTGGTTAAATTCTAGCCAACTTAACTCCCGATTAATATAAAAACGCGGATCATCTAATTTCATTTCTCTTAACAGTTAGGTTGAATGGAGGCAAAAGATGGGTCAAGGTGAGTCGCAAAATTGAGATAAACCAAGGCGGTGTTTCACTTTCACTAATTCTTGTAATATTTATACATTCTTCACCAATAACCTTCTGCAACGTTGTCACAACAATCCCATCAATCCAGCAATTCTGAAAAATCTGGCGGCATTTGTTATTTAGTGGGTGCCGGGCCAGGAGATCCCGGCCTCCTCACGATTCGCGGAAGGGAAGCATTAGAAAAAGCAGATGTCGTCATTTACGACTCATTAGCAAATCCAGAGCTCTTACGCTTTGCTCCTCCTGGAGCTGAAATAATTTTCGCAGGCAAGCGTTCTCATCATCACTCCCTCTCGCAAAGCGAGATTGATAGCCTATTAGTCGAAAAAACTCGTGCGGGATTTACAGTTGTTCGCTTAAAAGGGGGCGATCCAATTCTATTTGGTCGTGGAGGCGAAGAAGCTGAAGCACTTGTTGCTGCTGGTCTCCGTTTCGAAATTATTCCCGGTGTTTCTTCGGCTATAGCTGGTCCGGCCTATGCCGGTATTCCCGTTACTCACAGGGAGCTTGCTTCCGTTCTCACAATATTCACAGGACATGAAGACCCCGAAAAAACCGATTCAAAGGTGGATTATTCTGCTCTTGCCCGCTTGCCAGGCACAAAAGTAATGCTGATGGGAGCGGAGCGGTTGCGTATGGTAACGGAGCTCCTTCTCAAAGAAGGCATGGCCCCTGATACACCCGCTTCTTTTATTCATTGGGCTTCGACTGCCAAACAGCAAACTGTTGTTTCCAATCTAGCAAATCTTGCTTCGGAAGTTTCTAAACGAGGGATTGGTTCACCGGCAGTAGTTGTTTTCGGCGAAGTCGTCCGCCTGCGTGAAAAATTAGCATGGTTTGAGAAACGTCCCCTCTTTGGAAAGCGAATCGCCGTTACTCGCACCCGACATCAGGCTAGCACCCTTCTGAAAGCTTTACGCGAATTGGGAGCCGATGCCTTTGAAATGCCAATGATCAAAATTGCACCTCCGAAACGGCCTGCCCAATTCCGTGAGTTGGTTTCCGATTCCCATCGCTACGACTGGATCGTCTTTACTAGTCCAAATGGAGTTGAGGCTTTCTTCCAGCAGTTCTTTGAAATTTATTCCGATGCTCGTTGTCTAGGGCCGGCCAAAATTGCTGCCATAGGGCCAGCTACTGCTGCAAAAATCCGCGAATACCATTTTGCTGTTGATTTGATGCCTGAAAAATTTGTTGCTGAAGAGATAGTTGCTTCTTTTCGCCAGCTTGGTTCTGTCGAAAATCAACTCTTTCTTCTTCCGAGAGCAGAGGGAGCACGAGATGTTCTCCCAAAATTGCTTACTGAAATGGGAGCAATTGTAGATGAAGCAATTGCATATCGAACAATCCCAGAAACTGAAGACCCGGCGGGTGGCGTCCGTCGTTTTCGCGAAGAGGGGGCAGATTTTGTCACCTTTACTAGTTCCTCCACTGCAGAAAGTTTTCATTCGATTGGGTTGAATCTTCCAAAAGGATGTTTTTCAGCAAGCATTGGCCCCATAACGTCAAAAACTATGCGGGAATTAGGGATCCGTGTGGATATCGAGGCAAGCCGCCATGACATAATTGGACTTGTTGAAGCTATCACCAATGCTTCCCTTGCAACGAATCTTGTTCCACCCCAGGCTAGTCCCTAGTTATTTCCATGCTTGAAGGCACCATGAGCTTTCAACCCAATCAAAATTGATGACATCCTTCACCAAAATTCTTCTGATTCTAGCAGCTGTCGTTCTTCTCTTAGTTGCATCTGCCGATTCCATTTTTCAGCGTTGGCGCGAACAACGACTTCAGGAAATTCACTCTAAATCCATGATTTTGGAAACATACCTTGGCAAAGTTGAATTTGCCGACAAACGCCCACAAGCCCCAGAAGAGATAAAAAACTCTGCCAACCTTTCCCAAACGCCAACTGTTGTCGTACTGCACGGAGGTGCAGGAGGCTACGACCAAGGATTAGCTGTCGGAGATTGGTTAGTAAATCACAACATTCGTGTTTTAGCAATTTCCCGCCCAGGGTATCTTCAAACCCCTTTACAAAGTGGGCTTTTTCCAGAACAACAGGCCGACCTTCTAACAGCGTTCGCCGATAAACTCTCCCTACCAAAACCTTCGCTAATAGCTGTCGCCGAGGCCGCTCCTGTTGCTCTTCTAGCAGCCTGGCGCTATCCAAATTTTTTCGATAAAATTATCCTTTTTTCGCCTATTGCCATTCGACGTGGTTTTTCTGAACCCGGAAAATTTCTTCGCCCTGCAGAAGCATTCCTAGAATTTTTTACTGGAGATTTCGGATGTTGGTATAGGTTATTGGAATTTCGTTGGTTCCCAGAGCGGCTGCTCTACAATTTTCAAATTCTCCAAAACGACCAAATTCCCTACGAATGCCTTCAGCAAGCTCGTGCCATATTAGCCATACCCGAACAGAAAGAGTGGTTCAGCCAATGGCTTCTTTCTTGCACTCCTCAAAGTTCGCGCGAAGACGGTATCCGTAATGACATTGTTCAAATTCGTGGCTTGCCGGATATACCCTTTGCAGAAATTAAAAACCCTGTCCTTATATTTCGTGGGGCTAAAGATAAATTAACACCTGCCGAAGACGCAGAAATTCTCGCTCGTTCCTTACCAAACGCGGTGTTGCTATCGATCCCTCAAAATGGGTTTCTTCTTCCTTCCGTAGGGCAGCAAAGTCAAAAGATTATGGATTCGATTGTTAAATTTATTTTGGAGGGGAACTTCCCTGATTTGTCAATTTTTCAAATCGAAGGAAATTCTCGCAAAGTTGAGGAAAAATAAATGTTGCAACTAGCAAAGTAAAGAAAACTGAATTTGGGATAAAGTAACAAGAAAACCTCTGAAATCTTTAAAGCGGCTAAAGAATTCTATGTCGCGCTTTTTATTTTAGTTTTTCCTTCTCTAAAGCTGCAGAATCGATCGGAATCCATAAATGGGGGCAGATTTTTTTGAGCTTCAGGAAAAAGCTAGGAAAAAGACAAAGCTCCTTATTTTTCTGATTGGATTAGCCGTTATTTCGATAATAATAGCGTTTTACGGCTTTTTTTTGATATTTTCTCAAGGACCTATCTGGCAGCCTGAGCTTTTCTTTGCGATTGCTATTGTGGTGTTGCTGATCGTTTTTTCTGGCTGCTTTTATAAAATATCACAACTCTCCAAGGGTGGAAAAGCGGTTGCAGAAATGTTGGGGGGATTTCAGATTTTACCAGATACTGTCGACTTCTTAGAGCGCCGCTTATTAAATATTGTTGAAGAAATGGCCATTGCATCCGGCTGTCCTATTCCGGAGGTGTATGTTCTTCCCAAGGAATCAGGAATTAATGCTTTTGCGGCAGGAAGGACGCCCAACGATGCAGTAATTGGTGTCACCCGCGGTGCAATCGAAAAACTAGAACGAGACGAGTTGCAAGGGGTTATAGCCCATGAATTTAGTCACATTCTCAATGGAGACATGCGATTGAATCTCCATCTAATTGGAATAATTTTTGGTATCTTTTGTGTATCTGAAATTGGAAGGATTCTTATTCGACTAAGCTTAACAGGTGAGGAGTCGAGGACACGTTTCGATCGAAATTTCAAGAATTACTCAATAGGGGTTTTCATCATAGGCTTAACTACTTACATAATTGGCTTTCTGGGAGTTTTTTTCGGGCGTCTTATTCAGGCTGCTATAAACCGCCAGCGTGAGTATCTTGCTGATGCTGCAGCAGTGCAATTTACGCGTAATCCCTATGGGATCGCATCAGCACTTTACAAAATCTTACTAAGCTCATCCTCAATAATTAACTTGCGCTCCCAAGAAGCGGCCCATTTATTTTTCGGAAAATCTCTTTCCAGTATTTGGGGCGGCATTTTTTCTACCCATCCCTCCATTAAATCTCGAATTCGAGCTATAGCTCCGGACTTTTACCAGATGATTGTTACCGACCGAAATGCTACCTCGAAAAAATTCGTTCCTAAAATTGAATCAAAGAGTACCGCCGAAGAGGGGACTCCTGGCTTTAATGAGACCACAACTGCTCAGCAAACTAAAACCCTAGCGGTAGACAAACTCAGGTGGCTAGAGAGCGCCGGCCAGCTCAATCCAATCCAACTGAACAAATCCATCGAAATTCTTGATTCCCTCCTTTCAGAGTTTCAGGAGGGAATCCGCAATTCGGAACAAGTCCAAATTCTAGTATATGCTCTTCTTCTCTCCCAGGATCAACAGTTATACCAAAGACAACTTCAAATCCTTGAGCTACCTTCCGAATCCATTTCACTTCTCCGAATTTTATCTCAGCAAATTCAATCACTCGATTTTCAGCAAAGGATTGTTCTTCTTGAACTAACCATCCCCACTCTTCGCTCGCTCTCTTTCGCCTCACAAAATTCCTTCTTCAAAAAAACACTACGACTTATCGAAGCTGATAATCAAACTGATTTATTCGAGTTTTTTATCCAAAAAATATTAGAGTGCCGTCTCCAACCAGATCAAAAAATCGTGCACAAGGAATCCCCAAATATCCTTCCCTACCTACGACAAATCTCACTTTTGTTGGGAGCATTAGCTAACCAATCGAGTAATGATGCAGAAGCTCGTCGAAAAGCTTACCAAGCAGGGATTCGAGAGCTTCTCGTAAACCCTTCTGATCCCGCATTAACCCAACCTCAAGAAGTTACCCTAACCGATCTTAACGCTGCTCTCGATGCCCTTTCCATGGCATCCCTCTCCATCAAGCGTCGTATCTTAACCGCATGCGGGGCAGTTGTCTTGGAGGACAAAACTCTTCGCGATAAAGAAGCTCAATACCTCCGCGCAATTGCTGCTGTCTTCGGCTGCCCAGTTCCGCCCTTCGTCGAACTTCCTCAACCTGGTTTTGTAACTAACTAACTCCCCAAAGGCTTGACGACTTGAATTTTCGGGAAAATCTATAATCTCCTTCAAAAACCTACTCCTCTCTATCAGCGGGCATGACTGAAGAATCCGAAAACCAACTCGATTTAACAAGCCTCAGTTTCGATTTGGAGCGCAGCTTTCAACCGGCATGGGCTTTAGAACTTGAGGCAAGTGAGCAATCCTTTTCCCAAACCAACTCTCCCTCTCCACCGATTGCAGAGGAAACTAAAACCAACCTTGCGAAAAAATTAGAAAAAGCTCGCCGCCGCAAAGCGTTTTCTTCCCAAACTCGTGGCAAACCTTCTCCCCCTTCGGCGGACGATTCCCAAACCTCGCATCCTTCTGAAGAGCGACACCACAAAATTCACTCCAAAAAACGTAACAAAAAAAACCGCAAACAACAGCCCCCAAAACCCGAAAAATTCCTGCCGGGTTGGGAAATCCGGATTCTCCCAGAAGAGCGAGGCCTTGATGGCTTGGCACGCCAGATTAAAATTTCCCTCAAAGCATATCCACTTTTTGACCTCGCCCGCCTTATCCTTGAACGGCCTGAGCGCTTCCGGATTGTCTTTCGCCGAAAAGGAGAAACTCCGCTTTTCCATCACCTTCCAGACGGAACGCTTTGGCGAGATGAAGAACACGCACTCGACCATTCACTCCGTGCTCAATTTGATAAATACTATCGCCGAGAGCTAGTTCCTTGTGAACCGCCAAAGGGCAATTTCCCTTGTGTTGCTCAAGTGGGGGAAAATGGAGAGATTCTCGGGCCGCCAAATCACCACGATTATCAATTACGTCTCCGCAAAGTTTATGCGGAAAAATATTCGCGCCTATCTTTTGAATCTTTCCTTTCTAAAATCCGAATGGTTCGCAACCCAGAGGCAATCGAAAAATGGCGGCAGGAACAATCCGTTCGTGAAGAATTCGTTTTCATTCGAAATCCTCGAGTAAAAAAATCTGATTCCGAAAATAAACCAGATGCATCTCTGGTAACTCCTCCTTCAAACGAAAGCCTTCCTGCCGATAATTCCCAGGACAATCCTCCAGAGCCACAACAACCCAAGCAAACGCAAATTAATTCTGACGATTTCCACAAACCTGCTACTAATACCGCTGAGAATCCGTCACCTTCTGTTGCGACGGAAGTTCCAACCGCTCAAAGTGCCTCTACTTCCCCTGAAAATTCCTCAGCCCCACAAGTTACTCAACCCTCTGAAACCGAATCAAACGCTAGCTCTCCCTCAGCAGATACTTCTGCAAACTCCTCCTTGGATGATAAAGTTGGGGAAATACGGCTTAAAAGTTACCTTGAGGTTCGAAATCATTATCGGACTAATATTTTTTCGCGCGTTTGCGAACAAGTCCGCGAAAAAGTAACCATCCGAGGAACAGCTGCAGAACGTTCTGATGAATCTATCCACAAAGCTGTGCGGGCAGCGTGGCTAAACTTGGTTCGATTCCCACTTCCTTTGGCCGTTTCCCTAGGACACGCTCTTTCGGCTCGCGGCGTCCAACTTTTCAAAGCCCACGAAAACATCACCTATTGTGCTGCAACTCGTCCGCGCTTCCTTGACCGTTCCGCATACCCCGTTTCCGATGGTGTTTCTAAAATTCTTGATTACATCGAGGCAAATCCAGATGTCCCGCGCCATGAACAATGGAAAGCTCTCCTTACCGTTCGAGCTAGTGTCCTTACGCCGGACCTTCCTGCTGAGCAACAAATCGAAAGCTCTGGGATCGAAGCAACTTTAGCCTCCGAGCTCGCATGGCTTCTTCGCGAAGGTTTCATTATTGATTTCGCTAAAAAGGGTTTTCAAATTTCCTCCACTGCCGTCAAAAACCTGAACCAAAAAAATAAAGAGAAAAAGCCGGATGAGAAACAGCCGGATACTCCTGCTGAGGCAAAACTAGAAGCAAAATCTAATCAGAAACAACCAACTTCAATCCCACTTACAGCCAATCAACCAAACTTGTCGGAATCACCTCCATCCTTACAGGAATCACCTCAGCTTGAAGAGACTTGTGAAACACTTTGTGAAAGTTCGGTAGAAGCTCCTCGAGCTCAAGAACCCACTGCAATTCCGGACTCAAATAATTTACCCCAGACAACTGATTCAATACCAACAAAAGAGGACATTGTCGGAGATATTACGAATGCACCTTCCTCGAAAACTTCATCTTCTCGAACTGAAGTTTCAGAGAGTGCCACAGAATTCAAAACATCCTCCGCTCATTCCGGCGAGCTACAACCACCACCAGCCAATCAATGAAAGAAGTTGGAATTGGAATTGTTGGGCTTGGCACTGTTGGTTGTGGCGTAATCAATGCACTTTCACGGAACTCAACTTTGCTTCAAGCTCGCACGGGCTTCACATTCTCAGTGCTTAAAGCAGCCGTCAGGGACATTTCCAAAAAACGTCCTATCTCGACCTCCCTGCCCCCGCTCGTAACGGATTGGCGAGAGCTAATTAAGGACAAAAAGGTAGAAATTATTGTGGAGTTGATAGGAGGGATTGAAGAGGCCCGTCATATTTTTTCAGAAGCACTTGCTGCTGGAAAGCCCGTCATTACGGGAAATAAAGCTCTTCTGGCTTCCTTTGGAAGCGAGGTCTTATCGGAATCTCTGCGATACCGTGTTCCCATTTTTTTTGAAGCAGCCGTCGCCGGTGGCATTCCTATCATCAAATCTGTTCGAGAGTCGCTCGTAGGCAACCAAATTGAATCTCTCCAGGCAATCCTTAACGGAACCTGCAACTATATTTTGACTAAAATGTCAGAAAATGGGCAGGATTTCTTTTCAGCTCTATCAGAGGCCCAAAAGTTCGGTTATGCTGAAGCGGATCCTTCGCTGGACGTTGATGGTTGGGACGCGGCTCACAAAACAGTCATTTTAGCAGCCCTGGCATACGGGAAGTGGATTCGACTATCACAAATTCATGTTGAAGGGATTACGCGCCTAACACCCATGGATTTTGTTTTTTCTTCGGAGTTTGGTTGCACGATAAAGCTCCTCTCGACTCTCCGTGTGAGAGAGGATGGTTGTTTCGAAGCACGTGTTTGCCCTACTCTCATCTCTCGAAAGCATGTGCTTGCCTCAGTTCGCGGTGTGTTTAACGCCGTTTGGATAAAGGGGGATAC
>JAOAAX010000024.1 GCA_026418675.1 Chthoniobacterales bacterium | reverse complement strand
CTCTCACTCCAGCCATGCCTCGCACACTCCTTAACCTCCTTCGCTGGCTCGCCCACCGCTACAACATCTTCCCCTCCCTCTACCGCAAACTTTGTTCCCCAAGTAGAGAAGAATGAGCAGAATACCTCCGCCGCCATAGCCGTCTCCACTCTATTGGCAAAAACTGCTCCATTCAACGCAACGTCACTATCACCGATCCCCCCTACGTCCGTATCGCCAACAACGTCCGCCTCTCCGGCTGCACACTCTTCGGCCACGATGGCTCCGTTAACATGCTCATGAACGCTTACGGCATCCTCCTCGATAATGTTAGCAAAATTGACATACGTGACAACGTGTTCATCGGTCATCAAACCATAATACTTCCAGGTGTTACCATTAGCCCAAATGCAATCATTGCTGCAGGCGGAGTAGTCACCAGAAACGTCCCTCCCAATTCTGTCGTCGCTGGAATCCCTGCCAAATTCGTTTGCTCGCTCAACGATTACATAAAAAATGGTCGAGCATTCACAATCCCTTCCCTGGTTCCACATCCTCCAAAAACGCAGACCAAAGTTCGACCCCTCTTACCAACCTGAACTTGACCGTCTAAGAATCACTCATTTCTTTGGCCAGCAGTAATTCCAATAAATCTATCCTCTATCTTCCTTTCCACTTGCCCTTCGTTTTCTTTTCGATTCAAAAACCACTGTAACCCTTACAGTCATTCCTTCCGTAACCCATGCTTTCTAGGCTCTTCTCAGCTGCTATTCTCGGTGTTGACGCCCTTGAAGTCGAAATTGAAGTCAACATCGCCGAAGGCGGCAACGAGTTCCGCTTCCGAATCGTCGGCCTCCCAGACGCCTCTGTTCGAGAAAGCATTTACAGAGTCACAACTGCCCTTTCCAACAGCGGCTTTCGCTGGCCTAATTCAGCCGTAACAGCAAACCTCGCTCCTGCAGACCTTAAGAAAGAAGGCCCAGGCTTCGATCTCCCTATCGCTCTCGGTTTCATCGCCGCTGCCCAGCGCTCAGAAATCCCTCGCTTTGCTCGCTGCATCGTCGCAGGCGAACTCGCACTCGATGGATCCGTCCGCCCAATCAAAGGAGCACTCCCTATTGCTCTCGAAGCCCGTGCTCGTGGAAAAAAAGCCGTCATCCTTCCCATCGCTAATGCCACCGAAGCCGCTATGGTCTCCGGCATCGAAGTCTATGGTGTCCGCTCCCTCCGTGAAGCCTTCGACTTCCTCAGCAAAAAAATTTCCCTCACCCCTGTCCAAGCTAACCCAGACGATTTCTTCGCCTCCCACTCCCATCACGATGTGGACTTCAGCGAAGTTCGCGGCCAGCTAAACGTTCGCCGCGCCGTCGAAATCGCTGTCGCAGGCGGCCATAACCTCCTCCTCATCGGCCCCCCAGGCAGTGGAAAATCCATGATCGCCAAACGCATCCCCTCCATTCTCCCACCTCTCACCCTCGAAGAAGCTATCGAAACTACCAAAATCCACAGCGTCTGTGGCCTCCTTTCTCCCGATGAACCCTTTGTCTCCCGCCGCCCCTTCCGCGCCCCTCACCACACCATATCCGACGTCGGACTCATTGGCGGCTCCACTAACCCCACTCCCGGCGAAGTCAGCCTCGCTCACAACGGAGTCCTCTTCCTCGACGAATTGCCTGAATTCAAACGTTCTGCCCTCGAAGCCCTCCGCGTCCCTCTCGAAGACCATAGAGCCGTCATCACCCGCGCCTCAGGAACAGTTACCTTTCCAGCAGATTTCATGCTCGTAGCCGCCATGAACCCTTGCCCCTGTGGCAACTTCGGCAACCCAAACGCAAATTGCCGCTGCTCAACTTCAGAAGTCGCTAAATACCGCAACAAAATTTCTGGCCCACTCCTCGACCGCATTGACATCCACATCGAAGCCCCAGCAGTCGAATTCCATCACCTCTCCTCCACCACACCCGCTGAATCCTCCGCTACCATCCGCCAACGCGTAATCGCCGCTCGCCAAATCCAAGCAAATCGCTTCGCCTCTCAACGCCACTCCTGCAACGCTAGAATGTCCAAACGCTCCATCCAGCAATTCTGCACAATCTCATCTCCCTGCTCCAAATTGCTCCAAAACGCCATGCGCGAACTCAACTTCAGCGCCCGCGCCTACGACCGCATCCTCAAAGTCGCCCGCACTATCGCTGACCTCGACAACTCAGACCAAATCTCCGAAAACCACCTCTACGAAGCCCTCCAATACAGAACACTCGACCGATCCCTCTGGAATGCCTGAAAAACTACATTCTTAACCAGATTATCCTTTTTTAAATTCTTCTCCCCCCTCACCATAAAAATGCGCTAAAACCCCAACCCTCCCATCCCTACACATAATCTCACACATAGCATTAAAATGAGTGCCTTCGACACTGCCTCCGCTACAGCCCTCTACAATGTTGACCGCTGGGGTGAAAACTACTTCCGCATCAACAATAACGGCAACCTCGCAGTCGTCCCAAACCCCGCTGCAGGAACAAAAATCGAACTCATGGAAATCGTCAACGAAGCACGCCAGCGCGGCCTCTCCTTCCCCATCGTCGTCCGCTTCCAAGACCTCCTGCGCGACCGCGTCCGCACCCTCAACGAAGCTTTCGCATCTGCCATCTCTGAAGCAGGTTATAAAAACCTCTACCGCGGCGTCTTCCCCATCAAAGTAAACCAGCTCCGCGAAGTCGTCGAGGAAATTCTAGATGCAGGTATCCCTTATCACTTTGGCCTCGAAGCAGGTAGTAAGCCAGAGTTAATGGCGGCCCTCGCTTACCACAACGACCCCGAAAGCCTCCTAATATGCAACGGATACAAAGATCGAGAATTCCTCCGCATGGTCATGCTCGGCCGTAAACTCGGAAAAAAAATCATCCCGGTCGCCGAAAAACTCGAAGAAGTCTTTGAAATTGTTGAATCTGCTCGCACCGCCAACGTCGAGCCTTACATCGGTGTCCGCTTGCGCCTCCAATCCAAAGGATCAGGCAAATGGGCTACCAGCAGCGGCGAAAACGCCAAATTCGGCCTCTCAACCGCAGACCTCGTCGCAGCTAGTGATTTCCTCCACCAACGCGGATTGGCTCACTGCCTCAAACTCGTCCACTTCCACGTCGGATCACAAATAACTGACATCGTAACCGTCAAACGTGCCGTCCGCGAAGCAGCACGCTTCTACGCCAAACTTTATAAAATGGGACACGAACTCGGCTACCTCGACGTCGGCGGTGGGCTTGGCGTTGACTACGACGGCAGCCGCACCAACTTCGACAGCTCCATGAATTACACACTCCACGAATACACCCGCGACGTCGTTTACAATGTCATGGAAATTTGTGACGCAGAAGGCGTCCCCCACCCAACACTCGTCAGCGAAAGCGGCCGCGCCATCGTCGCCCACCACTCCGTCCTACTCATCGAAGCCTTCTCAGCCATCCTCAAAAAAACAGACCCACTCCAAATCCACCCCGAACCCTCAGACCATAAACTCGTCCACGAAATTTTCGACATCCTTGCAAACATCGGCCGAAAAAATCGCCTCGAAAATCTCCACGACGCTCAGCAAATCCGCGATCAAGCTCAAAGCATGTTCGACCTCGGCCTCCTCGAACTCCGCGACAAAGCTAAAATCGAAACCGTCTATTGGCACGTAGCAGAGCGGGTCGTCGAAAGCTTCCGTGGCATGCGTTACATCCCCGAAGAAGTTAAAGATATGGAAATCGCCCTCGGGGACCAACTCCTTTGCAACTTCTCCGTCTTCCAATCCCTCCTCGACCACTGGGCACTCGGTCAGCTCTTCCCAATCATCCCTATCCACCGACTCGACGAATTCCCAGAGCGCCAAGGCACACTCGTGGACATCACCTGCGATTCAGACGGAAAAGTCTCCAAATTTATTGACCTCCAGGACGTCAAAGAAACACTCCCCATCCACCGACTCCGTCCAGGCGAACCCTACTACCTCGGCATATTCCTCGCAGGAGCCTACCAAGACATCATGGGTGACCTCCACAACCTCTTTGGCCGCGTCAACGAAATGCACATCTTCCTCGATGAGGACGAAGACTGCGGTTACTACGTCGAAGAAGTCATCCGCGGAAGCACCGTCGGGCAAGTCCTCTCCCTCACCCAATGGGACACCCGCGAGCTAGCCCGCCGCATGAAAGCTCAAACTGACGCCGCTCTCAAAAGCGACAAACTCAAACCCAACGAAGCTATGCGCTGGCTCGATGAATACGAATCTACTCTCGACTCCTACACCTATCTTAAAAGCCCTTACGAAAACTCCAAAAACTTTTCCTCTAACCCCGACAAAAATGAAGCTCCAATGCTTCAAAAATAGATATACCTATCTTCATTCATGCCCTTTCCTACCTAACTCCTCACCAAACGTATCATTAAAGCCCCTCCCCCCATAATAAATACCATACTCGGCACCCAAATCCACAAATCCGGCCGCATCTTCGGTTCAGCACTAAATGTCTCCGCTAGAATGATAAAAAAATAGTAAACCAGCGCTATCACCAAACTAACCGCAAAACCCGCCGAAGTCTCCCGCCGATGTGTCGTTATACCAAGCGGGATACCCAACACCGCAAAAGCAATACAAGCAAGGGAAGCTGAATATCGCTTATTGATTTCCACACGTGTCCGGATTGCCTCCCGCTCACTGAGCCCACCCTCCCTCAGCCTCTGATGTAACTCCCTCAGGGTATAAGCGCTTATCCGCTTCCTCCTCTCATGCGCCTTGTATAGCGAATCAAGCTTAATTTGCAAAACCCCCTCCCGAACGTATATCCCCCGCTGAAGCTTCAACAAATTCTGGGGTTCTTCAAGGTCTCGTTGTTCATAAAGCGCTTCATAAACCTTCAGCAAAAGCTGCATCCCCTTCTCGTCAAAATTAATCTCCCCTTCACGCGCAAAAATCGTCCGTATCGGATACCCTACTTCATCCAATTCAAACAAAACCAACTTCTCCAAACGATTCCCCTCTTTCTTCCCAACGTAAATCCGCCTCCCAGGAAATTCCGTAATCACTTCCCCAGCAACAAACAAAGATGCCGGCCGGCTCGTCGCTATTTGGAATATTTGCTTCGCCATCCTCTGCTCCGCCCATGGGGCAACCTCCGTAGATACCCAAAAACAAAATACCGATAGCAAGCACGCCAACACCAACGCCGGTAACGACACCCGCCAAAAGCTAATACCGCAGGCCCTCATCGCCACAAGCTCACTATCAGCAGACATACGCCCAAATACCAGAAGCAAAGCAGTCAACAAGCCCCAAGGAATCGTGTAAGTCAACGAAAACGGAAGCGCATAAAGCATAAACCGAAGCACACTCTCTAAGGGGACATCTCGATTTATCAACAGATCCATCAACTCCCGAAAAACATTTCCCAACACAATCACAAACGTTAAAACCACAACCCCCAAAACTGTCGCAGTCAGAACAGAAAGTCCAATATACCGGTCGAGAATTTTCATTCCTTCTCTAACCTTAGTGCTTCTCACCAACCCGATCACGGCGATACATCGCCCGTATCGGATGCTCATCCAAAAGGTTTCCCTCTATCCCACCCAACTTCCTGGGATCATATAGTTGAATGCCAACGTAATAGAAAATCGGAAAGATGACACACTCCTCCTCAACGAGGATCCTCTCCGCCTCAGCTAATAAACTCGCACGACGAACCTCGTCCGCTTCCCTGCCAGCAGCAGCAATCAATTCATCATAACGAGCATCGCTCCACCCTGTTCGATTATTCCCACCATTCGTTACAAACATATCCAAAAATGTGTTTGCATCAGGATAGTCCCCTACCCAACTCGAGCGAGCAATCGAGAAATCCAACGAATTCAACGAATTTAAATACACCTTCCATTCTTGCCGCTGGAGGCTCACCGTTGCGCCAAGCTCTTTCGCCCACAAACTTTGCAATTCCACAGCTATCGCTTCATTAAGCTCTCCTTCACTGTAGAGGTAAACAATCCGGGGAAGTCCAACCCCACCACCATATCCCGCCTCAGCCAATAAACGACGCGCAGCTTCAGGAGAGTAGCCCAACCCTCGAACCCCAGAATAATTGCTTAAGCCAGGCGGCACAAATCCACTTGCAGCCATTTCTCCTCCCCTCGTAATACGCCGTGTTATCTCAGAATTAGATATACATATCGAAAAAGCCTTCCGCACTCGCGCATCGTGAAATGGCGCCCTCGTGACATTAAACCTCAGAAAATACGTTCCCAAAAACGGAGAAGAATGGAAATCGGGGCGTTTCCTCAGCTCGTCAAGCAAAGATGTCGGCGCAAGCCCTTTGTCGAGAATGAGATCAGCTGCTCCACTCGCGTAAAAGTTTATCGCCGTGCTTGCTTTGCTTATAGGTAAAATTTCGACAGAATCCAAACGCACATTCTCCCGATCCCAATAGTGCGGATTTTTTCGCAGCACAATCCTGTCATTTATTCGCCAACTTACTAACCGATATGCCCCATTGTTGACTATGTGCTCCGGTTTGATCCAATTATCACCCCAGCTTGTGATACAGTCCAACCGAACAGGGAAAAGTGTCGGGAATGCACATAGCTCCAGAAAAAAAGGAATCGGATTCTCCAACTCAACCTCCAAAGTTTGATTATTAATGGCCCGAATCCCAACCTCAGAAAATTCAGATACCTTCCCCTCAGCATATAGCCGCGCATTCTTGATAAAAAATAGCTGGTAGTTGTAGGCAGCACCAGTCGCAGGTTCAAGAACCCGCTTCCAGGAGGCTACAAAATCGTGCGCCGTAACAGGCCTCCCATCACTCCAACAGGCATTTCTCCGAAGATAAAAACGGTAAGTTTTTCTATCCGCGCTGATCTCCCACCTCTCCGCTACGCCAGGCTCCGCACGCCCGCTGGAGTTGAATCGCATCAGCCCCTCAAAAAGCGCAGAAACTATCCGCGATTCCGGTTGCCCAGTTATGATCGCCGGATCGAGTGTCTCCGGCTCAGCTCCATTGATAAAAATCAGATCAGGTCTCATCCCCTTGCGCCCACAACCGCCAATACCGAGAAAAAAAATCAAAAAGAAGATAAACAAAACCTTTTTTCCGTAAATGCTTCGCCCCTTATGAATAAAAGATGCTATTGTCATCTTCTTACCCGCACTTCCCTCTATTACTTGTCCTGCCTTCCGCTACTCTTGAGTTGAAATGCCTCCGAAAGTTGCTCCGGATATTGAAGAAATAAATCCGGCTTCTGCTCCAACAAAGCTTCAGGGAGATTAAACCCCCACCCAACCGCAACCGTCACAACTTTTGCTTTGGCGCCAGCTTCCATATCCCGACATTCATCCCCAACAAAAGCAACTTCCGAAGGTTTCCAACCATATTCCTTTAGGATACTACGAATCTCCTTAGCCTTCCCAAACAAACGCGAAGATGACCGCACAAAATCAAACTTCTCCAAATCATTCTTTCGAAGGAAAACTTCCACATTTTCGCACGAATTTGAGGTAAGTATCCCAAGGATCAACCCGGAATTTTTTAGCGTCAAAATTGACGCCGTTATCCCTGGGAAAGGGAGGACGCACTCCATTTTTTGATGGATAAGCTTCAAGCACCGTGCAGCTAATCGGGGTAACTTCCTCTTCGTTACTCCAAGTTCGCCCATTAGTTGCCGGGCGCTCTTCTTACGAGCTGCAGGTATTTCTTCCTGCTTTACAATACGGCAACCAAAATCCACTGCCACCGAGTTGTAAACCTCAACCGCAATTGCAAAAGTATCTGCTAAAGTTCCATCAAAATCGAATATTACCGCCTTGACAGCAACTGGCCTTATGGCCGCTGTCAATTTGACAAACATCTTTTGGCAATCATCATGATGTTACATTCTCACACAGCCTCTCACTCCCCCTGTTACACACTGGCGCGAAGGTCAGCTAAAAGAGCATTTAACTGCTCTTCAGCAGTATTTAGCAGTGAAGCTAGCCCATCCCTCTTGCCTTCAGCTCCCAGTTTTTCAATCTCCGCCATTGTTGCTCGAAAAGCATCGGCATGCAAATAACCAGATGCTCCTTTAAGCGAATGGGCTATCTCCCTCACACTCCCCAAATTTGATGCAGCGACAGCTTCCTTCAAAGACTCAAACTGCTTCGGGGTAGAATCTAGATACACGTTAATAACTTGCTGGAAAAGATTCTGGTCCTCCATCAAATCTTCAAGGAGGGCTTTCTTATCGAACGTTTTAACTTGCTGGTGATCGGTGGGGTTCATTTCGTTAGTTTCGGTTATCTCATTTGTTGGTTTGTGAGAGGAAGTTTTTTCATCTTCCTTTTCTTGTCCCGGAGGTGGGGGCAGCCAACGGGAAAGAACCTCAACCAGTTCTTTGGGCGAAACCGGTTTTGAAATATAGTCGTTCATACCCGCCTCCAAACAAACCTGGCGGTCATCCTGCATCGCCCGAGCAGTCATCGCAATAATCGGTATATTGGGATTACTAATCTTAGGACGATTCTCACGGATAATACGGGTAGCATTCAGCCCATCGAGCTCAGGCATGTGAACATCCATCAGAACAAGATCGTAAGGAACAGTCTCTAAAGCCAAAATCGCTTCCGCTCCATTCGCTACAGCATCCGCCCTCAAACCAAATTTGCGCAAAAGTCCAAGCGCCACTTGCTGATTCGTTATATTGTCCTCAGCAAGCAATATCCGTGCCTTCCGGTCCGCAAATATTCCATCAAAGCTTGTCCTTTGTGCTTTTTGCTGGGGAGTCGAAATCCCAGCAAGCTCACGCAGTGTGCGAATTAGTTCTGCTCGCGAAACAGGCTTCGTCAATAGATAATCAAAATATCGAATTTGTGGCTTCTGTTTCTCTCCTAAACGATAGAGCACTACAGCTTTCGGCCGATGCTTGATAGCCAAATTCTCAATCGTTTGGCTTATCTCCGATGCTATCCGAACATCAGCAAAAACAAATTCGAACGGATTGTCCTCATTTGCTCCTCGCTCGAGTGTATCCGATGCGGTAACGTCTGTCGCCGTCTCATACGCCAAAAAGCCTAACCGCATGAGCTGTCTTGCAAGTGTATCACGAATACACCGGCAAGGGTCCGCAACAAGCACTCGCTTGCCAAATAGCTCCCGCGGAATCTCTTCCTCCACCGGTTTCGTCGAACTCCCCTTAAATCGCGCTGTAAACCAAAATTCTGAACCCGGCATCCCATCAGGCTCCAATTCCGGGTATATGGGGCTCTTTAACCCAATCTCTCCCCCCATTAGCGAACACAAACGCTTCGATATCGCCAACCCAAGCCCCGTTCCTCCATATTTACGCGTAATCGAGGCATCCACTTGGCTGAACTTATCAAAAAGATATTTCTGTTTGTCCTCTGGTATCCCAATGCCGGTATCGCGAACCCGAAATTTTAGCAAAAACGTATCGCCCTCCTGCTTGATAAATTCTACATGAACAAATACTTCGCCCTTGTGGGTAAACTTAATCGCATTACCCGCTAAATTCACTAGTATTTGACGTAAGCGGCCAGGGTCTCCTATCAAATTGACCGGCACGTCGTGATCCACATCCACGCAAAAATCCAAACCTTTCTCGTGCGCCTTAAAGGACAAACTCGCCGCAAAATCGTCCAATAGACTTTGGAGATCGAAATCCAATTCCTCTAATTTTAGTTTGCCTGCCTCGACTTTTGAAAAATCAAGAATGTCATTAATCAGGCTAAGCAACGATTCACTGCTCTCTAGAGCTGTCGTCGCGTATCGCCTCTGCTCATCATTTAACGACGTATCCAGCAAAAGGCCAAGCATCCCAATAACTCCATTCATAGGAGTTCGAATTTCATGGCTCATGTTGGCCAAAAATTCACTTTTCGCCTCATTCGCAAGTTCTGCACGTGCAGCTAGCTCGCCCGCTCGCGTAATCGCTTCCTCCTGCTCCGTGACATCTTGAAACATCCCTAGCACACGTATCGAACCATCTCGCGATTGCGCTGAACGTCCCGAAGCACGCAGCCATCGCTGCCGATTGCGTGTCGTCGTATATCGGCATGTTACGTCAAAGGGAAGATTACTCTCAACAGCAAGCCGCAACGCCTCCTGCAAGAGCGGCCGATCATCATTGTGGAAAAAACGAAACACAAACGCAGCAGGCTGAGGACGTGCTGAACTTTCATGAATTTCGAAAAGCAACGCAGCTTCAGGAGATAAGTTTATTACATTGCTCTCAGGGTAAAATTCCCACAAACCCATCCGCGCAACACGTAAAGCCTCCGCCAAACGATCAGAAACTTCCTTAATCCGAATCTCCATTTGACGCAGGGAGCTTTGATTCTGCAGCACCGCATTTAGCTCCTCCTCCCGGGATTTAATCTTGCTGTTTAAATTTTGGATTTCCTCCTCGAGTAGTTTAATTTTCGAATCCCGGGAATTCAAAGCTAACGCAAGAGCAGCAAGACGATCTCTGTAACGCATCACAAGAACCGCAAAAACAAGCACTGCCAAACACGCCCCCAACAATAAAACCCCCAAAAAAGTCGAGCTCATAGCATCTTACTTCATCAATGTGCAAATGTTGCAGCGTCGGTAGTTCACTTGCTAGCTAGAGTTTTTGGTAAAGGACGAATGGTTTTCAAGTCGCGGCTCCATGCACGAATTTCAGCGCTATACCGTGAATTCCACTGCGAAACAGATGCTTCGATACGAGCTGTCCAATTCTGATTCCCGGAAGTACCGGGAACATTAAACCGCTGCGATGTTGCAAAAAGATCATTTATCCCAACAGCTGCAAGCCAGGAATTGCATTTCCAAAGTCCTCGGAGAAGAACGCGCAGAATTTTTAAGTCAAACCGTCGAAGAGGAACACCCTCCGGTTTTTCACCGCAAAACTCCCATAATGCCTGCAACTCTTCAAGCGCATTATCCCTCAAAGTCTTGTTCTTCTCATTAGTAAGTTTCGTAGCTTTATCTACCAACTCATCCCAAATTTGTCGCAGCGGCGGATGGTCATGGGTTGCGTAAGTCGCAATAGAAACTCGTGGATATTCAGAACCAGGTATAAACCTCCCATTAGGCAGACGCTCCCACTGAGGTATCTTAAAACCGGGTAGCCCCATCCGAGCAAGACATGGTCGAACATAAGGTGGGACCTCCCCCAAGTCCTCTGCAATCAGACCTCCTGCCCCCATCTCCTCAACCAGTATCCCTAACAGAGTCTCCCCATGTTGGAGGTTTCTCCGACGATTCTCCTCCGTATCGTCATTGTAAGGCACAAATCCAGGCAGCCTGCCACCCGTCTTCGCCGCAGCTTCCTCCAAACTAAGCCCCAAAAATTCTTGGTTTTGCTCCGGCCGCCATGGAAAAGCATAAATACGGAAAAAACCTAATGCATGATCCACCCGAAGAATTCGAAATATCCTCCGCAACATCTGTAGCCTCCTTCGCCACCATCGAAAATTGTCCTTCGACATTGCATACCAATTGTAGAGAGGGAAACCCCAATTCTGCCCCCATTGCGCCGTAAAAGAATCTGCCTGGAAAACCTTCTCCGGAGGTGCTCCGCTCGATAAATCCAACCGAAAAAGCTGTGGATTTGCCCAAACATCAACACTGTAAATGCTAACACCAACAGGAACATCCCCTATGAGAAATGTTCCGCTCTTTTCCGCAAATCTCGATACAGAAGTCCATTGCTTAATGGCAACCCATTGGACGAATTTGTGGAAACGAAACCGCTTTTTTATCGCATCGGCTTCCGCCCCTTTCAGTGATTCCAACCAATGGCGAGCCCCCTCCACACTTCTATGTTCAGAAGGCCATGCGTCAAAAACCTCTGTTTTATGGATCTCCCTCAAAGTCGCATACAGAGCAAAATCCTCCAGCCATTCCCGCTCAACTGAAACAAAACGTTCAAACTCAGCTAAACGCCCCTTCTTCGCTCTTTCAAAAAAAGCTTCCGCCGCAGCTTCCAACAGTGAATTTTTTCTGCGGGTCACCTCCCCATAATCCACCGTATCCCCTCCACGCGCTTCTTTTACGCTTCTCTCCCAGAGCTCAAAAGGAACTTCAGGCAGGTCCCGGGGATGGCAAGAAATCGTCAACGGATCAATCGCCATCGAACTCAGCAAATTGTAGGGACTATGGTCCGAACCAGGGTAATTAATCGGTAGTAATTGAATAAAACCAAGACCCTTTGACTTAGCCCATCGTATACCCTCCCGAAGCGCCGCAATGTCACCAATCCCTAAATCGTTTTCTCCACACAGTGCAAAAAGAGGAACCAAAACACCACCAACCCGGTGTTCCATCACGGAAGGATAGCTTTGCTCAGTTGTCATTACCGCGACAAATCCGTCTGCTTCAAAAGCTGAAACTTCTCGGAATTCAATACCCCACGCGCACACTCAATATCATCCACACACACCACAAAAACCGCTCGACCACGCGGACGCGTAAGTAGTGGATAGCAAAAATGGATATTTACCTCCGCTAGTAGCAAAGCCGAAAGAACACGTGGTAGGTCTGCAGCACCTTCCGCTAGCTCAACCGCGAGAACACTTGTCTCACTAAAAGGGATGTTGTTCTCTCGAAAGAGGTCGCGGGTCCGCTCTGGATCACTGACGAGAATCCTCCCAATCGCAGACTCGGAAGCATCTAAAACTGTTAGCGCCAAAACTAATATGCTATGCTCCCGTAACAAACGCACCAAATCGCGTAAGGCTCCAACTTTGTTGTTCAGAAAGACAGAGAATTGAGTAATTTCAGGCCCGCCTAGTTTCTCTGTTGTTTGCATAAACCCAAGTTTGCCAAACTTAAGTCGCCTATTACCTCCACACAAGGCGAAAGGGAACACCTCAACACATGCCAATTTCCCCTAACTCTCTCAGCTTTCTCAAAAGAAAGCGATCCGTCATTCCGGCAATATAATCACTCACAACTCGATGCAAGCCATCCAATTCAAGCCGCTCCAAAGCACGACTGCTCATTAATTCCCGCCTCTTGAGAAAAACCCCAAACAATCGATAGATATACCCAGAACAGTTCTCAAGGAGCTTTGTCAACGACGGATGCTGGTAGAAATTATCAAACAAAAATTTGCGAAGCTCTAAATTCTTCCGACGTAATCCTTCAGAAAACTGGATAATTTTATCTTTTTTTCTGCGAACATCCTCAACACTTCTTACCTTGCTTTCTTCAATTTTTGATAATGAAGTCTTAATAACGTCATCCACTTCCCGATTGATGAGGCAACGAATCACAAACCAACGATCCCGACGCATATCAAACTCTCCCCTCAAGTTAGGCAAAGCAATTTCAAGCGCTTCACTCCAAAGCGTAACACACGAAAGTCTCTCAATCGGTATCAAACCAGAGGCAATCCCGTCATCAAGATCATGGCTAAAGTAAGTTATCTCATCAGCAACATCGGCCACTTGTGCTTCAAGACTCGGAGAATAATACTCAGTCCCATCCGGTAATTGGAAAACTGTGTCGTGTTTCTTTAGCCCTTCCAGAACTTCATAACTTAAATTTAATCCAGAATAGTTTGGATACTTGTGCTCCAGAAATTGGACAACCCGCAAACTCTGCTGATTGTGGTCAAAACCTCCATGCTCTGCCATAAGCTCATTAAGGGCTCGTTCGCCTGCATGGCCAAATGGCGGATGGCCCAAATCGTGGGCAAGAGCAATTGCTTCGGTTAAATCTTCATTAAGGCCAAGTGCCCTCGCTATTGACCGAGCAACCGAGGCTACCTCAATCGTGTGCGTCAAACGCGTCCGAAAATGATCCCCTGTTCCATTAAGAAATACTTGAGTCTTCCCATCAAGCCGGCGAAACGCAGAACTGTGGATCACCCTAGCTCGATCCCGCTGAAAATGAGTCCGGTATAGGTGGAAATCCTCACCATAAACACGGCCAAGCGACCGCCCAGAAAAAACAGCCCATGGCGCTAATTTCTCCGACTCCCATTCCTCCAACCATTCTCTCGACCGATACATCTGATTTACACCAAAAAATTAACTTTTCTCTATCGCTTGTAGTAATTGATCAATCCTTGCACAACCGCTTCAGCATATTCGCGATAGATACTCGGACGTCTCATTCCACCAACAACTCTAAGCCCTTCATAGTCACCAGCTTGAATCCGAGCAAAAGTCTCAATGTTGTTCATCACATACGGCTCAGCAAAAATCACCGGGCATTCATAAAGCCGTGTTGCAAGTAAGTTCCTCCCCCAGATATACCCATCCTCACTTAGCCTCGCAACCTTTGGATTCTTGTAAAGAAAGGGAGGCAATTGCATATAACGGCTCATCGTATCCGCTAATTTTCTGGCAATCGCTACCTCCTCAAAGTGTGAACGATTTAGTAGCTTAATTAACATATTCATCCGTTGATCCTCATACTCAAGCTCCTCTCCACCAAATCCTCCCGAAACCAAAAGATGCAAATGATTAACCTCCGTTAATTTTGGACGCGCCGGATCCCCCCATTCCTCCGCATTAAAATGTAAACACAAAACCAGATCCGGCCGAATCTTTTGGTTGATAAAGTTACCCCGCGCCCGAATCTCGCTCGTCCGGTAAAAAAGCAACTCACTCTCTTTTTGGATATTATGGTTATTAATCTTGATGCCGCGTTGACGCAAAGACGCAATCGCTTCCCTCCTGAGGGACTTCGGACGAGCCTTCGTCACGGGCGAAGTGCTATCCCTCACCAGTGATACACGAGCTCCAAGTTCACTTAGCCGATTCCGTAGGAGCTTGGCTACATAAAGAGTCATGTCTCCCTCTGTTACGGGTTTTGTTCCCCCTATTTGAAACCATCGCTCCTCCATCTTCGCCCACTTACCACCTAGATGCCCGGCATCTATCGCTATATGCAAACCACTTAAAGGCTTGCCAGGCAAGGGAGGAGGTAGTTCCCTCAGCGTCCTCCAATAGCGAGGAATCGGACGTTCATAACCTTTCTCCCTCGCAAATTTAAGCCAGAACCTCGGTTTCCCAGGTGAAGTAAATATCAGTGCACCGTCCGAATTTACATTAATCCATTTTCTCCACGAACCATCAGGACAATAAACCTTCTCAAGAAGGTTGAGAAATTCATCAGCTGTTATCGTCTCCTGGAAGGCCTCAAGTTGAGACCAATCAGGACGCAATGCCAATGGGCTCAGCTTTTGAGCTTGGGAACCAACGCTCAATAAAAAAATAAACACACTAACCAAAAATTGGATTCGCATGGCAAATTGGTTAGCATGCCCTCCTTTCACACAAAATATCAGACATGATCCGTTTAATGTTTTTCGGAGATATCGTCGGCGAGCCCGGTCGCTCTACAATCATTGAAAATCTCGCCTCAATCAAAGAAGAATTCAAAATAGATTTTTTTGTCGCTAATGGTGAAAACGCAGCCGGAGGCAAAGGAATTACACCCAAAATCGCAATTGATCTTCTTCGTTGCGGGATCGCCGTCATCACAACCGGTGACCATGTCTGGGACCAAAAAGATCTGGCCCAATGGATCTCCACCGAACCCCGTGTTCTCCGTCCCATAAACTATCCAGCCGGAACGCCAGGTGCTGGCAGCATCGTCTTGGAAACAGCAAAAGGGAAAGTCGGTGTCCTAAACGCCCAGTGCAGAACTTTTATGAAACAACTCTTGGAAAACCCCTTCGATCGCCTCCGGCAAGAAATAGAAATCTTACGCACCGAAACAAATGTCCTTCTCGTAGATGTCCACGGGGAGACTACAAGCGAAAAAGCCGCCCTTGCTTGGCACTTGGACGGCAAAGTTTCTGCAGTCATCGGCACTCATACACACGTCCAAACCGCCGACGAGCGCATCCTCCCAAACGGAACTGCCTTCCTAACCGATGTCGGTATGTGTGGCGCTGATATTTCAATACTCGGCCGTGAGCCCGCAGTCGTCTTGCAAAAATTCCTTACTTCCATGCCCACTCAGCTCCATATCGCACGCGGAGACGTCCGAATTTGCGCCGCTATCCTCGATATAGATGAATTAACCGGTCGCGCGCTCTCTATCCAGCGATTCCAACGCCTTTATAAAGTAAGTTAAAGATAGCCCCATCTTCAATGTCCCCTTCACTCAAAAACTATGAAGAGAGTCGCCATCGTTGGCAGACCGAATGTCGGTAAATCAGCCCTCTTTAACCGCCTCGCCGGCCGTAAAATTGCAATCGTTCACGACCAACCAGGTGTAACTCGCGATAGGCTCGTCGCCATCTCCCGTCTTGGTAAAACACCATTCGAAATCATAGATACCGGTGGAATCGGCGCAGAACCCGACCCGGATTTTGCAGAACCCGTTCGTCTCGGTGCAATCGCCGCTATCGAAACCGCAGACATCATCCTCTTCGTCACCGACGCAAAAGATGGCCTCCTGCCAATTGATAAAGATTTGGCAAAATTACTCCGCAAAACCGAAAAACCAGTCCTCCTTGTCGCAAATAAAATTGATTCCCCGCAAAATCAATTCCTGACCAGTGAATTTGAAGCCATCGGATTCCCGGTATTTGCAATCAGTGCAGAACATGGCCACGGAATACCAAGACTCATCGAGGAAATCGAATCTCTCCTCGGCAGGATTCATACCTCCAACCCCACAGCCCCCTCCATTCCCAATCAGCATCAAATCCGGATCGCCATCGTCGGTAGGCCAAATACTGGCAAGTCCTCCCTCCTCAACGCACTCGTTGGTGAGGAAAGAGCTATAGTAAGTGAAATCCCCGGAACGACACGCGACCTTGTCGAAACACCGTTCACCTTTAATAACAAACACTACTTACTTTGTGATACCGCCGGTTTGCGCCACCGCTCAAGGCACAAAACCTCCGTCGAAGTCTTCAGCGCTATCCGGACAGAAAAAGCCATCGAAATTGCCGATCTCTGTATCCTCTTGTTGGACGCTTCAAGAAGCGTATCTTCTCAGGACAAAAAAATCGCCCAAATCATCCTTAAAAAAGAAAAAGCTACCGTCGTAGCGATCAACAAATGGGACCTTATTCAGAACCACAAAAATTCACTAATCGAAAAATTTCGTAGGGATTTGTTTTTTCTCTACTGGGCTCCTTTCATTCCCATATCAGCCCAAAAAAAAACAGGACTTAAAAATCTTTTTACCCATATTTCTAAGGTGGAAAAACAAGCCAAGCAGAGAATCGGCACTGGAGAACTTAACCGTTTACTCCAGGACTCCCTCCAATCCTACCCCCCGCCCATCCGTAGTGGGAAAAGGTTCAAGATTTACTACTCAGCTCAAGTCCTCCCCAAACAAAACACTCCCTTTTCTCCCCCAGAAATTGTTTTCTTTGTTAACAATCCTCACCTCCTCCTCAATTCCTACCGCGAATTCCTACTCCGTCAAATCCGTTCCAAATGGCCATTCTGCGGGTTGCCCATCCTTCTCCACTTGCGCGGAAAATTATCTCAGAAAAATCTCAATCAATAATTTTGTCTTAATTATTTTTTCATGATTTTGAAGAAACTAAAGATTTCTTAAGCATCCAACTCTTTAACAGAAACTTATGTTTCTTGCGCTTGCCCAAAAAAAGAGTATTTTTACAATAAGGAGGTAGTAAAAAATGAAAAAAGAAAAACATCTCTCCTATAGACGCTTCTGCTTGGCTTTCACGAGTGTTGAAGTTCTCGCCATTATTGCCATCATTGGTCTCCTGAGTGCTATATCTTACCCAATTTATCGCTATGCAACTTCAAACTCCGACATAATAACCTACCAAACCAATATATTAAATAACGCTTACCGTCAGTATCTCGCCGAAGGTGGAAAAGATGCTTCAAATCTTGAACAAGCTTTAGCCGCTCTCAACCGCGAGGATGGTATCAAAATCCAACCCCATCGAACACTTACAGTTGGTTCTGTCACTTACACTTTAACTTTTAACCCTACAACTTCATCTTTCTCTTACACATCCTCTGAGAACTCGCCAACCCCCACCCCTACTCCAACTCCCAGCTGGAATTTCATAGGAGTAGCTTCAAGAATCCTTAATGTCGCAGCAAATGGGGGAACCGCAACTTTCAATGGAACTGTCTCAGGCCTAGAACCAATGCCCACTTTCATGTTGACTTCCAACCTGGTTAACGGAACACGCCAGTTTGTTATCCACAATAGCGGTAATTATGCATCTGTTGCTTACGGCTCTAACCCCCCAACAAACATTGGAACTTGGTATAACTTAACAGATTTTTTAAGTGATCTTCAAATTTCCAGTGACCGTTTTAATCCCTCCCACACTAAAATTTTAAGTCTTTTTAAAGATAACAGACGATATGATTGGGAATTTTTATTGTGGAGGGATTCTAACAACATCTTAAACTTGCGCACAAGAACTATTTCCGTCTATTCACTCTAAATGGCAAATTATTCCATAAAGGCTTTTACTCTGGTCGAGCTTCTAGTAACTATAGCTATCATAAGTATTTTAGCCTCAATTGCCATAACTGGTATCACGAATGCTTCTCGCGATTCAAACATCCGCTTAGCCGAACAACAACAAGCCGTTCTTCAAACTGCTTTAACCGCCTGGATCGTTAACAGCTCTAATACTAATGGTATTGAAGCAACAAGAACAAACTATTTAACCCTTTTACAAGGGGGACACGCTCAAGTTTTTCAAGCAATTCAAATTTACTTAGACCCTAAAATTCGCAATATCTTTAATGCAACTTCATCAGGAATTACTTCAACTGCTCTTGCTAGTGCAGGAAGAATCCTGACTTTCACAACTTGGAATGGAACAGACCCTCCCTTCGTCCAACAACAAAATGTCCCATAAATACGATTTAAATCTCAAAAAGGGGTTCTCCCTAGTTGAATTGTTGGCTGCTGTGGCCATAATCGGTATTATAAGTTTTTTGGCTATTCCAAATATTATCAAAATGCGCCAAGATAGCGAACAAAGCTTGGCTCAAGCTCGCGTAGAAGCCTTAAACTTAGCTCTTGCAGCTTTTGTTCAAGCAAATGGCTTCAGTTCAGCAAATTCTACGTGGAGCAATGCAACAAATAACGAATCCCGCTACCAAATTTTAAAACCCTATTTGTCCTTTAGTGAAAATACACTTTCTACCTACATGAAAGGCAGATCGGTTAATATGCCTTCTTCCCTTACGATCCCTCTTCCATCCATTACATTAAATAGTTCAAACTAATATTTTGAGTTTTGAATTGTTTTTATTATAATTCAAAAAATAATGCTGTAAGTATATTCGAGCTTCTCTTTTCTATATTAGTAATTGGTATCATATTGCTCTTGATTTTCCCAGTTATCGTTGGAAAACAAACTACCGCTCGCTCAGCCATTGCTTCTGCTAAATTGGAAGAGCTAAACCGAGCAGTCCAGACTTACTCAATGGCTGGGAAAGCCATAGATTTACCAGCCGGCAGTGATTCTCAAGTGCTAAATCTACTTAAACAAAGATCCGAAAATGTTCCCGGCTCTCCCTTCTTGCCCCACATAAACTATTCTATTTCCTCAGATACTTCCACTTTCCGTGCTAAGTGGAACGGAAAAAATTTTGAGCTCCTCTCAAAAGGCCAAGAAGGAACTGGTTTGGACTTGCAAGTGAGATAATTTTCCCTAATCTTAAGTTCATCTACTCTTTTCTTATTTTTCGCCATCAATTTATTTTTAACAAATTTCTTAGCCCTCTCTCATAGTGAACGAATACGACCTCGAGGCCCTATCCGATTTGTTAAAAACCAACAATCTTCATCTCCCTTCGAACCTAGATGATGGCAATTTTCTCCCCTCACTCGCAAAAGCTAATGATATTGAACTGGACTTAGCCTTCGAATGGCTAGCCGAAATCTCTAATTTACCTCCTTTCCAACTCCCACGTCCTATCCTTACTAGCCAAATCGAAGAACGTTTCCGAATTTTTGCTCGGGGTAAGCTTGAGGACGAACCGTGGCTGCCTTTCGGCTTAGTAGGCCCATTGCTTATGATGGGGCACTATAACCCTGCTGCTATCAACTCCTTCTTAATTCCAAAAGAACTTCAAGTCCGCTATTTAATACCTTATGAGCAATATCAACTCCTAAAATCCGACGTCGAAGAGAGATTAAAATCCAACCCTTTGTCAGATGATCACCCATTCACCTTCTCTCACCCCTGCCCTCGTCTTCAAGGTCTTTTGGCTATCCTAGATTGGTTCCTTGACTCCCTCCCCTACAGTGACGAAGAAAAAGAGCAACTTGAACGCAACCGCCATCAATTGGCTGCCGCAAAAGCTATGCGTTGGCGTGACTACAAATCCTTACCACGTGGCTACGCCCTCGCTTTACACTACCTCGCTACAGGCGAGTTTTGCTTCAACGCAGACCTCGCCCCTACTCAAGAATATTTCCCAGATGCCTTACTAGAAAAACATACAGTTTACCCCTTATACTGTGGCATCAAAACCATATATCTCCTCTCAGAAGACCGTTACAACTTCGCTTTCGAAGATGAATGGCTCTCTCGAGGTCAGGAAGTCATCAAGTGGAAAGCTGTCCTCGCTGAACGTGAAGCCATCCTCGCCGCTATCGCGCGTAATCGAACCCGCACAAGCTCAACAACCCAAGTCGTTTCAGTCGGCGAGATGGCTTACTCCGATGTCGAAAATCTCGTCGAGATCGACATCGCAGAAATGCAAACCGTCAACCCCTCCAGTATCAATACAACACCAGAGCAAGTTGTCCATTGGGTCCTTTACAGATCCATGGCCCTCCGCGCTAGCGACTTGCATATCGAAAAGTTCTACAACACCGCGCGTTTCAGAGCAAGAATTGATGGCGAACTCCAAACAATCCACTCGTGCCCAGAAGAACAACTGCCAAAATTTATCAGTCTAATAAAAAACTACTCGAATCTCAGCCAGCGCCGTCAAGAAGCTCAAGATGGGCGTTTCTCTATGAGTATCGGCAAAAGACGTGTGGATTGCCGAGTCTCCGCTATCCCTTGTAGAAAAGATCAACAAAAAATTACGATCCGTTTCCTTGATAAGCAGGCCGGTATCCGAAAACTCACCGAGCTAAATCTCTCTCCCGAGCAACTCGAAATTTTCCAAGAAACCATGAGCCGTGATCAAGGCCTAATCTTGATTACTGGCCCAACGGGTAGCGGCAAAACAACCACTCTTTATGCCCTGCTCAATAGCGTTAACAACGAAAACATCAACATCCATACCATCGAAGACCCAATCGAATACGAAATCGAAGGACTCAACCAAACCCAAACCGACCCCATTAACGGAATAACCTTTGCAGAAGGGCTCCGCCGCCTCATGCGCGCTGACCCTGACGTAATCCTCATCGGTGAAACTCGTGACGAAGAAACCGCCTCTGCCGCCATCAACGCCGCACTGACCGGTCACCTCGTCCTTACGACCCTTCACGCTAACGACAGCTTACGGGCCGTTTCCCGCTTACTCGCAATGGGGGTCCCTCCTTACTTACTCGCTGATTCCCTCGCCCTCACACAAGCCCAACGCCTCGTCCGCAAACTCTGCAACTTTTGCAAACGCAAAACCCCTATTACCCCCGAAATTCGAAGAATCTTTTCCCTCAATCGCATCAATATCCCAGACGAAATCCGAGAAATTTACACCGCGTCCGGCTGCCCAGAATGCAACGGTTGCGGCTATTCCGGACGAATCGCTCTTATGGAAATTTGCCCCATAGATGCTGATCTCGCTGAACTAATTTCCAGAAATGCCCCACAAACTCAAATGCGCGAAATCGCTTTGGCTCGCGGTGTCCGAACTCTCTATCAACAAGGGCTCATTCAGGTCCTAGCAGGCCTAACAAGCATGGAAGAAATCTCCTGCCTCAGTTACACAAGCCTAATAGCTGCAAAAAAATCTCTCCCTACACTCGCCGAAGAAGCAGCATGAGCCGTGAGGAAAAAATCGCGCTCCTTGCCGCAGCCCTCCTGAAACCACTTTTCAAAACCCTCCGCATATCAATCCACGACCCCTATGGCTTTCTAACGGCACCCCCTTCAACACCATTCCTAGCCGCCTTTTGGCATAATCGCATCCTCGCAATCACCCCAGCTTTCCTCCGCTTTTATCCCCCAAACCGCAAAGGCCTCTCCGTCCTCACAAGCCCAAGTCGCGATGGCGAAATCCTTGCCCAGGTCGCCGCTCGCTTCGGAATGAATGCCATCCGCGGCTCATCCTCCAAACGTGGCGCAATCGCCCTCCGTGAATGCCTCTCCCACCTCCGCCTAGGCCGCGATATCGCCATTACTCCAGACGGCCCACGCGGTCCACGTTATGTCCTTAACCCCGGTATCATCCTCCTCTCCTCTCAAACCTCAATCCCCATTCTCCCAATTCATGCAAACTTCTCCTGTGCCATCCGACTTAAAACTTGGGACAAATTCTACATCCCTCTCCCTTTTTCTAAAATCAACATAAAACTCCTCAAACTACAATTCATCTCCCCCCCGTCCGACAACTCCCACTTCGAAGCAGAACGTAAACGCATCGAAGCCCTCCTTTCACCTCACAACCATAACGCAACCCAATCCCTCACTCCAAACTAAACCCCAATACTAGTTCTCTTTGGACTATTTCATCTTGAAAAATAACCTCCTGGGCTAAATATATTCACCCCCGCCTAATCCCGTTCATGCAAGAAATTATTCACCAACTCTCTGACCAGTTCAAAGCTGACCTTAACTCCTCCAACACAACTGAGTCCATTGAAAACCTCCGCATCCGCTACCTCGGCAAACAAGGCCACATCACCTTGCTTAGCCAACAAATGCGCAACGTCCCTCCAGATCAAAAGCCAATCATTGGTTCCGCCTTAAATCAACTCCGCCAAACAATCCTCGACCAACTCCAATTAAAAACTATCCAAATCCAAAAAGCAGCCGAAGCCGCCCGCTATGCTAACTTCGATCCCTCCCTTCCGGGCTATCCTTTCCCACACGGCTCCATCCATCCCATTTCCCAACTCCTCGCTCGTGCTGTAGCTGCCTTCCGCCGCATCGGCTTCTCTCTCGCATCAGGCCCCGAAATCGAAACCGAATTCCATTGCTTCGATGCCCTCAACACTCCACCAGATCACCCAGCCAGAAACGAACTCGACACCTTTTACCTCCCAGACGGACGCCTCCTCAGAACCCACACCTCCAGTGTCCAAATCCGGGTCATGCAACAAAACCCTCCACCCATCCGCGTCATCGCTCCAGGACCAGCCTACCGCCGCGACGAAATTGATGCCACTCACCTCGCTCAGTTCCATCAACTCGAAGGCCTTTGTGTCGGTCCAGATGTCTCACTAGCTGACCTTAAAGGAACCATCCTCTTCTTCCTTCGGGAAATGTTTGGTCCTTCCGTCCAATGCAGATTCCGCCCGCATTACTTCCCCTTCACGGAACCAAGCTTCGAAATAGACATCCGCTCACCCCAAATTTCAGAAGAATGGATGGAACTCGCTGGATGCGGCATGGTCCATCCGGCCGTCTTTGAAGCCGTTTGCAATAGTAGAGGCGACCGCGCCTATGACCCAGACACCATAACAGGTTTCGCCTTCGGTTTCGGCCTCGACAGGTTGGCCATGAACCTCCTCGGCATACCTGACATCCGAATGCTAATTGAAAACGACCTCCGCTTCCTAAGCCAATTCTCCTAAACCTTAATCATTCCCAACAACCAGTAAAGCAAACCACCCTATAAACGAACTAACAGCACATATTAGCGATACGTCCATCCTCAAATGAAAATTTCCACCAGATGGCTTTTAACCTTCCTCCCTGAACAAATTTCTACCGACAATCTTATCAATTTACTCAACCGCGCTGGCTTAACTGTCGAATCCACCTCCCTTACCGGCTGCACAGATCCCAACATCATTATCGCCCAAATCCTCTCCTCCCAAAAGCACCCAAACGCAGACCGCCTCAGCATTTGTTCCGTGGATGACGGGTCCGGCCAAAACCGCCAAATCGTCTGCGGCGCTTCCAATTATAAAGTCGGTGACAAAGTCCCACTAGCTCTCCCAGGAGCAACTCTCCCAACCGGCGTCAAAATCAAAGCCTCCAACATCCGAGGCGTTCGCTCCGAAGGTATGCTCTGCAGCGCAGCCGAGCTCGCCTTACAAGACATCTCCGATGGGCTCCTCATCCTACCGCCAGATGCCCCCATCGGTTCCTCCTTCGCTTCTTTCCTCCCTCCCGATACCATCCTCGAAATTGAGGTCACTCCTAATCGTCCAGACTGCCTTTCCTATCTCGGCATCGCCAGAGAACTAGCCGCATTTTTGGATACAAAGGTTATTTTCACTCACCCGACTCTCCCATTCACGACCCCTAACCCAGAAATAGCTCAAATCCATACCTCTTCCAATTGCTCCTTCTACACCCTCCGAAGAATCCGTGGTGTCCGCATCGCCCCAAGCCCACTCTGGCTTCAGCGTCGTCTCGAAGCCTCTGGCATCCGCCCTATCAACAACGTTGTTGATGTCACAAACTATGTTTTGCTCGAACTCGGCCAACCCCTCCACGCCTTCGACGCCCTAAAACTCAATCCTCCCATCTCCATCCGTTCAGCCAACAGCTCCGAGCGCTTCCTTGCTCTCAACGGCTGCGAATACACACTTACGAGTTCCGATACCGTTATCGCCGACCAATCCAACATCCTCGCCATAGGCGGCGTAATCGGTGGCGAATCCTCTGCAATCTCTGATTCCACTTCAGAAATTTGGATCGAAAGTGCCCTCTTCAACCCTTCCTCCATTCGTGCCACCTCACGCCGCCTCGGAATCTCCACAGAGTCTTCCTACAGATTCGAACGTGGCGTTGATCCCAATGCCGTCATCCTCGCCTCTACCCGCGCAACGCAGCTCATCCTCGAACTGGCAGGTGGGCAAGCAGATGACAACATCATCGTTTGCGGCCAATTGCCCAACCCACCCAATCCCATCCTCCTCCACCACAATTACGTCAACAAGCTCCTAGGCCATATTTTTTCAGATACAGATATCCATAATATCCTTTCCCGCATTTGTAGTCCAGTCTTATCTCAAACCTCTTCCAATACCTCCACTTGGCTACCCCCTTCTTGGCGATTGGACCTCAAAACCCAAACCGACCTCTGCGAGGAAATTTGCCGCCTTACTGGCATCGAATCCATTCCAAATCGCCTCATCGCTCACCCCTCCCCAACCTCCTCCAACGACTTGTTTTTCGACTTCACCATCAACATCAGAAACCTCCTCGCCTCTCACGGCCTCTACGAAATTAAAACCTCATCCCTCATTCCTCAAAACGACGCAAATCTCTTTTTGTCCCATTTCACCACCTCCGAACCGATACGTCTTCGAAACCCACTCGGCGAAGACCACTCCTTCCTTCGACCATCCCTTCTCCCCGGCTTACTCAGATGTGCAAATTCCAATTCACACAACGGCGCGCAATCTATCCCCCTCTTTGAAATAGGAACAACCTACGGCGGCTCACCCGAAGAATCTTCCTCCCTCGCTATCCTCTTATCTGGCCCATCCTCAACCCAATCTTGGCTCTCGAATAACCCACCACCTTACTCCTTCTTTTGGCTAAAAGGGCTTCTTAATCATATTTTCGATAATAAAATCCATTTTGAACCTTTTTCAAGTCCAAATTCACAATTCATAGTCGCCACTCACATCCACTGTGGCAATTCCCTCTGTGGTTTCGCTGGCATACTTTCCCCTTCATTCGCGGAAAAATACGACCTCCATTATGAAGTCATCCTCGCAGAAATCTCCCTTGATAAACTCGCCACTCATTTCATCCACCAAACTAGAAAATTCCAACCTTTCCCAAAATTCCCCTCTGTCAACCGCGACCTCGCTATCGTTGTGGATAAAAATGTAGCTTTTTCCTCCATTTACTCCACCATCAAAAATCTAAAAGACCCACTCCTTGCTAAAATCCACCTCTTCGACGTATTTTTCGACCCATCAGGCCAAAAATTGCCTCCAAACAAAAAATCCATCGCAATCTCCTTGACTTTCCTCTCCAACCAGAGAACTTTAACATCCACAGAAGTCGAACAATCCTTTAACCGCATCAAGCAAGCCCTCGCTAACTCCCTCCAAGCTTCTTTCCGCGAACCCAATCCAAACCCATAAAACACGACAAAAAAAAAACAAAACCCACCATTCCACCAATTTGCCCTGCATTGTCTCGTATCGCAGTGAGCTCCGTTCGATAACTATCTATTAAGGAGGCTAGGCTCCTTCTGTTCTCAATGACAGGCCTCGCGCGTGGTAGTCAGCGGCAGAAGGGCGGTCATCCACCGTATCCAGTAAAGGAACGGGAACTCCTCGCACCAGCAATGCAGGGCTTTTTTCTAATTTTCTCCTTGCCTACAACCCGCAAAATTTTACACTTTCCAAAAAATCTATAAGTCTATGGGAAACTTATATAATGACATCATTGGCACCATCGGCCGCACTCCACTCGTAAAACTTAACCGCATCACAGCCGGCCTAAACGCAACTATCGCTATTAAATGCGAGTTTTTTAACCCTCTCGGTAGCGTTAAAGATCGTATCGGCGCTGCGATGATTGAAGACGCCGAAAAGCGTGGCATCCTAAAACCCGACACCCTAATCGTCGAACCAACAAGCGGCAACACTGGCATCGCACTTGCCTTCGTTTGTGCTGCAAAAGGCTACCCTCTCATCTTAACAATGCCAGAAACGATGAGCCTTGAGCGACGCACCCTCCTCGCCATGCTCGGCGCTAAGCTCGTTCTAACTCCCGGTGCGGAGGGGATGCGCGGTGCCATTGCAAAAGCTGAACAAATCCTCGCTGAAACTCCCAACTCCTGGATGCCCCAACAATTTAACAACCCTGCTAACCCTGAAATCCACCGCAAAACTACCGCCGAAGAAATCTGGAACGACACAGATGGAAAAGTGGACATCCTCGTCTCTGCCGTCGGCACGGGTGGCACTATCACTGGAGTCGCTGAGGTCATCAAACCCCGCAAACCTTCCTTCAAAGCTATCGCCGTCGAGCCAAAAGACTCCCCTGTTATAACCCAAACCCTCCGTGGTGAGCCGCTCCGCCCAGGCCCACACAAAATCCAAGGCACCGGTGCCGGCTTCGTCCCCAACAACCTCCACCTCGACATCGTTGACGAAGTCATCACAGTCAGCAACGAAGACGCTTTCATCATGGCTCGTCGTCTCGCTAAAGAAGAAGGCATCCTTGCAGGTATCAGCTCCGGCGCCAATGTTCACGCCGCTGTTCAGGTTGCTTCTCGCCCAGAAAACGCCGGTAAGCTAATCGTCACAGTTGCTTGCTCAACAGGGGAACGCTACCTCAGCACGGCTCTAGCAGATGAAGCTCGCGCCCTCGTCAGCGCGTAATTCCTAGCTTCCCCTCGTAAGTAACTTCTCCATTCTTTGCTTTCCTCTCCGAGGGGCAGACATCTATTCTGCTCCTCGTTTTCTTATTTTCCCCTCCTTTTCTTTCTCTAAAATTCTAAAACTTACCCACCGCTCAACATTCACACTATCCCTGGGACCATTCCTTTTCAAAACCAGAAACTCTCTTACCCCTTCCTCCTATGCCGCCAGAGCCAACCCTCCAAATGATTGCCGTTGCAGCAATTACTATCGCTGTTTTTATCGCTTTCATTCGCGAGTGGGCTAAGCCTGATGTCATTGCCATGACTGCTCTTACCGCAGTCCTTGCGATTGGTGCCCTTAAACCCTCCGACATTCCTCCCCTCTTCAGCAACTCCGCCCCCATCACCATCGGTGCCATGTTCATCCTAAGTGCCGCCCTCCAGCGCACAGGTGTCATGGACTGGCTCGCTCACCAGTTCTTCCTCTTGGCGGGAAAAAGTGTCCATCGAGCATTACTCTTCCTTGCACTCTTTGTCATACCGCTCTCCGCTTTCGCCAACAATACTCCTATCGTTGTTGTCTTCCTCCCGGTTCTCATGTCTTTCTCTCGCCACTCCGAAATCCCAGCATCAAAACTTCTTATCCCTCTCTCCTATTTTGCAATCCTTGGCGGCACCTGCACCCTTATCGGCACCTCCACCAACATCCTCACCGCGGGTATCGCAGAAAAAATGGGTCAACCTCCCTTCACCCTCTTTGAAATTTCCTACCTCGGCATCCTTTATGCTC
>JAOAAX010000023.1 GCA_026418675.1 Chthoniobacterales bacterium | reverse complement strand
GGGAGAATGGTTGTTAAGAATATCGGGGGTGTATGGTTTTGGGATGATAGTTACAATGCGAATCCAGAATCTATGATTGCTGGGTTGAGAAGTATGAAAGATGTAGAAGGAACTGGATTTAAGAGGATAGCTGTTTTGGGTAGGATGGGGGAGTTGGGGGAGTATCTAAATGAGGGGAATCGGAGGGTTGGAATGGAAGCTGCACGTTGTTGTGATGTTTTGGTGTGTGTTGGTGAGGGAACTGAGGGTATAGCGGCGGCTGGGAGAATGAAAGGGATGGAGAATGTTTGGGAGGTTAGGGACGTGGAGGGTGCAGTAGGTATTTTATGTTCTATTGTCCGAAAGGGGGATTTAGTTTTAGTGAAGGGGAGCCGGATGGCGAAGATGGAGAGGGTATTTACTTTGTTGGAGGAGCGATTAGGTGGCGAGGATTCCCAGGGCAAAGAGGCTTGAATTTGCTTATAAGAGGAGATGTTGTATTATCTGCACAGTTTGGGAGAGTGGGCAAGGGCAAATGGAATGGATTGGGAGTTATTCAAAGCGCTGAATGTTTTTCAGTATATTACATTTCGTGGTTTGTGTTCGGCAATAACGGCGTTTTTAATTTCGCTCTTGTTTGGCAGGTGGGTGATTCGACAATTGATTGCGCTGAAGTTTGGGCAACCAATCCGGAGTGCGGAGGAAGTGCATCGTTTGTATGAGCTGCATGGGACGAAGAAGGGGACACCGACGATGGGGGGGATATTGATTCTTACCGCGACGGTGGTTTCGGTATTGTTTTGGGCGAGGTGGGAGAATTTACTTGTGTGGGTAGCGATGTTTGCGATGTTATTTTTGGGAGCGGTAGGTTTTTATGATGATTGGTTGAAGGTTACGAAGAGGGATTCAAAGGGGATCAGGAGTTGGGTTAAGTTTTCTCTACAGAGTTTGCTGGCATGTATTGTGACTATATTTTTCTTAACACATGGAAGTCTTAGTGAGATGGCACAGCGTGTCTATATACCATTTTTTAAAGAGCCCGTTTTTGTTAATTTGGGGATATTGACTTTTGTATTTTATTTGCTGGTGATAGTTGGGACATCGAATGCAGTAAATTTGACTGATGGGTTAGATGGTTTGGCGGCAGGATGCTCTGCGACTGTTGCGGCGACGTATGCGGCACTCGCTTACTTGGCTGGGAACATAAAAGCTGCAACGTATTTGCAAATCCCCTATGTGAGTTTATCCGGTGAGTTGACAGTGGTGTGTATGGGATTGTTTGGGGCGTGTTTAGGTTTTTTGTGGTGGAATTGTCATCCGGCTCGAGTTTTTATGGGTGATACAGGATCGCTTGCGATAGGAGGATTGCTTGGTGTAGTTGCGATTGCTAGCAAGCAGGAGGTGCTGCTGGTTGTGGTGGGCGGTGTATTTGTGGCGGAGGCAGTATCGGTAATTCTGCAAGTAGCGAGTTTTAAGTTGACTGGGAAGAGGATATTCCGGATGTCCCCATTGCATCACCATTTTGAGTTAAGTGGCTGGAAAGAAAATACAGTTATTGTGAGATTTTGGATTATGTCGCTTTTTTTTGCGTTGCTAGGCCTTGCAACGCTAAAGTTGAGGTAGCGGAGGAGTAGAGAAATGAGAGAAAAGATGAAGCGAGAGCGACCGGGACTTCCGCATGGAGTTGCTGGGGTAATTGGGGTGGGCAAAAGTGCACGTGGGGTTGTTCGGCTTTTGCAAGAGAAGGGGAGGGAGGTGGAGGTTTTGGTTCCGGGTGGTGTTAATGAGTGGGAAGAAGGTGCAAAATTTTTTTATGAGAGAGGCGTGGTTTGTCGTTTTGGTGAGGAAGCACAAAGGCGGGCGAAGGAGTTGGATTGGGGGGTTTTGAGCCCAGGAGTTTCCCGGAAGAAGGATTTACCGCAAGGGTTTCTTGGGAGGGGAGCTACTTTGCTTTCGGAGGTTGAGGTAGCGTGGCGCTGCAGTAGAGGGATTGTTGTTGCAATCACCGGCACGAATGGGAAAACGACCACAACAACGTTAACTAGTCATTTACTGAGGGGTGGTGGGTGGAACGCTGTTGCTTGTGGGAATATCGGATATGCGTATTCGGATGCTGTAAGAGAAAATCCGGAGGCGGAGGTTTTTGTAGTTGAGGTAAGTTCGTTTCAGTTGGAGACATGTTATGAATTTTCACCCGATGTGGCGGTGTGGCTGAATTTTTCGCCGAATCATTTGGATTGGTATGAGAGTTTAGAGGAATATCGTGAAGCTAAATTGCGGATATTTCGATCGCAAAAGGAGGAGGATTTGGCAATTGTTCAAAAAGAGAGTCGGCCTGAGGGGTTGCGGTCACGGGTTGTGACTTTTTCCTCGCGGAGTTGGGAGGCTGATTTTGTATTTAAGGATGGTTTTGTTTACTATAATGGCAATGTTATAGTGGGGATTGAAGGGACGAAGTTAGTTGGTAAACACAATGGGGAGAATTTGGCGGCGTCTTTGGGAGTGATTTGGGAGTTGAATAGAAGTTTTGATGGAGTTTTTGAGGCATTAAAGGGGTATAATCCGCCGGAGCATCGGTGTGAATATGCAGAGGAAATTCGAGGGGTTAAATTTGTGAACGATTCGAAGTCAACGAATTTGGATGCCTTACGGCGGGCGCTGGAATCAATAGATGAGCCGATAGTCTTAATAGCTGGAGGGAAGGATAAAGGGATTCGATATCGAGAAGTGGTGGAAGAGGTTCGAAAGAAGGTAAAATGTGCTGTATTGATAGGAGAGGTTCGGGGGCAGATAGCTGAGGACTGGGAAGGGGTTGAGTGTAGGGTTGCTGAAAGTTTGTCGGAGGCAGTGGAGAAAGCATACGAAATGGCGGAGCCTGGGTGGGTTGTTTTGTTTTCGCCGGGGACTTCTTCGTATGACATGTTCCGAGATTATGAGGAACGAGGGATAAAATTTAAGGAAGTAGTTAAAGATTTGAAATTAAAACTCAGTAAAAGAAACTAAAGAGAAAAAGACATGAAAATGATCAAGATTATACCTGTTAAACGTAAAGAAAAAACGATAGGGAAATATAAATTGGAAGCGAGTGCGGCACGAGCGATTGGGCGGAGAGAGGAGATGGAAGAAATAGAGGAGGAAGAGGAGGAGGATTACGAGCCACCGGAACCTACGATGAAGCTCTCGCATGCCTTCCTAGTGGTTTTGTTGCTCCATTTAATTGCTGTGGCCGGGGTGTTTGGTTTTAATCAAATGAAAAGTCGGCAGATGGCAATGGAAAAGGCTAATCAGGAGAAGCAAATAGCTGGTCAGGAATTTAAGGAGGTTGGTCAGAATGGAGTGGGAGTAAATAAAGGGAAGTTGATAAACGAAGAACGAGAGAGCGGACCGCTAGTTGGGGAAGGAGTTAAAGAACAGCAGCTAGTGGGTGTAGGGGGCAAAGTTCAGCCAACTTCGCATACGGTAGTGGCCGGAGATACATTGACACGGATAGCTGGTAAATACGGAGTTTCTGTCGAAGAATTACAAAGATTGAATGGCTTAGGAAGCAATTCGATATTGCGGGTTGGGCAGGTTTTACGATTACCGGGAATGTCGAAGGGTAGCAATGAAGTTGATGGTGTAAGTAAGACGGCAGTAGCTAGTGTGACAAATGGAGTTGGTGTGGCGGAACCTATTTCGGGTGTAATACCTCCGAAACAAAACAGTGGTGTGGTTAGTGGGAAGGGGGATGTTAGTAAAGCACAAACATTTCAGGCTATTGAAAGGAGGGATGAAGTCGTGAGCCGAACGAATGTGGAGGCAGTGAAGCCGAGTGGCTCGAATGTTGAAAATAAGGGTGAGGCTGAGGGTAAGTATAGAATTTATGAAGTAGTTGCTGGGGATAATCCCTATAAGATTGCCAAGAAATATAAAGTGAGTTATCAGGAATTGCTTCGCGTTAATAATATAGATGATCCGCGTAAATTGCGAATAGGGCAAAAACTTAAAATACCCGAGAAAACAGCGGAATGATTATGGAAAACTCAGGACCGCTAATTTCTAACGTGTGGGAGTTCTGTTATTCATAATTTTTTGAGGAATTGAACGGGAGAATTCATAGATTTTCGATCCAGGTTCTGCTATCAGCGGTCTTACTGCTCATGGCATTGGGGATTGTTATGCTTACTAGCACAGGAGCATTTGCGGAGGATAACCGTGGGGATGTGTATTATTTTTTGAAGCGACAGGTGATTTGGGCGATTCTTGGAGTGAGTGTTTGTATCACAGTTTCACGTATAGAGACGGATTATTGGAAGCGAGTATGGTGGTTTTTTTATGGCATGGCTTTGGTTTTACTTGTATTGTGTTTTGTTCCACCGATTGGGATGAGGATAAACGGCTCGTGGCGTTGGATAAATCTTGGGATCTTGGTATTTCAGCCGAGCGAACTTGCAAAGGTAGCAGTAATAGTTTTTTTGGCGTGGTGGTTTGACAAGGAGGGGCGGGCTGGGAAGGGTTTTCTGAAGGGGATCCTGATGCCGGGGATTTTTTTGGTGCCTATATTAGGTTTAATCGCGATGGAAGTGGACATTGGGACGACGGTATTAGTTGCGGCAATTGCATTTGGAATGATGTTTGTAGCTGGTGTAAGTTTGTGGTATTTAGCGGGGATAATGAGTTTGGTTTTTGTTGGGATGCTATTTATGGCAATGCAAATTGGGGAGAGAGCGTCGAGGTTGTTGGCTTTTTTGAAGCCTGATGAATACCGTCTTAGTGAGGGATTACAACAATGGCAGGCTTTGATTGCATTTGGGTCGGGAGGATTAATGGGATTGGGATTGGGGGAGGGGAGGCAAAAGTTGAAGTATTTACCGTATGCTCATACGGATTTTATTTTTCCGATGGTAGGAGAAGAATTGGGCTTGGTGTTTACATTGGGGGTGGTTCTGCTGTATGTTTTAATTTGTTTGACTGGTTTTTGGATTGCCTCGCACGGTAAGGATCGTTTTAGTGGGTTATTAGGTTTTGGTTTTGTTTTGTGTATAGTTTTGCAAGCTGCTGTGAACATAGGGGTAACAACATCTGTTTTACCGAATAAAGGGATGCCGTTGCCATTTGTTAGTTATGGGGGCTCGAATTTGGTTATTTGTTGGTTTATGATTGGGGTGATGATTAGCATTTATCGGCGAGCACGTGTTCTGGAAGTGGAGCCTGAGAAGAGGTTGCTAGAGAATCGTCCTGTGTTGCGGTTAAGAGTGTGAGTGCGATGAGCGAGAAGCAGTTACAAGTGGTGATTGCCTGTGGTGGGACGGGAGGGCATTTGTTCCCTGGCTTAGCAGTTGCCCAAGAATTGAGACGTAGGGGGCATGAGGTTTTGTTAATGGTTTCCGAGAAGGAAATTGATACGATGGCACTACGGGCATATCCCGAATTCCGTGCTGAGCGTTTGCCTTCGATTGGGATGCCTGCGTTGATTTCACCAGCAATGGTTCGTTTTTTAAGAAGGGTGTGGGAAAGTATGACGATTTGTTTGGAGATTTATCGTAGGTTTCGGCCTAGTGTAGTGTTGGGGATGGGAGGATTTACAAGTTGTCCGCCCATTCTTGCCGGGTGGAGGAAGAGGATACCTTGTTTGGTTCATGAGTCGAATGCGATAGCCGGAAAGGCGAATCGGTTATCTGCGAGGTTTGTGAAGCGAGTTTTGCTTGGTTTCGAGGAAGCAAAAGTTTTTTTTAGGGAAACGGAATGTGTTTTTACCGGGACACCAGTTCGGGATTCGTTGGAGAAGAGGATGGAAAGGGGCGAAGCAGTGAAAAAGTTTGGATTGGATGTGGAGCGGAAAACGGTTTTGGTTATGGGGGGAAGTCAAGGTGCTGCTGGAATTAATCAATTGATGTTTCGCGTTGCAGGTAGGATAGCTGCGAAAGGCGGTCAAGTTATACACTTAACTGGGGAACGCGATGAGCAACTTGCCGCAGCGAATTACATGAGGGAGGGTTTGCCAGCTTATGTATCGCCTTTTTATGATCGGATGGAAGAGGCATATTCTGCGACGGATTTAGTCGTATCGCGTGCTGGGGCCTCGAGTTTGAATGAGATATCTCATTTTGGGCTGGCGTCGGTGTTGGTTCCATATCCGTATGCAGCTGACAACCATCAGGAAGCGAACGCAAAGATATTCGTTCGGCAGGGTGCAGCGGAGATGGCTATCGAATCAGAAAGTAATGCGGAAACTTTTGGTTTGCTTTTGGAGAATTTGCTTATGGATGATAGCCGGCGGAAGGAAATGGGGGAGAGGGCAGCAAAGTTACAACCTCGGGATGCAGCTCGTCGGGTAGCAGATGAAGTGGAAAGGATTTGCGAGAGATGACACGGGAGGAGTTAAGAAATTTTATTCATGGCGCTTCAAGGAGTTTTCATTTGCTCGGGGTGTCTGGAAGTGGGATGAGCGGTATAGCAGCTTTGCTTTTAGCATTGGGTCATCGCGTAAGTGGAAGTGATCGGTCAGAAACAGCAGAAGTTCGGCGGTTGGTAGCAAGGGGATTGGATTTTGCATGTCCTTATCGAGAGGGGCAGATGGATGGGGCGGAGGTTGTGATTTATTCTTCAGCTGTGCGGAGTGGGAATCCTGGGTATGACGAGGCGAAGCGGCGTGGGTTGCCGATGTTTCTCCGTGCGGAGGCATTGGCAGCGTTGATGAGTGGTAAACGGGGGATAGTGATCTGTGGTATGCATGGGAAAACGACAACAACTGCGATGTTGGCACATGTTTTGCGGGCAGCTGGGTTGAAACCCTCGCATTACGTTGGTGCAGAAATCCCAATATTAGGGACCAATGCACGATGGGATTCGGATGGGGAGTATTTTGTGGCGGAGGGTGATGAAAGCGATGGGACACTGGTGTTGTATGAACCTGAACATGCTGTGGTTCTAAATGTTGAAAGGGAACATTTGGATTATTATCGCAGTTTGGAGGAGATTGAAAAGGTTTTTGGGGAGTTGGTGAAGAGAACGAGAGGACTAGTGGTTGCTTGCGGTGAAGACGAAGGTGCGATGCGCGTGAGTAAACAAGCAAGGGGAAGAATAGTCTATGGGGAAAGGAGTCTGTGCGATTATCGTATGGTTGGTCTAAGGATTGAGAATGGGCGGCCGGTTTTCCGAGTTAAAGAATTTGGTGAGGATTTGGGAGAGATTCACTTAGGAATACCTGGTCGGCACAATGCGTTGAATTCAATGGCTGTTGTGGCAGTTAGTCGAAGGATAGGAGTGAGTTTTGAGGTAATAGCAAATGCTTTGCAGCGATTTGAAGGAGCACGGAGGCGTTTTGAGACTTTGTATCGGGATGAGGAATTTTTGGTGGTTGATGATTATGGGCACCATCCGACGGAAATAGCTGCGACGTTGGACACAGCAAGGTTAATGGGACAGAAGCGGACAGTAGTGATGTTTCAGCCGCATCGGTTTACGCGGACGCAGGCGTTGCGACGGGAGTTTGGTGGCAGTTTTCGAGAATGTGAAATTTTGGTTGTAACGGAGATTTATGCAGCTAGTGAGCAACCAATTGAAGGTGTTAGTGGAAAAATGATTGCTGAGAGTGTGCAAGAAATGGCAGAACAGGGAGAGCGGATTCCTGAAGTTATATTTGAGGATGAGATGAAGAAGTTGCCGAGTATAATAGGGCCGAAGTTGGAGGTCGGGGATTTGATTTTGAGTTTAGGAGCTGGGAATATTCATGAAGTTGGGCGTGTTTTAGCTGAAGATTTAGGGATACGGAGGAAGATACGAGAAGCGATGGGAGATGGGAAGATTCGGTTGTATGAGCCGATGTGGAAACATACGACGCTGAGAGTGGGCGGACCAGCGCGTTTTTGGGTTGAACCTGAAACGGAGGAAGGTTTTGCTGAGGTAATACGTTTGTGCACCGAAGAAAAGTTGCCGATATTAGTAGTGGGGCGTGGGTCGAATTTGCTCGTTAAGGATGGCGGCTTTAAAGGAGTTGTGGTTCATTTAGGGCGGGGTGAGTTCTTGCGTTGTGAGGTTGATGGGAATTTAATTCATGTTGGGGCTGGAGTTCGATTGAAGCAACTAGCAGCAATAGCCAAGAAGCATGGGTTGGGAGGCTTTGAATGGATGGAGGGAATCCCTGGGAGTGTTGGTGGGGCGTTAAGGATGAATGCAGGAGCCATGGGAGTAGAAATGTTTGAACAAGTTGTCAAGGTTCGGTTTTGTGACGCGGATGGTAATATTTTTTCGCGATCGCCGAGCGAATTGGAGGTTGGATATCGAGACGTTCGTTCACTTAGGACAAATTATGCAATTGGAGCGACTTTGCGTGGCTATCCGAGTGACTTGAATGAAATTGAGGAGAAGATGCATGAATACGAACAACGTAGGAAATTAACACAACCGATAATGGCAAGTGCGGGGTGTATTTTTAAGAATTGTGCTGGGATTTCAGCGGGGAAATTGATTGATGAGGTTGGGCTTAAGGGACTTCGGGTGGGAGGAGCGATTGTGTCAGAGATTCATGGAAATTTCATTGTGAATTGTGAGAATGCTAAAGCAAGGGATATTTTAGATTTGATTAGTAAGATTAAGGAAGAGGTTTATGAAAAGCGAGGTATTGAGTTGGAGACGGAGGTTGTAATTGTTGGTGAAGATTAAGTAGATTTTTTATGAAAAAGATTCAAGGAATAAAACTGGATGGGGAGGAAGTAGTTGTTTTGAAAGGAGGAGTAAGTCGAGAGCGAGAAATTTCGCTACGTTCTGGAGCGGCAGTTGGAAGTGCGTTGCGACGATTGGGGGCAAAGGTAGAGGAAGTAGATGTAAAAAGAGTTCCCTTGGAATTAGGAGGACGCCCATTTTTAGTTTTCAACATGTTGCATGGGACTTATGGCGAGGATGGTGGTGTTCAAACTGATTTGGAAGCATTGGGTTTAAGATATACCGGAGAAGGGGTAGAAGGGTCGAGAATAGCTTTTGACAAGAGATTGACTAAGAGAAGATTTGAGGAATATGGAATCAAAACTCCAAGGTGGGAGTTGTTGAATGATCCTAATCAGAAACCGAAGATGGAGTATCCATATGTTTTGAAAGCGCCCCGACAAGGATCAAGTGTTGGTGTGCATATTGTTAGGAATGATAGGGAGTTGCTTCTTGCTCTAAAGGACTGTTTTTCTTATGATAATGAGATTATTGTAGAAGAATACATTAAAGGTAAAGAGTTAACAGTGGGAATACTAGGAGATGAGGCATTACCCGTTGTCGAGATACAACCGAAAGGTGAGTTTTATGATTATCATCATAAATATACAAAGGGTGGATCGGATTACTTCGTGCCCGCGAGGATAAGTGCTAGTGAAGTTAAGAGAGTTCAGGAAATTAGCTTGCTGGCAAATAAAGCATTGGGTTTATCTGTTTATGGTCGTGTAGATGTATTACTTCGTGGGGAGGAAGTTTATGTTTTGGAAGTTAATACTATACCTGGGATGACCGAGACTAGTTTGTTACCTAAAGCTGCGGCTGCAGTTGGCATAAGCTTTGATGAATTGTGCTTACGTATCGCTGAATTGTCGTTTAGAAAATATTTATGATGAATAAAGAGAAAGTTATTTGATAGTTGGTGTATTTCAAATAAAGGCTATGTGTAAAAGTGAATAAAAAGCGTCAGCAAATTAGAAAAAATTTAATATTAGAGGTTCGCGCACGAGAGAAGATTCAACAACGTGAGCGAGTGAGGAAATTTATTGGTATAGCTCAAATACTTGTTTTTTTGATAGGTGCATTTTTTTCTAGCTACTTTAGTGTAAAATTCTTGTTTAAGAAATTTTTTTTTCAGAATTCAGATTATAACTTAGAAAAAATAGAAATTCGATCTGAGAGGTATTTGGACGTTAAGCAATTTCAAGAGATAACAGGTGTTAAATTAGGAGAAAACTTATTCTCGTTAGATTTAGATTTTGCTGAAAAAGAATTAGAGAAAGTTTCTGAAATAAAAGATGTGAAAATAAGTAAGGAGTTGCCAAATAAGCTGGTAGTTGATTTTGAAATTCGTAAACCTGTTGCATGGATTAGTAATAAAAGGTTAGAGGAAACAAATTCTGAATTATTGTTGCTGGTTGAAGCTGATGGGAACATATTTGAAAGTAGGGTTCCACCGACAGATTATTATGGATTGCCGGTAATTTGTAGCGTGGAAGTGGATAAAATTAGGGATGGGGATTTAATGGCTAAGAAAGATTTGCAGGAGGCATTGGATTTATTGGGAACGAAAATGTTTTGTCCTTGGAGCACATTTGAGATTATGGCGATAGAAATACGCGGAGGTTATGCATTAGAGGTTATTGGTAAAGAAGGAGTGAGGGTGCTTTTTGCAAAAGGTAACTATATTGAGCAGCTTTCTCGACTTCAAAAGCTTTTAGATTATTGTAAAGATACAGGTAGGAAAATGGAATATGTAAATTTGTTCCCTAGCAGAAATACTGCAGTTCGCTTTTTGTTGTCTTCATCTGGAAATGAACATGGAGAGGCAATTGAGGAGAAAGGGAATCAATTTGTGACAGCTAATGAAAAAAATAAGGATTTACAAAATACAAAAAGAATAACAAAAGAATAAAAATTTTTTTGCTTGATTTAAAGAGAGAGAATAGAGATATAAAAGATGAAGGAGGAAATACGAGTTGGTTTAGAGATTGGTACAACTAAAACATGTGTGGTAGTAACGGAATGTCGGGGGCTTGGGCATCCGTTAAAAATTTTAGGTTATGGTTCAGTGCCATCGAGCGGTGTTCGGAAGGGAGAAATTGTTAATATTGAGCAAGCGACAGAACGATTAAAAGAGGCTTTACTGATAGCACAAGGTAATAGTGATTGTGATATAGATTCAGTTTGGGTTTCTGTTACGGGTGGACATTTAAAAGGTGTTGTAAATCGTGGAGTAGTGGAACTGCCAGAGGATAAAACAGAAATTGATGAAGATGATTTAAGCTTTGTTGAATCGAATGCAAAAGAGATAACGATTTCGGATAAAGAGAGATTTGTGCATACGATTTTCATGAAATATTATTTGGACGGGAATGATTGCATAGAGAATCCGCTTGGGATGTATGGACGGCGGTTGGCAGCGGATTATCATTTGATATATGGGATTGGAACAAGGATACAAAATACGTTGCGATGTGTTCGGGATACGGGCTTGGAAGTTGAGGAAGTGGTTGCAAGTTCTCTCGCATCTGCTTATGCGGTATTAAGTGAGCAGGATAAGCAGATGGGAGTATTACTAATGGATATTGGAGGAGGTGTGACTGATTATATTGCATTTGTTGATGGAGCGATTTATAGCAGTGGGGTTCTTTCAGTTGGAGGCGATCATGTTACGAATGATATTTCGATTGGGTTGAAAGTTGCTACTTCTAGAGCAGAACATATAAAATGTAAAGAAAGTTCTTGCTGGTTGGAGGAGACAAATGATACATTGATTTTAAAATCTGAGGGTGGTCATTTAGGGAAAGAGATTCAACGATATTCGTTGAATCAGATAGTTTCCGCGAGGATGAGTGAAATACTAATGTTGATAAAAAAGCGCGTTGAAAAAGATGTAAATTTGGAATTGTTGCGAGGTGGTGTTGTTTTAACTGGAGGTGGAAGTTGTATTCAAGGATTAAAAAAGCTCGCCGAGAGAATATTTTCGATGAATGTTCGGGTTTTACATGCAAAAAAAGAGGGAGGATTGTGTTCGGTTTATACTAATCCGGCTTTTGCTACCGCAATAGGGGTTGCGAAATTTGCTCATTGGCACTCGGATAGGATGACAAGAAAAAGTTGGTTATCAAAACTGCTGAATTTTTGGAGGTAAAAATCATGCTTTGGGAAAGGAGTGTTGAGAAAAGTTTTGAGAAAATAAAGGTTATTGGGGTAGGGAAATTGGGGATCCAGGTTTTGGATCGCTTGACAATGGAATATAATGGACAAGTTGAGCTTTTTGTGGTAGATACAGATGCAACTTGTTTGCAGTTTTCGATTGTTGAAAAGAAGCTTTTGATTGGAGAACAAACTACAGAAGGCTTTGGAACTGGAGGTGATGTAAATTTAGGAGTTCGTGCGATTGAAGAGAGTATTTTTCAAATTGACAGAATTTTGGAAGAGGGATCAGGTGTAGTGGTTGTTGGTGGTTTAGGTGGAGGAACCGCAGGGGCGTTAATGGTTCACTTAGCAAAAAGATGTCGGGATAGTTTTGAGAGTAGGCTCCCATTTGTAGCTATCACAACACTCCCATTTGCTTTTGAGGGAGATTTGAGAGTTCAACAAGCGTATGAAGACCTACGAAAGCTGGAGGAGATAGCAAGTGCGGTTTTAGTTTTTTCAAATGAACAGCTATTAGGGCCAGCTTTTAGTTCGATGAATACAGAAGATGTTTTTAGAAAATTAGAAGAGTATTTGAGTAATATACTAAGCGTTTTGATAAACATTTTAGGATCTGGTGGGCCTATTGAACTTAGTTTTTCGGAACTTGTAGCCGAATTAGGAAGTTTAAATGGGGGAACTTTTTTTGCAACATCTTTTGCACAAGGCCCGAACAGGGCTTTTGATGTAGTAAAGCGGTTAAAGAAATGTCCCTTTTTCCGTGTTGGTTTAGAAGATACACCTATTCGAAGAGCGGTAGTTCATTTGCAAGGCGGTGCAGACTTAAAAATGAATGAGGTTGCTATTGTTTTTGAGGAATTACAAAAGGAGTTCACAGAGTGTTCTTCATTTAAGGTAGGTATTTCTACCAAAGGGATCCCTGAAGGTAGTCTTCGATTAACCGTTTTTGGTAGTAAGAAAGAGATTTCTACTCCTATAGCAAAGACTGTGATACAAACTCAGTTAAATTCTCAAGATGTTGCTTCGTTACAGAAGACCAAAGAAGTAGATTCATTTGAGCCTCAAAGCGATCAGATAGGGTATAAGCTAATGAAAGAAGAAGTTCAACAAACAAATTTTTCAAGACAAAGTTTATTTATTGAAGGTCGAGAGAATCTATTGGCCAACGGAAATAAAGGAGAGGTACATTTTGAGAGAAATATAAAAATGGTTCAATCGGAGCTTCCTTTAGTTGGTGAAGAATCTATGAGTAAGTTTTGTTTTACTGAACCAACTTTGGAAGAGGGCGAAAACCTTGATGTTCCAACTTATATCCGTTGGAATATAAAAATTCGCTGAAGAATTTACTTTGCGGATAATTTTTTTTGGGGTTCAGAGTTAGGTTTTTTTAAACTGAACTGAGGTGTTTACAAAAGGTTATGATTAGAAAAAAGCGATAATTTGGTCTTTAAAAAAAAAGATAAATTTGTCGTTTAGTTTTGTTTATTTTGCTAAGGAAAGGAGTTGTTAGCAGAATACGTTGCCATTATAAATGAAGTATTATGACCGAGAAAGAGAAGAGCATGAGGCCTTATTCTTCGCTTGTTTTTGATGGACCGCATCGTGCTCCATCAAGAGCTATGTTATATCCTTTAGGGTTTAAGGAAGAAGATTTTGCAAAACCACAAGTAGGTATAGCTTCAACTCAAAGTAATGTTACGCCTTGCAATATGCACATTGATGAATTGGCGGTTGAAGCGGCACGAGGAGTTGATGAGTCTGGGGGAAAGGCAACTATTTTTCACACAATAACTATATCTGATGGAATTAGTATGGGAACAGAGGGGATGAAATACAGCCTTGTTTCGAGGGAAGTCATAGCTGACTCTATTGAGACAGTGGTTGGATGTCAAGGGTTCGATGGATTTGTGGCAATTGGTGGTTGCGACAAAAATATGCCTGGATGTTTGATTGCAATGGCTCGGCTAAACCGTCCGGCGGTATTTGTTTATGGAGGGACTATTCTGCCTGGGTGCTTGAACGGTAAAAAATTGGATATTGTAAGTGTTTTTGAAGCAGTTGGGGCAGAAGCAAGCGGGAAAATTTCTAGTGAAGAACGTCGTGCAATTGAATCGTGTGCGATACCGGGACCTGGTTCATGCGGGGGTATGTATACGGCAAATACAATGGCATCAGCGATTGAAGCGATGGGGATGAGTTTGCCGAACAGTTCTGCTCAGAATGCGATTTCGAAGCAGAAACGAGAAGATTGTTGGCGAGCAGGAGCAGCAGTAGTCGAAATGTTACGCCGTGGAATCCGTCCTTTGGATATACTCACGCGTGAAGCTTTTGAAAATGCTATCGCTGTAGTTATTGCCTTAGGTGGCTCAACGAATGCTGTTTTGCATTTGATAGCGATTGGCCATGCTGCAGGTGTTAAAATAACATTAGATGATTTTATCCGAATTGGAGAGAAGACTCCTGTTCTTGCGGATTTAAAACCGAGTGGTCGGTTTGTTATGTCAGATCTTGTTGAAATAGGAGGCATTTTGCCTCTGATGAAAAGGATGTTAGAGGCAGGACTATTACATGGTGATTGCTTAACAGTAACGGGCAAAACGCTGAGGGAGAATTTGGAAAATGTTTGTGATTATCCCCCAAATCAAGAGATCATACGACCATTGGATAACCCAATAAAAGCTACCAGTCATTTAGTTATTCTTCATGGGAACTTGGCTCCTGGTGGAGCCGTAGCAAAAATTTCTGGTAAAGAGGGAGAGAGATTCTGTGGAAAGGCTCGTGTTTTCGAGTCAGAAGAGGCGGCTCTTAAAGCTATTATAGATGGAAAAATCCAAAAAGGTGATGTTATAGTTATTCGATATGAAGGTCCCAAGGGTGGGCCTGGGATGCGAGAAATGCTTTCGCCAACTAGTGCGGTGATGGGAGCTGGACTTGGTAAAGACGTAGCATTAATTACGGACGGTAGATTTTCAGGAGGCACACACGGTTTTGTGGTTGGGCACATTACACCTGAAGCATATGATGGAGGTCCACTAGCTATTGTTCAGGATGGGGATCCGATAATAATTGACGCAGTAGAAAGGAGAATAACGTTGGACCTTTCGGACATGGAAATTGTTAGTCGAATGGCTCGTTGGCAAAAACCTCCACCTCGTTATCGCCGTGGGGTTTTGGCGAAGTATGCTAAGTTAGTTACATCTGCTAGTGAGGGTGCAGTAACGGATAAAGAAATGTATTAGTTATTTTTTTGTTTTTGGGTTTACAAATTTCTAAGTAAATTTAAAATGCCATTGGAATTGCCTTTACCTATTACGTATAGGCAGGACAGTTATTGGGGTTCAAAAAAAAATTCCTTATTATCAATTAGTTTTGGGTGTAAGATGGATTATGCCCGGTGGCGAGGTGTTTGGGATTTACTCGTTACTAGGCATCCTATACTACGAAGTAGCTTTTCTTCAACTCGTTCAATTTTGTTGGAGCATGAGAAGGTTGAAGGGAAGTGGGAAGAGGAAGATTGGTCAGGGAAGGGACAGGATGAAATTACACAACGGTGGAAATTGTTGTATGAAGAAGCAAAAAATCTTTGCTTTGAGACTGGAAGTTATCCACTTTGGAAATTTTATTGGCTTATTCTACCTGACAGAACTAATCATTTATTGGGAGTTTTTCATCGAAATATATTGGATCGTCAATCCGTTCGTAGTTTAATATGGGAGTGGTTTTTGTTTTATAGCAATTGGGAAACGAAAAATCAAATATCTTTAACACCATCTTTGTCAGTAGCTTTGGGGTCTATTGAGAATGGGGAAGAAGAAAACGTGTATGAAAAAATATTCTCCAATCTTTCAGATTTGGTCGCGGAGCCTTTTGTTATACCTGGTTATGAACATGTAAGTTGTGAGGAAGGACAATTTGAGATTGAGATTGAAAACCTATCAATAGATTGGGTTTTTAGTCTTTCCCAAAGTTTGGAAGTCGAAACTGAGTATGTATGGAGTCTTCTATGGGGTGGTTTTTTGGCTAAGATCAATCCAGTTGGGGAAAGCCTATCTGCAGTGAAGTTCAATTTACTGGACTTTTTGCCTCCGGAATCAGAGAAGATTATAGGACGTTTGGAGATTTGGGTTCCCCTAAAAATTGATTATCCTAGGGAGGAAGATGATTTTATTGAATGGCTGCAAAAAGGACTTCATAAATTAAAACAAATAAAAAGGGGGGTATTGAAAGACTGGACAGAAAGGGCCAAATTGGAGACAAGGGTTTTAGGATTACCAGAGGGCTGGCAAATTCCCTCAACTGGATTAAAGGTAATTTCTGACTCTCTTAATGATTATTTACATACACATTTGCCACAGTGGCTTTGTGCAGATATTCGTTGGGACGAAGAACAAGATTTACCAATTATTTGTGAAGTTGAATATGGTAAGTTTCCTATTTTGCGATTAAAATGGAAAAGAGAAAGGCTTACTAAAGAACAGGCTTTTTGGTTGCTAAAAAATTATGTTAGTTTTTTAGAAACATATAGATTAGGAAGAAAAACAACTATCACAAATATTGATGAAAAATGGTTTTCTTGTTATGGAACGAATTCGAATTTCTGTTTAATTGAGGATGTAATAAAAAGGTTAGGAGAAAATCAAAATCATTCTATAATTGAGTGTGGATCAGAAAGATATTGTGGTAAAGATATACTAGCTTTTTGCAATCAATTTCGACGCTATTTTAGGAAAAATAAGCTTATAAATGATGGTGAAATATGGGTGTGTTTGGGTAGCTCTCATCTTTGTGGATTGGTATTGCTCTCTTTTTTATTTGAGAGAGTAAAAGTTGTTGTATGGGATAAAACAGGTATCAAGGATATACAGAATAAGTTGTTAGAGGGAAAAAAATGTGATCTTTTTATATTTGATTCAAGTATAGATTTTTCTTTTGAGGGGTTAAAAAAGATTTGTCTCGATGAAATACTGGAAAAGAAAAAATCTCAATCATGTGCGGATTTAGTTATCAAGAATTATACTAAGCAAGGAAGTTTTATATTTAAAGGAGCTGGAGAAATTGAAATAAAATTAAGCGAAAATGATTATTGGTATAGTTTACAACAAGCTGAAAAATGGTTTAATTTTTTACCTAATTTTCGGATTCTTTCTACTGCGAGAGGAGGAACTCCGAGTGTCCTAGAGGAATTGTTGCTTGCAATTTACTTTAAAGCAACCTTAATATTTCCTTTAAATGATGTTAGCTCTACCCGTAGTGCTTTTCAAGAGGAGCTAGAACAGTATAAGATTAGTCATTTAATATTACCAATTGCACAATGGATTGACTGGGTGCATTTTTTGAAAGAGGTTGGTTTAAATTTACCAAGCGATTTGCGGGTTGTCATTCTGCGTGGTGGAAGGGTTTCATCAAAATGTTTGCAAGCTTGGGGCGAACTAAACAAAGACGTGTGTAAAACATGGATTGTGAATTCTCCATTAGGATTACTGGGGATTGGTTGGCTGAGTGATGTTGGAACAGAGCTAACTAAAAATGGAATTGTTTGTTTGGGAAAAAATGCTGATAACTGTTTATGCGTATGTAATGGAGCAAATGAAAGAAATTTGCCTGAAGGTTTTCTTGGTTGGTTAGAAGTAGGTGTTTGGTGTAAAAATTCCAAGAATAACTTTGGCTCGGAGATACGTTGGCTTCCAACTGGAATGTTAGGCTTTTCTACTAGTGGTTCTTGGTTTGCGATCAATTTTTTGGATTGGCCTGAAGACTTTCAAAATAGCTTACCTTTTCGCATCAGACAGAAGGTAGAATTGACTTTGCTACGACATGAAAAAATTTTCGATGCGATTATTAAAGCTGATGATAAGAGAGAAAGAAACCTTGCTGCGTGGATACTGCCATGGGATAGTGAAGCTAGAACTCTTGATGGTCTTGATGAGTTAGTGAAACTAATATTTGAAAATGGATGGAAATTAAAAAAAGTCTCATTATTTTCAAAACATCCGTTAGATACATTTGGTCGAGTTCTTGTAAAATTATTGCCTGATCCAGAATATATACAAGATCAAATTAAAGTTTTCGAAGGAGAGAGAAAAGAGCATCTACCTGACGAAGTTTCAAACAAAACTCAAAATTCAAAAGAACATCTTAATGTCCATTTAAGTAGTAGGGATTATTTAGAAGAGTCTCAAAAGAACTTGAGGGAGAGCGAAGTTTTAATAGAGTTTAAAGATGAAATCAAAGTATCGTCTCTTTCTGATGCTATACTTTTCTATGGAAAAATGCCTATAGAGGGGCTTGAAGAAAATTTTGCAATTCATTATGCAGAAAGTTTTCGAGTATTCCAAACAAAACACTCAATAGCAAATGAAATTAGAGATGCTTTACTTTCTAAAAATTTTCTACAAAGGATAGCTTTTATATGCGGGGGAGAAAGATTTTTAGAAGGAATAAGGATATATCAAAATCTAGTTCAGATACATAAAATATCTTGGAAATTAATAGTTATTTCTCCAATTTTACATACTGGAAGGCAGCATTCGTTGTGGCAGAGATGTAAAGATTTTTTTGTGAAAATGTGCTTTTCTAATTTTAAAGAAAGACAGAGTGTAAGTTTTGAAAGATGTGAATTGCCTGGGCAAATTCTTTGCTCTCAAAATCCTAGTGAAGAGATTATTGAAATTTTTCCTTTTGGAATATTCTATCAATGTGATCTTTCTACTCCATCAAATGCTGCTGCTGCAATTCGAGAACTTATTGAGGATCAAAGTTAGATTATATAACCTGAAAAAAGTTGAGATGTTCAATTAAAATGAGAATTCGCTTTCTTGGAGATGCCCTGTAAGTGGATGAAAACTAAATGTTATTTGGTGAGATTTTTTTTCTAGTCGAAATTTGGTGGGTGATACAATCCCTCCTGCATCAATTATGAAATAAGAGTTTGATACATCAACCCAATTTCCGTTTTTAGTTTGCCGTAAGAGTCTGAGTTCATTGGGGATAATGAAGGTATGGAATGTGGCTTTAGTAGCTTTTTGGGCTTGTCTTGAGTTTAAAAAGTGAATAATTTGGGGTTCTGCCGAATGAAGAGTCTGAATTCGTAGCGAATTAACCTCATTAGCGAATCGTTCTAATTCTTTTCTTAGATTCCTTTCTAAAATCCACACCTGTGTAGATGGAATGAAAATACCTAAAAGCAGGGCTGCTATTCCTAGTGACAAACAGATTTCTAATATCGTAAAAGCTGATTTGTTTTTGAGAGAAAAAGAAGATCGAAGAAGTAACATTTTTAGTTTTTTTTGGGAAGATCATCGTCGCTTTCTTTACGGTCTGGACCCAGAGAATATAAATCATATTTTTCTGGATTGCGTTTTCCTGGGTAAGCGTATTGATAAGGAGTACCCCATGGGTCAAGGGGGACGGAATCCATTAATTTTCGCCATCTTCGGGGGATAGGTTCGATTGTAGGTTTCTCTACAAGGGCTTTTAAACCTTGAGCTGTTGTGGGATAGGTAAAATTTAACATTTCGTAAGTTTTGAGTTGGGTGGCGATTGCCTGGATGTCAGATTCTACTCGCTGTTCTTTAGCAATGTCCACGTTGCCGACCAGAAGATAAATCGCGGAGCCCACCAAAACCGCTATGATCCCTAAAACGAGCATAATCTCAAATAAGGTATATCCCTTTTGAAAATTTGTGATATGAGAGGGATATAATTTTTTGATGTAATTAGTAAATTTTATTTTTCGATCCATATTGAACAGAATGAAATATTTTTTGAATTTGGGTTAAATGATAGAGGATTAAAGGTATGTTTAATTCGACGTGAGTGTTGCTATTTTGAAACATTCAAAATGAGTTTTTGCTTAGAAGCCAGATGAAAACTAAAGAGTTTGAAATGAAGTTTTTCTCCTCATGCCGTGAAGTAAAAGTAAAAAGAGAAAAATTATTTATTGGTTTACTTTTATTTTAAACTTATACATAGCTATTCGAGATAAGAAACCCAATTAGGTAGGAGGAAAAGAACGAAAAAGTTTTTAATTATAGATAATAAACTCTTTAATATAATAAAGACAATATTTTGTTTTAATATAATTTTGGATTTTTCCAATTGCAGAAGTAAGTCCAGATAAGAATATACTTTTAATAGAATAAATCCAGAATAGGAATAGTTCTAATTTCAAAAAAAATTAAAAGACGACAAGAATATCACTAAATTTTTGTATTATTATTGATATTATCGTCCAGATAGTATTTTGTAAGCATCTGGTAAGCATCAATTCTTCTATCGCGGAAGAATGGCCAGTGCTGTCTTTGTTTTTCAACTTCGGATAGATCAACAGGGACAACTAAAACTTCCTCTTCTGTTGCCGAAGCCTTGGCGAGGATTTGTCCAGAAGTGTCAACAACAAAGCTCTGTCCCCAGAATTCGATTCCTTCGTTGTTGTTTATTTTTTCATGTCCAACACGATTGACGGCAACTACGAAGCAACCATTTGCGATAGCATGGGCACGTTGAATGGTTTCCCAAGCAGCATGTTGGCGAACACCGTATTGTTGTTTTTCAGAAGGGTGCCAGCCGATCGCTGTTGGGTAAAATAGAATCTGTGCTCCTGTAAGAGCAGTTAAGCGTGCAGCTTCAGGAAACCATTGATCCCAACAGATGAGTATTCCGATTTTTGCAAACCTCGTAATAAAGGAGCGGAAACCTAAATCCCCTGGTGTAAAATAAAACTTTTCATAATAGAGTGGGTCGTCTGGAATATGCATTTTTCGATAAATTCCCAAAAGGAAACCGTTATTGTCGAAAACAGCGGCTGTGTTGTGGTAAATACCGGGCGCTCTATATTCAAAAAGGGAGGCGATTAAAACGATATTATTATCCTTTGATATACGTGCTAGCTGCTCAGTTGTTGGTCCAGGGATAGGTTCCGCGAGCGAAAAGAAATTATGATCTTCGGATTGGCAAAAATAAACGGTTTGGAAAAGCTCCTGTAAGCAAACGATATTTGCACCCAATTGCGCAGCTTTTTGGATATAGTTAGCGGTTTTTGCAAAATTCTCCGATGGGTTTTGTGAGCATTTGTTTTGAATGAGGCCAATTTTAATTATGTTGTTTCTTTTAGAGGACATTTTACTAAAAACTGTTTTTTTAATTTCGTATTTAGATATTTTTTTTCTTATAGGAATTAAATTTTAGGCTAGTTGAAGGTATTAATTTATTACTTGTACGAGATAGCAAATTTTTTTGTTTTTTGGGGCTTTAAAAAAAATATCATCCTTTATGGATGATATCGAAAAGGGGAAATTGCTTTTTGAAAAGGAAAAATTTGCCTTTCGATATGAGAAAAAGAACTGAGAATTCTAGCAATTAACATAATTTATTTGTAATTAAATACTTAAGTTATAAAAATGTAATTTGGCACGCTGTATGCTAAGCTATTCATCGAGTATTAAAAAAGATATCAAATATGAGCTGGGAGCTTCCACCAATAAGCGGACCTTCGGTATTAAAGCGTGGAGAGATAGTATTAGTTGGAGCAAATCCCAACGCAGGAAAGGGGACGCTTGGAGTAAATGATTTTATGAAGTTATTGACTGCTCAGCTTTCGGCCCAAGACCCTCTTAATCCCATGAAGGATACCGAATTTATTTCACAGATGGCAAATCTCTCTTCGTTGGAATTGATGAGAGGGCTATCTGATACAATTCGAGATTTTGCTAGGGAACAATCTTTCTCTACCGCTTCTTCCTACCTTGGAAGACAAGTTAAAGTTCGCAATTCTAGTGGTGATTTGCTGGAGGGTATGGTGGAGTCTATTGTTCTTAGTGAGGGGAGGCCTTATCTCGTAGTTCATGGTGAACGTTATGATTTGAAACAACTTGAATCGGTAAAATCTAGTTAAGAAAACAGAGATTTTAGAAAAAACAAAAAACTACAAATTAAACAAATGATACAGGCTTATGATACCTTCATTAACAAGTGGAGTTACAGCGCTTCGGGCTTTTAGTAAAGCTATTGATACAATTGGCGACAACATAGCAAATGCAAATACAACGGGTTTCAAGCACTCGCGTACAAGGATGGAAGATAATTTTTCCCAAACTTTACGCCCTGCAACTCCGACGACTTCTACGCTTCAAATTGGAACTGGTGTTAGCATATCCTCCAATCGTCAAAATTTTAATCAGGGATCGTTAACTTTGACGGGAGTTCAAACTGACATAGGGATATCAGGAGATGGATTCTTTAGAGTAGAAGATCCTAATAATACGTCTGTAGCATATTATACGCGCGATGGAAATTTTACGCTTAATCCTACAGGAACTCCGCCGACTCAAGCTTATCTCGTTAATTCAGCGGGTTATCGGCTTTTGGGAGTTGGCGGCACTGCGATCCAAATTCAATTAACAAACGGGACGGCGTCATTACGTTCTTTTTCAATATCGAACGATGGTGTGATTACCCAGTATTATTCAGACGGTTCTTCAGTGATTAATCCAACTAATGTTGGTTTAACTAAATTTGCTGATCCTACGAAACTTGTTCGTGCATCTGGGAATCTTTACACACATGGAGGACCTGCTAATAATATTACTCATGACCAAGTTCAAGCGGGGACTCAATCTCTTGGGATGACGAAGCAAGGAACTTTAGAGCTTTCGAATGTGGACTTAGCTCAAGAATTTTCGGAGCTAATTGTCTCCCAACGGGCATTCCAAGCGGGTTCGAGAATTATAACGGTTTCTGATTCAGTTCTTGAGGAAATAGTTAATTTAAAACGCTAGTATTGTTTTAATTGCGATCATGGCGGATAAAGAAAAAACACCGCAATCTCAAGCAAATCCTGCAGAATCTGCGCCAGCAGCAAGTTCGCCAAATGTTTTACCGCTATTTATCGCAATTATTATTTTGGTTCCAGCAATTTGCTATGGTATGGTTGAATTCATTTTTATGCCTCGATTATTAAAAGCTGCTGGTGCGATTGCAGAGGCAAAGGCTTCAAGTCCACATTCGAATAAAAAATCGGATAAAGAAGTGACGCTCGACTTTGGTAAGACGATGGTGAGTCTTGCTGGCAGTGGTGGGAACCGTTACTTGCGGGCAAATATTGTTCTTGCCAGTTATGATCCAGAACTTCCCAATATTGTTTCAAAAAATGAAGTTGCTTTGCGCGATGCAGTTATTACGGTGATGTCAGCGTTAACATTAAAAGATGTTGAGGGGGGTGATGGTCGGGAAGTAGTTCGTAGAGCTTTATTGGCTCGATTGAATGGGTTACTCGGTGGTGATATAATTTCTCAGATCTATTTTACGGAGTTTGTAATTCAATAGTTTTTTAAAATGCCCGGGGAATTTCTAGACCAGGCAGAAATTGATCGTCTTCTTGCTGGCGAGGCTGAAGCACAAAAAATCATTTATACATATACGGGTGAACGTTATCCTAATCCATCTGAAATAGCTGTTGAGCCTTTTGATTTCCGCACTCCTGTTTTCCTTGCTGAAGGTGAACTTCGCCGTTTGCGTATGGTTCACCAAGAATACATTTCAACATTATCTGTTCGTTTTTCTGACCTACTTCGAGCGGATGTAAGTCTCAAGATGTCCAAATTAACAACTTTGGCTTTTGGCAAGTTTGTAGAAACAATGCGCACGCCGAGCCATATAACGCTTTTCAAAGTTGAACCGCTACCCGGAATTGGAGTTTTTGAGTTGCCTCCAAAGTTGGCTTTAAGCCTTGCAAATCGCATGTTGGGAGGTAAAGGAGTTTCTTCAGAAGGTGAAAGATACTTAACAGAAATCGAAATAGCTCTTTTAGAGGACCTCATTCAAATTATCCTCACCGAATGGTGTCTTCAATGGAAAGAAGAAAAAGATTTAGTGGCAAGGATGTTAGGATATGAATCAAATCCTAGATTCCTACAAGTTACTTCCATGGATACTGTTATGCTTGTTCTTGGGATTGAAGGAATGGCGGGAGACTCAGTGGATGAAATGCATATAGCTGTTCCTTACACGATGATTGAGCCAATCATCAAGAAAATGCAAGCTGGACGGAATCGTGAAATTGAATTGAGTAAGAAAGTTCAAAAGCAATCATGGAGAGAGCCATTTAATAAGATTTCGGTTAATATAATAGCAGATTGGGTTGTGGGTAAAATTTTAGTTAAGGATGCTCTCCAATTACAAGTTGGTGACATAATCGAACTTCCTAAATCCATGCTTGAGCAGACGCGAATTCGTGTTGATGCTAACCCTCGGTTTCGTGCAACTGTTGGAGTTGAAAATGATCATGTTGTTGCTCAAATAACAGAAAAAACAGTAGAGGAAAATGATTAACGGAAATTCTGATTTACAGAATTTAGGGCTAATTATGGATGTCAAAGTGGAGCTTACAGTTCGGGTAGGCTCCTGCACACTGGCTATGAAAGATGTAGTGGCATTGACAGAGGGGACAGTTCTCCAACTGGATCAAATGGCAAATGAACCTGTTGGGCTTTATGTTAATGATAAATTAATAGCTCGAGGGGAGGTTGTAGTTGTAGAAGAAAATTTTGGAATTAAGATTACGCATTTAATAGGTGATAAGGAGACATAATAAGAAAAATGGGCGTCTCCCTTTATTTAGTCCTTTTATTTTATTTAACAGTATTTATTAATGTTGCTTATCCTTCAGAGAAATTTTTATATATACATACATCAAAAGGATTTTATCGAGTTATACCACACACTCAGGAGCCAAAACCAACACTAGCGAGAAATAATCAGATTTCTTCAGCATCTTCTACTCATGATTTAGAGTCCACGGCTACAAACACAACTTTAGATAATAACAGTTTTACTTCTGAGAATAGTTCATTCAATCATGAGGAAACGAGAAAGGAAATATTAAATGATCCTACTGTTTGGCAACTACCTCAGGATAAGAAAGAGGATGTTCTCGAAAAACAAAATATAGATCAAGCAATCAATGATAATATTAAGACAGCCCAAAGCAGTTTATTAAAAAAATATGAAGAAAGGCAAGAAATTGAGAATAAATATCTTGGAGAGTATGAGAAATGGCTCAATTTTTTCATTTATTCAATTCTAGTAATATTATTAATTTGGTTTATTTTTTTCTTAGTTAAAAATTTTAGGTTCAATTTATTAAATAAGAAAAATAAAATTTTGAATATTCAAGAAATACAGCCTTTGGGGAATCGTCAGTTTTTAGCTGTTGTTGAGTATGGGAATAAGAAAGTTTTGTTGGGAATTTCTCCTGGACGAATAGATTTTTTGTGTGACTTGCCATTGCTAGGGAAGTTTGAAAAGTTACTTGAAGAGAAGATAATTGATAAAACTGAATAAATGATGATGATAATTATCCAGAGAAGAATTAAATCCGCGCGTTTAGCGCGGTTTTCTTTTTATATACTTTTTATTGTTTATTTTTTTTCGACTAGCCAAGTTATTTCCCAAGTTAATCAAGTAAATACACCAGCACCTCCCAGTGTTCAGGGTCCTGCTTCTCCAACAGCACCAACAGTTCCTGTTGTTAATGCTCCTACGGCTGGTGGTGCTCCTTTACTAAGCCTCCAAATAGGGGGTGCGGATGGTCGAAGGAATTTTAGCACAGCGATACAGATTGTGTTTATCATGACGTTGCTTACTTTAGCACCGTCATTGATTATGTTAATGACAAGCTTTACAAGAATTGTCATAGTATTAAGTTTCATTCGAACAGCGCTAGGTGTGCCGACGGTTCCAGCCAATCAAATTTTAATTGCGATGTCTTTAATTTTAACCTTTTTTATCATGTCACCGGTTTTTGATCAAATTTACAATCAAGCGCTTTTACCATATTCTCGTGAGGAGATTTCAAGTGAAGAAGCATTAAGAATTGCGCAAATGCCTATAAGAAAATTTATGCTTGATCATACTAGGCCACAAGAAATTGAATTTTTCTTACAAGTGAGTCAAAGTGGTCCAGTTAGGCCGGAGCAAATACCTTTTTCAGTGTTATTGCCTGCGTTTGTAGTTAGTGAATTGCGGACAGCCTTTCAAATGGGATTTTTAATTTTTATTCCTTTTATGGTTATAGACTTTTTAGTTGGTTCTGTTCTAATGTCTATGGGGATGATGATGATGCCACCAACGATGGTATCTATGCCATTAAAATTATTACTTTTTGTGTTAGTTGATGGTTGGCAGTTAGTTATACGTTCTCTTTTACAAAGTTTTGGTTTATGACACCAGAGCAAGCGATTGAATTTTTACGGATGTTAATTACTGTTTCTTTGTTAGTATCAGCACCTATTTTGCTTGCATCTGTTTTGGTTGGGGTAATTATTAGTTTTATTCAGGCTATAACAAGTATTCAAGAACCTACACTTAGTTTTGCTCCTAAATTAGCGGCCGTTGGAGCTGTAATAGTTATAGGAGCACCGTGGTTTATAAGAATGCTTATGGAATTTACAACGTATTTTCTCAATCAAATTTCAACAATTAGCCGTTGATACCCCTTGATTTTAGTTGGCTTTTTCCAAATTTCCTTGTTTTTACAAGGATAACAGGATTTTTTTCGATTTTACCAGTTTTTTCGGCGCAATTGATTCCTCGTCCGTTAAGAGTTGCAATTGCCTTTTTAATTGCAATATCTATTTCGGATATAGTATTAAATGGTTATATAATACCTAATGAGTGGCTTCAATCTGCTTATCAAATATTCCATGAGTTTGTTACGGGTTTTATGATGGGATTAATGGTGCGAATAGTTCTTTATGCATTGGAAGTAGCAGGAGAGTTTATTTCAATTTCGATTGGATTAAGTTTAAGTTCTCAGATTGATCCATTTACACGAGATAGGGCAACTCCGCCTAACATTATGTTGGTTTCTCTTGCAACAGTGTTATTTCTCACTACGAATTCGCACTTGTGGTGTTTAGCAGGATTTATAAGAAGTTATGAAATATTTTCTCCCACTTCAGTCTATACAATTGGTTCATTGGAACAAGTTTTAATCCTTACAAAGAATCTATTTTTAATAGCGATTCAGATATGTGCACCACTTATGGCTATAAGCTTTGTTGTAAATTTATGTTTCGCAACACTTGGGAGGGCTGCTCCTAGTTTAAATGTTTTTTTGTTAAGTTTTCCTGTTCAAATTCTTGTGGGCATGTTTATATTAGCTCTTTTATTTATAGTAATAGCTAATCAAATTGCAAATCAGTATTACCTTGCTCCTGAAAATATGTTGAGTATATTGCGTTAGTTTTTCTATGCCGGAGGACAAAGATACAGCGACAGAGGAACCGACACCGAAACGATTGAATGAGGCCCATTCCCGGGGCCAATTTCCACAAGCACCCGAGTTTCAGATTGTCATTTCTCTTTTCGTTGCTTATTTAGTTTTAGTATCTTTAATTCAAGATGCTACGAAGCAGATTATTGAACTAACAAAAGGGGTTTTAGGTCAAATAGGACAGTTTGAAATAAATTTTGAAAGTATTGTAAGTGGAATTCATTTTGGAATATCGTTTCTAGCTTTTTTGTTAGCTCCATTGATAGTCGCTACTATGGTAGGTGGAGTTTTAGTTGGAGGTTTGCAGTCTGGTTTTCGTTTAACACCGAAAGTTTTTGAGAATGGTTTTGAAAAGCTTAATCCTGTTACAGGAATGAAAAGGATATTTTCTTTCCAGAGTTTAATAAATATGTTTGTAGATTTTTTGAAGTTATTAGCAGTTGGAATTATTGTTTATATATCGTTTAGGGAGATAATAAATGATCCTTTATTTTATACTCCTGTTCCTCCGATACGTTTAGGTGAGTTTATTTTCCAAACTACAATACTTTTAGTATTTCGTTTATTTCTAGTGATGCTCATTATAGCTTTTATACATTATTTTTATAATCGGAAGCAGACGTTAGAAAGTTTAAGAATGACGAAACAAGAAGTCAAGGACGAGATGAAACAAATGGAAGGGGATCCAATGATTAAGGGAGCACTACGGTCTTTAGCTCGACGCCTTGTATTAATGCAGTCCATGAAGAAGGTAAATACAGCAGATGTTGTAGTGACAAATCCAACTCACTATGCAGTTGCTTTAAAATATGAACGTGGGGTGGATATAGCACCTGTTGTTGTGAGTAAGGGGAAAAATTTAATAGCAAAAAAGATAAAGAATATCGCAGTAGAGAATGGAGTTCCGATTGTTGAGAATCGGGTCGTAGCGCAGTCCCTTTACCGGTCCTGTGAGATTGGCTCTATAATTCCTCCAGAGCTGTATAAGGCTGTTGCGGAAATTCTAAGTTTCGTCTATAAAACGCACAAGTATTATTTTCACCAGTTGAAATATCGGAGGTTGCAAGAAAGAATAGGAACGATCTCAAAGTAAACTATGGCTCAAACAATTGCTTTGCCAACAAATACTGAGCGACCACTGCT
>JAOAAX010000022.1 GCA_026418675.1 Chthoniobacterales bacterium | reverse complement strand
TGTCTGGACGATGGGCTTGTGATTCGCGCCACGAGTAAAGGGACGGAGCGGGTGTTGGATCGTTTGATGGAGGAGGTTCGAATAGCGCAAAGCAAGGCAGCGCGGTTGCAACGTGAGGCGGATAGGATAGTGGGGTGGTTTCTTCCTATGGTTGTTGGGATTGCTGTGGTTACTTTTGTGGTGTGGACTTGGGCTGTGGGATGGGAGCGTGGGTTGTTTAATGCGTTGGCAGTATTGGTGGTGGCTTGCCCCTGCAGTATGGGATTAGCGACGCCTGTGGGAATTTGGGCAGCGCTGTCGTCTTTGGCGAGGCGGGGTTTGATTGCGCGCGATAGTGATTTGGTGGAGATGCTTGGGAAAGTGGACGTGGTGGTTTTTGATAAGACGGGGACGCTTGGGGAGGAGAGGCTGGATTTGGTGGATTTTGTTGTGAAGGAAGGGGCAGTTCGTTCACAAGTTCTCGAGGAGGTTGCCGCCATAGAGAGCAAATCGTCGCACCCGATTGCTCTGAGTTTTCGGCGTGCGCATGAGGCGGAGGCACAACGGACATGGCTTTTGCCTGGTGTTGGGATTGCGGGAGTTGTGGGTAGAGTGGTTTTGGAAGTTGGGAATCGGGGTTTGCTGGATGGAAATATGCAGACGGTAGCGGATGAGCTAAGGGGGAAATTACGAGTAGGAGTTCGAGGGACGCATGAGGTATGGGTTAAGAGGGATGGGGAATTGGTTGGGCTTGGGGTATTGCGGGAGAGGTTGCGAGAGGGAGCTTTTTTGACAATAGAAGCATTTGAGGGAATGGGGATCGAATGTGTGGTGATGACGGGTGATAGGCGTGAGTTTGCTGAGCAACATGGTTTTCGGGTTATCCATTCGGAGTTGCTTCCGGAAGAGAAGGCGGCTTTGGTCCGTGAGTATCAAAAAAAGGGCAAAAAGGTCCTCTATATTGGGGATGGGATTAATGATGGACCTGCAATGGCGACAGCAGACGTTGCTGTGGCTGTTGGGGAGAATGCAAGCATTCTTGCACGCGAGACTGCCCAAGGGATCCTACCTTCTGGGGATTTGTTGGTATTGCCTGCGGCGGTTAAAACATGTGTGCGGACAGTGCGTGCGATTCGAGGGAATCTTTTGTATGCGGCGGCATATAATATTGTGGGTATTGCACTTGCTGCTGCCGGGGTTATTCATCCTGTTGTTGCAGCCTTGCTAATGCTGCTGTCGAGTTTCGGAGTTAGTTGGCGGGCACTTGCTCCTGCACGCGAAGAAGAAGATGTAAAACTCCAAAACTTGAGTAATGTTGATAATAGTATCCGAAAAAGTTTTCTGAGATTTGGTTTTGGATTGGAAAAGGTGAGGGATTTGCCCGCTTTGCTAAGGAGTGGGGAAAGGATGGCAGTTCAGTTGAATGGATTTGAGTTGGGTTTAGTGGTTGGAGGGTTGGTGATGCAGGGGGTTCTGTTACCTTGGATGGGAGGTTTTAGCGTAGTTAGTGGTGGGATGTTAGCGATTTTTTTTGGTGTGGTTGCGGTGATGTGCTTGGTTTTTGGACGGAAGCGGGAATGGGGAGCTGATGCTGCGATGGTTGGGATGATGTTTAGTTTTGGCGGATTGATGATGTTGTTGGGGTGGTTAGCTGATGCTGGCTTCTTACCGGTGGTTCGAAATGGAGTATGTTTGTGTGGGTGTAGGGATTCAGGGTTGGGGTGGGGACTTTTGAAGCCGAGTTGGATGATGGTTGGGATGGCGGTCAGTATATTGCCGGCAGTTCGGTTTGAGCCAACAGGTTTTGTAGTAGGGAGGTTGGTTTGTGGAGTAGTGAGTCTATTAGGGATGATAGTGGGGATGGTAACGTCGGCGTGGCTGATGGCTCAGATACCCGTTGCTCCATTGCATGCGAGCGCACATTTTTTTGCTACCTTTTCTGCGATGAATCTGGGTATGACGTTTGGTATGTTGTTAGCGTGTCGCTTTTTGCGAATGGCATTCGTAAAATGGAGGGATGTCAGGGAAGAAACGAAGAGGTGATAGTTTCGTGGATGGTGTAGAGTTACGAGTTGGTGAGGGTGCGTTAGAGAATCGGGACAAGTTTTTCTGGAAGCTGATACGTTTACTTGGCTCGCTGCAACTTGCACTTTTTCTGCTGGCGGTGATTGCGGTTGCGTGTGCGTTTGCGACGATAACGGAGGCGCGTTTCAACGCAAAAATTGCACAGCATTATATCTATAAATCGCCATGGTTTTTGTTTTGGTTGAGCTTGCTTTGTATAAATTTGTTTGCAGTAACATTAACCCGGTGGCCATGGAGGAAGAAGCACGTTGGGTTCATTTTGACGCACTATGGGATTATCGTTTTGTTGATAGGGGCTGCGATTGGTTTGCGGATGGGATTCGAGGGAAATGTCACGTTGCGGATAGGAGAACCTCCCACTGATCGGATAACCCTCAACCAAAGTGTATTTCAGGTTGAGAATCCCCAGGATTTTGCGGTTTATGTATTGCCGTTTGATGCCTCCGTGACTCGACCTAGCTTTACTCGGCAGCGAGTTTTCCAGATTCCTAAAGCGAACTGGAAGATAATTGCTGACGATTATGCTGAGGAATTGAAGCGTGAGCCAGTTATTTTTAGGGATGAAGGAGGTGGGCCAGTTGTATTGGTGCGCTTTGATGGGGCGACTGCTGCGACTCGTCAGAAGGTGGCGATTAGGATGGGGGATCAACCGGCGAGCCTTTTTGGTATGGCAAATGTTTACTTAGCTGGTTTTTTGCCAAGGTTTCGCGTTGTAAAAGTTGAGGAGACGATAATGGCTTTTGCAAAGTGGGCGTCGGTTCGTGAGGGGTATTTTGCTGGTGCTGATGTTAACCTGGAGAAGGATGGGGAGAAGGTCCGGCTAATTGGGCCGAGTGGGTTGAGTGTTGTTTACGGTGTAGAGGAGGTTCTAGGGAAGAGATTTGAATTTGATGGATTGGAGTGGGAAGTGATGGGCTTTTGGCCTAATTTTGAGATGAGGGACGGGCAGCCAGCAACTCGGGATGAGAAGCCGGACAATCCAGCAATGTTAGTTCGGATACGAGGAGAGAGGCGGTTTGTGGAGGGAGGCGTTCTGCCGCAAGAGATGGTAAAAGGACTGGGGTTAATTTTAGCACCTGCAGTAGGGGGCCAAGTTGAGTTCTGTTTTTTGAGGGATGGACGAGAAGAGAAGCGGGGATATTTAAGGGTTGGTGAGACGATTCCCACGGGTTGGAATGATTGGACAGTTACACTCGAGGATTTTGAGTTACAGGGGGTGATTTCAGAGCGTATTGAGCCGGTGAGTAAAGGGGAGGGTAGGGGGAGTGGCGCTTTTTCTGCACATGCGTTTCGGGCGCGTTTGGTAGTTCCTAGAGGGACAGGGGATGTGCTTGAAGGGGAACCAGTTTGGGTGGAAAGTGGAAGGATTACCACTTTGAGGGCGGGAGAAATGCGAGTGAGGGTGGGGTATGGATTGAAATTGCAAGAGGTTCCATTCTTTATGCGTTTAATTAAGTTTGAGGTTCCCCGTTTTGAAGGCACAGAACAACCAGCGAATTTTATAGCGACGATAGAGTTTCGTGACAAAAAGAACAATCAAACGCGGAGAGATGTAGCGAAAATGAATCACCCTGCGAACTGGCCTGGTGGATTTTTTGCGGTTATGACGGGATGGAATTACAAATTTTCGCAAGCGGAGTGGAATCCGCGCGATTTGAGTGAGACGACGTTGCAGGTTCTTTACGATCCGGGGTGGTTGTTAAAATGGATTGGCTCGTTGGCGATATGTGTTGGAATAGTGCTGCTCTTCTATTGGAAGCCGCGGCAGTCGAAGGCTGGTGGGGCTGAGAGAGGGGATTCCGGTTTTAAGGGAGAGCTGAAGAGAGTTGGTAGGGCTGCTTGTGAGGAGAAAATGATTGTTTCGCAAAGGTGTAGAGAAAACTGAGAGAGGTATGACAAAACGAAATTTTATTTGGTCTAAGATTTTTGGAAGAGGGGATTTTGGTAGGGTTGGTTTTGTGTGTAGGTTTGGATTTTTGTGGAGTTTGTTTTTTTTGGTATCGACAGTTGGTTGGGGGAGAAATGGAGATTTAGATTTTTCGATTCTGCGGGAGATGGTGGTTCAGGAAGGGGGTAGGAAGAAGGCTTTCTATACATTTGCTTATGAACAGGTTCTTGGGATGACTGGGCGGACGGAGTTGGTAGTGGATGGGCGGAAGCTGCCGGCGGAGGAATTAGTATTGCGAATGTGGCTTGGTGACCGCGATTGGGAGAAGGTGCCGATGATTTTGGTGGATGATGTTAACCTGCGAATGGGGTGTGGGTTGGAAAGGAAAAGAAAGCTCTACTCGTATGAGGAGCTAGTTGGGAATGCAGCGTTGGTGCGAAAGATTGGAGAGGCTGCTGCTCAGCGTTCGCGGGATAGCCGGACCCCTCTACGAGGGCAACTTCGAGAGGCTTCGCTTGTGGGAATGCGTTTAGCGGAATTCGAGGGAATTCGGGACGGCATGCTTTTGCGTGTGGTTCCTCGTTTTGGGGAGGCTTGGGGAGTTTTGAGTCGGCAGCAACCGGAGTTTATTCGGATGAGAGAGGCGCTTATGAGAAGCGACCGGGAGGGGTTTGCCCGAGCTGCTAGGGAGCTGCGTGGGCGACTCGCTGCAACCCTGCCCACGGAACAGCCTCCAGAATGGAAGATAGCCATAGAAGTTGCATATTTGGTTGTTCATCCTTTCCGTTGGGCTGGGGTTCTATTCGGGGGAGCGGCGGTGGTGCTTGCGCTTACTTCGACAAATTGGCGTAAACAAGGGTATGCATTGGGGATGGCGTTAGGGTTTGCTGGGGCTGTAGCGATGTTCTGTGGATTTCTGACACGTATTTTGGTTTCCGGACGGGCTCCCGTGACTAATATGTATGAGTCCATTGTTTGGGTGGCTTTCGGGACGGTGTTTTTTGGTTTAATTTTCGAGTTGATTTACCGCAATCGCTATTTTGTGCTTGGGGCGTCACCTGTTGCCGTTCTCTCCTTGATGGTAGCTGACGCAGCGCCTTTGAAATTTGATCCGACGATTTCGCCGCTTGTTCCCGTGTTGCAGAGCAATTTTTGGCTAACGACGCATGTTTTGACGATTACGCTTGGATACGCGGCATTTGCTCTTGCGCTTGGTATAGCGCATATTGCGCTTGGCAAAGTAATCATGGGGCGTAGTTCGGTGGAGATTCTGTATGTTTCGATTTATCGTTGTTTGCAGGTTGGAGTTTTGCTGTTGGCTGCTGGAACGCTATTGGGGGCTGTTTGGGCTAATTATTCATGGGGGCGTTTTTGGGACTGGGATCCAAAGGAGACATGGGCTTTGATAGCGTTGCTGAGCTACTTGTTTTTGTTGCATGGACGGGTGGCGGGGAAGTGGGGGGGATTTGGTTTGGCGGTTGGGGCAGTTCTGTGTTTTCAGACGGTTCTGATGGCTTGGTATGGTGTGAATTATGTGCTTGGTGCAGGACTACACAGTTACGGCTTTGGCAGCGGAGGGCTTGGCTGGGCGGTTAGTTTTGTGGTTGCAGAGTTGGCTTTCGTTGTGGTTGCGATTTGGCGTAAGAAGTGGAAGGAGGTGGGGGCGGATATTGTAGATAGAAATGTAGACAAAATTTCTGCTTCAATTTCCAGCGAAGTTGTCAGAGGGGGCAAAGCAGATTAGAAATAAGATAGAATCATCTACTAATTTGAATGTTTGAAAGTTCTTGCAGGGAGAGGGAAATTAGGTAGATAAAAAGTTTTCGTTAGGGTTGACGAATTAAAGTGGGGGCATAGCTCAGTTGGTAGAGCGTCTCGTTCGCAATGAGAAGGTCAGGGGTTCGAATCCCCTTGCCTCCATTTTTTAGACATGGAGGTTTATAATTAGTTTAGCAGTGGAGGGTAAGGGGTAGGTTTTGAAAGTGTGCTTTTGGAGAAAAGCACGGTGAAGCAGATTAGAATAGTGTTTTGAAATGGCGGAGGGGGTGGGATTCGAACCCACGATCCCGTTTGACGGGATAGCGGTTTTCAAGACCGCCGCAATCAACCGCTCTGCCACCCCTCCGATTGATGGATATTGCAGTATAAGCTAAAGCGGCCTTGAGGCAAGGTTGAGTAGGAGTAGGTTTGTGGGAGTGATTTGTGGATTAGAGAGGTTTAGAGAGGTGGGGCGAGAAGGCGTATTTTGGGATCGAGAGAGCGGGGGTCGGCGAAAATCATAGGAGGGTTTTTAGAGATTAGTTCATAACCGGTAAGAACGAATTCAGGATAGAAACCGTTGCTTGCTGGCTCGTAAACAGTATCTCCTGAGAAGTAGCCGTAGAGGCGGTATTCGTAGTTGTTATCCGAGCCGATGGCGTTGGCTTCGCGGTCTGGAGCGAGTTTTTTCTGTTCGTTTAGCATGACGAGTTTAGCGGTGTTCCACGGTTTTCGTGGCTCACGGACCCAGCCCCACATTTTGTAATCTTCTTTGTAGAACCGTCGGCCGATGTAAAAATTGCCTGTTGGCTCTGTCGAGATTGCCGCATTAATGGCGGCCAATCGATTTTGGAGTTCTTTATCTAAAGTTTGGCAGGCGGATAGGAGTAGGAGGAAGGAAACGGCGGCGGAGAGGAGCCGCGTCATGGTTTAGTTTCCTGGTTTGGGAAGCCTGTCTGGTTAATAAATGGTTCGATCCAGTTAGCAAGGGCGTCTTCGCTATCGAGTTCGAGTTGATCTTTAAGTGGGAAGAGACCCCAACGTTCGGAATGGGAGATGGACTGTCCTTGTGAGAGTTCTACGAGTGGGCTAAGGGTTTCGATTTCGAGCATCTCTTCGTTTGTGAAGGTTTCAAAGTTGCAGCCCAAATCGGGGTAAGTAGCGTTTTCGTCGAAGCGGAAAGTTTTGACGAAGAGGCAATCTGCCCAGAGGTAAGCGGCCCAACAACAGCGTTGGGAGATGCCGAATTTCATGGGACCGAATTCTGAGGATTGTCGGAGGGTGAAGAAGCGTGTTCCGAGATGGAGGCGTGGGTCAGCGAGGTCTGTATAAGGCCAAAGGACAAGGACGCGGTTAGGGAGGAGATCGCGTGGGTGAACGCCGAGTGGTGGTTGAGGGAGAATTTCGAGACCGCCTGCTTCCATGACAGTGAGTCCCCATGTGGCGATGCGAATGGGGTTATCGCCGCCGTTTTGAGCGAGGTGATGGAGGGTGAGACAGGAGCTATTTTCCTCTAAACGGAGAGTTAGCTCTTTTGTGATTGGGATGGGTTCAGTTTGTTTGCTGATGAAGGAGAAGCTTCCGTCTGGGTTTTCGCGGTATTCGACTGGGGAATTGTCTTTGTGGTAAGTAATTTGGAGGTCTTCAGGAGCGATCCAGAGGCGATGGCCGCCGCGGATTTTCCATTCGGCTTCGCCCATGCCTCCGAGTTGCTCGGGGTAGTTTTTGAGGATGTTTTCGCGGTCGAGCAATCTGTAGGAGATGATGCGGGGACCTACATCCAGAGTTACGAACAATTCGACGTGGTCATTCCAGATGCGTAAGTTTTTTTCCCAGCCGCTGTAAGGGGCGATTTCGTTTTTCATGGAAGGGGAGAAATGTGATGAAGAAGTTTTTAGTTTAAGGTTTTTAAACGGGAAATGTCGAGGATTGAAAAAAGAGGATAAGCGAGTTGATTGAGTTTAGATTTCTTTTTCGAGACGTTCGCTGAGCCACTGTTTGATCATGCTTTGGTAATTGAGATAACGCGCACGGGCGATGCGTTTGATTCGGGCGAGCATGCGAGGGTCGAAGCGGAGGGTTACAGCGACAGACTCACGCTGATCGGAGCGGACAAGGGAAGCTTTCATGAGGTTCCAATCAATGGATGTATTCATCCAATAATTTGCCTCTTCAAATTCGTTTTGGAAGGCGGGAACTTCAGCCCAATTTTTGATTGTTTTCATAAGAAGGGGAATGGCGGGGATGTAATGAAATTATTGGAGGGCTTCAGCATTAATTTGTTCGTAGAAGAGGGCTTCTTCCTGGAGCATTTTTCTGGCGGCGATAACGCGATAGTTTTTGCCGTCGGTTCTGAATACGCAGAAGAGGCGTGTGCCGCGTGTGGATTTCCCGAGGAGGAAGAAGCGGTTAGTAGCAGGGAAGGAGTCATCTGGAAGGAGGCGGAGGCCGAAGGGGTCTTCGAAGGCTTCTTCGATTTCCTGAAAGGAGAATCCCTCTGGGGAGAATGTGGGATTATTCCAATTGAAATCCATCTGCGAAATTGGTTTGCAGAAGGAGTGGTGGCTTATGAGGGATGTTGGATGAGTTCGATTTCGTAGCCTTCTGGTGCGTCAATGAATGCGATGATGGAGCCGGAGGAAGTTTGGGTGGGGCCGTCGGAAAGCGGGTAGCCTTTAGCGGCTGCGTGTGCTGCGAAGGCTTCGAGGTTTTCGACTTCGAAAGCGAGATGAGTGAGGTCGGGGTCCACTCGAACAGGTCCACTTGCGTCGTATTGACAAATTTCGATGAGTTCGTCGCTTTGAGGAGCTTTGAGGAAGACGAGTTTAGAGCCGCGTGGGCTTACGGAGCGTTTTACTTCTTGGAGGCCGAGGACGTCGCGGTAGAAGGCGACGGTTCGTTCGAGATTTTCAACGCGGTAGCGTGTATGGAGGAGTTTTTTGACCATAGCAAGGGGATGGCTAGCACGGCGATGGAGGGTTGGGCAATGAAAAATGGGAAGGGTGGTTTGAGTGGGGACTACTATGAAGAAGAAGGGTCAGAGATAATTCCGAGGAAGAGGAGTGTGGTTGTAGGTGCATGCTGGATTGCGAAGAGAAAGGGGCGGTCGAAGGTGATGATGAGAGGGGGGTCTTCCTCGTGAGGTGCTGCGGTTGCGCGGAGCATGGCTATTGCGGTCGAAGCGGAGGCTTCGGTCCCTTTTTCGTCCCAGTTCAGGGAAACCTTGTGGAAGACTTCGTCGATGAAGAGGTAATCGTTAGGTTTGATAGGCGCAATGTTGTTGAAGTTGGCTGAATGGGGGGGTATATCAAAGGCTGAGGGGATGCCGAGTTGGATAAGGGTTTGGCGGAGGTGGAGAGTTGGGGGGGACAAGTTGACTTTGGGGAGTGTAAGCAAAATTTTTCGGTATGGGATTTGTGAAAAAAGGAACAAAAAGTCTGGATTGAGTTTTTGAATGAGATCGGCGAGCGATGATTTAGGGAGGAAAAGAAGCAATTGGTATGGAGTATCGAGATAGGGAACAGCAACTGCAGTGGTGAAAGGGAAATCGAGGAAACCGAAGTGGCGTTCGGCCCGCATTGCAGGGGTATCAATTCGGGAGCCTGTGGAGGTATGAAAAGGGATAAAAAAATCTTTTGATGACGAGAATTCCTGGGCCCATGATGAGAGAAAATGGAGAGCGTTAATGAGGACGAGGCGGGTATGGGCTGATAAAGCGTTGGGTGGTATTATATTTTGGATATGATTATTTGTTTTATTTTCTACCCAATTGTTAATTTTTTCTGCGATATCGGGAGGGTTGGCAGAGAAATCCACCTGCTCGAGGGAAGTTCGAAAGTTATTCTGGAGAAAATCGAGGAAGGATTGGCGGAAATGATAACCTGCCTGTGCATATAGGCGGACCGCAAAATGGATCGAAGAATCTGTTTTATGTGGCGGGAGGATTTGATTGAAAAGGAGTGAGAAAGAATCAGCGAGAGTGGTTGGGTTTTTTGGGAAGTTGAGAGAATGAGCAAATTGGGAGCGCGTTGTTCCTTCTGAACCTGAGTAGGCCATTGCGAGAGCAGTGACAAGGGAGAGAGGGGAGATGCAGATATTTGGAGTCGAGTTGTCCTGAGTTTTAAAGATTTGCTGGAAGATTTTAATCCCTGCAGAATTAATAGCAGAGGAAGCAAGTTGTGGAGAATTTGGTAGATTTTTTTGGTGTGGTGTTAGCGGCGTCAAGAAGGTTGGAATTTCGGAGTTGTTATTGGAGGGGAAAGCCGGGATTGCAGAGAAGAAGAGTGCCGTAAGAGAGAAGAGTAACGGCATTGAAAGGTTGAGGGGTTAATGAAGGGAAAATTAACTACCGATAGCCTGGGAAACGATTTCGCGTGCTTCGTTTTGGATTCTGCGGAGGTGGTCGGTGTCAACGAAGCTTTCGGCGTAAATTTTGTAAACGTTTTCTGTGCCGGAGGGACGGGCAGCGAACCAGCCGCGGTCGGTGCAGATCTTGATGCCGCCAAGAGGTGCGCCGTTACCGGGAGCATGAGTAAGCATTTGAGTGATGGTATCGCCGGCGAGGGTTTTTGCCTGTATTTTATCGGGTGTGAGGGATTTGAATTTGGACTTTTGTTCAGGTGTGGCTGGAGCGTCGGTGCGTTCGTAGATTGGTTCACCAAATTGGCGGGTTAGTTCTTGATAAATTTGGCCTGGGTCGCGGTTAGTGCGTGCGGTGATTTCGGCAGCGAGGAGACCGAGGAGTAGGCCGTCTTTGTCTGTTGTCCAGACGGTTCCGTTTGAGCGGAGGAAGGAGGCGCCTGCGCTTTCTTCTCCGCCGAAACCGAGAGAGCCGGTGAAGAGACCTTCGACGAACCACTTGAAACCGACGGGGACTTCGACGAGCTTGCGGCCGAGACTTGCGGCGACACGATCAATAAGACTGCTGCTGACGGCTGTTTTGCCAATGGCAGCGTTAGCGGGCCAGTTTGGGCGATTGGTGAAGAGGTAATGGATGGCGACAGCGAGATAGTGGTTTGGGTTAAGGAGCCCGGAGGAAGGGGCGACGATGCCATGGCGGTCGGCGTCTGTATCGTTTGCGAAGGCGATGTCGTAGCGGTCTTTGAGGTTAATAAGACCTGCCATGGCATGAGGGGAGGAGCAGTCCATTCGGATTTTGCCGTCCCAATCTACGTGGAGGAAGCGGAAGGTTGGGTCGAGTGAGGAGTTGACGACTTCGATAGAAATGCCGTAACGGTCAGCGATGGCTGGCCAATAAGGGATGCAGGAGTTTCCGAGTGGGTCAACACCGATACGGATTCCGGCGGAGCGGATTGGAGCGAAGTCGATAGCTGAGGCGATTTCGCGGATGTAGAGCTCGCGGTAGTCGAATTTTTCCGTAGTTGGGAGAGAGAGGGCTTTTGTGAGAGGGATACGTTTGACGTCGCGGAGGTTGTTGTTGAGGATTTCGTTGGCGCGTTTTTCGATAGCGGAGGTGACGGAAGTGTCGGCTGGCCCGCCATTTGGGGGGTTGTATTTGAAACCACCATCGGAGGGTGGGTTGTGGGATGGGGTGATGACGATGCCGTCGGCTTTTTCGGCGGGGTTAGAGGAATTGTGGACGAGGATAGCTAAGGAAATGGCGGGAGTGGGTGCGTAGCCGTCTGAGGCGTCAATGCAGAGGCGAATACCGTTTGCGGCGAGGACTTCGATGGCTGTCGCATGGGCAGCTTCGGAGAGGGCATGGGTGTCCATGCCAAGGTAGAGAGGACCTTTGATGTTGTTGGTGTTGCGGTATTCGGCTATAGCTTGGCTGATGGCGAGGATGTGGTCTTCGTTGAAAGTGGAATCGAAGGAGGAACCGCGGTGGCCGGATGTTCCAAAGGCGACCCTTTGGAGTGGGTTTTGGGGGTCTGGTTGGAGGAGGAAGTAATTGGTGAGAAGGCGTGGTATGTTAGTAAGAATTTCGGGTGGAGGGAGTTTACCGGCTAAGGGGCTGAGTATGCTCATAAAGATTTAGGTTTTTGGGAATTTTCTTTTCGGAGTGCTGAGCAGTAAAGAGGAGAAAATAGGCGGGTTACTGGTTGGGGGAGGGGGATGGGGATGGAGATGGAGATGGGGTGGGGGTGGGGGTAGGGGATTGAGAGAAGAGAGAGGAGATGAGAAGGTGGGATAATAATAAGGCGGTGAGGGTTCGAAAGAGGGATTTCATGAGTGTAGCTGGGAGGACATGATTTTAGACGTTTTTGCGGGTTATTTTGAATTTAAAGGAGGGGGAGTCAAGGAATTTATTAAATGGGTAAATGAGTAGAAGATAGATTTCAAAAAGAAGCCGTAAGAATAGTGAGAATAAGAAAAACTTTAATAAAAACGAAATTAATACTGAAGACTTAGAGTCGAAAAGGAGGCTAATTGTTCGTAAGATTTTGGACAGTTTGGTTGAAAGTGGTTGCGTTAATGGTTTCTGCGCGGTTAAAGTTAAGCACTAAGGAGGTGACTTCAGCGGTTGCTCGCCAAGGTGTTGAGGGATTTTCGTAGGTGATCGTGTTAATTTGACCTGTATAAGTAATTGGTGCGAAAATGGTTGTGTTATTAGAGATGTTAACAGGCGATGTTTGGCCAATTAGGAAAAAAGATTCAGACTCTTCATAGCCGGGAGAGGAATTTGAGCTAATCGAGCGGGTGATAATTTTGTAGCCTCCATTGATTGATGCGGTGTTGTGGACGGAGATTCCGTTTTGGTAGATTTCAGCTTCTTTGGAAGTAGAATTTCCCGTTTGTATGATCCAGATGAATGCGAGTGCAGCGGCATTGGCGCTTGTAGAATTTTCCTGGATTACGGCATAACCGTTGAGGTTTGTGGATGTTGTTGGAGAGCTGCCATCGTAAGTAATTGCACGACCGCGGACGTTGTAAACAAGGACATTTGTAGGAGCTGTTAAATTGGCTGGTAGGACGGAAAGTGTGGGGAGTGTGGTGGAGTCAGCAATGGAAGTTACCACGGCATAATAGGTTCCATAGTTGGATTGGGCGAAGTTTGAAATTGTAAGGGTGGATTGGAAAGTATTTGGGGTAGAAGAATTGTTGCCGGATGAGACGATGGTGACGTTGGTGCTGTTGGAGAGGCGGCTACCATTAGCATACCAAGTTACAGTGGAATTAGCGGGGGCGAAGCCCGAGAGATTCAGCTGGAGTGTTCCACCGATGGAAACAGTTAAATTGTTAGAGGAGTTCCAAGAGAGGCTTTGGGGTTGGACGACGAGGTTTATCGTGTTGCTTTGGATGGTGGTGTTGTTGGCGAGGACAGCTCGATATTGGCCTGCGTAGGAAATTGAGGAGGAGATACTAAAAGTGAAGTTATTTGCTGGCCTGGTGCGAGAACCAAGGTTGATCCAACCGCTGCCACTGTTGAATTGCCAGATGATTGAGGAAGCGTTTCCCGAGAGTGTAGCGTTTAAAAGAACAGTTTGCCTTGGGAAGACTATGACTTGGTTATTCGTATTTGCGGTTGGCAGGGAGGTTAAAGTTAAGTTTTGTGCCAAAGAGGTGGAAATGTAAAGTAAGTAGGTAATTAAAACTGAGAAGAACAACTTTATTTGAATTCCGGCTTTCATACTCCTTTTATCGGATGAGCGGCGTTTTTTTGAAGAGAAAATTAAGAAAAATTACTCGTTTTGCTGGGAAATAACTTTCAGGACAGCAGCGATGATGCGATCGCGGTCGAATTTTGTTTCGTAATGGTCGATGCCGACTTGCTTAGCGCGATTGAGGAAGGATTCTGAATCGCGGGCAGAGAGAGCGATGACCGGTAGTGAACAGAGTTTTGTGGAACTGCGTATGCGCTCGGTAAGGGCGAAGCCATCGAGTTTTGGCATTTCGATGTCGGTGATAAGGACGTCGTATTCTTTTTCGTTAAGCATTTTCCATGCTTCCTCGCCATCGTTTGCAAGGTCGAGTTTAGCAACGACGTGTTGGAGTGCACGAAGGACTGCTTCTCGGAAGAAAGAGGTATCTTCAGCGAGGAGGACTCTAAGGTTAGCGAGTTTAGCGGTTTCGTTGTTTTGTTGAGTAAATCCCGCGACTTCAAGCAAACCATAGATGTCAATAACGGATGTGAGGCGGTCGAGGACCGTGGCGGTGCCGAGGAGACCTGGGGCAGAGACGACAGAGGAGTCAATTTGCCCGGGATAAATGTCTGCGGAGTCAACGATTTCTGAAGCCATGATTCCGATGGCATGATGGACGAGTCGTGGAACGATGACGTAAACTTCTTCTTCGTAGTCTGGAGGAGGAGTAACGGGGATATAATTGGCAACACGAAGGAGTTGGAGGGTGGAACGGTTGTCGGCTTGGCGTAGGCACTCTTTGGAGCCGATGCGCTCTATGCGGGAGGAGGGGACACGTTCGACACGGCTGATGACGCTTAATGGGATGGCGAAACGCTCATGGGTGCCGTCGCGGAAGACGAGAATACGTTGGGCATGAGACTCTTGTGAGATGGAGGATTGAGATTTTGTGACTTCTACATCCTGAATACCGTCTTGCGGTAGTCTGCCTTCAGCGAGAGCGGCTGGTTCGAGGATGAGAGCGATGTCTCCCTGACCGAGGAGAGTAGCACCGGAATACCAAGGGACACCTTTAAGGAGGCGGCCGAGAGGTTTTACAACGATTTCCTCCATGTTATCAATTTCGTCAACGAGGAGGCCATAACGGGCATGGTCAAGACCAATGATGAGGGCAAAGCGCTGTGCTTGGTCTTGTTCTTTTGTGCGTTTTTGGCCGAGGATGTGAGCGAGATCGAGTATGGGCACAAGCTCGTTTCGTAGGCGGAGGACTTGAGCGCCACCGAGGATTTCGAGTGGGTAATCTGGGCCTGGGGCTACAATTTCTTCGACATTAATTTGGGGCATAGCGAAGCGACGCCCGCCACAGGAGACAATGAGTGCAGGAATAATGGCGAGGGTGAGTGGGAGACGGATGATAACGGCAGTGCCGCGGCCTGGTTCGGACTCGAGGTCAACTGTGCCGCCGAGTTTTTCGATATTGGTTTTGACAACGTCCATACCGACGCCGCGGCCTGAGATGTCCGTAACAGTTGAAGCTGTGGAGAAGCCTGGCATGAAAATGAGACGGCAGGCTTCTTGGTCGCTCATGCGGGCGGCAGCTTCTGCGGAGATGATGCCCCGTTCGACAGCTTTGTTGCGGATTTTTTGGGGGTTTAGGCCGCGGCCGTCATCGCGGACTTCGATTTGGACGCGACCGTGGAAGTGGGCAGCGGCGAGCCGGATTCGGCCAACTGGAGGTTTACCAGCGGCGCGGCGTTCCTCTGGTGGCTCGAGACCGTGATCGGCGGCGTTCCGGACGAGGTGTGTGAGTGGGTCGGAGAGTCCCTCGAGGAGGGTTCTATCGAGTTCGACGTCTTCTCCTAAAATTTCGAGGCGGATTTCTTTGTGGAGTTTTTGGCCGAGGTCTCGGACGATACGGTTAAATTTTCCGAAGAGGTTTCCGACGGGTTGGAGGCGAGCGGCCATGACCGTTCGCTGGAGGTCAGAGGTGACGGTGCTGATTTGTTGGACGATGGCCTGAAGTTCGCCGATAGAATCTGGGCCTAGGCCTGCTTCTGCGCAGCGGACGAGTTTGTTACGGCCGACGACCATTTCGCCGGCGAGATTCATAAGGGTATCGAGGATAGAGACGTTGAGGCGGACAGTTTCTTCGGTTTTAATACGGAAGGATTGGATATTAGTTGTGGGTTCAGTTTTATCTTGAGATTGAGGTTGATGGGGGCGGGTTTGGAGGGTCGCCGGAGTGATTTCTTGGGAGGGCGGTGTTGTGGGGATTAGTTTATTATCGTCTCTAGATTTTGCTTGAGTAACCGGGACGAGTTTTGATTCGTGGACTTGATGGGAACGGGGCGGGGTGGGCTCTTCTTGGATTTGATGTTTTGTGGAATATTGAGAGGGGACGAGTTTGGGTTGGGTTCGGATCCATTCTTGGAGAGGTTCTTTTGGGACTGGAGTGATGGTTGAAGGGGGAAGGTTGAATGCGCCAAGGAGGAGGGTATCTTCCATGGGTGTGCAGAAGAAGACAGAACAAATGAGGTCGGGTCGGATTTCCTCTTGAAGGCCTGTGCAAGCTTCGAGACCGACATCTGTGCTAGTGGCAATGATGTCGCCGAGGGAATCGAGTTCGTTGAAAAATTCGAGGATGGTTTGGTTTTGGTTTTCGATGTCTGCATGGAGGCGAAGTTCGAGGACAAAGAAATTGCGGCCATGGCGGAGACCGTCGCGGACAATGATGGGATCGATGTTAAATTGGAGGAGGTAAGAGGGGAGGACGGATTCGGGAGAAGCTTTAGATTCTGCGGGTTCCTGGGAAAGCATTCTTGAGAGAGAGGAGAGTTCGTAATTGACATCCACTTCGCTACTGCGATCGGGGTCATGAACCATGATTTTTAATTTATCAGTAGCGGCGAGGAAGATGTTGATGAGTTCAGGGGAGACAGGCATTTCTCCATCGCGGACGAGGGACATTACGTTTTCCATGGCATGAGCTAGCTCCACAATACCGGAGAAACCGAAGAAGCCAGCGGTGCCTTTGATACTATGGACGGCACGGAAGACGCGGTTGATACCTTCTTGGTCGTGAGGATTTGATTCGAGGAGAATTAGGTCGTTGTCGAGTGTTTGGAGGTGTTCTTCGGCCTCTTGGATGAAGAGGGCGAGCATTTCATTTTCCTGTGTGCTCATGGTAATTGAGTGAGATTGGGGGTTAGGTTTGGGTTATTTACATGAAGCAATTCTCTACTTTGAATTGGGGGTTAAAGGTTTTGTTACAAAAAGTTTTGATGATGGACTATTCCACTCCGAAGCGAGAGGTAAGATTAAGGAAGCCAAAAAGGCGTTTTACTTCGGGTGAGACGTTGATAGCTTTGAAAGAGATTTTTCGTTTTTCGCATTCGCGGTAAAGAGCGATGAGGAGGTTTAGTCCCATGGAGTCGATGACTTTGCAATTTTTGAGGTCAGCATGTAAGGTTGTGGCATCTGGGTTAGCCTCGAGTGCTTGGAAAAGTTTTGGACGGAGGTCATGCACATTGGTGCTGAGGAGGTCACCGTCGAATGAAATTCTGAGAGTGGTATCTTCCAAGGTAGATTTCATGATTGTAGAGCAAGGAGTTTTGGTTTTTGTGGAGTGGGTTGTTTTTGGTTGTTAAAAAGAGCTGAAGTTTCTAAGACAGTGACAAGGTTGTCTTTGATGGGAATGACACCACGGACGCAAATTGGGTCTATGCCACTGAGCTCGCCTGGTGGTGGTGGGAGGATGGTGGTGCCGGGAGGAACGATGTCACTCGTATTGTCGACGAGGATACCGACCAAATCAGAAGAGGCTTGGGTTGCGTCAGGCGGTGGATCAGGGAGAGCGAGAAGCTCTGCGGAGGTTTTGAAGACGAGGCATCGGTTTTCGGGGTGTGGTTCTTCGGCGGGTAAACCTAAACGAGCTTCGAGGTCAATAGCGGTGAGGATTTGACCTCGGAGGTGAATGAGACCGCGAACGATAGGAGGTGCGCCATCTACGATGCGGATGCTGGGCCGACGAAGGACTTCTCGTATCCAGATTAAATCGCAAGCGTAGGAGCGGTTTCGAGAGTTAAAAAGGAGTAGAGGGTTTTTTGTTTTCATGAAAAACTTAAGATTTAGGATGAGGTAAGATAAAAATCTATTTCGATATGACTTCCATTTTTATGGAAACGGACGGCATCGGCAAGTCCACGAATAACCCGCAGGCCAAGAGAGACATGGTTGTGCTCATTTTCGATGGGATCGAGTAAAGTTGGGTCGAAGGAATTGTAGTCGAAACCCTTGCCGCTGTCGGCGACGACAATGCGGAGCAATTGAGGATTTGAGAGATGAAGCTCGATAGAGATGAAGGCGTGGTGGGAGCTATCGTAACCGCAGCCATGCTGAATGGCATTTAGAATGGCTTCACGGCAGCAGAGAGCGATATTGTGGATTCGATGTTCTTTGAGATGTGGTATGGCCATGTGAAGGCAAGCTAAAATGGAGCGATGGATGTCATCTACACCATTACCCAAACCGCCATGGAAGTTGGTGTGATAGATGGGAAGAAAATCTAAGGCTTCAAATTCAACATCAGGAGCCCAGGAGAGTTTAGCGACCATGATGTCGTCTGGCATGGACATAGATTCGAAGATAGTAGGAGTGAGGTGGGGTTCTGTTAGGAGCAAGCGAGCAGCCAGTGAAGTGGGCTGGACTCCGAAGCGGTCTGCTGTATCTACTAAGCCATCACTCCAAAAGAGGATTTGTCCTGCATCCAAATGATCGAATTCCTCGATGCCTGGCTCGAAGGGGTCAAACCAACCAAGAGCTGGTCCAGCGGCATCTACCGGGATGGGCTCATGACTCTTTTTGTAAAAAAAACCACCTGGGCATCCGCAATTTGTGATGCGGATTTTGCGTTCTGTTAAATTTAATTCCAAGAAAATGGCGCTGAGGGAACAAGGGATGTCGTTATTTGCGGCCCAATCGTAAAGGAGGAAGGAGTTGCACCTTTTTGCGATTTGCTCAGCGGAGGCGCCGAGCGTTTGCATACCCCGAACCATTCCTTGGAAGTAAGTTGCGATGAATCCCTCCTGGAGGCCATGGCCTGAGATGTCGCCAAGAGCAGCTTGAAAAATTTCTTTTTGCTCAGGTGCGACACTGAGGAAATCGCCGCCTGCCTCGTAGAGGGGGTAGCAGCGGGCGGTCAATTTGCAACAGAGGCCTGCTTGTGAGGAGATGCGTAATTCCGGGGCAAGACGGCGTTGAATGGAAGCGACTTGACGAAGACGCACCTGGTTTTCCAAGAAACGGCGATGCTCGCGAGTGTGAACGACAGCTTTTGAGAGAGCGGCCGAAAGTTGGTCGGGGCGGACGGGTTTTTCCAGAAAATCGAGGACGCCCTCTTTTATTGACTGGGAAAGTGTTCGACGTTCATTATCACTTGTGATGAGTATAGTAGCGAGGGAGGGGTCAATTTCTCTAACAGAAGCTACGACTTCGAGTCCTTTCATTTCTGGCATGTGATAGTCGGTAAGAACGGCATCGAACCTTGTGGCGCCGTTTCCCTCGAGCCATTTAAGGGCGACTTTTGGGGATTGGGTTTTTTCGACTTCCCAACCTTGCTGTGCAATCATTTGTGCCAGAACAAAAAGGCTTACGGGGTCGTCGTCAATTAGTAGGGCCCTTCGAATTCGCAGCGATGGCGGCATATTTGAAGATTTTAATATAAAATAAGGAATCACACAATTGATTCTTTTCGTGTGGTTTTTGAAAAGGAATTCAAAAGTAGAGCGAGGGATTTACCAAAAGCCCCACTGCTGTGTCCAAAGGATATACACTCCCAGCAGCAAATTCGTAACAGCATGAGCGGTGACGCACGCTGCGAGGCTTCGGGTTTTTAAAGCAAGATAACCGTAAATGACGCCGGCTGCGATAGCTCCGAAGATGTCAAGGAAGCTATGAACGAACGCAAAGAGAATGACGACAGCAGAAAAAGCACCGAGGTTTGGGGTTCCAAACTTCACTTTTTGCCAGTCTTTTTCAGCGATGAACCAACGCATGAGAAAAGAACGCCAAAAAATTTCTTCGATTATTGGGACGACTACGGTAAGCCTCAGCATACGCAAGAGGAGTGAGATCCAAAAGGCTATTCCCTCCCCTCCACCAACGGCATAGGGATTGAAGCCTTCGAGACGAGGGGGAGCACCAAAAACCATTTGTGGGCTTACCCATAAGAAAAAAACGACAGCTCCCCACGAGATTCCCCATCTAACTTGTTTGATGCACCCCCAATCATACTCGCGCCAGAAAAGGACAATAAGACCGCCACAAAGTAGGGTTTGGATGGGATAGACCCAATACTTTGCTTCTTTAAGCCACCAAGCTCCATCCTCTCCACCAAGCCAATTCAAAAAACTGGCGAGACCCAGTGCTGCCATGAAAACTGCGAAAGGAAGCACATGGGCAAGTCCTGCACGAGAAAAACGATTTGTAAGCCCATTCATTTTTTCTTGAAGCTAGCCCCCTTAGCCCCAAATGCCCTCTTCCGCAAACAAAAAGAACATGATTAATTAGCCTCCACAGGAGTGCAGAAAATATTTTTTTATTCAGAGTAAAATTACTCTTTTGCTCGGATGAGATTGGGAGGGAATGCAAAAAGTGATAATTAACTGTATTTGAAAAGAGGGTATGGATTTTAGGAGCTTTGGTTGATTAGTGGCTTTTTTGGGTTTCGTCACGGTGCAAGCGATTTAAGGCAGCCAACATTGCCTTTACTGAAGCAAGTTCGATACTTGTGTCAACCCCAACACCGAACCTTGCAAGTCCTTCGGGGCGCTTTACTTGGATATAAGAAATGGCTGTTGCATCTGTTCCTTCCCCTAGCGAGTGCTCGGAGTAGAAGGATACCTCAAAAGGGGATTCCCCTGCTGATTGCAAAGCCGCAGCTAGAGCTGCTAGTGGGCCATTTCCTTCGCCTGAGATTCGAATTTCCTCTCCGTTTTTCATGAGGCTAACGCGGCACCCCACGACCCCATCTACACCATCAGCATGAAAATGGATCAGTTCATAGGGACTATTCGGCTCGACATATTCTTCCCAGAAAATTTGTTTTAGCTCAGCCGCTGTTACTTCGCGGCCTATTTCGTCAATCCGGTCGTTTGCAAAGGCTCCGAACTCAATCTGGAGTGGCCTCGGTAAGTAGATCCCAAATTCTGATTCAAGGAGGTAAGAAACTCCTCCTTTTCCGGACTGGCTGTTGACGCGAATTACTTCACGATATTCGCGTCCAATATCCTGAGGGTCCAAAATTAAATATGGAACATCCCAAATTGCGTTGGGGCCGGCTTTGGCCATAGCGGCGAACCCTTTTTTAATTGCGTCTTGGTGGGAGCCAGAGAATGCCGTAAAAACGAGTTCGCCACTGTATGGCTGGCGTTCGTGGACGGTCATTCCCGTGCAACGCTCATAGATGGTGCGAGTGTGCTCGATTTGGCTAAAATCCAGACCAGGCCAAATTCCTTGTGTGTAGAGGTTTAGAGCGACGGTTACGATGTCGAGGTTGCCTGTTCGCTCTCCGTTACCGAATAGCGTTCCTTCGACTCTTTCTGCACCTGCAAGCAGAGCTAACTCGGTTGCTGCGACTCCGGTTCCGCGGTCATTATGGGTATGGACGCTGATGATAGCGGATTCGCGATTCGGTAAATTTCGGATAAACCACTCCACTTGATCTGCATACACGTTGGGGGTAGCTACTTCAACTGTTTCTGGAAGATTTAAGATTATTTTTTTTTCAGGTGTTGCTCCCCACTCTTCCATGACAGCTGTGCAGACTTCGAGTGCGAATTCAACCTCTGTTGCGGAAAAGCTCTCTGGGGAATATTGATAAATAATTTGGCTACCTGCAAGGCGAGGCAGTCTTTCCTTGACCATTCTAGTTCCGCGAACAGCTATTTCCTTGATTCCATTTTTATCCAAGCCGAAGACGATTTTTCGCTGAGATGGGGAGGTGGAGTTATAGAGGTGGATGATGGCGTGCTTAACGCCTCGGAGTGCTTCAATCGTTTTCTCGATGAGTTCTTCGCGGGCTTGGACAAGGACTTGCACCCAGACATCATCCGGGACGAGATTATCCTCGATGAGTCTGCGCAGGAAGCGGAACTCTGTATTGGAAGCGGAGGGGAAACCGACTTCGATTTCCTTAAATCCGATTCGGACAAGTTCGCGGAAGAACTCCAATTTCTGCGAGACGTTCATAGGACAGGGCAATGATTGATTGCCGTCGCGCAGGTCTACGCTGCACCAAATAGGGGCGCGTTCAATTTTTCGGTTGGGCCACTGCCTGTCTGGCAAATTTACCGGTGGAAACGGCTGATACTTAATGGAAGGATTTCGCAACATAAAAACAAAGTTATCCAAAAAATTCGGTCTGCGATACCCTTTTTCTTAATTTGGAATTTCCTTCAATTCTTAATAGCTGCAGCCTATTCTGCGGAAGGTAATAACATGATCTTTCGCTACGCTTATGTCTGCATGCACAATTGGTGTTGATTTTGGAACAAACTCCGTTCGTGCGATCGTTGTTCGCTGTAAGGATGGGGAGGAACTTGGAACTTGCGTTTTCAATTATCCCTCAGGACGGGATGGAATTTTGTTGGATTCGCGTGATGCGAATCTTGCCCGGCAAAGTCCTGCGGACCACTTAGTTGGTTTAGAGGAGAGCATTCGTGGTGCTCTGAGCGCTGCGCAAAAAAACGACCCTGAGTTCCAGAATTCGGATGTAATTGGTATTGGTGTAGATACGACGGGCTCGAGTCCGATTCCTGTTGACCGTAACAATACCCCTCTTGCTTTGTTGCCTGAGTTTCGCGATAACCTCAATGCCCAGTGTTGGCTTTGGAAGGACCATACTTCTTGGGCGGAAGCTGAGGAGATTACGGCTAGAGCTCGTGAGCAGCGGCCGCACTGGATTGCTCGTTGTGGTAACACTTATTCCTCCGAATGGTTCTGGAGCAAGATTTTGCACTGTCTACGTGTTGCGCCGGAGGTTTTTCAGGCTGCGTATTCGTGGGTTGAGCTATCGGATTGGATTCCTGCCGTCCTTTGTGGAATCAGAGATCCTTTACAAGTTCGGCGGGGTATCTGTGCCGCTGGGCACAAGGCTCTTTACTGCCATGACTTGGGAGGGCTGCCTGACAAAGAGTTTCTGTCAATGCTTCATCCTGCTCTGGCAGAGCTTCGTGATCGTCTTTATCAGACTGCTTTTGATGCTTCGCAGGCTGCTGGTTTTCTCTGTGATGAGTGGGCGCAGAAGCTGCAACTAAAAGCTGGGATACCTGTCGCTATTGGCGAGCTTGATGTCCATTATGGGGCGATTGGTTCAGGGATACGGGAAGGGGTTTTGGTGAAAGTTCTTGGCACTTCGACGTGCGATTGTGCGGTGTTGCCGGCTGATCGTCCCATTCCGGAGATTCCTGGGATTTGTGGGATTGTGTATGGGGCGATTTTGCCTGGGTTTTACGGAGTGGAGGCTGGGCAATCGGCTGTGGGCGATATTTTCCGCTGGTGGGTTGAGTGTGTTTGTGAGGGGGATTCTTCTCTGCATGCTCAGTTGACTGCTCAGGCTGAAAAGCTTGCGCCGGGCCAATCGGGATTGCTTGCACTTGATTGGAACAACGGGAACCGCAACATTCTCGTTGATCAGCGATTAACGGGTCTTCTTATGGGGCAGACCCTACATACGACTCGCGCAGAGATTTACCGAGCTTTGATCGAGGCAACTGCCTTTGGTGCGAGGACAATACTAGAGCGGCTGCGTCAGTTTGGGGTTCATACTCACACGATTGTTTGTGCGGGCGGGATTGCGGAGAAGAACCCGATGCTGATGCAGATTTATGCTGACGTGACGAACAATGAGATGCGGATTGCCCGTTCGAGCCAGGCGTGTGCGCTTGGTGCTGCGGTTGGGGCTTCTGTTTTGGCTGGGCCAGCGGCGGGTGGGCACCCGGATTTTGCGACTGCGCAATCAGCGATGACGGGATTAAAGCCGGTTACTTACAGACCGAATCCCGAGGCACATGCCATTTATAACGAAATTTATGAGCTTTACTTGGCTGTTCATGATGCGTTTGGCGGGGTTAACCGGTCGGCGGATCTCTCGAATGTTATGAAGAAGCTGCTGGAAATCAAAGACCGCCATAAATAATTTTTTGGATAATTAACTATTAAATATAAATTTATCCACAATACTTTGTTAGCTGGAGTTGTTCTCGAGCTTGACAATTAAAGCTAACTAGTGAGTTTTTAATTTTAGCTGGCGGATGTTCGCTCTGTGGCATAATTGCTACGGGGAGGAAAGTCCGGACACCGAATGGCAGCATGCCTCGCGTAAGCGAGGGCGCGTGGCTGTAATGGCCAAGCGACGGAAAGTGTCACAGAAAACAGACCGCCGAACCGGCGAAATGGCTGGTGGCAAGGGTGAAAAGGCGGGGTAAGAGCCCACCGCCCTTCAGGTGACTGGAGGGGCACGACAAACCCCATGCGGTGCAAGACGGAACAGGGGAACGGGCCGCCTGCTCGGTTGCGCCCTCGCTGGCGAGTTTAAACCATATCTCGTTTAGCGATGGACGCGAGACCCCGGGAACTCGTCGCATTAGAGGAATGAACATCCAAGCTCTGCGTTTGCGGGGGCGCGGGGCTGCGACAGAATCCGGCTTACAGCCAGCTAAGCCCGCTTTTACTCCGACTGCTTAACCACGGCACGAAAAGATATTTCGAGATTTTTTTGAAATTTTAGAAATTGTGTAGAAACAAGCAAAGGGTTTTCGAATGGTATATTCGTTGGGGTGGTTTAAACTGGACGCGAAAAAATACAATTTTATCTAAAAAGATGAGTTAGCGATGAAGTGGCTGGGGAGGGAATCGAACCCCCGACACGAGGATTTTCAGTCCTCTGCTCTGCCAACTGAGCTACCCAGCCTCGGTCTAGAGAAAGGTAAAAGGAATAATGTGTTTTTTCCTATTTGTCAAATGGGGTTAGAAGAGGACGTTAAGGTAGCTTATTCAGGACAGGTCATTCCGGACAATTTAATTGATGGCAGAAAAATAAGTCTTCAAGGAAAAAGGAGAAGTCTAGGGAGTGGCGTAGAGGAGGGGCGGATTAAAAAGGATTGACGTCATCAAATCGTCTAACTTTGAAATTTCTTTTTGATTCGATGGATTTTGCGAAATTGATTCTTTTTGTATGGTCAATTGGCTGGTAAGCGAAACGGGAACTGAACCTTCTTGCATAGAGGGATTCGTTAATGGGGGGATCGAACATGGAGTTTGGCAAAGTGAAGGTGTTGATAGCAACGAGAGCACTTCTTCCGGAACCGGGGAGTTGACGGTGGGCACGGATGAATTCGCTGGGTAGGTAATAATTTTTCAAATCATTTCGGAAGGCTGAACGATGGATACCGATAGCGAGATTTCGCCGGATTTCGAAGTGGAGGTGTGCGACATACATCCCTCTGTTTGTGCCGATCGTTCCCACTTGGGTTCCACGCAGGACGTGCTGCCCTTCTCTCACGGTGACTCTTTCTAAGTGAGCGTAGAAACTATCACAGGATTGCAATCTCCCCCCGGAGAAGAAAACGTGGCGAATGATGACGACATTTCCCCACCCACGTTTTGCATCTCTTGCGAAGACAACGAGACCGTTCCCGATGCTGTAAACTGGGGCTCCGAGATCAGAATTCCCTCCGTTGAGACTGTTCCAATCTTCACCTGGGTGGTAGGGCAAGAACCCGCGTGCGATGTAGTAACCCTCGGCATTGGGTTTGCCGACAGGGAAGTCGAAACCATCTGCCAATCGAGTTCTAGCTGTTTCTGGTGAAGGGGTTGCGACCAAGCTTGCAACGAACCCCAGCAACAGAAACCAAAACCAGAAACTTTTCATTTCATTAATGATGGAGGAAAAAAAATATTTCACAATTTTTTTTAACAAACTTGCAAAAGAATTTGCAACTTGCAGGCTAGCAAAGCCGAATAAAGTGTAAAAAAATTGGGTGACGATGAAAAGATTTCTTGCTCTGTTAGCAATAGCGACGAGTGTATCGGTTATTGGTGCTTGGGTATCCACGGGTGCGCATGGTGGTTGGACGAAAACGCAAGTGATGCGGTTACAAGTTGATCCCATAACAGAAATTGAGCACCCTGTATGGGAGGAGGAAGTTGTCCTTGGGATTGACTTTTTGATTGCAGGTTTAGCTGGATCGGTTCTCCTAGCTGCCCCTCTTTTGCTCTCTAAATGCACCCTTTTTCAAAAGTCCGCGTAGTTTATTCTGAACACGATGAAAACTATAAAATTTTCTTCCGCTTTGGTTTTAACTTTATGCCTTGTCGTAAATTGTTTTGGTGAGAAGCTAACCTTTAATTTTGAGGATCCGAAGGGCGTAAATAACATTCTCTTTGTTCTTGATGCTCCGTTGGAGCAAATAACAGGATCTGCGAGTGGAATTCGTGGCACTGTTACGGGCGACCCCGAAAATCCGGCCGATATTTCTGGGAAGATCATTGTCGAAACTCGCTCACTTCAGGTTCCCAATCCGAAAATGCGTGAGCACCTTCTGGGGGAAGATTGGCTAGATGCTGAAAAGAATCCGGAGATTTCTTTCGAAGTAAAATCCGTTTCTAACATAAAGAGAGAGGGGAATAAGGGCACGGCTGATGTTACAGGAATTTTTACCTTAAATGGTGTTAGCAAGGAGATAACGGTTCCTGTTCAAGCTCACTATTTGCCTGGGCGTCTCAAGGAACGAGGTGGGAATCAAGAGGGGGACATTCTTGTTCTGCGTTCAAACTTTATTCTTCGACGGAGCGACTTTAATATTCAGCCTGGCAAACATTTGGACAAAGTTGCTGACGAGATCCAAATTAAAATGAGCATTGCGGGATTCTGCGTGAGGTAAAAGGGATAGCGGTTTTGCGTTCCTTAAGCAGTTTTGCGAATTAGGCGGGCAAATTTTCAAAATAAGGTTAAAACTGGTAGCTTCTGGGCGTGGGGAAGGAAGTGGGTTTTGTTTTATTCGAATTTGGGGATCCACGCATTGCGTCCGGCTGAGCAAACGGAAGAATTTGATGAATTTTCGAATCAGGAAATTCCGAATGAACTAACGGGTTGTATAGAAGCTGCAGTTGGAGGTGAGCCTATCCGGGATTGTGTAATTCTTTGTCCGAAAGGGACAATGTTTCAATTTACTGTGTGGCAAGCACTTTTGGATATTCCTGCTGGGCAAATACGGACCTATCAAGAGGTTGCGCAAATGATTGGGAAGGAGGGAGCTGTGCGTGCTGTGGGTGCGGCATGTGCGGCGAATCCGATACCGTTTCTCATTCCCTGTCATCGGGTAGTAGCTTCGGATGGTTCCTTGGGAGGGTATTCCCTTGGGTTGGAGTTGAAACAGAGGCTGTTAGAATTGGAAAGGGAGAAAAGTTCTGGGAAAGTCCACTTACCATCTCGAGTTGTCCATCTGCGATTCTGGTTTGAGGAATTTGCAAAACAGAGCTTTTAGGAGTTGCTTGGCTTCCAAGTAGATTCCTGGTTCTTGGCTTTCTCGAGGTCCTGCGATGTTTAGAACTTTAACTTTGTTTTCGACTAAAAAGTTTATGATTTTTTTAAGTGGTTCAAAATTGTTTTGGGTTTTCCAAAGGAGGTAAGGTTTGTTGAATTTTTCGCAACATTCTTTTGTGTAAAGGGTTCCACCCGTTAGGTCAGTAGTTCGGCAAAGAATGAGGGTTGCGTCACTATCGCGGACGTTCCAGAGGGTTCTCTGGGAAGGGTCTTGGGATGGTGTTTCTCGGAGTGTGTATTTTTCTGGTAGGACGCCATCCTCTGCCCAGCGTTGTTTTGGACACCAACCTCCATGGGGAATACCTAACTCGATGGCTACATCCAAGGCGGCTCGGTCAATGCCGGTTTGTCCTCCGGATGTGATTTTTAACCCAACTGTGGTGGAGATGTGGGTTTGTGGAGTCATGTTTTATTCCGATATATACTTTTCCAGCGGAGCGAAAAAAAAGCCCCTGCTTATGAGCAGGGGCAGTAGATGTGGGTATATTTGCAGTATTGTATTAACTTCCACCACTACCACTACCACTACCACTACCACTACCACTACCACCTCCTCCTGATCCAGAACTAGTATAGTAAGTATAATTTACAGCCGAAGGCACAGAGCTAGCCCATGGTTTTTGAGAAAGTGTAACGGAGCTTGCAGCAGGACAACCTTGTGAACTAAGAGGAAACCCATTTGAACCAGCCGTACATGTCTTTGATGGAAAAGTAGCATAGTAATGAATTGAGGGTTGTGTATATCTTGTCCACCCTGCAGGACAGCTAGATGCTTGAAACTTACAAAGATACTTTCCTTGATCTGATCCTGAATGAGTAATAGTTTGCACTGATCCACCAGCAGCAATACATTGTGCTAACGAGTGAACATTATTAACAAGCATTGGAGTTTGCCCACCAACAACCTGTGGAGTTTGTATTGATCTTAATGACATATTAACCATATTAAGTAGTCCTGAAGGAGGAGCCACTGCTTGGCCATTTGTAACTGCTGGTGGTGCATTTGGATCTTGTACAGAATTTCTTGCTAAAAGTGATTGTGGATTAATAAAAAGAAAAGAAATTAAACCTATTATGTAATTTTAAAAACCCATTTTTTCTACTCCCCCTATACGTGCCTAATAATATTATTTTAACCAAAATTTTAATTATTGTAAAATCCAGCTGATTTCGTAATAGGAACCGATATAACTATACTCTTAGAAGCAATCATTAAGTTTGATCCCGATGTAGAAGAAACAGGAATCACTATAACTTTCAACGATTTATTTGGATAAGACATAGCACTATTCCAAGAAGTATATTGACTTACAATATGTACTTCATAGGCTTTTTTATAATTACATAACGCTAGATTATGCGAATTATTTCCTTGAGATGTTTTAACCTCTGGATTGGACATTTGCACTAAAAGATAACCCTCTTTTATAGGATCTGGAGTATCTGGTTTAAGAGCTATAACTTCACCTGATTCTGAACGACATTGAACCCAAACAAAATATTGTCCATTTGTTGTACTTTGGAGAACTAAAAATTTCTCTGGACTTTCATAAATCTCTCGAAGAACTTGCAAAAGTACTCCATTAATATTTGAAATATCTTTAACACTCATCTCATTTTTTTTATTTTCAATGTATAGACTAGTTACACCTGCAATCACTATAAGTAAAATAGCTGTAGTGAGCAAAACTTCAACTAACGTAAATCCTTTATAAATTTTATTAAAACTTTTCTTATTCATATACATACACCATCTTATCTTTATTATTTGGATATAGTGATGAATCAAGAAGTGTAAAAACAGGATTCGATATCAAATTATTGTCA
>JAOAAX010000021.1 GCA_026418675.1 Chthoniobacterales bacterium | reverse complement strand
AGATGTGTATAAGAGACAGGCATAATGCCATGGTTCTATGGCAGGACTTTTTCACGAACGACGGTCTGTTGAGCAAGTTGAGGAGGGGAATGAGCTTGCCCCAAAATTTGATAGGGATGGGCTCATTCCAGTAGTGACGACGGATTTTCGGACTGGGGAGGTATTGATGCATGCGTATATGAATGCGGAGGCATTGGAACGGACGATACGGACAGGAGAGGCGCATTACTGGAGTCGGAGCCGTCAGTGTCTTTGGCGGAAAGGTGAGACGAGTGGGCTTGTGCAGCACGTGCGGGAGATGCGGATTGATGATGATCAGGATACGATTTGGTTACGGGTAGAGGTGGCTGGGTCTGGAGCGAGTTGTCATGTGGGGTATCGGAGTTGTTTTTACCGTGCGATACCGGTTGGGGCTGAGGCAGGGAAGCCATTGAGATTTGTGGAGGAAGGGAAGACATTTGATCCGGCAGCGGTTTATGGGGACGCGCCGAATCCGACACGATTGTGAGGAGATGAGGAGCGAGGGGGGAGATGGGGCGAAGGGATTGCGGTTGTATGACACGCTGACACGGGAAGTTCGGGAGGTGAGTCCTTCAGATGGGAAGCGGGTGAGGTTCTATTGCTGTGGGCCGACGGTCTATGGGCCAGCTCACATTGGCAACTTCCGGACTTTTGTGATTCAGGATTTGTTTCGACGTGTTGTGGAGGCGTTGGGGATAAAGACGAGGCATGTGCGGAATATAACGGATGTGGATGACAAGACGATTCGTGGGTCGATGGAGGAAGGGGTAACGTTGGCAGAATTTACAGCGCGGTGGAGAGAGAAATTCCATGCGGACTGTGAGAAGCTGAATTTGCTGCGACCGCACGTGGAGCCTGGAGCTGTTGAGCATATTCCGGAGCAAATTGCATTAATCGAGCGGCTTATCGAAAAAGGGCATGCTTATCAAGCGAGCGATGGGTCGGTTTATTTTCGTATTACGAGTTTTGTGGGGTATGGGAAGCTGTCGCGATTAGCGGAGCGGGAGTTGCAGGCTGGAGCTGCGCGACAGTCGGAATCGGCTGTGGAGTTTCGGGATGAGTATGAGCGGGAATCGGTTGCGGATTTTGCGCTTTGGAAGGCGCGGCGACCGGAGGATGGGCCGAATTTTTGGGTGTCGCCTTGGGGTGAAGGGAGGCCGGGGTGGCATATTGAATGCAGTGCGATGGCCGGGAAGTATCTTGGGAGCGGTTTTGATGTGCATGGGGGCGGGATGGATTTGATTTTCCCGCATCATGAGAATGAGATAGCGCAGAGTGAAGCTGCGACGTGTGAGTGTTTTGCGCGGCATTGGTTCCATGTTGCGCATTTGATGGTGGAGGGCAGGAAGATGAGTAAGTCCCTGGGGAATCTTTACACGGTTGAGGATATTGAGCGGTGTGGGTTTACGGCTGAAGAGCTGCGGTATGTTTTGTTGTCTGGGCAATATCGGCAGCCGTTGAATTTTACATGGGATTCGCTGGTAGCTGCGCGAAGTGCATTGCAACGGCTTGCGGAGTTTCGGGATTTGTTGCCGGCTGTGGGGGAAGGTGGAGGGAAAGGAAGTGGAGGGAGGTTAGAATTTGGAGAATTTAGTCCAGTATTTGAGGCATTACTTGATGATTTGAATACGCCTGCTGCGCTTGGGGCGTTGTTTCGGATAGTGCGGGAGCTGATGAAAGGGGGTATGAGTGAGGAACGAGCGGAGAGGGTTCGAGTTGGGTTTGAGAACTTGCTGTGGACGTTTGGGTTTCGCTTGCCTTCTGTCGGTGGGGTTGGTGTGGACGAGCCGCCGGCGGAGGTGGTGGAGATCGCGCGGGAGCGGTGGGAAGCGAAGAAGCGGAAGGATTGGACGGCTGCCGATGGGCTGCGTAGGAGATTAGCGGAGCTTGGTTGGGCAGTGCGGGATGGGCCGGAAGGATATACATTGCTTCGGCAGCCGGCTGGAGGGGGTGGGAAAAAGATGAACTTGCAGGGGGAATGAGCTTACAATTTGGAGGGAGAGTGATTAAAGAAAAGTGGAATAAGAAAGGGGTAAAAACAATTCCTAAAACTGACTATGTTCTCCAAAATATTGATAGCCAACCGTGGGGAGATTGCTCTGCGGGTAATACGAGCGTGCAAGGAACTTGGAGTGAAGACGGTGGCGGTTTATTCGGAGCCGGACCTCCATTCGCTCCATGTTCAACTGGCGGATGAGGCGATCTGCATTGGGCCTGCGCCGAGTTCAGAGAGTTATCTTCGGATAGATCGGATTATAAGTGCTGCCGAGATTTCTGGGGCGGAGGCGATACATCCTGGGTATGGATTTTTGGCGGAGAACGCCCATTTTGCGAAGGTGTGTGAGACGTGTAAAATTAAGTTTATCGGGCCGCGGCCTGATGCGATAGAGTGTATGGGGGACAAGAGTCGCGCGCGGGAGACGGCGCGGAAGGCGGGGGTGCCGGTTACTCCTGGGAGTGAAGGGGTTGTGGAGAGTGAAGCGGAGGCTCTGCGAGTGGCGAAGGAGATAGGGTATCCGGTAATGATTAAGGCAGTGGCTGGTGGTGGTGGGAGGGGGATGCGAGTAGCGGATAATGAGCGTTCGCTTGCGGAAGGGTTTCATCAGGCGCGCATGGAGGCGGAGAAAGCATTTGGAAATCCGGACGTTTATATAGAGAAGCTGATAATAAATCCACATCATATTGAATTTCAGGTATTTGGCGATGAGCATGGGCGGGTGGTTCACCTTGGGGAGAGGGATTGTTCGATTCAACGGAGGAATCAGAAGATTATTGAGGAGTGCCCGTCGCCGCTGATGACAGGGGAATTGCGGGAGCGGATGGGGCGAGCGTCGGTGTTGTTGGCGGAGAGTGTTGGGTATAGTAATGCGGGGACAATCGAATACCTGGTGGATGATGAGGGGAATTTTTACTTTATGGAGATGAACACTCGGATACAGGTGGAACATCCAATAACGGAGGAGGTGTATGGGTGTGATCTAGTGAAGCAGCAGATACAAGTGGCGGCAGGGGAGCCGCTTTCGGAATATGTTGTGAATGCTCGGCCGAGGCATCATGCCATTGAGTGTCGGATTAATGCTGAGGACCCTGCGCGGAATTTTCAGCCTTCGCCTGGAAACATTGAGTTGTATTATGCGCCTGGAGGGCGGGGTGTGCGGATTGACTCGCATGCGTATGCCGGCTATCCGATACCACCGCACTATGATTCGATGATAGCGAAGGTGATTGCGGTGGCGTCGTCGCGGCGAGCGGCGATTGCGCGGATGTCGCGAGCGCTGGATGAATACATGATTACGGGGATTAAGACGACGATACCGTTCCAGCAGGCGATTATGAGGGATGAGAAGTTCCAAAGTGGGCGGTATAGCACGAAATTTGTGGAGGAGTTTTTAGCGTCTGGAGCTTTTCGTCCCTCGGAGGACAGTTAGAGTATGGATGGAGCAGGAAGATTTTTTTGAAAGGGGTTTTATGAGCTGTGTATCGGATGAAGTGGGGTGGATGAGGAGTATGTTTTTTTGTGTTTGGCTAGGGGCAGAAGGGGATTGGGGGGTGGAAGAGAGGAAATGGGATGAGGAGGAGGTATGAAATATATTTTTGTTACAGGTGGGGTAGTGAGCTCTCTTGGGAAGGGCTTAGCTGCGGCATCGCTTGGGACGTTGTTGGAGTGTCGTGGGGTGCGTGTGGCGTTGATGAAACTTGACCCGTATTTGAACGTGGATCCGGGGACGATGAATCCGTTTCAGCATGGGGAAGTGTATGTGCTTTCGGATGGAGCGGAGACGGACCTTGACCTTGGGCACTATGAGCGGTTTACGAGCTGCGTTTTGACACGTGCGAACAATGTGACGAGCGGGCAGATATATGAGACCGTATTGATGAAGGAGAGACGGGGAGATTATCTTGGGAAGACAGTGCAGGTAATTCCACATGTGACGGATGAGATTAAGGAGAGAATTCGGAATTTGGGGAGGAGTAGCGGAGCGGAGGTGTTGATTTGTGAGATTGGAGGGACGACCGGAGATATCGAGGGTTTGCCATTTTTGGAGGCGATTCGTCAGTTTCAGTTGGAGGTTGGAATGCGGAATTGCATGATTTTGCATGTGACATTAGTGCCGTATATAAAGGCGGCTGGGGAGCTTAAGACGAAGCCGACGCAGCAGAGTGTGGCGAAGTTGCGGGAGATTGGTTTGCAGCCGCATGCGTTGATTTGCCGGACGGAGATGCCATTGGATGAGGAGGTGCGGCAGAAGCTTTCGCTTTACAGCAATGTGCCGGTGCGGGCAGTGATCGAGGCGAGTGATGTGGAGCACACGATATACGAGGTGCCGATTAATTTACACAATGAGGGTCTGGATGATTATGTGTGTGAGTATTTAGATTTGCCGCGGGTGGAGCCGGATTTGGCGGGGTGGCAGCGCTTTGTGGCGCAGGTGATCAATCCGAAGAAGCGTGTGCGGATAGCGGTGGTTGGGAAATATATTGAGCTGCAAGATGCGTATAAGAGCATCTATGAATCGCTTACGCATGCTGGGGCGAGTTTGGATTGTGGGATTGACCTTGTTTTGACGGATGCAGAGGATTTGGAGAAGGAAGGTGCGGAGAAGTATTTGCGGGGAGTGGCAGGGGTGCTTGTGCCAGGAGGGTTTGGGGATCGGGGGATTGAGGGGAAGATAGCTGCAGCGAAGTATGCACGGGTTACGAAGACCCCCTATCTAGGGTTGTGTTTGGGGATGCAGATAGCGGTGATAGAGTTTGCAAGGAATGTGTGTGGGTTGGAGGGAGCGAATAGCACGGAATTTGAACCTGAGACGCCGCATCCGGTAATTCACATTCTGGAGGGGCAGCGGGAGGTGAAGGAGAAGGGAGGCTCGATGCGGTTGGGGGCATGGCCGGCTGTGCTGATGGAGAACTCGCGGGCGCACCAAATCTATGGGCGTCGGGAGATAAGCGAGAGGCATCGGCATCGCTATGAGTTTAATATGGCGTATCGGGAATTGATGGAGGGGTATGGTCTGGTATTGAGTGGGCTTTCGCCGGACGGGACGCTTTGTGAAGTGATTGAGCTGCGTGATCATCCATGGTTTTTGGCATGTCAGTTTCATCCCGAGTTTCAATCGAAGCCGACGTTGCCCCATCCTCTGTTTCGAGGATTTGTAGCTGCTTGCTTGAGTTTGCAGGTATGAGGGGGCGGTGAGCGAAGAGGAAAGAGAGAAGAGAGAAGAGAGCAAGGAGAGGGAGGTAAGATGTCGTGGAATTCTGATGTAGGCTTCGAGGTGAGGGAGGTTGGGGAATCAAGGAAGGCACTGCGGGAGGCAGTTGAGCTTTCGGTGCAGGCCTTGCGAATGAATTTTTTGCCTGGGTTAGTTCTGCAAGGGTTGATGGTGGTGTTTTTCTGTGCGTATCTCTGGCATGAAGGGACCCAAGAGTTTCTAAGGATGGTTTCGGAATGGAAACGGCAAGCTGGGGTGTTGTTTGCTTTTTGCGCGTATTTTTTCTCGGGCGGGGTTTTGCCAGAGGTGTTGCGCTGGGCGCTTTTTCAAAAATTTCGTTTAGAGGTAGGGAATATTCAGCGGGTTGGGATAGCTGGATTTTTCTGGGGGGGGATGGGGGTTGTGGTGGATTTTCTCTATCGTTTTCAGATGATGCTGTTTGGGAGTGGGAATGATTTTTGGACGGTGGCTAAGAAGGTAGCTTTCGATCAATTTGTATTTTCGCCGTTTGTTGGGCTTCCCTTGGTGATGGTGTATTTTCATTTTTGGGAGAGAGGGAGGAGGTGGAGTGCTGTTTTGGAGGTGTTTCGGTTTGATTTTTTGCTTCGGCGGGCATTGCCAGTGATGGTGGCTAGTTGGTTTGTATGGATACCTGCGGTGACGCTTGTGTATAACATGCCGAATTTGTTGCAGATACCGATTGCGGTTACAATACACGCGTTTTGGGTTTTAGTTTTTACGACGATTACGGAGGTGAGTAAGAGGAGGGCAGGGAGTGATGGGGGAGGAAGGAAGGAGGGATGAGAATAGGATGAAGTGGATTTTTTTAACGAAACGGGAGGGGCGGTTAGGAAATCGGTTGTTTCTTTGTGCGAACTTAATAGCTTTTGGGGCGGAGGTGGGTGCGCCGGTTTCTTTGCTTGCGTTGGCGGAGTATGCGGAGCTATTCCGGAATTTTCAGCGCGGAGTTTTTTTGACAGCGAATAGGGATCTGAGGGATGGGAAGTTATTTTTGTCTGGGAGGATGCGGGTAATGGTTTGTGAAGTGGTGGCTGGGTTTGCTCGCTTTTTGGGGCGTATGGGAGGGTTACCGGGAATGGATGTGGTAGATATTGCTGGGACGTATGATGTTGGGGATCGGGTTTTCGGGATGATGGAGCGGGATTTTTTGGAGCGGGTGGAGGGGAAGGGGGTGCTTTTTCTGCATGGGTGGAAGTTTCGAGTGGGTGCGGAGCTGCTTCGGAAGTGGCGTGAGGAGGTAGTGCGGGTTTTGGAGCCTGTGGTGTGTGTGCGAAAGAGGGCGGAAGAGGCTGTAGGGAATGTGCGGCGAAAGGGGGAGTGGGTTGTGGGAGTGCATATTCGGCGTGGGGATTATCGGCATTGGAAAGGGGGGAAGTATTTTTTTGAGGTGGGTTCGTATTTGGAATGGATGCGGCAGGCGGGGAGGTTATTTGGCAATAAGAAGGTGAGCTATTTGGTTTGTTCAGAGGAGAAATATCGGGCTGGAGACTTTGGGGAACTTGCAGGGAGAGTTGGGTTTGGGCCTGGAGATGCGGCAGGGGATTTGTATGCGTTGGCGGGGTGTGATTGTATCGTTGGTCCACCGAGCACGTTTACGCTGTGGGCTTCGTATGTGGGAGATAAGCCTTTACATATTGTGGAGCGAGCGAATGAGCGGTTGTGGGCAGGCGGGTTTACCCAGCATGAAGGGCCGTAAAAGTGATGGGGGAGGAAGGTGGAATTGGGAAGCAAGGATGAGTAGGAGCCGCTTAAGCGGAGGAGGGTGTAGCGAGAGGCTGTTGGTTTGTTGTGGTTGGTGAGGGATTGGAGTGTGAACGATGTTAGATTGAGTTTAACTTTCGATGGTATTGATTTCGACAGGTTCGACCTTTACGCCAAGTTCTTCGAGCCAGGCGACAGCGGCTTTAATGTCTTCGCGTTCTCCCTCTAGTTCCAAGGAGACGATGCCGACTTCGCTATTTACGCTGGCCTGGCGGATGTTTGTGACGATGGGGAATTTGTGGCCGAGTTCGTAAATGATGGGGCGGGTGATGAGTTTTGCCGGGAACATCAGCCAGTAGCGGGAGGTTTGCTTGGCCATGGCGGGTTGGGAGTGGGTGTAGGCTTGTGTTGGTGAGCGGTGGAATTAACCCCCGGCTATAGCAGGGACGATGCTGATTTCGTCGCCGTCTTTAACAGGTGTTGCTTTGTTTTGGAGGAATCGGATGTCTTCGTCGTTTAAGAAGACGTTGACGAAGCGGCGGACTTCGCCGGACGGGTCGCAGATTCTCTCGCCGAGTCCGGGAAATTGCTGTTCGAGAGAATCAAGGATTTCGCCGATTGTGGATCCGTTGGCTTGGACAGTTTCCGCGCCGTTTGTGAGTTTGCGTAATGGTGTAGGGATGCGAACGTTGACAGGCATATTATTTTGGAGTTAAGGGTTAGTTTTGTTTTTTTGGGTTTACTGGTTTAAAAAATTAGGCTGCTACGGGAGTGGGTTGTTGGATGAGTTCGTCGCCGAGGAGGCGTTCGAATTCGCGGAGGCTTGGTCTGACGAGGCGGGGTTGGCCGCAGTGGGAGAGGATGGCTTCGGCAGTTTTGAGGCCGTGGCCTGTGATGCAAAGGACGAGGGATTCGTTGGGTGGTATGATTCCGTTTTGGATGAGTTTTTTTGCACAGGCGACGGTGACACCTCCAGCGGTTTCTGCGAAGATGCCCTCAGTTTCAGCGAGGAGGCGGATACCTTCAATCACTTCTTCGTCGGAGCAATCTTCGGCATGGCCGTTTGTTTGTTGCATGGAGTGGACGGCGTAATAACCGTCGGCAGGTGTTCCGATGGCGAGGGATTTGACGATGGTTTGGGGTTGGGAGATGGGTTTAATGAGGTCGGTGCCACGTTTCATGGCTGTGGTGATGGGGTTACACCCTGCTGGCTGTGCTCCGTGGATGTGGAAGGAGGTGGGGTTTTGGACGAGGCCGGTTTTGATGACTTCGGTGTAAGCTTTGTGGATTTTGGTGAGGAGGGACCCACTGGCCATGCATACGACGGTGTGGCGCGGGATTTGCCAGTCGAGCTGTTCGACAATTTCGAAACCCATTGTTTTTGAGCCTTCGGCATAATAGGGGCGGAGGTTGACATTAACGAACCCCCAACCGTATTTTCCGGCTATTTCCGAGCAGAGGCGGTTGACCTGATCGTAGGGGCCGTGGATACCGATGACATTTGTGCCGTAGACGAGGGAATTGAGGACCTTATTCTGCTCGAGGTCTGCCGGGATGAGGACGTAGCTTCGGAGGCCAGCGGATGCGGCATTAGCGGCTACGGAATTTGCGAGGTTGCCGGTGGAGGCACAGGCGACGGTTTGGAAGCCAAGTTCGCGTGCGCGTGTGAGTGCAACAGCTACGACGCGGTCTTTGAAGCTTAGGGTTGGGTAATTAACGGCGTCATTTTTGATATATAAATCTTTTATCCCAAGGCGAGAGGCGAGGCGGTTTGCTTTGACGAGCGGGGTGAAGCCGACTTGCAGTCCTACGGTGGGCTCGCCTTCGATAGGGAGGAACTCGCGGTAGCGCCACATAGTTTTGGGGCGGGAGGAGATGAGTTCGCGGGAGATATGGCGACGGATGGCGTCGTAGTCGTAGGTGGCCTCGAGAGGACCGAAGTCGAATTCGCAGATGTGGATGGCATTTTTTGGATATTCGCGTCCGCATTCTCTGCAACGGAGGCTTGTAAAGAAGGACTGAGTTTGGTTGCTCATTGGTTGGGTTGAGTTGGGTTTGTGGGTGTCCCAACGAGAGCGGAAGAACGAAAACCTAGCGGCGGCAGCCATACCGGCGCGGGTTCTCATCTTCCCCTGTGAGGTGGGCAAAGGTTTGTGGGTTTGCCTACCTTGCAGGGCTGGATTTGGCACCTCGACTCGGCTTTTTTGTAGATTTTGCCGACGGTTGCCGTGGCTTCACAGGGCCAGTCCCTCCACCACTCTCGATAAGAACGGGAATAAGATTGGCAAAATTCTTTTTTGTGGCAAGGAGATTTTTTAGCTTTTCGGAAGTTTTTTTTAATTATGTGGGGAGTGTTTTGGTTTGGAGCTGAGGGAAGGTTTTTTTTTACTGGTTGACAGAGGGGCGAGGAATTTGTTCCGCGAATTTTTTACTCTGTGTTTTTTGCTTTTGGCGGTTGGGAGGTGGGTGTAGGGGTTCGTGGGAGGGGGGGTGTGGTTGAGGGGGAGCTGTCAGGTGGGTAGTTGAGGCGGACCGCTTCTAATGGGAAGGTTAATTTATCGTAATGTGGTGGTTGGGTAGATTGTTTGAGTGGTTGGATGGATTGATGAAGGATGAATAAAGGTTTTATAAAGGATGCTATAAAAACTATAAAGAATGCATAAGCAATGGATAAGGGAACGAAAAAGTTTAGTTTAAACACAAATATATGATGCAAAAAGGAAGAAAATTAAGGTTGTAGGGGGGGGGGGAGTGCGATTGATGGGGGTGAGTGGGATTAAGGTTGAAGGGGATGGGAGTTCGTGTGGAGGAGGAGGCCTGGCGGGGGAGGTTCGCCGATGAGGGAGGGGAGTTCTGCTGCTGCGATGGGGATGACTTCGAGGAGTGGCTGGCGGCGTTGGGGTGGGATGTTCCAGCGTTGGAGGAGGGAGTTTATTTCACGGCGGGTTGGGAGTGGGAGGTCGAGTTCGCGGATGCCGGTGAGGCGGGCGGCGCGGAGCCAAGCGTTGGCGGCTTCTTGTTGGAGGTTTTGAGGGATGGGTTGGTTCTGGAGGGAATGCCAGGCATGGAGGACGGAGGAGATTGGGGCGGCGGATTCCGAGCCTGCGTGGGGGAGGATGCGGGAGAGGGTGAGGCCGAGGGCGCGCCAGAGGGTTGGTGGGGAGGAGGGAGGTGTTTTTTGGGTGAGGAGTGAGACGAGGAGTTGGGCGAGGGAGGATTTGGATTCGGGAGGGGCAGCTTCTAAGGATGCGAGGCAGAGGAGGAGTTCGGGATGAGGGGAGTGGTTGGGTTTTGTTTCGCTGAGGAGGGAGTTCCAAAGGGGTGTGACGGATTGTCGAGGGAGTGCTGATGCAATGCGACGGATGGCGATGTAGCGTTGGAGGCGAAGACCGCCGTGGTTGGGAGTTGCGAGGAGGGCGGCTTTGGCGAGGGATTCTACACGGAGATCATCGCCGAGGATTCCCCAACCTGGACGGAGGAGGTAACCTGCGATTTGCCACCATGCTTCTTGACGCTCTGGGTTAAGTTTTTGAAGGATGGGAGAGATTTGGAGCCAATGGTCAACGAGGGTGCGGGTGAGCGTGGCGGGCCATTTCTGACGTGGGGAGTTGAGTGTGCGCTCAGCGGTTTCGAGGAGGGAGTTGGCGGTGAGCTTTTGGTTTTTGGTGGGAGGGGAGAGGAGGAGGGAGATGAGGTGTTGGGCTAAGGAGTCGAGTTGTGAGGAGGAGGCGGCGGGGGGGAGAGAGAGGGTAGGGTTTGAGGAGCGGGTGGAAAAATTGAGTTTCCACTTTTGTTGTTGTTGGGAATTGGTTGTGGAAGGGAGGAGATGGAGTTCGAGGAGGCCAGTGGGGAGGAGTCGAGCGAGGATGGAGACGGGGAGGTCTTGAGGGTTTTGAGATGGGGAGGCGACATTGGAATCGAGGATGGTGTGAACGGGTGGGAGGGGGGTGAGGGAGGAGGTTGAGGGGAGGATGGAGGCGTGTGGATGGGAGTTGAGGTAGTTGGAGCGGAAGATGGGGAGGGAGATGGGACAGTTGGTTCGGGCATGGAGGCCAGGGATTTGGGTGAGGAATTCTTTTCCGGGCGGGGCGCCTGCGGGGAGGATGCAGAGGGCACGGTTGTCGTGAAGACCGATGTAATAAGCGAAAGGGGAACCGGAATCAAGATGGGCGAGTTGGGGAGGAGTTTGGTTGTGGATATGGAGGAGTTGGTAATGGACAGCCCCGATGGCGACGGCGAGGTCTGGTGAGGGGTTTTGGAGGACGATTGGGTCGTTATTTTGCCAATTGCGGATGCACTCGAGGATGCGGTGGCGGATGGCTCTTGGTTTGGTAGTGCCGCCCGTGAAGAGGATGGCGTCGATTGGTGGGGCGTCGCGGAGGAATTCAGCGAGGTGGCGCGTGATGGCTGGGTCTCGCGCGTAAGGGAGGCCCATTTCGCGGATAGGGGAGGTGGGGCGAAGTGGGGTTTCGCGTGGGCCGACTATGGGGAAGAAGCCGTCGAGGAGGAGGGAGCGGACTTCACTTTGGAGGATTTGGCATTGGAGTGTGGAGGTGAGGAGGGTGCTTCCAGGTAGGGCAATAGTAACGGTGTGTGTGGGGTTGTCGGTTGGTGAATCGGTGGGTATGTCGAGGGAGAGTTCCTTAATTTCTCGGGCGCGTTCGAGGAGCAGGGCAAAGGAAGTGGGAGGGAGCTGGTTGTTTGGGCAGAGGCGTGATTCGAGTTCATGGGCGAGAGCGAGGTCGAGGTTGTCACCGCCGAGGAGGAGGTGATTGCTGATGGCGATTCTGCGGAGGTTTGGGAGGGAGTGGATTTTTTGGGTGATTTGGAAGATGGAGAAGTCGGAGGTGCCGCCCCCGATGTCGATAACGAGGATGTGAGGGTTTGGTTTTAGGGAGAGGAGTTTGTGGAGCTGGGTTTGGTTATGAGCGAGCCAGAAACAAAAAGCTGCCTGTGGTTCCTCGAGGAGAGCAGTAGTAGGAGGGTAATTTGCCGCGTGGGCGGCTTCGAGGGTGAGTTGTTGGGCAGTTGGGTCGAAGGAAGCAGGAACAGTGATGGTGATGTTTTGATCGGAGAATTTATGGGGTGGGTTTTGGCGTTCCCATTCCTTAGCGAGATGTTGGAGGAGGAGGGTTGCAGCAGAGACAGGGCTGAGGCGAAGGTGGGAAGGGATGTCATGCGAGCCTAGAGGGAAGATGTTTGCGCGACGATCGGCTGAAGTATGAGCGAGCCACGATTTGGAGGAGCGAATGGAGCGGTTGGGCATTTGGGGCTGTCGAGAGCGGGCAAGTGCACCGACGGTCCAAGTGTCGCTTTGAGGGGGTAACCAAAGGAAGGAAGGGAGGAGTGTGGAGACTATTTGGGTGTCTTCCGTGGCGGGCTGGAGGATGGGGAGGACTTGGACGGAGGGAGGAGGGTCATTTTCTGTGGGAATGGGAGAATAGGCAAGAGCGGAATTGGTAGTTCCGAGGTCAATGCCGATGAAGAACTTCGGCTGTGTAGGGGACATGGGTTATTCCAAGCGAACGCCGAATTGGAGTTTCCAGCGTTGTCCGGTGGGGCGGTGGATGAGGGAAAGTTCGAGATTACCGAGCTCGGTGACGTGGCTTTCAATTTCGACGGGGACTTCTTCTCCGGGGGCGTGGCCAGGAGGAGGTGGGATTTCGGCTTGGAGGCGGACGGTTTCTTCTAAATCGTTTGTATTGGGGAGGAGTGTGCCGGGAGTGTCGCCGGCTCTGTTTTCTGTGTGGAAGAAGCGGAATTCGGAAGTTTCACCAGTGAAGAGGTAAAAGGTTTGGTTTGGGATGGAAGCGGAGGTGCCTTCTTCCATGCCTTGAGGGGCAACGCAAAGGGCGCGGAGTGGAGCTGGACGACCAGGGACGGCGAGTTCTGCGGATTCCATGCCGATGTAGTAAGAGCGAGAGGTTCCGGCCTTGATGCGGATGCCGCGGCCGGTGGCACGGATACGGGCGTAAGAGGCAGCGCCGATGGCTACGGCGTGGTCGGGGCGGGCGCCTTGGAGTTCGCGGACGGGTTTTTGAGCCCAATTGGAGAGGATGTTAAGGAGGCGGTTGCGAAAGAGAGGGGAATTGAAGATCCCCCCGTTAAAAAGGACGGCATCGGGGAGGAGGATTGGGGAGTTTTTGAGGCGTTCGTCCATCCGTGGGAGGGAGCGGAGTTGAGGAGAGGAGGCGACGTTGGCGGCAGCACGGTGGAGGAAACGGGCGAGGTGTTTGCTGATGGCAGGGTCTGGAGCATAGGGGAGGCCGGCTTCTCGGAGGCCACTGGTGCGACGAGGGAGTGGGAGGTCGGTGGGTTTTGTTAGTGGGAAAAAGCCATCGAGTAAGAGAGAGTGAGTTTCTTCTTTAGTTAATTTATAGGTGATTGTGGAAGCGATGAGACGGCTGCTGCGAGTTGGGATGGAGATTTTGGTTTCGTCGGGGGCATTTTCTTGGAGGAGAATTTCTTTTGCGTTTCTGGAGGCTTGGACGAGAGCGGAAATTTGCCAGGGGTCGAGTTCTGTTTTTTGCTGGTGGAGGCGTTCTGCGATGGAGTGAGCGAGGGTAAGGTCCATGTTGTCGCCGCCGAGGAGGAGGTGTTCACCGACGGCGACGCGCTCGAGGGCGAGGTTTCCGTTTTGTTCAGTGACGCTGATTAAGCTGAAGTCAGTGGTTCCGCCGCCGACGTCTGCTACGAGGATTAGGTCGCCGGATTGGACTTGGGAGCGCCAGTTGGAGCCTGAATGTTCGAGCCAAGCGTAGAAGGCAGCTTGAGGTTCTTCGAGTAGGACGACGTTTTCCAAGCCTGCTAGGCGAGCAGCTTCGAGGGTTAAGTTGCGAGCTGTTTCGTCGAATGAGGCTGGAACAGTTAGAACGCAACTATGGAGGGATTGGTTAGGGGCGAGAGCTTGAGTGGAAGCGGAAATATGTTCAATCAGGCGTTGGGCAACTTGAACGGGAGACCATTTTTCTGTGACAGTTGAGCTTTGCCAAGGGAGGAGTGGGTCGCGTCGGTTAACATGTGGGTTGCAGAGCCAACTTTTTGCGGAGAGGATAAGACGGTCGGGCTGAAGGGAACCGCGTTCGCGGGCATACGTTCCAAGGAGCCAACTTTTTTTGTTTTTTTCCCAAGGCAGTTGTGGGACACCTTCTGGGAATTCTCCTGAAGCAGGAATATAGACTGCCGAAGGTAACAGGTCTTTTTCTCCGATACCATGAGGTGTGAGGACTTGTGTAATTGGTAGAATTGTCGGTTCGCCTCCGTCTTGGGCTTTAGCGACTGCGCAATTGCTTGTCCCTAAGTCAATTCCAAAAAAAACGTTCATTTTAAGGGTGGGGAGTGCTGAGGATTACGATTGAATTTCAACCTCAGCTGGTGCCACGACGGGCCAAGGGTGTTCGGAAGTTCCACCGATTACTTTAGGAAGGCGGACGGATTTAACTTTCCAACCTGCGTGAACGAGTTTACCTTTGTAGGGAGGGTGTTCTGGCACAGAACCGATTAAGCGGTAAGAGGATGCATCGTATTCTTTTTTTAACTCGACCGTGCTTCCTTCCGCTGCATTGTGCACCCTTTCCCACTCAAAGTTTTCCATGAGCACTTTTTTGCAACCGGCATGGACAACTCTTGCTGCAGCGGCGATTTGTGTGTCTTCTGCATTAGTTATGTCTTCCATGAGAAAGTCGATGAGCCTTCCTTTATCTTGAAGCAGAGCTAACATGGCGATAATTTCGGCTTCTGCGCGCGGAGGAGTGGGATTTGTAGTTTGTTGATTTGTTTGTGAAGAGGGGATTTTGAATTGATTATAAATTAAAATGATGGCGCCAAAGGTTGAAAGAGCAAAGGTTAGGTATTGTGCTGGTTTGTATGGGCAGAAAAACATTCCCACGTTTAAGATAATGAGGAGCAGTCCAAAAACGAGGATGAACCAATTCTTCATAGCGGAGATATTTTTGAAGCAATGCAAGGGAAAGTCAACTCCGCAAATGAGGTATAAGAGATAGTGAGAGATGGCGGAAGGGGTGGGATTCGAACCCACGGTGGGTTATTAACCCACGCTCGATTTCGAGTCGAGTGCCTTAAACCGCTCAGCCACCCTTCCGTTCTAAGGTAATGATAACCTTTATAGAACGAATTTTTTTCCGCAAGGAAAAAGTTTTCGGATGGGATTTTGGGGGAGTGGATGAAGAGTATGGTTTATTTTTGGGGATATCTAATACAAAAATACCAAATTTGCAAAAACTATTTTCTCCTTAATTTTGAGTTAGATTTTGATTTTTTATAAAAAGTTGATAATCAATATATTATAAAAAATCATTTATACGCTAAATTGTTTTTTTGATGTACTGGTGGAGTGTTGTCCCCTCCCCTGTTTGGTGTAGGATTAGAAAATTTTTGGGGTGAGGAACTTGTTTGTTGAAATGATATAAAAACGATGCATAAACAATAAAAAAATGTAGTAAAAATAATGACTTATTTGATTTAATGCACTAGCTTACAAGGGATTAAAATATAAACAATAAATGATGCAAAAATAATGAAAGTAGAATAATGATTCTGTTGAAATGGCATATAATTACAATCCATTATTAATGGTTAAATGATTCATTAATATTAAGAATTTTTTTACTGAGGGTGATAAAAAAATTTTTTGACAATTTGGAGTAGGAATGGGAGAGTAAGGGATATGAAGAGTTGGGAAAGAAAATGGGGTTTGGTTATAATTTTGGGTTTAGTTCTAGCAAGTTTGGAGGGAGTAGGTGGGCAAGTTTTTACGAAGCAGGTGGATAGCAAGTGGCAAACGAGTAAGTATGAGTATCTGCCTGTATGTCAATTTGATGAGACTATTGGGCAGGTATCGAGGAGAGATAAAATAATCTACCCTGCGGTTCCGTTTTACGCATCTGGGATGTTGGGAGAGGAGTCGAGATTGCGGCTGAAACTGATAGGCAATTTTTATACACCGGACTGGGAGAAAACGCTAAACCAAATTAAGCGGATAACATTGGAGGAGATGGAGGAGCAGACGCCGGTATTGGTGAAGAAGGGTGATAGATGGGAGGTGCGAGAGAAGCCTGTGCAGATAACGAGAAAGACGAATATTCATTACTCTGAAATTGAGGGGAAGACTGCTTATATGGTTGAAGAAAAGGATTGAGGGGAGCGAGAAATTGGGGTAAAGGTGGAGGAGATGTATAGCATGACGGGATATGGGCGTGCGCAGGTGAATGGGATTTCTGGTGAATGGATTGTGGAATGCAGTTCAGTGAATCGCAAACATTTAGAGATAGCGACGCAGCTTCCGAAAGAATTGCTAACGCATGAGCCACTGATTCGAACGGAAGTGGCGAATCGGATACGGCGGGGGCGGATCCAGATCATAATCCGGCCGGTTAACTCGATGGAAAACCTGCCACGATTTCGGCAAGATGCTGCCTTGCAAGCATATAAGGAGCTGGAGGCTTTTCGGAAGGCTGCTGGTCTTAAGGATGCAGTGAATCTTCAGGCGCTTCTTTTGCATCCTGCGGTATTTGCGCCACCGGAAACGAACATTTCATCGGAGAGGTTGTGGGAAGAAATTTTACCTGCTCTTCACAATGCTCTTGACTCATTGGTAGCGATGCGAGCGCACGAGGGGCGTTCGATTGCGATTGAACTTAACCGATTGATCGAGGAACTTTCTGTGCAATGTCGAGCGATGGCACTGCTTGCACCGGAGGTTCCTAAACGGCATCGTCAGGTGTTGCTTGAGCGGATTGCGGCTGCTAATTTACCGACGCAAATTTTGGATGAGACGCGGATAGCGATGGAGATTGCGCTTTTTGCTGATCGTTGTGATATAACGGAGGAGCTTGCGCGGCTGGAGAGCCACATAGCACAATTTCGCGAGAAGATGCAACAACCAGCGACGAGCGGGCGGACATTGGAGTTTCTGGTTCAGGAGATGGCGCGGGAAGTTAATACAGCAGGAGCGAAGGCTGCAGATGCGAAGATTTCTGCCCTTGTGATTGAGGCAAAAGCGATACTGGAAAAAATCCGCGAGCAACTGAGCAATGTGGAGTAATATTAAGAGGAGGGGAATTTTGTTGGTTCTTTCTGCGCCATCAGGTGCTGGGAAGACAACTCTCCTCGAATCGCTGAAACGGGTAGAGAAATTTGTTTTTTCCATTTCATGCACTACGCGACCGGCACGGCCTGGTGAGCAAGATGGGATCCATTATTACTTCATTTCGGAGGATGAATTCGACCAAAAAATCCAGAAAGGGGAGTTTCTGGAATATGCGACAGTTCATCACTACCGCTATGGAACTTTGCTTCAACCTGTGATGGAAGCATTAGCGCGCGGAGAGGACATGCTGCTTGACATAGACATTGTGGGCGCGGCCTCTCTTCGGGCTAGTGGGTTTTCGGAAGTTCGTGAATCTCTTGTGGATGTGTTTCTCTTTCCGCCATCGTTGGAAGAGCTTCGGCGGCGTTTGATTCAGCGTGGAACGGAGCCCGTGACAGAGATTGAGGAAAGGATTGAGAGGGCGGTCAAGGAGGCGCAGCATTGGAGGGAATTCCGTTATGTCATTCCGCCCCTTTCGCCTGAGGAGATGCTATCTGCAGTTCGAGCTATTCTTCAAGCGGAGCGGTTTCGCGCCTCTCGATATTTTTGAAGTTTAAGTTTGTTTTTTTACAAGAATGCAAATTGAAAAAGCGGCCGGCAAATGTGTTTTACTAGGGGTTACTGGTTCGATTGCAGCTTATAAAGCTGCGGAGGTTGCGAGCCGGCTTGTGAAGGAAGGGGTGGAGGTGCATGCAATAATGACTCGGTGTGCCTGTGAATTTATCGGGCCACTGACATTCCAGACACTGACGCGGAATCCGGTTACAACGTCATTATTTGAGCGTCCTGAGGAGTGGCAGCCGGGACATATCTCGCTTGCGGATCGGGCAAATCTCCTGTTGATAGCGCCTGCCACAGCAAACATCCTTGCGAAGTTAGCCCTGGGGATTGCGGACGACCCACTTTCGGCAACAGCACTAGCGACTAGAGCACCGGTGTTGATTGCCCCAGCAATGAACGGGAAGATGTGGCATCATCCTGCGACGCAGCAGAATGTGAGGACCCTTCGAGAGAGAGGTGTTGAATTTCTTGGTCCTGATAGCGGGATGTTGGCTTGTGGGTATGAGGGGATTGGGCGGCTCTGGCCTGCGGAGAAGATAGCGGAGGAAGTTCTCCTCCGCCTGGAACGAGAGGGATGATCAAAAGTTTTCGTATTCTGATTTTAGAGGCATATTGGAAAAAATGGTAAATTACGGATAAGAACAGCTAAAAATATATTAATTAGAAACTTATAAATTCCAGATAATTTCGTTAACTTTTGCATCGTGATCTTCGATGGGCAGGCGATCAAAAATTTGTTCGCGGAAGCAAATTCCTAAAGAAAAAATCATTTTGCTATTTGTGTATTGGAGGACTTGGTCGTAAAAGCCCTTGCCTTGACCGAGCCTGCTTCCGTCTGGAGTAAAGGCCAAACCTGGAACGAGGAGGATGTCGTCGTTTTCGGGCCAGCTGAGGACAGTTTTTTCGGGAGGGGCTAAGAAACCGAAGGAGTTTTTTTCTAGTTGGCTTTCGTCTCCGTTCCACAGACGAAATTCTGGGGAATTATTGGATGAAAAGGCTGGTAAAAAGATTCCGTTATCTTTTATTAAAGTGTGCAGAGCTGGTTGGATTTGAGGCTCAAAGGCCATTGGCCAGAAGGCGAAGATACGTCGAAAATTTTTAGGTCGGAGGTAGGTGAGTAATAAATTACAAATTTGTCCTGATTGTTGAATTTTCTGAGCTGTTGGAATTTCAGCTAGGAGTTTACGGATTTGGGTTCTCAAAGAACGTTTTGCCTCTTTCGTGTTCATGAGTAAAATTGGAAGAGAAGTTTGTGAGTTTGCTAACTAAAAATGGAGTGGGTTTATGGAGGGTGGGGAAGCGTCAGCGGCCTGCTGGACATGTAAAATTGAAGCTTGGCAAGGGATGGAGTCGGCGAAATTTTTTGGCTGAGGTTTTGCTGCCCTCGCTGTTTCACCCTCGTTTAGGGAGGACACAGACGCCGGAGTTTCCTCGTCTTAAGGCAGGAGAGTTGGCAATTACGTGGATTGGGCATGCTTCATTTTTGATTCAGACGCATAGGCAGAATCTCCTCATTGATCCGAACTGGGCACGGTGGCTAAAGATTGTAAAGCGGTTACGTCATCCTGGGATTTCGATCGGAGATCTTCCTCCGATCGATTTAGTTTTGGTTTCGCACGCACATTTTGATCATTTGGACCGTCGTTCGCTGAGGGCTGTGGCGGATGGACAACCGATCATAGTTCCGGAAAATGTTGGGGGATTGGTGAAACGATTGGGATTTAAGCCGGTTGTTGAGCTTACCCGTTGGGAAACGTTTTCGTTAGGAGAAATACGTGTGACATTGACGCCTGTGCAACACTGGGGAGCGAGGGTTTTACACGATTCGCATCGTGGGTTTGGGGGTTTTTTGATAGAGCATAGGGGGCGAGTGATATTCCATGCTGGAGATACGGCGTATTTTTCGGGATTTTGTGAGATTGGGGAACGGGCAGAAATTGAAATTGCCCTTTTGCCGATTGGGGCTTATGACAATTTTAGTCAGTGTAACGTTCACATGAATCCCGAAGAAGCGATTCGAGCCTTTTTGGAGTTGAGGGCAAAGAAGCTAATTCCAATGCACTATGGCACATTTCGATTGAGCTATGAACCGCTTCATGAACCGCCGTTACGCTTATTTCGGGAAGCGATTGCACGAGGGATAAGTTCGCGAATTCTGATCTTGAAGGAGGGCATTCCGGTTTGTTTTCCGGTGCCGTTTCATTGACAGTTTTTTGCGGCAGGGAATGGTTGAGCAAGTTACGGATTCTGGTGTTTCTGGTGGAAGTTATTTTCTTCATGACATCAGTCCATTTATAATTCAATTTACAGAGGGGTTTGGGATACGGTGGTATGGGGTTGCATATTTAGCAGCTTTTCTGATTGCATGGTGGATGGTAGTGGGTTTTGCAAGGAGGAAGCTTGCGGAAATTCCTCCTGAACAAGTTTCCGATTTTCTGTTCGTTTGGATTATACCGGGAACATTAATTGGAGGGCGGCTTGGCCATTTTGTGTTTTATGACTTTGGGGCACTATTGGAGGATCCGTTCGCTTTTTTTCGGGTTTGGGAGGGGGGGATGTCAGCTCATGGTGGAATTCTGGGGATTGTTGTTGCATCATGGCTATACTCCCGGCATGCGAAGCTTTCGTGGCTTAATTTGGGCGACAACCTTGTAGTTCCTGCACCGATTGGGCTTTTTCTTGGGCGGGTAGCAAATTTTATCAATGGGGAGCTTTATGGACGCAGGGCGGAAGTTCCATGGGCTGTTCAATTTCCACGGGAGTTGGAAGTGAATTCTGAACTAGCTTTGCAGGTCATTCGTCAGTTACCAGAGGAGATACGAGAACAGGGGCTTGGGGTGATTTTGGCAAAGCATCCTTATCCGATCGAGGTTCGGAGGGTTCTTCTGGAGGTTCTTCCGCCACGGCATCCCTCGCAACTTTATGAGGCAGCTTTGGAAGGAGGAGTCCTTTTTTTTATTCTCTATTTCTTGCATACTCGATGCCGTTTGCCGCGCGGTGCTGTAACAGGAGTTTTCTTCGTTGGATATGCGATATTGCGTTCGGTTGGAGAATTTTTCCGAGAGCCGGAGGTTCCTTCTGTTGGTCCGTTTACTTATGGTCAATTTTTGAGTTTATTTCTTTTATTTATTGGTGTTGCTTTTCTGGTTGCTTCTAAGAGGCAGAAAAAAGAAGTGTGCTAAAAATTTCTCTTGACAATTAAGCGGGGTTTAGCAAGATAACGGATATAAGTAGGGATATAGCAGCAATGGAATTTGCAAAAGATATATTTGCAATCTATTCAATATCAATAGTTTACCCCCCCCCCCCCGATTTGATTCTCCATTTTCTTTTATTCTGGTCTGTTTAAAGGATTCTTTGCGCGGTGTTTTTTTTGCTAGAATTCGTTTTTTTTGGATTTATTTGTCTTTTATATTATTTTTTCAACAATCCCTATCAGAACAAAAAACAACTAATAAATAACTAACCAAATGAATACTATGAAAACAAATAACCTTACCATTGGAAAAAGAATCGCAATAGGTTTAGGGTGTCTAATAGCGATATTCCTGCTGTTGGATGTTATTCTCATCATCCAATTGCAGCATGTTGGGAAGCAGAGTAGATTAATGGCGACAGAAATAGCACCGTTCAATCGCAATTCTGGGGAATTGCTTGAGAAGATTGGATTGTTTCGAGTGCAATCGGCGATGCTAGGGTTGACGGGTGCTGAAAAGGAAATGCAATCTACATTGGAAACGAAGCAGAATGTGGTAACGTCTGCGGCAGATTTACTTGCGAAAGCCAAGAAAGGCCAAGAACTTCAGGAAGCGATTGAGACCTGCAACCAATTCGATCGAAGTTTGGAAGCTTATTCCAAAAACATTCAATCAACAATAGAAATATGGAGGAAGATAAATGAAACCCAAACAAAACTTCGTGCCTCTGCGGAAGACTCTCTTGAATTCATAACTCGCTATGTAAATGAATTGAGAAGTGTTTTGCAGAATTTACTTCGTGCGGGAGCTTCGGTCGCCGAAGTTGAGGATGGTATAGCGAAGCTTGCACTCGGCGCAGAGATGTTAAAGTTGACGAATGAAGTTCGAAAGGCAAATTTTGAAGCACAACTATTAAAAGAACCTGACATTTTTATTAAAGAAATAAACAAGTTGAAAAAAGGACTAGAGATTGTAAGGGAAGTTAAGGGGAAGACGAGTCAATCGAATTTGCGGAGTTATTTAGAGAAAGTTGAATCTAATTATGAAGAATTTATAGAGTATTCGAATGATTATGCTGAATTGCTCAATCAACTTGGAAAGATCAACGAATCGCGTGAGGGGACAGGCAATGTGGTAATTTCGACAACATCGAGGATGATACTTTTTGCAAGCGATAAGACGCAGAGTTTTGCAGAAAATTTAGAGAAGATTTCGAAGTTTTCCTCAACGCTTTTGATCGTTGGATTGGTAGTGGCGATTGTTTTGGCTGTTGGGGTTACAGCTTGGATAGTGAAGAATATCGTTGGTGTTTTGAATAGCATGACTTCGCATCTTGCAGAGAGTTCTGAGCAAGTAGCATCTGCAGCACATCAAATAAGTTCTACGTCTCAATCCCTGGCTGAAGGCGCCTCCGAACAAGCTGCTAGCCTCGAAGAAACCTCTGCCAGCCTCGAGCAAATCTCCTCCATGACCAAGCGCAACGCGGAAAACGCCCTCTCGGCCAAAGAACTTGCCTCCGAAACCCGCTCCGCGGCCGAATCCGGCGCCGCAAACATGGAACAAATGAACCGCGCAATGGCCGACATCCAAACTGCCAGCGACAACATCTCCAAAATCATCAAAACCATAGACGAAATTGCCTTCCAAACCAACATCCTGGCCCTCAACGCCGCAGTAGAAGCGGCCCGCGCCGGTGAAGCCGGCATGGGCTTTGCCGTGGTGGCCGATGAAGTGCGCGCCTTGGCCCAGCGCAGCGCACAGGCAGCCAAAGAAACTGCCGAACGCATTGAGGACAGCATCCGCAAGTCGGCTGCCGGTGTGGAGCTGAGCGCCAAGGTGAGCGAGAGCTTATCGCAGATTGTTCAGAAAGCACGGCAGATGGATGAGCTGGTTGCTGAAATTGCCACGGCTTCCCGCGAGCAAAGCCAGGGCATCGAGCAGGTTAATTCCGCTGTTACCCAAATGGACAAAGTCACCCAACAAAATGCCGCAGCCGCTGAAGAAAGCGCAAGCGCTAGCGAACAACTCAGCGCCCAGGCTGTCACCCTTCGAGAACTTGTCCTCGACCTCGAACGCCTCGTAATCGGCCAGGATTCCCAACTCAAATCGGCCCCTACTTCAAGAGAACTCACCCAAAAAACACTAACCCCGCGCAAAATCTCCCCACACAAAACCCAATCCGTTACCCGTAAATCCGAAGTTCCCTCCACTCCCGAACGCCGACGCTTAACCACAAGCCAACAAACCACAAACCAAGCTCCAAAACTACCTTCCGGCCCACAGACACCAAACCAAAAGAAAGACCCCGAAAAAGAAATTCCTTTAGACGAAGGCTTCAAAGACTTCTAATCCATAACTGGATACCTTCCTACCTGGGCGCATGTCTCTCACCATGCGCCCATTTTTTTCTCATCCCAAAATCTCACACTAAAAAAGCCACAAAAATTCCCTCCCCTCACCAAAACATATCGAACGCCTTTTACTACACCCACCACCCTGAACACATCTCCAAACAGCTACAAATCCTACATCACCCACCAAATCTCCCAAAAACTAACACTCCCACAAATCCTGCCACTAAAAACCACTGACAAAACCCACAAACCGCCTCGAATAAACTGCCCGCGATTAAATCCTGCCACGCCCTCCCTGCCATTCAAAAATCTCTACCACTCCCTCTCTCCCATCAACAAACTCAACATTGGTGGCGGGGGCGGGATTTGAACCCGCGACCTTCAGGTTATGAGCCTGACGAGCTACCTGGCTGCTCTACCCCGCGTCAGTCCTCTATACTCTATCTACAAAAAATCAGCCCGCAATCAAAAAATTAACCGACATAAACCAAAAAATTCAGATAATTAAATCCATTAAAAAAATCCTTAATCCTCAACAACTCTAACCTTGGTTGCACCAGGAGTGCTAAACACCAAATCGTGGTCGTAATCATGTGCGATCTCCCTATCTTACCCAGCAAAGGATTGAGTGCAGCCCCACTAGCTCCACGCAAAATCGAAGTAACCACAGAAGCCATCCCAACTCCAGTCATCAATACAATAACTAACGACAAAGGTATCCAAAAAAGAGGAATTAATACCGAAGAAAAACACGCCACCCCCAGCGCAACAACAATCTCCATCCGACCAAATTTTTCTCCAAAACGGACAGCAAGAGTCTTTTTCCCAGCTTTTCGGTCCATCGGCGCATCTCGCAAATTATTTACGGCTATTAATGCTAACGAGTAACACCCGGGAACTAATCCCAACATTGCTGCCATCGGTAAAAATTGGAGGCTTTGAACATAAACAGTCCCAGCCGTCGCCACCGGCCCAAAGAATAGAAAAGCAAAAACATCGCCTAGACCAACATACGCGAGAGACCTCCTTCCAAACGTATAGAAAATTCCACAGAAGATCGCTACAGCCCCTAGCAGAAGTATTGGCACCCCCCCACGCAGAACCAACGGAATCCCAAAAATTATTGCTATCCCAAATGCTACCACTGCTCCGGAAAAAACCCTTTGCGGCGCAATCAACCCGGATGCCGTAACCCGGAGCGGCCCAAGCCTCTCCTCCGTATCAGCCCCCTGCCGCGCATCGAAGTAATCGTTCGCAAGATTCGTCCCAATCTGTATAAAAAGCGCAGAAAACATCGCCATCGCCGCAACCCATATCTCCTCTTTCCCCAAACTCGCAGCATACGCTGTCCCAAGACATACAGGACAAATCGCTGCATGGAGTGTTCGAGGGCGTATCGCACAAAGCCACACCCCAAAACAATCCCAAATGCCTTTAATGCCACCCACAAAGATGATCCGAGTTATCCAAATTATTCAAATTATCAAAATTTCACCCGCCGATCAACCTCCTCCCCCCAAATTTCATTTCCACCTTCCATAAGCAATCCCTCCTTCAAAACATCCCTGCTAGGGAAGCCAAATCTGGGTCCTTCTTCGCAATCTCCCGAAATGCGTGGTTCATTGAAAAACTCGTGCGAAGATACTCCAGCGCAATTTCTCGATTCCCAAGAACCGCTTCGTAACACGCTAGATTGTAATGATATGTTGGCTCTCGCAATAGGCTAGATGGTCCCTTTAGCAACATTTCCTTTGCTTCAGCAGTTCTTCCCAGCTCGTGCAAACAAAAAGCACCTTGAATATAACCCAGCGTCTCATTCGGCTTCCGTCGCTGAAGCTCAAGACAAATCCGGAGCGCTTCCTCCCAACTCTTCAAACGCATCAATAGAAAAAGCTTTAATTGCAACACCTCATCATGCTCCGCTATCCCTCGAGGCAGGGCTGCTAATTCCTTCAACGCTTCCTCATACATCCCAAGCTCAATATAGCCTTGAGCCGCATTGATACTCCGCGCGTAGCTTAATGAACTCTGGGATTGAAACTCAGACATCTTTTCACCCCCTCAATTCAACGCTCCTCCCCTTGCAGCTTCTCCACGATGCGCTCCAATTCATTCACTCGTGCTACCAGCTTCTCAATCCGATGAAAATGCGCAAGATTCCGCCGAAACTCCCGTATCGGTAATGCCGGCAAACCTGCATACACTTGCCCAGATGGGATGCTCGAAACCACCCCTGCCATTGCAGCAACCGTAACCCCATCCCCCAACTCAATATGCCCATTAATTCCAACCTTCCCAGCCAAAGTAACATACGCCCCCAAACGCGCACTGCCCGAAATTCCTACCTGCCCACAAAGTATACTATGTGGCCCTATCTGAACATTGTGCCCAACCTGCACAAGATTGTCAATTTTTACACCCTCGCAAATTAGCGTCCTTCCGAATCGTGCCCGGTCTATCGACGAATTTGCTCCAATTTCAACATCGTCCATGATTTCCACATTCCCAGTTTGGGGAATCTTATGATGGCGGCCATCCCGAAATTCGTAACCAAACCCATCTGCACCTATCGTCGTCCCTGCGTGAATAACCACCCGATTGTGCAGAATGCACCGCTCTCCTATAAAAACATGGGGATAGAGATGACAATTCGCACCTATCTTCGCTTGATGCCCAATGTAACAATGTGCACCGATTACTGTATTCTCGCCAATCAAAGCCCCCGCCTCAATCACTGCATACGGTTGAATGGAGGCACTCGGATGAATCGTTGCCTCCGGGGAAACAACCGCCGTCGGGTGAATCCCCGCCTTCCACTCTATCTGCGGCGGTCGAAAAACCTCTAAAATTTTCGCAAAAGTCGTTGCTGGCGAGGCAACTCGAATCGTAGGAACTGCTAGTTTTTCGTGAAAATCCTCCGGCACCAACACAACACCAGCTCTCGTCTTGTTCAATAACTTGCGATAGCGGGTGTCGGCATAGAAGGAAATGTCATTCGCCCCAGCAAAATCAAGTGACGCAGCATTGTGGATTTCTAGCCCAGAAAGATGCGCCCCCTCTTCGGGAAGTTTCTCCCCTATCGTCTCAAAAAGCTCCTGAAGCGTCATCCCTGCTCCTCCGAATTCACCTAACGCTCGGAGCGCAGGTCAGTTTTTCTTCGGTGCGTTTTTATTCAACTCCGCTATTACTGCAGGTGTAAAATCCATGTCCTTGCGGGAATAGAGAATAAGCGGAATCTGTCCCATGCTTAAACCAGATTTATCAAATACAAGATCATACCCCCCATTTTTTATTTGCTCGTTGACAACCGACATAATCTCATCAATCAAATCCTTCCGCATCCGAAGAAATTGCTCCTGAATTTGGCGCTCACGTGTCGAGCGAAATTCCGCCACTTCGCGATCCAAGGCTCGCGTGTCATTAGCCTTTTCATTCAATTCGCGCGTCTTCGTCTCCCGCGCACTTTGGCTCAATTCGGGCTTGTTTATCTCCTGTTGCAACTTGTTGATTTCTTCCACCGCCTTGTTCAGCTTCTCCAATCGAGCATCAAGCTCTGACTTCGCTTGGTTCCGCGCTTCGTTGATTTTTACTTCCGCCTCCTTCGTCTTGTAGAAATTCACAAAACATTCATTCATATCCACCACACCAATCTTAAATTGGGCGTTGGTCACTTGGATTCCAAGAGAGGAAACCAGAATTGTTAGAGCAAGTAATTTCAATCGTTTCATGTTCATTTGTCCTTTTTTATTTGTTCTCAGTTGATTTATTTGTTCTCACTTGACAAGCAAAACTCAGCTTTTGGGTAGATTTTTTTTTAAAATTGGTAGCCTATGTTAAAGTTAAACTTCCCACTGCTGCCATTCCAATCGTCCGATTTTATGGGGATTCCATAGTCCACTCGCACAGGACCAATCGGCAAATCCACACGAATCCCAAACCCAAAGTCCGCATTGTAGCCGCTCGGATCCCAATCCCACGAGGACGAATTCACAAACCCCACATCCAGAAATGTCGCTCCTCGAACACGGCTAATTATCGGGAACGTAATCTCTGCAGTCGCATAAGCTAGTGAATTGCCACCAATCGGGTTGCCAAACTTGTCTTTGGGCCCAACTTCCCGAAAGTCAAATCCCCGCATACTATTCGCTCCACCTAAATAAAGCCGGTCGAAAATTGGCACATCCTCGCTACTCCCCCAATTGTCAACAACCGCTACTTGCCCCTTCAAAAGAAAAATACAATCCAACGGTAACTTAAAGTATTTCGATGCTTCCAAATTCAAGCCATAATCCTGAACATCTCCACCAAGAAAACCTCCCGCTACATACGCTGTAAACTCAATCTGCTCACCACGACGTGTGAGAAATAAATTGTCCCGACTATCCCAAGTCAGCGTCGCTGAAAGTGAACTCCGCATATACGTCCCAACCGAATCAAGAATTTGCGGACCCACCTTTTTCTTATCGACATCATAAATTTCGATCCCCTCACCACGATACTCAAGCTGTCCCGTAAGCATCGGAAGCAGCGGCCTCCGAAGTTGCACCGCACCACCATAGTTCCGCTGATCATAAACCGTTGAAAGATAGGTAGCTTCGTGATAAAATCCCTCAACCCCCAGCGAAAGCTTCTGCTCCAGAAACCACGGTTCAATAAAGGAAATCACAAAGTCATTCCTTTTGATCCCATACTGCCCACGAAGCCTGAAACGTTGCCCACCTCCTGTAAATCGCGGCCAACCAAATAAATCAAAATTCGTCTGCTGCAATTCAGCAAAACCTACCAAACTATCAATCGTGCTAAATCCAGCTCCAATGTTAAACGAACCTGTCCTCTTCTCCTCCACAATTACATTCAGGTCCTTCCGGCCTGGAATCAAAGTATCCTGCGGAACAAGTTCCACCTTCGAAAAATAATTTAGGTTGACAAGCCGCTGCTTACTCAAGTCAACACGAGTCGTGTCAAACAAATCCCCAGGCCGAACCGCAATCTCCCGCCGAATTACACGGTCCTTCGTCCGAACATTCCCCTGTATGTTCACCAAATTCACATACGATTGAACCCCCTCCTCAATCTGGTAATTGATTTCCACTTGCGTTTCCCCGGAAGGAAAAATATCAGGAACTATCACGACATCGGCATACCCCTGCGTCCCATAGAAATCACGTATTGCTTTTATGTCACCATTAAGACCTTGGGGAGTGTAGAGGTCCCCCTCCCGCATCTTCAGCAGTCGATCAAGAACCTGTAGGTCAACCACCGTCACCCCGGTAAAGGAAATTTTCGAAACCTTGTATTTCGGCCCCTCATAAATCGTGATGAGTATCTCCACTCCATTCTTTGAACCTGTCGGTCGAATTTCATAATTTACGACCTCCGCATCAGCAAATCCTCGGCTTTGATACAATGCTACTATCGCCGCTTTATCTTCCTCCATCTGCTGCGGCATTAAACGCCCACTCTTATTAAAAACGTAGAGAACATTCCGAACCTTCGTTTGCATCGCTTTCCGCAACTCGCTTGCCCGTATGTTCGTATTTCCGGCAAAGCTTATTTTCCGCACTATCATCCGTCCCCCTTCCTTAATCCGAAACACAACGATTAGCTGTTTCTTCGCACTATCCTCAATCCGCTCAATATCTACCTGGACATCTGGATAGTTCCGATCCTGATAAAGCTTCAGAATCTTATTCCGATCTTCGGCAGCTTTCTCACTGTCAAACGGCTCACCTACCTTCAATGTAATCTCCTTCCGCACACGTTTCTCTGGTATCGCAGATGCCCCTTCAACCCGCACTTCCGTCACAAGGGGCCTACCTTTTATCTCCACCACCACTCGTGCACCATCCTCCACAGGCTCTGCAAAAATTCGCGCATTCTCAATCAAACCTGTCCCATGAAGCGCCCGCAAATCCTGCTCAACCGTAAGCTGATTAAATGGTTGCCCCACCTTCGTCGCCAAATTCGCAAGCACACGCTCCCGGCTAATCGTCTCAGGTCCTACAAACCGTATTTGCAAATCACGAACTATTACCCCTCCAGCCGGATATTGTCCAAAAAGATCCCCATTAACCACCAGATAAAAGAAAACAAAAAAACAAATACTCTTACACAACAAAAAAACAAAATTGCACCTCACTCTCCTAAAATTTTTCATAAAATTTAGTCACTCAGTTCTGCTCGTCTTTACAGAGTGCGTCAAGCCACAAATCCCATGCCTTCCCTAGCCTCCATTTAATTCAAATTTTAGATAAATAAGTAATGAATAACGAAATCCCTCCCTCCGCTCGTTTGGAAAAACTCAGAAAAAATGGACTCCTCATCGAAAAAGCTTTCTTTTGTGGCAGTTGGCAATCCGCTTCCACCGGTAAATGCCTAGAAATATTCAATCCTGCTAACGGCTTAAAAATCGCCTCTGTCCCTTCCCTCGGGAAAGAAGAAACCGAGCAAGCTATCCTCTACGCCCACAACGCCTTGCAGGATTGGCAAAAAGTCCCCGCCGCAAAAAAAGCAAATCTCCTTCGCAAATGGGCGAACCTAATGATGGAAAACGCCGAGGATCTCGCCTTCCTTCTCACCTGCGAGCAAGGCAAACCCCTCCACGAAGCCAAAGCAGAAATCCTTTACGGTGCAGGCTACATCGAGTGGTTCGCTGAAGAAGCAAAACGAATCTACGGCGAAACCATCCCCTCCCTCAACTCCGACCAGCGAATCGTAATCCTGAAACAACCTATCGGAGTTTGCGCAGCCATCACTCCCTGGAATTTCCCGAACGCGATGGCTGCTCGCAAAGTCGCTCCAGCCCTCGCAGCCGGTTGCTCCACCCTCCTCCGCCCCTCCAGCTACACCCCACTCTCCGCTCTCGCTATGGCCGTCCTCGCTGAAAAAGCCGGCATCCCTCCAGGCGTCTTCTCCGTCCTCACAGGCTCCACAGAAGATGTCGCCGCAACCCTCCTCGATCACCCTCTCGTCCGCAAAATCACTTTCACCGGCTCCACAGAAACCGGCAAAGAATTGCTCCGCCGCTCCGCTGCCACCGTAAAAAAAGTCACCCTCGAATTGGGAGGGAATGCCCCATTCCTCGTTTTTGAAGATGCCGATCTCCATAAAGCCGTAGAGGGCATCCTCGCCTCCAAATTCCGCAATTGCGGACAAACTTGTGTCTGTGCAAACCGGATATTCGCTCAACGCCCCATCGCCGCTCAGCTCTCTCAAATGCTCGCCAATGCAGCAAGTAAATTGCGTGTCGGAAATGGCCTCGAAGAAGGCGTCCAACTCGGCCCACTCATCGGCCCTTGGGCCGTAGAAAAAGTCCTCGACCTCCTTCAAGATGCAACCAACAAAGGTGCAAAAATCCTCTGTGGCGGCAAAAAACACCCTCTTGGCGCCAATTTCTTCGAACCCACCGTCCTGCTAAATTGCTCAAACAATATGCGCATCGCACGCGAGGAAATTTTCGGACCTGTCGCTCCTATTATCGTTTTTGACACCGAAGAAGAAGTCATCTCCCTTGCAAACGATACCCCCTATGGCCTTGCAGCTTATTTCTACACCCGAGACCTCGGCCGCGCATGGAGAGTCGCAGAAGCCCTCCAAACAGGCATGGCAGGCATCAACACAGGCATCATCTCCAACCCAACTGTCCCATTCGGTGGGGTCAAAGAATCCGGATTCGGACTCGAAGGAGGCAGACAAGGCCTCGATGAATTCCTCATCACAAAATACCTTTGCTTCGCAGGGATTGACCCAAAAAATTAACTTTTTTGTCCTTTTTCTCCCCTATCCACCAAAAAATTCATCTTAAAAACTCAACACGGAAGCCCGAAATCCAACGACATTCGCCGTAGCCCCTCCGATGCACCACAGGCATAAACTTTAAATCCGCTAATCCGAGCAGGCCGCGGATCTATAAGCACTTTGACAGCTCCAGAAGAAGCAAAATCCACGAGCCCCGCCGCAGGATATACCTGAAGAGATGTCCCAACAACCACAAGTAAGTCAGCCTCCTCCACACGACGAATCGCCTCCGGCATCAGCTCCACAGCTTCCCCAAACCAAACAATATGCGGCCGAAGTTGATACCCCTGGGGGCAGGTATCCCCAAGTTTTAATTCCCATCCCTCAAGCGTCACAACATAGTTCGGGTTCCCAGTCGATCGAGCCTTCCGCAGTT
>JAOAAX010000020.1 GCA_026418675.1 Chthoniobacterales bacterium | reverse complement strand
AGATGTGTATAAGAGACAGGGATGGGAGAGGAGATGGAGGTGTGGAATAGTCATGGGGATGGGGTGGTGCGTTTGCCTGAAGGTTTTGTGGTTGTTGGGGTTACCGAGAACTGTGAGTATGCGGCAGTTGCGGATGAGGCGCGGAGGTTTTACGGGTTGCAGTTTCATCCGGAGGTTGTGCATACACCGAGGGGGAAGGAGGTGTTGGGGAATTTTGTGTATGGGGTGTGTGGGTGTGAGGCGGAGTGGACAGTGAGTGGGTTTATAGAGAGGGCGTGTGATGCGATACGGAAACAGGTTGGGGAGAGTGGGGGAGTATTGCTTGGGTTGAGTGGTGGTGTGGATTCATCGGTAGCGGCAGCGTTGTTGCAGCGGGCAATTGGGGAACGGTTAGTATGTATTTTTGTGGATAATGGGTTGCTGCGTGCGGGGGAGCGGGAAGCGGTGCGGCGAGTCTTTGAAGGGACGTTTGGGATGAAGTTGGTGGTTGTGGATGCTGGGGAGGGGTTTTTGAAGCGATTGCGAGGGGTGAAGGATCCTGAGAGGAAGAGGAAAATAATTGGTAGGGAGTTTATTCGAGTGTTTGAAAGGACGGCGCGTGAGCTTATGCGAGGGGAGGGAGGGGAGGGGATCCGTTTTTTGGCGCAAGGGACGTTGTATCCGGATGTGATTGAGAGTGTGCCGATCGGAGGGAATCCTGCTGCATTAATTAAGAGCCATCACAATGTGGGAGGTTTGCCTAAACGGATGCGGTTTGAGTTGGTGGAGCCATTGCGGCAGTTGTTTAAGGATGAGGTTCGGGAGGTTGGGAAGGAGCTTGGATTGCCAGAGGAGATACTTTGGCGGCAACCGTTTCCTGGGCCTGGTTTGGCTGTGAGGGTTGTTGGAGAGGTGACGAGGGAGCGACTGGAGATATTGCGAGCTGCGGATGCGATAGTGGTTGGGGAGATGAAGGCTGCTGGGTGGTATCGGCGGGTGTGGCAGTCGTTTGCGGTGTTGCTGCCTGTGAGGTCTGTTGGAGTGATGGGGGACGAGCGGACGTATGATTATACGATTGCAGTTCGGGTGGTGGAGAGCCAAGATGGGATGACGGCGGATTGGGTGCGTGTGCCGTATGATTTGCTTGGACGAATGGCGAGTCGGATTTTGAATGAGGTAAGGGGAGTGAATCGGGTTGTGTATGATGTTTCGAGCAAACCGCCAGCGACGATTGAATGGGAGTGAGCGTGGGGTGGGGGTAGGGGGTGGACTTTGGAGTGGGGAGGGATGGAGGGGATGGGCGTGGATTGGTGGAATTTTGAGTGGGGTGTTGTTGGTGCTGGTTTATCCTCCGTTTGGGTGGGAATGGTTGGTGTGGGTTTGGATGGTGCCGTGGTTGTTGGGTGTGTGGAGTGGGGTGAGGAGGTTGGGACTGGGGGAGAGCTTTTTGGTGGCGTGGGTGTGCGGGTCGGTTTTTTTTCTTGGGAGTTTGGTGTGGATAACGGAGGTGACGGCAGGGGGGTGGGTGGCATTGAGCATTTACTGTGGGCTGTATTTTGGAGTATATGGTGTTTTTTTGTGGGGTGTAGGGATGATGGGGTTAGGAGGGTGGGTGAGTTCGTTTTGGAATGTGGTTGTTTGTTTTTTAGGAGGGGTGGTTTGGGTTGGGCTGGAGGTGGTTCGTGGGGTGGCGTTTAGTGGATTTGGTTGGAATTTGTTGGGTGTGGGTTTGTGGCGGAATGTAGCGATGATCCAAATTGCGGAACTGACAGGTGTTGTGGGTGTTTCGTTTGTGGTGGTTGTGGTGAATTTGTGTTTTGGGGTTACGGTAATGCGGTTAGTTGAGGAGCTAAGGAGTGGGAGGATACGGCCGCATTATGATTTTGCGCTGGTGGTTGGGGGTTGCGCGTTGGTGTTTGTGTTTGGGGTTGAAAGGCTGTTCAGGAGAGAGGAGAGTGGGGTAGTGGAGAGGTTGCGGGTGGCGGCGGTTCAGGCGAATATTCCGCAGGAGGAGAAGTGGGATATTGCGTATGAGCGGAAGATTTTGGAGAAGTATGAGAGGTTAACGGAGTATGGGATGATGGTTGGGCCTGATCTGTTGGCTTGGCCGGAGGCGGCGATGCCGCGTGCGGTTTTTTCGGACCGGGAGGTGTATTCGTTTGTGATGGGGCTTGCGAAGCGGATGGAAGGGGATTTTGTGTTTGGGACTGTGCATTTTGACCAGAGTGGGGATTACAATTCGATTGTGCTTTTGGGAGGTGTCAGTAAGGAGCCACAATTTTATCACAAGATTCATCTTGTGCCTTTTGGGGAATTTGTGCCTTTTCGGGAGAGTTTTCCGCTGTTTGCGTGGATAGTTGGGGAGCTTGTGCCGAGCGATTTTGATGCTGGGCGAGGGGTGGTGGTGCTGAAAATGGAGAGGAAGGATTTGCGGATAGGGCCGTTGGTGTGTTTTGAGGATACGATTGGGGATTTGGCGCGGAGGTTTGTGATGGGAGGTGCGGATTTTTTTGTGAATGTGACGAATGATGGGTGGTTTCGGCGGTCTGCTGGATCGGAACAGCATTTGGCGCAAGCGGTGTTTCGGTGTGTGGAGAATCGTGTGCCGATGTTGCGGGTGGCGAATACTGGGGTTACGTGTTGGATTGATCGGTGGGGGCGAGTGGTGGAGAAATTGACAGGGGAGGATGGGAGCACGTTTGTGGAGGGAGTAATGGTTGGGGAATTTGAGGTGCCCAAGGGTGGGGAGGAAACTTTTTACACGCGGTATGGAGAGTTGTTCGGGTGGGGGTGTTTATGGGTGGGTTTGGTGGGAAGTGTGATTTTGTATTATTGGAGGAGGGGTGCGGTTGATGGGGGAGGAAGGTAGGTGTTGGGGAAAAGGTGTGGAGGTGTTGAGGGTGGATGAGGGGGAGAGAGAGAAGGGGGGCGGAGGTGGGAGAGGAGGAGGGGGGCTAATTTTTGTTTTGGTTTGAGATTTCGGAGGTGATTTGGCGGCGGAGGTCTTGGATGTCGCGTTCGATGCGTTCGAGAGTTTCGAGGATTTGGCGTTTGGGGAGTGAGGGATCTGGGAGAGTGCTGAGTTCTTGCATTGTGGAGACGATGATACCGATGAAGAGGTTGAGGATAGTGAAGGTGGCGATAATGATGAAAGGGATGAAGAAGAGCCAGGCGTAAGGGTAGATTTGGAGGACAGGGCGGACGATGCCCATGGACCAGCTTTCGAGAGTCATGATTTGGAAGAGGGTGTAGAGGCTTCGGCCGAGCGTTCCGAACCAATCCGGGAAGGATTTGCCGAAGAGATTGGTGGCGAGGACTCCTGCGGTGAAGAAGAAGACGGCCATTACAGCGATGACACCGCCGAGTCCCGGGAGAGCGTGGAGGAAAGCGGCGACGACTTTGCGGAGGCTTGGGAGGACAGTGAGGAGACGGAGGATTCGGAGGACTCGGAGGGAACGGAGGACCGCGAATGGACCCGCATTGGGGAAGAGGGCGATGGATACGACGAGGAAGTCGAAGACGTTCCAGCCGTTAAGCCAGAAGAGGGAGCGGTAGGCGAGGAGTTTGGCTATGATTTCGAGGATGAAGATGATGAGGCAAATTTTGTCTGCGATTTTGAGAGGTAAGAAGTAGGTAGAGAGGATGTGGCGGTCTGTTTCGAGAGCGAGGATGATGGCGTTGAAGAGGATGACGGAGACGAGGAAGCGGACGACTGGTTCGGATTCGATCCACTGAGCGAGTTTGATGCGCCAGGGAGCGACGTTGGATTGGATGAGTTTTTCGATCATTTGGATTTCGTTCATAGTAAAGATGGTGAGAAGTTTAATAATTCAAGATGGGTTTGTGGGTATAGTGGACGATATGGTTGTTGGGAAAGAGCTTGAGAGAATATTTTGGGAGTTGGTCGGTGGGGAATGGGGGAGAAAGTTAGGGCTGTTAGCTAGAAATAAAAACTTGGAAAGTAAGTCCTTAATGACAATAAAAACAGATATGAATAGAAGGACATGTTGACAACAAAGAGGGTGAGTAGAGGGTAGAGTTGGTGTGGGGGAGGGTTAATTGGAATTGGAACTTTGATTGGGTTGTTGTGAGGGGCGGGAATTTTGTGTAGTATTTTTTTTGAAGGACTGAAGGTGGGCGTTGAATTCTGCGTAGTGGGGGATTTCACGCCATGATTGGTAGCCGAAACGGACGAGGACTTCTGGGGTTGGATGCCAGAATTGGGAACGGCCTGGGCCGGGGATAGATAGGATGAGGTTTTGGGTTTGGAGTTTAGCGAGGTGAGGTTCTGGGTCGAAGCGGAGGAGTTCGTGGATATGGGAGCGCGTGATGCCTGGGTGGAAGATTATGACAGCGAGGACTTCGAGTGTGCGGGGTTCGAGTTGCTCGGCTGTTTTAATTTTGCCGTTTGAAGAGATTTGCTCGATGAGGAGAGATTTGCCTTTGAGCCAGAATTTGCCGGCGGCTTTGAAGAGGGAGAAGGGGAGTGATGGGTCGGATTGGAATTTGTGGTTGATTTGGTCGAGGATGATTTCGAGTTCTGCCGGGCTAATTTTTATTCCGTGAGAGGAGAGTCTGCGGAGGAGTTGGTGGGTGGTGAATTTTCTGCGTTCCCAAAGTGCGGCGAGGACGAGTGTTTCGATGGGATGGGGGATGGAGTGGTGGGTGGGAGAATGGGGAAAGGAGGGGTTTGGCTGGGGAGGTGGGTGTGTCAAATGGGTTAGTTTGTGAGGCAGTTGTAGAGGTGGGAGAGGCCGGCGAGGAGGTTTGACTGGTATTGGACGTTTTTATCTATTGGATCGCCTGAATTTTGGAGGAAGATATCTACGACTTCAGCGACGTCGAGGTTATTTTTTACAGCGATACGGGCGAATTCTTTTTGGACGAGGTCTGTTTGTTGGGCCACGAGGAGGCTGAGTTTGCCGAGGGCTTCTGATTTGGAGGTGGCGGGTGGCTGAGAATTGATGGTAGAGAGAGTTAGATCGCGGACTTGGCTCCAACGGACAGCGTAACCTTCGATTTTTTCTGGGATGGGAACGGAGAATTTGATACCGAAGACAGTGAGGGGTTGCTTGCTCTGAGCGTAGGTGGTTGGCAGGAGATTTGGGGCGAGGAAGAGAGCCAGGAGTAGAAAGTGGAGAGAGAGGTGAGTTTTCATTGTTTCTCTTGAATTATAAAAGCGCGGAAAGGAGGAAGAGGCAATAGTCGAGTGGGGATGTGAGAGTTTTTTTTGATGTTGATGTCGTTTTTTTTTAATTGGCAGTTTGGTTGGATGTTTGGATGGTGGTGGTTGGATTGTTAGGAAGGGTGGAAGATTTTTGGGATTTAGAGTTTTGTTTAGGAGTTTTTTGAGGGAACTCGAAGGAGATTTTTCCGTTGTTGAGGACGAGGTAGGCTTTGAACTGGCGGCGTTTTTTGGAGATGAAACCGGATAGGAGGTCAGTTTTGCCTGAGGAGAGGAGTTTTTGGACTTGTTCTGGGGAGATCTGCTGGTTGAGGATAATTTTTGAGATTTTGAAGGAACAGTTGTTTGGTGAATTGAGTGCTTGCTCGCAGATGTAAGCGTTATCGGTTTGTTTGACTTGTGCTTGTTTGCAGGCTGGGCAAATGCCGAGAGAGGGGAGAGCGGAGGTTTGGTCTGGGGTGGGGTTGTTTTGGGAGGAGGAGGAGAAATCGAATTCTTGTTTAAAATCTGAGTTGAGTCGGATTGAGGCAGAGAAGGGGCGGCCGAGTTTGCTTTTGAAACCGTCGAGAGGGCCTACTTTGCCATTTTCGAGGAGAGTTTTGACTTCGGAGGGATCGAGTTCGCGGCCTGCCATGATTTTCCAGATAGTGAGGTTGCATTTGGAACAGGAATAAGCGCGGAGGGATTCTTTGAAGATGTTGTTATTGCAACGTGGGCAGGTAGCAGAGAGATCATGGAAGTTGTCGGAAGGGATTTCGCCCGAGAAGGATTTGGCTTTATGGACGACATCGGAGGTGAAGGAACAGATTTGCTGCATGAATTGGGCTCTGTCGAATTGGCCTTGTTCGATTTTTTTGAGACGGAATTCCCATTCACCGGTGAGTTCTGGAGAAGTGAGGGCTTGGATTCCCATGCTGCGGAGGAGAGCGATGAGGGAGATTCCTTTTTGGGTGGCGTGGAGGTCGCGGCCGATGCGGTTGACGTAGCCGTCTGCGACGAGGCCTTCGATGATTTGGGCGCGAGTGGCTGGTGTGCCGAGGCCCCGCTCGCTAAGGGCTTGGCGGAGTTCGTCGTCTTCGACGAATTTGCCTGCGCCTTCCATGGCAGCCAGGAGGGAAGCTTCTGTGAAGCGAGGGGGTGGTTTGGTTTGGCAGGTTTTGATTTCGATGTTGGCGGTGAGGGGTGAGTAGTTTTGAGGAATTGGGGGTAAGATTTTGTCTGAAGTATCGGAATCTTTGTTTTGATCGTTTGAAGGGAGTGACTTGCCATAGACGGCGAGCCAGCCTGGGTCGAGGAGGATTTTGCCTTCTGAGCGGAAGGATTCGCCTTGGACGATGGAGATGCGAGTAGTGATTTCGAAGCGAGCGGGAGGGTAGAAGATGGCGACGAGACGGCGAGTGACGAGGTCGTAGATTTTGGTTTCTGCGTCGTCGAGTGATTTTGGTGGGGTGTTGGTGGGGATGATGGCGTGGTGGTCTGTGACTTTTGAATTGTCGAAGATGCGAGGGTTGAGTTTTACCCAGCCTGAGTCGAGGGCCTGTTTAGCGAAGGGGACGAGTTCTTGGATGTGGATTGAGGAGAGGATTTGTTGGATGGAGGGGAGGTAGTCGGTTGGGAGGAAGCGGGAATCGGTGCGTGGATAGGTGAGGACTTTGTGTTTTTCGTAGAGAGCCTGGAGGATTTGAAGAGTTTTTCTGGCGGTGAAATTGAAGCGGGAGTTGGCTTCGCGTTGGAGGGAAGTGAGGTCGTAGAGTGGTGGGCAGGATTGGGAGGAGGGTTTTTTCTCTTCGGAGACGGAGGCGGGCTTACCGAGGCATTTTTGGAGGATGGCTTCTGCGGATTGGCGGTCCCAGATACGGTCGGGTTTTTGGTCTTCGTCGGAGGATTTTTTGAAGTTTGGGTTGAACCAACGGCCGCGATAGGAGGCATTGGGGAGAGAGAAGTCTGCGTAGATTTCGAAGTAATCGCGTGGCTGGAAATTGCGGATGCGGAGTTCGCGTTCGACGAGGATGGAGAGTGTTGGGGTTTGGACGCGCCCGACAGGAGTGAGGAGGAAGGAACCGTGTTTGGAATTGAAGGCGGTGAGAGCGCGGGTGGCGTTAATGCCGACAAGCCAATCGCTTTCTGAACGGCAGATGGCGGCTTGAGCGAGGTTATGGAGTTCTGAGGCTGGGCGGAGGTTGTTGAAGCCTTGGCGGATGGCATCTGGTGTCATGGAATTGAGCCAGAGGCGTTGGACTGGCTTGGTATTGCCGAGGAATTGCATGATGTATTGGAAGATGAGCTCGCCTTCGCGGCCGGCGTCGCAGGCGTTTATGATGCGGTCTATGTCGTTTCTTTGGAGGAGCTTAGCGATAAGGTCGAGTTGGGATTTATTTTTCGAGGAGGGTTTGAGCTCGAAGCGGGAGGGGAGGATGGGGAGGTTATCGAGGGACCATTTGCTGTGGCGTTTGTCCATTTCGTTTGGGAGGCAGAGTTCGACGAGGTGGCCGATGGCGGAGGTGATGATGTAGTGGTCGTTTTCGTAGTAGCCTTCTTTTGTGCGAGGGAGACGGCCGAGAGCGCGAGCGAAGTCAGCGGCGACACTTGGTTTTTCAGCGATGACGAGAGCTTTTGGCATGGGAGGTGAGAGTGTATGGGTTTGGACGTGGAGGGATGGTTGAGTTAGAGGAAGGAGTTTTTGGTGTAGAAGGAGCCAGGGAGTTGTTTGATGAGTTGGAGTAATTCGAGGGCGATGAGGTTAGAAGATACGATGTGGGTGGGCAAGCCAGTTTTTTCGATTATTTGGTTGATATGGACGGGGTTGGGGGAAGAGGAGAGTGTTTGGAAGATGAGGGATTGGTGTTGGTTGAGGTTGAGTGGTTGTTTGGGAGGTGCGAGGTGAGGTTTATGGTTATCGGGGAGGAGAGCTGTGAGGTCATAGAGGATGTCGTTTGCGGAGATGACGAGTTTGGCACCTTGCTGGATGAGACGGTTAGAGCCGAGAGCGAGAGGGTTATCAATTCTGCCTGGGATAGCATAGATGGGGCGGCCTTGCTCGAGAGCGAGGTTTGCTGTGATGAGAGCGCCGCTTTTGGGGTCAGCTTCGACGACGAGAGTTGCATGGCTGATTCCGCTGATGATGCGGTTACGGATGGGGAAGGTTTGAGGGTCTGGTGGAGTTTGAATGGGGAATTCACTCAGGATGGCGCCACCGGAGTCGAGAATTTTGCGAGCGAGTTGGCGGTTAGAACGAGGGTAGATATGAGCGAGCCCTGAGCCAAGGATGGCAGTAGTATGGCCATTTGCCTGGAGGGTGGCTTGGTGGGCATGGGAGTCAATGCCGAGAGCGAGACCGCTGGTGATGCTTGCGCCGGCGGAGGCCAATTCGAAGGCGAGTTTGCGAGCGGATTCGGAGCCGTAAAGGGAGGGTTTGCGTGTGCCGACGATGGCGATGGTGCATTGGTTAGGTTTTGGTAGTTGGCCGAGGAGGTAGAGGACAGTTGGTGGGTCGTGGATTTGAAGGAGGAGAGAGGGGTAATCTGGGGATTCTGGGGTGAGGATTTTGGCGCCGAGGCGTTGAGCGAGTGCGATTTCGTGGTCTGGGCGGAGGTTTTTGTGCCAGTTGCGGATGTTGGAGGCGGTTTCTGGGCCAATGCCTTGGATTGAAAGGAGTTCAGATTCTGAGGCGAGGAAGATGGCTTGAGGGGAGCCGAAATGGGAGAGGAGACGGCGGACGCGGATCGGGCCAACGCCGGGTAGCAAATTGAGGGCGACGTAGGCTTCTGTTGAATCCATATTATGGGGATAGTTTAAAGGAAACCAATGGGGGAAGTTTGTGGTGGGGATTTTGAGTGGGGGTTGAGAAGTGGATTGGGAGTGTGGGAGGTTAATAGGAGGGTTTTAGAAGGAGAATTTTAGAGAGAGGCCCGACCAAGGGAGATAGGATGAGTAATGAGAAGGCCATTTGGTTCAGCGACATGGGGAGAAAGCGGCATAAAGGGGGGAGTTTTGCGAATTTGAGGATTTAGATAGGGATTTGGATGGGGGGAGCGAGACCGAATTCGAAGTGGTAGGGGACTGAAAAGATGTTGGCGTTTTTTTCGAAGTAGTAGCGGAAGTTGAGGTTGAGAGCTGCGTAGGACTCGAGGGAGAAAATGGTATTGAGGATGGGATTGCAGGGAAGAAGGAGGCATTGGAGGAAACTTGAGGGTTCTTCTGCGATGCTTTTGTGGCCGAGGTTCGTGCCTGACTGGGATTTGTAAGAGGTAGTTGAGGAGATTTCGTGGGTGAAGAGTAGGGCTTCGACGTTGTAAAAAACTAAACAGGGGGAATGGGCGAGGTTGCCGTAGGAGGGGATATAAGAGGATGTGGAGTCGAGTTTTCTAAAATCGGAGCCGTCCATGTCGTAGCCTGAGCAATTGGCAGTTGATGGGGAGTTGGGGGAGGTGGGGTAGAATGAAAAGGACGTGGAAGTCCAGTAAATGCTATGGCCATAACCGTGATTTAGACGTATGTTATTGAAAAAGCGTAATATATATAGAGAGAATCGAAAGCTATGGAGAGGTTAGTAGGAGAAGTTTTTGCGGGGTGTTGTTGCTGAGTTGGTTGGTGGATTGAGTTAGCGATTGCGGCTGCGATAGAATTTTTTACGAATAAGGAAGTTAGGATTACCAGTGGGGGAATAAGTTTAATCATTGGTATGGCATGTGGGTTTAGATATGTAGTTAAGTCTATGGGTGGTAGAGAGTTTTGTCAAGTTTGGGATGGGAGGGGGTTGAGGTTTGGGATGAAGTTTTGGATGGCATGCAGAGGGAAGTGGGTATGTTGTGAGAGGGCGGAGTGGAGGAGTTGGAGATATTTTCTGCGAGGGATTTCGATAGCACCGAAGAGAGCGAGGTGAGGTGTAAGCCATTGCGTATCAAGAAGGAGGAAGTTTGATTGAGCGAGGGAATGGATAAGTGCGACGAGAGCGACTTTGGAAGCACCGGAAACGGAATGGAACATGGATTCGCCGAAAAAAGCGGCGCCGATGTGGACACCATAGAGACCACCTGCAAGTTGGTCATTGAGCCAAACTTCGACGGAGTGTGCGAAGCCGAGTTTGTGGAGGATGAGGTAAGAGTTGGCAATGGTGGGGCTGATCCAAGTTTCAGGGCGATTGGCGCAGGCGAGAAGGACTTTTTGGAAGGAGAGATTGCAGGTGATGCGCCAGTTGAAGCGGCGGAGGTCGCGGCGGATTCCATGTGGCAATTTATTGATCCAGTGAGTGTCTGATGGGAGAGGGATGATGCCGCGTTTTGTGGGATTTGGCCAAATGATTTGGCCACTTGGGATTGCCATTGGGAAGGAACCGTTGGCATAGGCTTGGAGGAGGATAGAAGGGGGGATAAGAGTCACTGCGGCTGAGATTGTGAGGGGTGTGGAATGAATGGGAGAGAGAGTGAGAGCTTTGTGCCTTGATTTGGGGAGGATTGGATGGAGAATGAGCCGCCGTTGATGAGGGAGCGTTCACGCATACCTGCGATTCCGAGGCCTGTTGGAGAGGTGGGATTGGATGGATCGAAGCCGATGCCGTCGTCGGTTACTTGGGCATTAAGAGTTGGGAGTGAAGGGTTGGAGGTTTCGAGCCAGAGACGGATGGTAACGTTTTTTGCTTTTGCATGTTTGAAAATGTTTGTGAGAGCTTCTTGGAGGAAGCGGAAGATAGTAGTTTCGATTTCTGGAGCGGCTCTTGGGAGGTTATCGGGGATGTGGATGGAGGTGTGGAGGTTGGTTCTGTTGGCGAATCCTTCTGCGAGCCAACGAGCTGCGAATGGGAGACCTTGTTCATCGAGGAGGGGTGGGTGGAGGAGGTAAGCGAGGGTGCGGAGGGAGCGTGCAGTTTGTTCAGCGAGAGCAAGGGAATCTGCGACGAGTTTTTTAGCGCGAGATGTTTCTTTTGAGTCTTTTTCGAGGATTTTTTGGAGGAGGGAGAGGTTGAGGGAGAGAGCGGAGAGTTCTTGTGCTGTTGAATCGTGGAGTTCGCGTGAGATTTTTCGGCGTTCTTCATCTTGTGCGCGGAGGAGGAGGCCTGAGAGTTTGCGGAGCCAATTGGTGAGATCGAGGAAAGAGCGAGCGAGGCGGCCGAGTTCGTCCGAGGAATTGAGGCCGAAGGAGGCTGGGATGAGGCCTGTGTTGCGGAAGGTGTGCATGCTGCGGTCAAGGATGGCGATGGGGCGTAAGACGCTCCAGTAGATTACTAGCCAGAGGACGAAGACGAGGCCACTGCCAGCTGCGGCCATTGTAAGGAGGAAGATGCGAGTGGCGCTGTAGCCTGCCTGGTAAATGGTTCGAGGGAACTTAACGTGGAGGTAAGAGCTTGAAGAATTGTCAGGTGAGGGGAGTGGGAATTGGAGGGAGGCGTCAGGGGTTGGGTTTTGGGGAGAAAATGGGAAAAGAGGATTTGCGAGAGGGCGTAGTTGGTGGTTTTGTTGGAGGTTTTGGTTTGTAATGAAGAATTCGGTTGGGAGATCGGGTGAAGAGAGGAGGTTTTTGAGGGGGGGAGGAGGGAAGTATTTGATGAGAGTAAGGGAGTAAGTGGAATTGGGGATGAGTTGGGAAGCAGTGAGAAGGAGGGTGTTGTTGATTGAGAGGAAGCCTTGAGCGGAATGAGAATTGTGTGGTAAGAAGGTGGAGTAAGGGGGTAGGCTTGAAGGGAGAAGGGATGAGTTTGATTGAGGGAGGATGAGGAGGGGTGAAGAGTCTGGGCCCCAGAGGATGAAGAGGTCGAAGTTGATTGGGGATAGGTTTTGAAGGAAGGAGATGTTGTCAAATTGATTTTTTGGGGTTGGTTGTGGGGAGTCGGGGGAGCTGAACCTGTTGGGGATAGGGCAAAGTGAAGCGAGATTTTTGGCGGTGGCGGATAGGGTGTCTATTTCATTTTTTAAGAGTGTTTGTATGCGGGAGTATTCGCGGTGAAGGGTTTCAGCTTCGAGGGATTGGAATTGGCTGAGGATAATGGAGCGAGTTAGGGCGAAGAGAGCAGCGAAAAGGAGGAGAGTGGCAGTGGAAAAGAAGATCAGGGATTTTGCGAAGATTGTGATATTGGCGCGGAGGTTGTCGGGGGTGAACCATTCGTGGCGGAAAGAGGGGTGGGAGGAGGGATGTGGGGAGTCGGGGCGGCTCATAATGGAGCCTTGATTGGGCAGGGTGAGGTTTTAAGGGGTCGTGTGGGGGGTGGGGGATGGGGAGGGGAGGAGTTTTCGAGGTTCTGTGCCTGCTTCAAGCATACGGACTTTTTTGGAGTGGGTGGGGAGGCGAATGGTGACAGTGACGCCGTGGCCTTCTGAACTTTGGATAATAACTTCCCCGCCGTGAGCGCGAATGATTCTGCGGACGATCATGAGGCCGAGCCCTGATCCACCTGGTTTGGTGGTGAAGTAAGGTTCGAAGATGCGGCCGATTTCGGAGGAAGGGATACCGCCGCCGGTATCGCTGATAGAAGCGGAGACAGTTTCTTCGTCGTGCCAGGTTCTGATTTGGAGGAAACCTCCGTTTTTCATGGCTTGGAAGCTGTTGCGGAGGATGTTGTAGATGGCTTGCTTGATTTGGTCTGGGTCGAGTTGGAGGTTGGGGAGAGTGGGGTCGAAGTCAGTTTCGAGGAGGATTTCGCGGTCGTGAATTTCTGGGGAGAGGAAATCGAGGGATTCTTGGAGGAGCTGGTTGAGATTAGAGGAGCGGAGGGAGAGGGGAATTGGGCGGACGGCACGGAGGAATTGGTTAATGATTGCGTCGAGGCGGGAGACTTCCTGGCAGGCGATGGAGATGGAGTCTTCGAGTTGGGAACGGAATTTTTGAGGGAATTGGCGGATACGGCGTTGAAGGATTTGGAGGTGTATGCCGAGGGAGTTGAGAGGGTTACCAATTTCGTGAGCGACACCTGCGGCGAGTTGGGTGAGAGCGGAGATGCGGTCGGATTCGCGGATTTCTTCTGCGGAGCGGCGAGAGAGGGTGACGTCACGGAGGAGGATAGCACGCGCGGAGTTTTCGTCGGGGTTGCGTGAATTGGGGATATTGACGACGTAGAACTCTAAGATTCTGTGGACGGGATAGAGGACTTCCATATCACGGGAGGCGACTTCATTGCCGTTGCGGTGGAGGTCGTTCCAGTCGAGACCATGGATGAGTTCTGAGACGAATTTGCCGAGGGAGGAAGAGGTATCGAGGCCGAAGAAATTGGCTGCTGAGCGGTTGATGTAGAGAATTTTTCCGTGGTTATCAGTGACGAGGATGCCTTCGAGGAGGGCGTCGAAGAGAGTTTCGAGGAAGCCTTTTTCGTGGGCGAGTTCAGCGAGGTAGTTTTGGACTTCGTGGGGTTGGAGGAATTGGATTTTTTCGAGGAGTTTTTCGAGGAAGCCACGTTTCATAGAGGATGGGGATTGGGGAGTTTTTTGGTGGGGTAGGGGGTATGATCGGGAGGTTGTGACGTAGGGGGTATTTCTGTGTGTGGATGGGATGGGAGTTTGGGAGGATGGGGTGAGGGGAGCTGTGGGTTAGATGCGAGGGATTGTAATACCGGTCTGACCCATATATTTGCCTTTGCGGTCTTTGTAAGAGATTGAGCAAGTTTCCTCAGCGCGGAGGAAGATGACTTGAGCGAGGCCTTCGCCGGCATAAATTTTAGCGGGGAGAGGGGTTGTGTTGGAGATTTCGAGTGTGACGTGACCTTCCCACTCAGGTTCAAAGGGTGTTACGTTGACGATGATTCCGCAGCGGGCATAAGTGGATTTGCCGAGGCAGATAGTGAGGATGTCGCGTGGGATGCGGAAATACTCGACGCTACGGGCAAGGGCGAAGGAGTTTGGAGGGATGATGCAGACGTCTGTAGTGATATCCACGAAGGATTTTTGGTCGAAGGCCTTAGGGTCAACGACGGTGTTGAAGACGTTTGTAAAGACTTTGAATTCGTTGGAGACGCGGAGGTCGTATCCGTAACTGGAGAGTCCGTAACTGATGGTTGGGGTGCCGTTTTCTGAAATTCGGACTTGATTGTCTTCAAAAGGCTCAATCATGCGGTATTCGGTTGCCATGCGGCGGATCCAGGAGTCGGAGCAGACGGACATAGTGGACAGGGGCTTTAAGGTTAGAGGATAATTAGGATCGAGGGTTTGATGGAAGAGGCAAAATGGAAGAAAAATGGAAGATGAAAAATGACATTTAGGTAAAGATATAATTTTATCCAGAAAAAATTTTTTTTTAAATGTTTGGTTTTATCTTACAATTAAAAAAGGATATTCAAGAAATATGAAGGAGGAGAAAGAAGAGAGCAGAGATAGTGTTAAGGTGGGCGAAGGGGGTAATGAGGATAAAAAAGAGATAGCAATATCTACAAAGGAGCCGACGTATGTAGTTGGGATAGGAGCATCGGCTGGGGGGCTTGAGGCGCTGCGGTCGTTTTTTTCTGCGATGCCTGCGGATAGTGGGATGGCGTTTGTTGTGATTCAGCATTTGGCGCCGGATTACAAGAGTCTGATGGTTGAGTTGTTGGCACGATTGACGCCGATGCCGATAAAACGAGCGGAGGATGGGATGCTTGTGGAGGCGAATTGTGTTTACTTGATACCGCCGAGGTATAATTTGCTGATACGGGGTGGGAGGTTGTATTTGGAGGTTCCGCCACCTGGGAAGGTTTTGAATTTGCCGATAGATATATTTTTCCGGTCGCTTGCTGCGGATTGTGGGGAGCGAGCGATTGCGGTGGTATTGTCTGGGACGGGGAGCGATGGGGCGCGTGGGATACGAGCTGTGAAGGAAGCTGGGGGAATGATTATGGTGCAAGCGGAGGCTTCAGCGAAGTTTGCGGGGATGCCGTCGAGCGCGATAGCGACTGGTGTAGCGGATTTTGTTTTGCCTGTGGAGCAGATGCCGGAGCAGTTGTTGAACTTTGCGCGGCATCCATTTGCTGCCCGGGTGAAGGATTCGACGTCGCATATACCTGAGGATGCGACGCAGTTGGAACGGGTGTGTGCGCGGGTGCGTGAAGCTACGGGGATAGATTTCAGCAATTATAAGAGTGCGACGCTTGTAAGGCGGATTGAGCGGCGGATGAATATTGCGCAGATTCAAGATATAAATGAGTATGTGCAGTATTTGTATCAATCGCGGACGGAGGCGGAAGCGTTGGGGAAGGATTTGCTGATAGGAGTGACGAAGTTTTTTCGGGATGGGGATTCATTTTTGGCACTAGAGAAGCAGTTGCCGCGGTTGTTTGAGCAATGTATGCCACGGCGGACGCTGCGGATATGGGTTGCTGCCTGTTCGACTGGGGAGGAAGCCTACACAATTGCGATGTTGTGCGAGAGAATCCGGCAAGAGAAGTTTCCGCGGATAGATTTGAAGGTTTTTGCGACGGATGTGGACCGATCGGCGTTGGAAATTGCGAGTGCGGGTTTGTATCCGCGGAGTGTGGTTGCGGATTTGCCGCAGGAGTTGCTGGAGAGGTTTTTTGTGGTGGAGCGTGGGGATCATTTTCGGATAGTGCGATCACTGAGGGATAGGTTGATTTTTGCCCGGCAGGATTTGCTGAATGATCCTCCCTTTACGAAGATCGACATGATCAGTTGCCGGAATTTGCTGATATATTTGCGGCCGCATGCGCAGCGGAAGTTATTGGGTTTGATGCATTTTGCGTTGCAACCGGGGGGTATATTGTTTTTGGGGTCGAGTGAGACGCTGGGAGAGCTTGGTTATGCGTTTGAGACATTGGATAGCAAGCATCGGATATTTCGGAAGTTGCCAGGGGTGCCGTTGCGGGTGATGGATACGGTGCCTGCGTTGCAGGAGTCTGTGGCATGGACATCAGCGTTGGATGAGCGTTTGACGCGTGGGAATAGAAGAGGTGGAGGGAGTGCGACAGTGGAAGCGATTCAGCGGCATTTATTGGAGCGGTATGCGCCTGCGACGTTAGTGTGCACGATGCAGTTTGAGTTGGTGTATTCACTTGGGCCGATTTCACAGTATTTGCAAGTGCCCACAGGGCCAGCGAAGCTAGATTTGCTGAAGATGGTGCCGAGGGATTTAAGTTTGGCAATAAGCACTGCGGCATCGCAGGCGCAGCGGGAAGGGCGACCGGTTGAGTATCGGGCGGTTCAGTTTCGGAATAATGAAGGTGTGGTGACGAGTTTGTGCGTGCAGGCGGAATTGTTTGACACACGGACGGATGAGGGGAGGTTGTATTTAATAACGATCCAGCCAGATTCGTCGACGCCGTCGGAGTTAGTTGGGTCAGAGAATTTTGATTATGATCGGAAGTTGATGGAGAGGGTGGCGGAGTTGGAGCGCGAGTTGCAAAGCACGCGGGAGAATTTGCAGGCTTCGATTGAACAACAGGAAACTGCGAATGAGGAGTTGCAGGCAGCGAATGAGGAACTTTTGGCAGCGAATGAGGAGTTGCAAAGCACGAATGAGGAGCTGGAGTCGGTTAATGAGGAGTTATATACGGTCAATGCCGAGTATCAGAGCAAGATACAGGAATTGATGGAGCTGAATGATGACATGGAAAATTTTACTCGGAGCACGGATATAGGGACCGTGTTTCTTGATGAGGAGTTGCGCTTACGACGGTTTACGCCGATATTTGGGAAGTTAACAGGATTGGTTCCTGGGGATGTTGGGCGGATGGCGAGTGCGTTTTCGCATCCTGTTTTGAATGCGATAATGCAGTGTAGTCAAAATGTTATACAGAATTTGCAGGTTCATGAGGAAGTGATTTCGCTTTCTGGTGTTGGGGAGTTTTTGTTGCGGGTGCAGCCGTATCGGCAGACGCAGTCGGATATGACTGGATTGGTGGCGAGTCTAGTTGATATTACGAGGATATTGGATGCGGAGAAGGAGCTTCAAGCGATTCTGCAGATGGTATGTGTTGGGATATGTGCTTCGGATGGTGCTGGGAATTTTGTGCAGGTGAATGAAGCATTCTGTAAACTGATTGGGTATGAGAAGGAAGAACTTCTGGGGAAACCAATTACGATGATTTTTCCTGAAGAGGAGCGGGAGAAGATGGTTAGGCAGTATGAGGAATTTCTTGCGACAGGGAAGCAAATACCGACGCCATGGACTGTGGTTGACAAGAGCGGTAAGCGACACCGTGTAGCTGTGAAGTCATCGTTGATGAGAAAAGTGAATAATGAGCGATTGAAAATATCTGTTGTAGTTGATTTAGATGATCCGATAATTAAGTTTGATTAGCAAGGTGCAGCAGAGCGAAAATAGTTCGGAAAAGAAGGGAGAGGGCGTGGGAGGGGTTGAGAATAAGGATTCAGAGCAGTCTGTTTTGTTGCGGCAACGGGCTGAGGAGTATTTGAGGTTGCTCAGGAGGCAAGGGAAGCAAGGGAAGTTGTCCCCCGAGGTTGAGGATATGGCGAGTTTGTTGCATGAGTTGGCCGTGCATCAGGTGGAGTTGGAACTTCAAGCGCAGGAGTTGAAACGAGCGGGGGATGAATTGAGGGAAATGAGTGAGCGCTATATGGAGTATTTTCGTCTTGCGCCGGTGCCCATAGTGCGGGTTGGTGGTGATGGAGTTGTTATAGAGGCGAATTTGGCGGGGCAGAATTTGTTCCGTGAAATGAGTGGAACTAATAGTATTTCGTTGGCACTGAGTGGCTTGCTTCAAAAAAATCAAGGATTTCTCTGGCAAAAATTTTTGAATCGGGTTCGACGAAGCAAGGAATCGCATAGGGAGGAATTTTTGCTTAGGAATTACAAAGGTAAAGCGAGATACTTTGTTTTGACAGGTATTCAAGAAAAGAATGGGGATGTTTTGGTATATTTTGAGGAGACGACAGAATTGCATCAAGGCAGTGAGGAAATTGAGCGGCTTGCAGGTGTGGTAAAAAATACGAGTAGCGCTGTGATGCTAACGGACGAGAGGAGAAGGATAACTTGGGTAAATGAGGCTTTTACAAAGCTTACAGGATATACGTTTGAGGAGGTTAAAGGGAAGACTCCATCGTTTTTACAAGGACCGGAGACGGAACCCTTGACGATTGAGAAGATCCAGGAAAAACTTGAGAATTTAGAACCTTTTAGCTGTGAAATTTTGAATTATCGGAAGAATGGAACGAAATTTTGGGTGAAATTGGAAGTTGTTCCCTTGTTTGATGGCCAGAATCGACATGTAGGATTTTTTGGTATTTTGATGGATATTACTTCGATACGTTCTCGGGAGGAGGAGCTTTTGGAATTTCAGAATGCGATCAATCAGAGTCATGCTATTATCCTGCTTACTGATTTGGAGCCACGGATAAAATGGGCCAATCAAGCTTTTGAAGATTTAACGGGCTATCGTTTGCAGGAAGTGCTAGGGAAGAAGCCCAGTATATTAAGGTCCGGCGAACAGGATGCTGAATTTTATCGGAATCTCTGGGAGAAACTCAATCGCAATGAGACATGGGAGGGGGTATTTCAAAATCGTCGTAAGGATGGGACTTTGTTTTGGGAACAAGCGAGTATATCCCCGATATTTGACCGAAAAGGTGAAAAAGTTGGGTATATTGTCGTAGAATATGACATTACTGCAAAACATAAGATTGAGGTTGCGAAGGAGAAGACTAGAGTATTTTTGCAGAGGTTAGTAAATGCAATACCAGGGGTTTTGTGCATTCGGGATAGTGAGGGGAAGTTCTTGCTTATCAATGAGTATGCTGGATTGGTGTTTGGTCTTAGACCTGAGGAAGTGATTGGGAAGCGGGATGAGGATTTGGGAATGCCAATTGAGGAAGCGGAGGCAATAAGGAAGGCTGATAGAATGGTAATCCAAACAAAACAAAACATGTTTTTGGAACGTGATAGGATATGGACGCAAGAAGGGTGGATTGGTTGGTTTCAAACGACGAAAATTCCATTTGAACATCCTGATAGTCTTGATGGGGCAGTTTTGAGTCTAAGCGTGGATGTAACTGCACGTATGGAGGCGGAGAAGAGATTGGAGAACTTAAATGCGGAATTGCGACAGGCTTACCGTCAGGCTCAGTTGGCATTGGCTGATGAGAAGAAACAATCACAGTTTGTTACAGATTTAACTAACTCAATCCCGATTGCGATTTATTACAAAGATCGGGATGGTAATTTTCTGGATTGCAACCCAGCGGCTTCAGTTTTGACAGGATATAGTCGGGAAGAGCTGATAAATCTCACAATTGCGCAGCGCGATGGGGAGGAGGTAGCAAGGATTGCGCGGCAGGAGGACTTAGATTTGCTATCGGGGCGAGTGCCCATTTTACGGAAGGAGCGATGGATAGGGCACAAGAGCGGGAGGAAAATACCAACAATAATGACAAAAGCTCCGATACACGATGAGAAAGGAAATGTGATTGGGATTGTAGCTGCTTTGATGGACATTAGTGAATTAAAGGAAATGGAAGAGGAGTTGCGGAATGCAACTCAAAGGGCACAGGCAGCAAATGAAGCGAAAACTGCTTTTTTGGCTACAATGAGCCACGAGCTACGGACGCCCCTTACGTCGGTTGTTGGCACGGCTTCTGTTTTGGCGGAGTCGGATCTGCCTAGCGAACTCCGTGGGTATGTTGCAACAATTTGTCGGTCGAGCCAGACATTGCTTGAATTGATCGACGATATTTTGGATTATAGTAAAATTGAAAATCGGAAGGTTGAATTAAAGAAAGAAGTATTTAACCTCGGGGAAGCTCTTCATGAGTTGGAGGAAGTATTTTCCTGTCAAGCGAGGACGCGAGGCATTGAGCTGCGTTTGTTTGTTGATCGTGGGATTCCGCAAAAAATTGTGGGAGACAAAGGAAGGGTAAAGCAAATTTTTCTGAATCTCATTGGGAATGCGTTCAAATTTACGAATAGTGGGTATGTTGAGGTTGAAGTCAAATTTGAAGGGATAAGGGAGGGGAAGTGTGGGTTACGATGTTTTGTTCGAGACACCGGTGTGGGTTTGCCTTCGGATCAGATCGAACGCTTGTTTGAACCATTTACACAGGCTGATGTTTCAATAACCCGTAAGTATGGGGGGACTGGTTTAGGATTAGCGATTTGTCGTGAACTCGTGCGATTGATGGGGGGAGAAATTGTGGCAAGGAATTGTGTGGACCATCCCGGTGCGGAGTTTGAATTTACACTCTGGCTAGGGGTTGGAGAAGGGGAGAATGTAGAGTGCTTGAGTAAGCCTGAAGTTACCGAGAGTGTTGAAATAGGTGGATGGGATAAAGTTGATAAGGATTTGTTGAAGCAGCTGAGGGTATTAGTGGCGGAGGACAACGCCAATAATCGCAAAGTGATGCAGTTGATTTTGCTCCGTTGTGGAGTGGAAGCAGAATTTGTGGAGAATGGACTCGACGCTTTGAATAAGGTCGTGGAGAAAGGATGGGATTTGGTTTTTCTTGATTTACAAATGCCTGTTATGGATGGTTTAACGTCGGCAAGGAAGATTTTGGAACATTTTGGTGGGAAGGAAGTGAGGCCAATTTTGGTGGCATTGACAGCGAATGCATTTGCAGAGGATGAAAAAGCATGTTTGGAGGCTGGGTTTGATTACTATTTGGCTAAACCAATAACGGTATCCCAGATGAAGAGTTTGTTTGTGCGAATTGAAAGGAAGTTACGGAGGGAGTGCTAAATTTTAATTGACAAAAGTAGAAGTAATAGTGTTTGGTGGATGAAGGACAACAATAGATTGAGGTTTAGAAGCGATGAAATTCTACGCGACCAAAGAAAGGCTAATTGAGGGGTTACAACGAGTTCAGACGGTTGTTAGTGCGCGTCCGAACATGCCAATACTGTCGAATGTCTTGATAGAAGCGAAGGAGGAGGGTTTGAGTTTAACGACGAGCGATTTGGACGTAAGCGTGCGGTATTTGGTTCCTGCCCAGACGGAGCGTGTTGGATCTACGACACTCCCTGCCAAGAAGTTGAGTTCGATAGTCAAGGAGTTGGCAGAGAAGGAAGTATTATTTGAGACAGACGGATCTGAAATTACTACGATTCGCAGTGGCAAGACGAAAATAAGGATGTATGGGTTGCCGAGTGAGGAGTTTCCGGAGTTTCCAGTTTTTGAGGTTCTGCAGGAGTTTCGGGTAATGCAGAGTCAATTGCGAGCTGGCTTAAAGAAGACATCGTATGCGATTTCCCTTGATGAGTCGCGGTATGTATTGAATGGGATTTATTTTTGTTTTCGTGGGAGCACCCTTACGATGGTAGCTACGGATGGGCGAAGGTTAGCTTTGTATGAAGTTGACTCGGATTCTGCATTTGCAAATGAAAGGGATTTTATAATTCCAACGAAGTCGGTGAATGAGCTACAAAGGTTAGTTGAAGGGACAAATGAAGCGATCATTCGAGCTGGTGCAAATTTGATTAGTTTTGATTTTGGGCGGGTGGTGTTTGTGACAAAGCGGGTGGATGGGACATATCCGAATTACCGGCAAGTTATACCGTCCCAAATGAACTATCGAGCGAGGCTTGAGCGGGAGTTGTTTTTGGAATGCGTTCATCGTGTTTCACTGATGGGTGCCGATGGGTTTCACGCAGTTCGTTTGAATTTTTCCAAGGATTTGTTGGAGATACAATTAAATGCTCCGGATGTTGGGGAAGCTCAGGAGACGTTGGCTACAGCTTTTAACGGAGAGGGGATGAGGATTTGCTTTAGTCCGGAATTTTTAATGGATCCACTTCGGAACATGGAGGAGGAGGAGATTGATTTGGAATTGATAGATTCCCTGAGTCCTGGCGTGATTAAGCCAGTGAACGATAAATTGAATGAGAGGTTTTTGTATGTTTTGATGCCTATGAATCCGGATGGTGTGAGGGTTTGATGGGGTTTTTGTATTTCTGGGAGGTGGGCTAATTTTTGTTGGTTTGGTGAGATGAGTATAGAATTGGTTGAGACACATGCCCACTTGGATTACGGCGTATTTCAGGATGATTTTTTGGAAGTATTAAAGAGGGCTGAACAAGCAGGGGTGAGACATATTATAACGATTGGGACGGGAGTAGAGAGTAGTCGGGCTGCGGTAAAGCTTGCGGAAGAGTATGAACAAATTTATGCGGCAGTTGGGGTGCATCCCCTTCATGCGGAAGAGGAGTTAAGGTTGGGGATGGTAGAAGAGATTGAGAGTTTAGCGAAGCACAGGAAGGTTGTTGCGATAGGGGAAATTGGATTGGATTATTTTCGGCTGCCGGGAGGGCCTAATTATCAGGAAGGTGAGGGTTTGGAGAGGGGAGAAAGGGAGAAACGAGCGAGGATAATACAAAAGCAGAAGGAGGTTTTTTTAGAACTTATGGGAGTGGCCCGACGGGTTGGGAAGAATGTCGTGGTTCACCAGCGGGCTGCGTGGAGTGATGTTATGGAGGTGTTGAGAGAACATGCGGTGGGGGTGAAATGTGTGATGCACTGTTTCAGCGGGAGTTTGGTGCAGGCCAGAGAAGTGATTAGTTTGGGGCATTATGTGTCGTTTACTGGGATTGTGACGTTTAAGAATGGGGCAGTTGTTCGCGATTGTGCAACGGGTCTGAAACGGGGCGATTTTTTTCTGGAGACGGATTGTCCATATCTGGCGCCGGAACCATACCGCGGTAAGAGGTGTGAACCGGCGCATACGCGGCTTGTTGCAGAGGCTATTGCGCAGGCAAGGGGAGAAAAGTTAGAGGAAGTTGCAGTTTATACAACGGAGGCAGCGATTCAATTTTTTGGATTAAAAGATCAAAAATAGAGGAAACAAAAGGATAGATAAATCGGAAAAGAGACTTTTTTGAGGAGGGCGAGCTATTAGGAGGACAAAATTTCGCGGACCTTCGTTGAGAGTTCGGAGACAGGGAAAGGCTTGCGAAGGAAGGAATAGTTTGTTGGGAGTTTGGCTTCGGCGACTGAGCGGACTTGTTCATGGTAGCCGGAAAGGAAGATGACGGGGACTTTGGGCATGAGATTTAGGATTTGGCGGATCATCTCGATACCTCCCATACCAGGCATGATGATGTCGGTGATGATGAGAGCATATGTTTTTGGGTGGATGGAGTTCGCAGCTTTGATGGCGGCAATGCCGTTTTCTGCTTCTGTGACTTCGAAACCTGCGCGTGTTAGGACGACACGAGCGAGTGTGCGGACACCGGCGTCGTCTTCGACAAGAAGGATGCGTTTGTTTTGGGGATCTGGAGTTGCTGATGGGGATTTTTGAAATTGTTCGAGGAGTTTGGTGGAGATGGGGAAGAAGATTGCGAGTGAGCCGGGGCAAATGGATGATCCGGAAAGTTCGAGCCAACCGCCATTTTCTTTAACAATGGACTCACATGTCGAAATAGCGCCGATTTCTCTATTCCACGGGACGATGGAGCCTTCGGTGAAGGAATTTTGGTCGCGATGGATGGAGCGGCATTCTGCACAAAGGATGAGATGGGAGAGGTTTTGTCTGGCGTTTGGGATAGAGAGAGTTTCCAACCTAGTGCTTAATGTTAAAAAACCGCCGTTGGGGAGAAGGTCTCTAGCAGCGACTGCGAGGTGAATGAGCATTTGCTCGATTTGGTTGGGATCTGCGCGGAGGCGAGCGTTGTTACCAGCGTTTGTTATGATTTTTAGCTGGATTTGTTCGCCGACCATCCGGCGGAGCATTTTGCCCATTTCAGAAAGGATTTGGTCAAAAATGACAAGTTGGACTTCATGGACTTCTTTTCGTGTAAAAGCAAGGAGCTGGTTTGTGAGGGATGAGGCGCGGCGTGCGGCGTTTTCGATTTCTTGAATAAAGGGGAGACGAGGGTCTTTTTCTGAGAAGTCGTCGAGTAGGAGTTGGGAATAACCGAGGATAACGGAGAGCATGTTATTGAAGTCGTGAGCGACCCCGCCTGCGAGTTGACCGAAAGCTTCCATTTTGCGTGCTAAGCTGAGGCGATTTTCGAGGGTGAGGATGGGACGGATGTCTTGGATAACGGCTACGACGGATTTAAGTTCCTGGTTAGGTCCGAGGGAGACGTAGCCACGTTCGCGGACTGGAACAGGATCGGTGGGACCTTGGAGGCGATATTCGAGGTCGTAGCCTTCACCTCTGCGAAGGCAGATTTGCATTTTTGAGAGGTAGGTGTCGCGATCTTCGTAGTAGATAAAGGAAAGCCACGCAGGCCATCCGCCTTCGATTGTGCCGAAGCGGAGGTTTTCGAGTCCTGTTATACCGCCTAAGATTTCGAGAGAATCTGGATTGGTTGACCAGTAACGGACAATGATCCCTGCAAGCTTAAGAGCGCGTGACCATGAGCTATGGAATTTCTGAATGTCTTCTGGCAAATTTTGATAAAGCTGGGGAGGGAGATTATTCTGTGTCTGGCGAAATGTAATGGATATTTTTAAGAATCGGTTGGCGGTGGCTGCGCTTTAGGAAGTCAGAAAGACCGAGGAAGCCGAGGATATACATGGTTTCGATGAGGCCTGCGTTGTTTAGGTGCTCGAAACTTGGGAGGGCGGAGAGGTTGATCGTTGGGTATTTGAATTTGGAATCATCTGGGGACGCCATTTCTTTAGAGTGAAAGATGATTTCGTTGAGGACCCACTCTTTGAATTTCTCCTGACCGAGGAGGAGAAAAATTTCGAGCGCGCCAATGGTGTCCTTTTCGTCGAACATGAGTTTATGGATGAAGTTGCGGAGCCCATTGAGGAGTTTTTGGTTGGAGGCGATGCAATCTACGAGTTCCTGAAGATTAATTTCCGGGACACGAAGCATTTGGAGAAGTTCGTAAATTTTTTTGAGGTAGTCTGGGAGTGGTTCGAGGTCAGCGATTTGGAGGATTTGGGAGGAACCATCTTCGCAGGAGGATTTTAAGAAAATGACATCTTGACCTGTTGAGGGGTCTCGGATGGCGTCAAACCAAAGTTCTTGACCATTTATTTGACGGAAGCCGGGTGAAAGTTTTAGGATATCGTGGTCAAAAACATAAAATTTGAGTATTTGGTTGATCAGGATGCTGAAAGGGCCCGGAAGGCTGATTCTTCGTTCATGGATAGCTTTGCGTGCGAATTCGCGGAATTCGATGTTATCTGGGACGAGTTGGTAGATACCGTAGAGTAGGAGCATTGAACGGAGCATGGAGAGTGGGTAGGAACCATCGAAGGGTTGGTCTGGAGATTCTGCTCCTTTGATGGGTTTCCAGACGAGGGTTTTGAAATTTATGTAAATTTTTTTTGGGCTCATGGGAGGGGTTAAGTAAAAAGGATTATTGTGATTTTTTAAGTAGAAAGCAATTATTGAGGTATTTTTGAAAAGCAATTGGAGTTGAGTGAAGGGAGGTTTTGCAAAAGGGGATGATGGTTGGTAGGATAGGGGCTATGAGGGAGGAACAGTTGCCGGAAGAGTATGTGTTGTTTCGCAGAATTGGGGAGGGGGATGTAGGTGCTTTTGAGGAGTTTTATGAGAAATTTGGTGGGGTGATATATTCGACTTGTTTGGGGGTTTTACAAGATGTTGAGGATGCTGAGGAGGTTGCACAGGAGGTTTTTACGATGATATGGGAGAAGGCAAGGATTTATGATCCTCAACGAGGGAAGCCATTGACTTGGGCAATTACGATGGCGCGGAACAAAGCGATAGACAAGTTACGTTCGCTGCGGCGTCGATATCGACTTAATGATGAAATGGAACGGCTGGGGGTGATAAATATGACGGATGGAAGTGAACCGTGGGCTGGAATGGTGGAGGTTGAGGATGGGGAAGCAGTTCGGCGTGGGCTTGAGCGTCTAAATCTAAAACAGCGCCAAGTTTTGGAGATGGCTTTTTTTGGAGGAATGACGCAGGTTGAGATTGCGTCGAAGCTGGGGGAGCCACTTGGAACGATTAAGGCGAGGATACGCCGAGCATTGATAAAGCTTCGGCAAATAGTAGAAATTGAAAGAAAAAAAGACAAAAAGGTAAGAAACAAATGAATAGTTAGTAAAATTTTAAAAGATGACTTTTAGGTTTTTTATTTGAGTGAGTATTTTTTGTGGGTGAGGACTCCAAAGTGGGCAATAATCAGGAAGCAGAGGAGTGGGAGAGCGAAGGAAACACGGATAGAGGAGAGGGAAGCAAAAGGGGGGCCGTCCATTATGGCACCTTGGAGAGGAGGCATGAGGCATCCGCCTCCGATGGCGAGAATCAGTCCTGCTGAGCCAAGTTTGGCGTCGTCGCCTAAGCCTCGGAGGGCGATGCCATAGATGGTAGGGAACATGAGGGACATGCAGGCAGAGACGGCTACAAGGGAGTAAAGGCCCTGCCAAGCAGGGAGGAAAATGGTGCCAAGAGTGAGTAGGGAAGCGAGTGAAGCGAGAGTAGCGAGGAGTGGACCTGGTGGAATAAATTTGAGCAAATAAGTGCAGAGGAAGCGGAAGGAGACGAAGAGGAGCATAGCGAGGATGTTCCAAGATTGGGCATCGGCTTTTGAGATTCCGATTTCGCTGGTTGCGTATTGGATAATGAAGGTCCAGCACATGATTTGAGCTCCCACGTAAAAAGTTTGAGCGATGACGCCGTGGACGTAAGCTGGGTTTTGGAGGAGGCGGAGGAGGGTTGGAAGAAGTTGAAGGTTCCGGTGTTGTTCCCCTGGTGCTTCACGGAGTGGAGAGAAAAGGAATATGAAGAGGACGATTAGGACGAAGATTCCTAGTAGGAGGTAAGGGAGGACGATGACATTGAGATCATTTTGGGCGAGTTCGAGGAAGGCTTGAGGATTGTTTTGGCGGAGGATAATGCGGTCGGCTTCTGGCATTGGGTTTAGGCGAGCGAGGATGAAGTCTTTAGCAACGAGCATACCTGCGATGGAGCCGAGTGGGTTGAAGGCTTGAGCGAAATTGAGGCGGCGGGTGGAGGTTTCTTCATTTCCCATGGAGAGAATGTAGGGATTTGCACTTGTTTCGAGGAAAGATAGGCCACACGTCATGATGAAGTAGGCGATGAGGAAAGGTGTGAATTGGAGAGATTTTCCTGCGGGGAGGAAGAGGATACAACCGGTTGAATATAATAAAAGACCGAGGAGAATACCTTGTTTGTAGGAGAAGCGCTTGATAAAGAGAGCAGCGGGGATAGCCATGAAACAATAACCGCCATAAAAGGCTGCTTGGACGAGTGAGCTTTGGAAATGGGAGATGAGGAGGATGTTTTTGAAGGCAGCAACCATAGGATTCGTTATGTCGTTTGCGAATCCCCAGAGTGCGAATAAGAGCGTAACGAGGATGAAAGTGTAGAGGTAGCCTTGACCGAGGAGAGGGGAGGTGGAAGGAGAGTTCATAGTAAGGGAATAGGGGGAGTTTTTTTGATTGAGTAACATGATGGTGATTTTTTGCAAGGGAGTATGTTTTTTTGGATGGGTGTGGTAAGTATTGAGTAGCAGGGAGAATGGGGTTGGTGGGTTTAAGTTTTAGGGCTGATTAGGAGTTTGTTCCTAGTGTGAAAGTTAAGGAAAAAGCTTGCGGGGTGGAACTTGGTTGAGGAAATTAATTCTAAAATTGGAGTTGGATATTTTGAACCGGAGGTAGTAAAAAAGAGAAAAGAGGAGGCATTTTGCTTATGGCGATATTTAAGAAGCCTGTTTTGAGTGTATTTTCTGGGCGGCGCCGAGATGTTCCTGAGGGGTTGTGGACGAAGTGTCTGGGGTGTGGAGAGCTGGTGCATAATTTGGCATTGGAGGAAAACTTGCAGGTGTGTCCCAAATGTGGGTATCACTTTACTATTGGAGCTTGGGAGAGAATTCAATTGTTAGTAGATGAGGGGAGTTTTGAGGAGATGGATGAAGGGATGGTTTCTGTGGATCCGCTGAAGTTTCATGGGGTGGCTTCTTATGAGGATAAGTTAAGATCCTATCGGGAAAAGACAGGTCTTAGGGATGCAGTTATTAGTGGAGTTGGGAGGATTGGTGGTTACGAGGTTGCTCTCGCCGTAATGGATTTTCGTTTTTTGGCTGCATCCCTTGGTTCGGTAGTTGGAGAGAAAATTACGAAAGTAATTGAGCGAGCAACTGCAGAGAGGAGGGGGGTTGTAATTATTTCTGCGTCTGGTGGAGCAAGGATGTATGAGAGTATGTTGAGTTTGATGCAGATGGCAAAGACGAGTGGAGCGTTAGCACTGCATTCTCAGGCTCGGTTGCCCTATATTTCTGTGCTTACAAATCCTACGATGGCAGGAGTAATGGCTAGTTATGCGACGCTTGGGGATGTTATCTTGGCGGAACCAGGGGCAATGGTAGGATTTGCTGGGCCGCGGGTTATTCGAGAAACGACTCATCAAGAGTTACCTGAAGGTTTCCAAACAGCGGAGTTTCTCGAGAAGCATGGTTTGATTGATCATATTGTTCCGCGACGAGAGATGCGTAGTTTTCTCATTCGACTTTTGAGTTACTTAATGCCGAAGCGGATGGTATAGAGGTGCATTCTTTTTGTCGTTTGAGGTGTAAGAGAGGGAATTTAGGGACAAAGATAGGGGGTGGTTGTTTTTTTGTTTCAGAGGACAGTAATTATATTGAATTTGGTAAGGTTTGGGGATTGGCGAAACTTTTTCTGTGTCTCATTTTAATTTTTTCTGCGAGCAGTGTGGCGGGTGCAGATAAGGAAGTGGAACGAGAGAAAGGGAGTGATGGAGATAGTAAAGTGGAAGAAAAGGAGAAAGAGGGGATTGGAGTTAAGTTTTTTTTACAGGAGTTAAGGAAGTTGTGCGGGGGGGAGATTCGAACTTTTGGACGGGTGGCTTTGCCGTTTGGGGTGGAGGGACGAAGTAGGCTTTCGGCTGTTTTAGGAGTTTTGTTAGCTGATGGTTTTTATGCTGCAGAACTCAATAACGGACAGGAAGTTAAAAATGTTTTTCGAGATTTGCGGGAGTATGGATTGCAATTAAATGTAGAGGAAGAAATCGTGGCTAGGAATAAAGAGCTAAGTGAATTAGTTGAATTTGGAAGATGGGAGGATATCAAACAAGTGTTGCAAATTACCTACCAGAGTTTAAGGAATGACTTTAAGCGTCAAAAGGATGAGGCACTGATTGTTTTTTTTGATTTGGGTTTGTGGTTTCGTTTGATGCAAATCTCGGTGTCAGTTTTTGGAGAAAATTTAACTAGTGAAGGGAAAATATTTCTTGAGCAAAAAAGTGAAGTAGTAGATAATTTCATCATAGAATTAGACACAATGCCTAGTAAATACTCTACGGATGATTTTACGAGCTTTTTGCGGGATAATCTTGTCCTCTTGCAAGCGGAATTTGAGGGCGTTCTAACCGAAGAAGCGGCAAAAAGGATTCTGGAGATTATGAATTTGGTTGTTTCAAAGATTTGTAGTAAGAATTGAATGAGGCTTTTTATTAATTTTTTCGATTTTAAGCTCTTTTTGTTTCGGTTTGTGTTTAGCGTATTTGTGATTTAGTATCTTTTGAGAGGAAACAAGTATGAAAATACGTGAAATACGGGCTGTGGAAAGCAATAATAGAATTAAAGGTAAATTTTGTGCACAGATTAGGGCTATAAGTGAAAGAGTGACGAATTTTGGGAATCCTTATTTTGAAGTTGAATTTGTGGATCATGAGGATAGATTGATGCTTAGAGTTTGGGATAATACGAATGTTTTTAATGAAATTAGGAATTTACAGGAAGGAGAATTTGTAGAAGTTAGTGGGGAATTTTCGAATAATCCGAGATTTGGGATTGAAGGAACGAATTGGAGTGTTCGGCGGTTAGAAGAATCAGAGAGGAAGGAATTTTTGGTCGGTTCAGAAGATAGAGTTAAAGGAATTAGTGAAGATTTTAAGTTTATAGAAGGGGAGGTGAAAAAGATTCGGGACCCGAGGTATAGGGAACTGGCAACAAAATTTTTAGAAAATTATGGTGAAGAATTTCGACGTGCTGCTGCTGCACACAGCGTTCATCATGCGTATCGCGGAGGATTAGTTGAACATGTTGCCCACGTGATGAAGGCTGCGAGAAGGTTATTAGAGGAGTATCGTTGGCTGAATTCAGATTTGTTGATTACCGGAATTCTTTTTCATGATTGTGGGAAGATCGTGGAATGTTGTCCAAGGAAGGAAGAATTGAGGATTTCTCAAAATCTTGCTGGGGAGTTACTTGGACATATTTCGATAGGGATTGAGATTGTGAATCGGCTTTGGAAGGAATTGAAGCTTGATGAATGTAAGGATGTGAGTCCGAACAATCATTTGGCGAGGGTATATTTGTTGCATTTAATAGCATCGCATCATGGGGCTCTGGAGTATGGTTCGCCTGTTATGCCAAAGATTCCGGAAGCATACGTTTTGCACTATTTGGATAATATGGATGCGAAGTTGGAGATTTTTCGCGAGATTTATGAGAGGGAGACCAGTAATGAAGAGGGATTGTATGGGAAGAACCGGATACTCGGAGTAAGTCCAGCAAAGGCTTTGCCGCGGTTTCATGATGGCTGGGAGCCAAGTAATGTGATTGAGTTATTGCAATGGATGGTAAAGAAAGATACAACAAATGGGCGAATAAGTGGAGAGAATAGTGCGGAAATTGAGATGATGGAGGGGTTAGCAAGTTTTGCTAGGAAATGGGGCTTAAGATATAAGTTCCTGGATGTTGAAGAAGAAGGGTATTGTTCGAAGAATTTGCTAATTTACGCGGGAGAGAGACTTGAAGGGGAGTGGTTTTTGCTTGAGAGCCATATCGATACAGTAAGTGGTGAAGGTGTGGGAGGGTTGGCGTATCGAGGGGAAGTAAATGGTGGACAGTTAATTGGACGTGGATCGTGTGATACAAAATCCAGCGGTGCGGCAATGTTCTGGGCATTAAGGGAGTTAGCGCAAAGTGGAAAGGTAAAACGTCCAGTTGGGTTGTTGTTTACAGTTGACGAGGAGATTGGCAAGGCTGGAATTATAAGTTTTTGTAAGTTATTGATAAAAAATGAGATAAAAAAGCCAAAGTATGCGATTGTTGGAGAACCGACTTGTTTGAAGGTGGTGGTTGCCCATAATGGATCGTTAAGGTTTTTGATCCGAGCTTTTGGGGAAGCTGCGCATTCGTCAAAACCAGAACATGGAAAATCTGCAATCGGAGTGATGATGGACTTTTTGCGATATTTTGAAGAGGATTATGTGAAGCCCCTAAGAGGGGAAGATAAACTGACAGGCAGGACTAGATGTAGTGTGACGATGATACAAGGAGGGGTTCAAGTGAATATGGTTCCAGCAGAATGTGAAGTATGGGTTGACCGGAGGATCTTACCTAGCGAGAAAAAAGAGGAGGTTGAAAAGGAGGTAGAGGAAGTGATAAGTAAATATTCGAAAAGAGAAGGTGGGAGGGTGGAAATTATTGAACGGTGTTATGATCTGTCTCTTATACACATCT
>JAOAAX010000001.1:89422-205211 GCA_026418675.1 Chthoniobacterales bacterium | reverse complement strand
TTTTAATTGTGCTTAGGAGGAATGTCTGCTTCCCATTTCTCTTGCACCATTCTAGAAATTCCCTTGCTCCAGGCAGCAGTTTTACGTCATCTATCAGCCCTGCAAAAAACCTTTCATAGAGCGCCTCGAGTCCTTCCTCAGTTGCCTCTGGCAAAAGCTCTGCATAGAAGCCAGAAAAAGGGAGGCGGAAGTGTTGGCGAAACTCATCCAAGGTTAGTTCCCGCCGCCCATATTCTAGAAAAATTCGATTTGTGGCTTTCCAAACAGGTTGTAAGTCGTCGGCTAGGGTCCCCGACCAATCGAAAATGAAGTTTTGCAACATAACCTAGGGCTTTTACCACCTTTAGGAGCCGGATAAGTTTGGCAGATAGTCTTCGGTCTCCACGGCACCGTCTCCTACAGGGCAAATCAATACCTTTGCTTCTAATTTGCGCCGTCGGCGGAATTCTTCGACAAGTTCCTGAGCGATTTGCTCTGCGCGGTTTGCTTCTACAAGGGAAACCGTTGCACCACCGAAACCTCCTCCGGTCAGCCGGCTTCCATATACTCCTTTTATTTTCCGAGCTATTTCTACGAGTTCGTCCAGTTCCTCCGTGCTATTCTCAAAATTCCTCCGGGAGCTTTCGTGCGATTCAAACAGCAGCCATCCCATTTCAGCTAAATCTCCCTTTTTCATTGCCTCAACAGCCAACCTTACACGCTCATTTTCACCCGTTATGTGAAGCGCCCGCCGCTTCAGAAGCTCCGGCAACTTGCTATTTACAACCTGCTCTGTAGTAGCTTCCCGGAGACTCTTAAAGCCGAGCTTTTCAGCAGCTTCAAAACATGAGTAACGCCGTTCGTTGTATTCACCGCTCGTCAATTCATGCCGAACTGTCGAGTCGCATATTAGCAGCACAGCTCCTGCCGGCATCGCAATCCTCCGCACTCCATGGGTCTTACAATCAAAAAAGATAAAGTGGTCTTTTTTTCCGAAAATCGAAGAAACTTGATCCAGCAAGCCACACTGCACTCCGGCAAACTCATTCTCGGCCTGCTTGCAGAGCTGGGCCAATTCAAAAGCTTGTATTTCTAGGCCACAAAGGCGGCAAAGGAATAAGGCGAAAGAAACCTCAATAGCTGCCGAGCTGGAGAGTCCGGCTCCGACAGGCAGGGTAGAAGAAAATTCGCATTCAAAGGGGGGTATCTCAAAACCCCTTCTTATGAACATAGCCAACACACCCAAAGGGTAGTCCACCCAATCTGCGACCGGTTGCAGAGTTTGTCCTGTTGGGAATTGATAGGTTTTCGTGAAACCTTCGCTCCGGAAACGGTATTGCTGCTCCTCAATTTTTCGCCCGCGGCAGGTCGTTCCGAGCTCGAGGGCTGCCGAAAGAACGAGCCCCTGATTGTAATCCGTATGGTTGCCGAGAATTTCAACTCTTCCAGGTGCAAATGCTGAATACATGTCAGAAAGAATGCCTCATATACCACGTTGGAAGCAAAACAAGAAAAACCGTTGGCTCAAAAAGGGAGAAAGCTACATCTTAATTCACAAAGCAACGCTGAATTGCTGCTTATGCAACGCGAAAATTTCATCCATCTTCATGTTCATACGGAATACTCCCTGCTTGATGGGACGATCCGCATCCCACAGCTCATTGAACGCGCCTGCCAACTCAAGATGCCCGCTGTTGCCATGACCGACCACGGCAACCTGCACGGCGCGGTAGAATTCGTCCAGGCTGCCAACAAAGCGGGAGTGCGCCCGATCATCGGTTGTGAATTTTACGTCGCTCCGGGCTCGATGCGTGAGCGTAAGAACACCTCCGGCTTGCCGAACAACTTCCACCTAACCGTTCTGTGCGAGAACAACGAAGGCTACCAGAATTTAGTGAAATTGAGCACCGCTTCCTGGCTGGATGGTTTTTATTACAAACCTCGAGTGGACCGTGAGCTTCTGGCCAAGCATTCCCGTGGCCTAATTGTGCTTAGCGGCTGTGTTAAAGGAGAAGCAAACTATCATCTCAGCAATGGGAACCTGCAAAAGGCTCGAGAATCTCTTGCCGCTTATCGCGACATCTTCGGAAAAGACAACTTCTATGTCGAATTACATGACTTTGGTCTCGAAGTCCAACGGCAGAACAACCCTCAGCTCATCCGTCTTGCCCGTGAGCTTGACTTAAAACTCGTGGCAGCCAACGACGTCCATTTCCTCGACCGCTCCCAATACGATATTCACGAAATCATAGTTTGCATCGGCACTGACACCACACTCGATTCTCCCAATCGCCTCCGTTTTTCGCCGGAGCTTTATTTTAAAACCCCAGCCGAAATGTTTTCTCTTTTCAATGAAATCCCCGAGGCTTGCCGAAACACCCTTTCTATCGCTGAGCGCTGTAACGTCCAACTCGAATTCGGAAAAAACAAATATCCGCACTTCCCCACTCCAGACGGTTTGACCCAAGAGGAATACCTCCGCCAAATTTGCCTAGAGGGTTTGACGAAACGTTATGGCGACCGCGCGCACTCCGACCCATCTCTACGCCAACGCCTTGATTACGAACTCTCCGTTATCAATAAAACCGGCTTTGCTAGCTATTTCCTAATCGTCTGGGACTTCATCCACTTTGCAAAAAAGAACGGCGTTCCTGTTGGCCCAGGGCGTGGTTCAGCCGCAGGCTCCCTCGTCTCTTACGTGTTAGAAATTACGGACGTTGATCCCATCCGTTACGGCCTCATCTTCGAGCGGTTCCTAAACCCCGAGCGCGTTACCCCACCCGACATTGACATTGATTTTTGCATGGACCGCCGGTCAGAGGTTTTTGACTACGTCCGTCGCAAATACGGGGAAAGGCAGGTTTCTCACATCATCACCTTTGGAACTCTTGGTGCTCGAAGCGCCATTCGTGACGTTGCCCGTGTACTCAATAAAATCCCTACTGAGGAAATAGACGTTTTTGCAAAGCTCATCCCAGCTACTCCTGATATAACTCTCGACTCAGCACTCCAACGAAATCCGGAGATTGAAAAATTCCTCAAGGACTCGCCGGATCTCCAACAAGTATGGGATTACGCAAAACGTCTAGAGGGATTGGCTCGCAATCCCGGTGTCCATGCTGCTGGGATCGTCATCGGCGACCGTCCCCTCGACGAATACATTCCCCTCTGCCGAGGCCAAAAAAACATTGTTGTTACCCAATACTCCATGTCCCCCCTTACCGATCTGGGCCTCCTCAAAATGGATTTCCTTGCCCTTAAAACTCTTACCGTTATCGAGGACGCTTCGCAGCTCATTCGCAAAAAAATTCCAGACTTCAATATCTTAAATATTCCTCTCGATGACCAGGACACCTTCGACATTCTCAACCGGGGGGAAACACTTGGCGTATTCCAGGTTGAAAAACCTGGTATTACCCAAGTTTGTCGCCGTTTCGATGTTCGCACAATTGAAGACATCATTGCCCTTCTTGCTCTCTACCGTCCCGGCCCTATGCAGTTCATTCCAAACTACATCGAACGCAAGAAAGGGCTTCAACCAATCGAATACGCGCACCCCCTTCTGGAGCCAATTTGCCGCGAGACCTATGGCATCCTTGTCTATCAAGAGCAAGTTATGAGAGCGGCAAATGTCCTTGCCGGTTATTCGCTTGGCCAAGCTGACCTTTTGCGCCGCGCTATGGGGAAAAAAGACAAAGAGAAAATGGATAAAGAGCGAAAAAACTTTGTTGAGGGCTGTAAGCGCGTCAACAACATCCCCGAAGAACAAGCTAACGCCATTTTCGACTTCATAGCAAAATTCGCCGAATATGGTTTCAACAAAAGCCACAGTGCCGCGTATGCATTGATTTGCTATCAAACGGCTTGGCTTAAAGCTCACCATCCGGTCGAATTTTTCTGCGCTCTCCTCAGCAACGAAGAAGGCAAAACAGAAAAATTAGGTTCTATAATTGCCGACTGCCAGCGGGTGGGGATACAGGTTCTTCCACCCGATATAAACCGCAGCGAGCTGAAATTTACCCCATGTGTCCATAAAGGCAAACCTGCCATTCTTTTCGGCCTTGCAGCGATCAAGAACGTGGGGGCTGAGGCTATAGCTGCTGCCCTGCGCGAACGAAATACTAATGGCCCTTTTACGAGCTTAGGCGAATTTTGCGCACGTTGTCCCGATTGCAAACGTCCACTCCTCCAGAGCCTTATCCAAGCTGGCGCTTTCGATTGTTTAGGAACACCGCGCTATTTACTTGATGCTCACCTCGACCGAATCCTCAACGCCGCTTCCGGAATCCATCGCGATCGCTCCATCGGCCAGCGTTCCCTCTTCGATGAACTTGAGTTCGTTAATCCCTTCCCAACACACGATGACAAAAACTTAAAACCTTGGGATCTCGACCAAATCCTCGCCATGGAAAAGGACCTCTTGGGTTATTACTTTTCCGGCCATCCACTCGACAAATATGTCGGCAATTTTGACTCATCTGAAATATGTCCCATCTCCGAGCTGCCGCTAAAGCTCTCTAATGAGCAGACAACCCTCAAAATTGCAGGCATCATCAACGCATTTTCAAAGCATTTATCCAAATCCAAACGCTCATTTGTCCGCATTACCCTCGAAGATTTTTCCTCCCAACTGGAAATTACTGTTTGGGAGGAGCAACTCGAAAAATACCAGAATTTTCTCGCCGTTGGAAAAGCAATCGAGGCCAAAATTCGAGCCGTTCTCCAGGATGACGATACCATCCGCGCAACCCTTGAATCTGCATCGCTTCTTAAGGAAAAAAGAGATCTCAAACCATTCGAGCTTGTTATCCTTTTTGATTCCCTCAACTCTGAGAAGCTCGAGCGTCTGCATTCCATCCTCTCAAATCAGCAAGGCAAGCGCCCCCTCTGGCTAACTTTTAAAAAAGCGGACGGCTCATCGCTAACCATGCGTCCAAGCCAAAGATTCTGTGTGGGCAACGTGAACGCTCTCCTCACAGAAATTTCCACAGCTCTGCCTGGACTCCTCCCCTCGCGGGTTGCCTACTCTGTCAGTTGACTTGACTTCCTCAACGCCTCTTAGCAAATTCACCAATTCCACTGTCGCCTAGTAACGTCCTAACGAAAATTTATAACGCCTCCGCCAATCCATGATTTCCATTCTTTTTGTCTGCACAGGGAATACCTGCCGCAGCCCCATGGCGGAAGCCCTCATGCGCCAGCTCCTTGGTTCGCGAAAAGATATTCGCGTCCAATCCGCAGGCATTGATGCTATTGAAGGACGCCCCCCGTCCTCCCAGGCTGTTCAAGTGCTTGCGGAGGAGGGAATTGATCTTACCCTGCACCGCAGCCGCGCCCTCAGCGCAACTATGGTTTACGAGGCAGACCTCATTTTTGCTATGACTCGTGACCACCGAGAAATCCTCCACATCCTTTTTCCCGAAGCCGAGCACAAAGTCTTTCTAATCCGGGAATTCTTAGACGGCGAGCGTAGTGTCCCGGACCCAATTGGCGGCCCCCTCGAGGTTTATTACGAATGCAAGGAAATCCTAAAAAAAGCCGTCGCTGCCATTCTCCAAAAACTTGATTCCGAACCGAATATGATCCCAAAACGAACCCCACGTCATCTTGCTCATGCCGATCCGGCCGTTTTTACAGCCATCGAGCGCGAAGCCCTTCGCCAAGCCGAGCACATCGAGTTGATTGCTTCAGAAAATTACGCGCCGCTGGCTGTTCTCGAAGCCCAAGGTTCCTGTCTTACTAATAAGTATGCCGAGGGTTACCCCGGCCGACGCTGGTATGGTGGTTGTGAACACGTTGATGAAATCGAAGCGCTCGCAATTGAGCGTGCGAAACGGCTTTTCGGTGCCGAGCACGCCAACGTCCAACCTCACAGTGGCAGCCAAGCCAACATGGCCGTTTATTTCAGCGTTCTCCAGCCCGGCGACAAAATCCTCACCATGGACCTCGCTCACGGTGGCCACCTCACCCACGGCCATAAAGCTAATTTCTCCGGAAAAATATACAATGTTATCCATTATGGAGTGGATCGCCAGACGGAACTCATCAATTATGACGAACTAGCCGAAATTGCCCAACGCGAGCGCCCGCGTATGATTACTGCCGGCGCTTCTGCTTATCCGCGAATCATTGATTTTGCCCGCATGCGAGAAATTGCTGATTCTGTCGGAGCATATCTCTTTGTGGATATGGCACACATTGCTGGGCTTGTAGCTGGCGGGGTTCATCCCAATCCTGTCCCTCACGCTCATTTCGTTACGACCACAACCCACAAAAGCCTCCGCGGTCCCCGTGGCGGGCTAATCCTCTGTCGCGAGGAATTTGCAAAAAAGATAGATTCCAATGTTTTCCCCTGTGTTCAAGGGGGGCCTCTCATGCACGTCATTGCTGCAAAAGCCGTATGCTTAGGCCTTGCCCTTCAGCCCGAATTTGCCAATTACGCTCGGCAGGTTGTAGCGAACTCCAAGGCATTAGCGGCGCGTCTTGCCAACCTCGGTTATCGAATCGTCTCTGGTGGCACGGACAACCACCTCCTTTTGGTGGACCTGCGCCCGGCTGGTCTCGACGGCCTCACTGCACAAATTACCCTTGATAAAGCCGCCATCACCGTCAACAAAAACGCTATTCCTTTCGACACAGAGCCAATTTCTAAGACGGGGGGAATTCGCCTTGGCACCCCTGCAATGACGACACGCGGGTTTAGGGAAGACGAAATGATGGAAGTCGCAGAACTCATCCATGCCGTTTTGCAAGCCCGTTCAGACGAAGCCAAACTCCAGGAAATCCGCGCACAAGTTCTTGAGTTAACCGCTCGTTTCCCCATCCCCTGAATCTATCGTCCCTTTCCGATATTCCGCCCCTCATCCCGATTGGCAAAGGCGATCCGGCGCGCATTCCTCCCCCTCGCAAGCCGCCGCCTGCCGATGCCCATTTGTTTGAATTCTCAACCCTCGATTCCACTTGGTGGAACGACCCACGCCCTCTCGAAATTGACCTCGGCTGTGCACGGGGACATTTCCTTCTCGCTGCTGCAGCGCTTTATCCCGACCGGCGTTTCCTCGGCATCGAATGGCAAATTGAACGCGCCCGCCAAACTCGTCGAAAAATTCTGAACCAAAGCCTCCAGAATGTGCGTGTCGTCCGTGCCGAAATCCGCCATGCCCTTGCTTTGCACCTACCGCCGAACTGTGCCTGCCGCATTCATGTCCTGTTTCCCGATCCATGGCCAAAGAGGCGTCACGCTCCGCGCCGCCTTATCAACCCGGGAATTTTCACACTTTTCGCGCGGGTCTTAATTCCGGATGGAACAATCCGCTTTTTAACCGATGATGAGCCCTATTACCTGCATTCGCTGAAAATCCTCAACGCGGAGCCAAGTTGGAGAATTCTGCCCGAAGATCCCGTTGGAGATTGGCCACCTACCGAATTCCAAACCCGTTTCCTTCAGCTTGGCAAGCCGATCTACGGCTGGATTGCAAGACAAGTCCCGGCGGTCCATTAACTCGTCCCTTCCTCAAATAGTCTTCTCCTGCATGTTGCTGGTCCTTCAGCAGCACCTGCTCGCAAAGTGTAGAAGCTTATCTATTTTTTCTTTTTTCAATTCGGGAAATTTCTCGCGTTTCCCATTTGTAGAGGGCTAGAATCCCAACCATTCGCCGAACAAAGAACTTACTAACCACAAACAATGAAATCGCACAAAGTTACCGTCATTCCCGGAGATGGAATTGGTCCTGAAGTGATTGGGGCAACACGCAAAATGATTGATGCTACAGGTGTCAGAATTGAGTGGGAGGAAGCGGAAGCAGGTGCCTCTGTTTTCCGCAAAGGGATTGCTTCAGGGGTCCCAAACGAGACCATTGAGTCCATTTCTCGCACCCGCTGTGTTCTCAAAGGCCCGCTCGAAACTCCAGTTGGCTTCGGTGAGAAATCCGCCAATGTAACCCTCCGAAAACTCTTTGAAACTTTTGGCAATGTCCGGCCCGTCCGCGAATTCCCAGGCGTTACGACTCCCTTTAGCGGACGAGGCCTCGACTTCGTAATCGTTCGCGAAAATGTCGAGGACCTCTATGCAGGCATCGAATACATGCAAACGCCGGGCGTGGCCGAATGCTTGAAGCTAATTTCCCGCAAGGGTTGCGAAAAAGTCGTCCGCCTAGCTTTTGAACTTGCACGGGCTGAAGGGCGCTCTTCCGTCCACTGTGCCACCAAGGCCAACATCATGAAGCTTACCGAAGGCTTTCTCAAACGCACTTTTGAAGAAATCGCCAAAGAATATCCGGATATCCAAGCGCATCACATCATTGTGGACAACTGCGCACATCAATTGGCGAAAAAACCCGAGCAGTTTGAAGTCATTGTTACGACGAATATGAATGGTGATATTCTTAGCGACCTCGGCTCGGGCCTGATCGGTGGACTTGGCTTTGCCCCCTCAGCAAATCTCGGCGATGGAATTGCTATATTCGAGGCTGTCCACGGTTCCGCCCCCAAATACGCAGGTAAAAACGTAGCTAATCCCACTGCGGTTGCTCTCTCCGGCGTAATGATGCTCCGATACTTGGGTGAGTTAGAGGCAGCTTCGAAACTCGAAAATGCCATACTTTTCACTTTCGAAGAGGGCAAAACCGTTCCCCGCGACGTCCCCGGCGTCCAGAATCCAACTGGCACGGCTGAATTTGCCGATGCAGTTATTGCGAACCTTGGAAAAGTCCCCAGCAAGCTCGCTGCCCGTAATTACAAGCAGATCAAGATCCCAAGCTTGCCTCGCGATCCCGTTGTGGTAGTTCCTAGCAATCGCCGCACTGTCGGTTGCGACATCTTTCTCGAAGCAGGCTGCTCCGCAAACCAACTTGGCGAATTTTTAGAAAAAACCGCTCCTGCCTTTGGTTTGAAACTCAAAATGATTTCAAATCGCGGCACACAGGTCTATCCCTCTAAAGGAGCTAATACCGATGCTGTAGATCATTGGCGTTGCCGACACCTTGCTATCGAAACCTTCCCTGACAACGCCTGTCTTGCCAACTATCTCGACGCAATCGAAAAAGCTGGCTTTCGTTGGATGCATCTCGAAAAACTCGAAGAAATAGACGGCTCCAACGGGTTCACCAAAGCCCAAGGTGAAGATTAAACCATCGCGATTATACTCTCCCTCAAGCATCGAGTAACACGCCGAGTTCCAACCAAGAGCCTACCTTGTAAGATCAGATAATGTAACGAAGAGAAAAAACGATACGCTGCCTGAATGGGCCAAACAGTAGGAACAAATTAGCCCTGAAAGACAAACTGAAAACAATTGTAAGAAATAAATATCCCTCGTCCTAAAGGGGCAGAACATATCAACTCAACGCGACGCTCTGGATATAATGTCAAAAAAAAAAATATGCTGCCCTGAAAGGGCATAATATGATAGCCCAGGGCAGCGCCCTGGGGAAAAACGCCAAAATTAGACCGAAGCCCTGAAAGGGCGGAACATTTTATCCAACCTCCCCAACAAATCAATCTACACGATTTGTTTCGCCCCTTCAGGGCGAAATTTTTTTGTTCCCGTTTTAACCCAGGGCGTTGCCCTGGGCTCTCATATTGTCGCCCCTTCGGGGCTTCGCGTGTTTTTTTGCCGCATGATTCGAGGATGATCCTCTGGGCTAGCATATGCTGCCCCTTCGGGGCTTCGCGTGTTTTTTGCCACATGATTCGAGGATGATGCCATGGGCTCCCCTATGTTGCCCCTTCGAGGCTTGCGTGTTTTTTTTGGGGGCATGTTCCCAAGGCGATACCCTAGGATGATGTATTATGCCCTTTCAGGGCGGCGTGTAGATATTTTTCGTCGTTATTACACGGGGCGATGCCTTGGGCTGCTGTGTTTAGCCCTTTTAGGGCGGCGTATTTTTTAGGGTTAGTTTCTACCTGGCATATTTAGTTCTAGGGCTGGGACTGGAAGGGATGGGGTGATTACGTTTTGATTTTTGAGAAGGTTTCGGAGAGCGCACGGGCAGAGGCTTGGAGTGCGTTTAATTCTTTTGGCCAAAGTTCCAGTTCGATTGTTTGGACGACACCTTTTCTTGCAACGACAGTTGGGACGCTTAAGCAGACGTCGCGGATGCCATAGATGCCGTTGATAAGGGAGCTGACAGGGAGGATGCGGTGGCGATCGAGGGCGATGCTCTCTACGACTTCGTTGATGGCAATGCCGACTGCGAAGCCAGCGCCTCCTTTGCGGCTGATAACTTCGGCGCCGCTGTTTTTCGTGCGTTCGAAGATTTGGTTTTGCCAAGCTGGGGTAGCGCCGGGGAATTTGAGGAGAGGGAGGCCGTCAACAGTAGCTGCAGACCAGACTGGGAGCATGGAGTCGCCGTGTTCGCCCAGGATGAGTGCGCGGACTTGTGTTGCAGGGAGCTTAAGGCTTTCGGCTATGAGGGAGCAGAAGCGGGAGGTATCGAGGACGGTGCCGAGTCCGATGATTTGATGGGGTGGGAGGTTAAGTTTTCGGACAGCGAGTTGGGTGAGGATGTCCACGGGATTGCTGACGACAAGGACGATGGAGTCGGGCCGGAGGCCGTTTGCCTGGAGTTGGTCGAGGATGCTTAGGAAGAGAGCGACGTTGCGGTTGATGAGGTCGAGGCGGGATTCATCGGGCTTGCGACGGAGGCCGGCGGTAATGATGATGACGTCGGCGCGAGGGACGTCGTTGTAGGAACCGGCGTAGATGCGTTGGTCTGCAGTGAGTGCTGCTCCGTGGAGGAGGTCGAGGGCTTCGCCTTCGCAAGCGGCTTGGTTGGCATCGAGGAGGATGATTTCGCGGACGATTCCGCGAATTTGTAGGCAGAAAGCCGCGCAGCTTCCGACGCGGCCACCAGCTCCGATGATTGCGACATTCATGGTTGGATGGTTAGATGGTGTGGAGGATTCGTTTTTTTGTTATGGGATGGGGATTGGAGTGTGTGGGGTTTAGGTTCGAGGGTGGGATGGAAAATTGGTTGTGAGGTGGTTGGTTTCGGTTTTTTTGTGTGGGTGAGGTTTTTGTGGGGGGTTTTGAGGTTTTGAAGGTTTGGAGTTGAGGAGTTGAGGAGTTGAGGGTTTTGAGATTTTTTGTGTGTGATGGGGCGGGGTCTGTTCCGCTTATTTTGGGGTGAGTTTGGCCATGATTTCGTCTGTGAGGGATTGGACGAGGGCTTCGAGTTCGGCGTTTGTGGCTTGGGTGAAGTTTGGGGATGGGTGGCAAGGCTGTGCCGGAGAGGAGCAGGTGCGGGGGCGGTCCTGCATGAGTGCCCAAGGATCGACTTCGCAGAGTTCGGCGGGTTTGAGGTCGTAACGGGGATCGGGGAGGCCCATTTTCTTTTTGAGTTCGAGAAGTTCGGACATTTTGTCGCAGGGGATGGTTGGGTGTTGGCCGCTGGGGAGTTGCATAGCGATGAAGATGGTGCGGCAGTAAGCATCTGTGATTTCCATTTTGAAGTAAGCGTCTTCGACGCTTGTTCCCCAGCAGATGACGCCATGGTTTCCCATGAGGATGGATTGGTGTTTTGGAGCTAGAGGGCCGATGACTTCTGCCATTTCGGGACTGCCTGGGGTGCGGTAAGGAGCGAGGGCGGCTTTGCCGACGAAGACTTCCCATTCTGGGATGAGGCGTGGAGGTGGTTCAAAGCCAGCGACGGCGAATGCGGTGGCGTGGACGGGATGGGCGTGGCAGACGGCTTTGGCTTCGGGGGTTGTTTTGTAGATGGCGAGGTGGGTGGTGATTTCGCTCGTGCGTGGGAGGGAGCCGGCGAGTTGGTTTGCGTTGCTGTCAACCATGCAGATCATATCGGGGGTGAGGAAGCCTTTACTGACGCCGGTGGGAGTGCAGAGGAATTCGTTTGGGCCGATGCGAGCGGAGATGTTGCCGCCGTTGCCGTCGGTGTATTCGCGCATCCACATGCGGCGGCCGATGTCGCAGATTTCGAGCTTAAGTTTTTCGGCTTCGGGGGAGGTGAAGAGAGCGAGGTGTTCTGGTTTGTAGGGTTTACCATCTGGGGAATGAGTGGCAACGGGTTTGGTGTTCATGGGCCGTGGGGTATTGGAGGCGTGGGAGAGGGGGATGGGGGAGTTGGCTGGAGTGGGTGAGTCTGATTCGAAGATTAAACGGATGCCAGCTTCGCTGAGGAGGTCGCGTGCGCCAGGGGTGATTTGAAGGTTGCGGTTGTAGCGGAGTTCCTTCGCGCCAGATTTTAGGAATTCTTCAGCGTCTTTTGCGGAGAACACGCTCATAGTTGGATTTTGTGGCTTGATGGTTTAGGGATTGGAGGTTGTTTGTGGAGGGGCTTGCGTGTGGGGGATGGCATCGCCTTCAGTGTAAGCAATTTCGTCAATGAGAGCGGCACAGTAGGCGTCAATGGGGGTGGGTTCTGGGAAGGGGCAAGCGGCTTCGCGGCCTTCGCTAATGCAGATTTGTTGGCCGACGGCTGCACCGAGCTGGTCATAGACGACGATGCTAAAATCGTAGGAATTTGGTTTGGAGAAGGTGGAATTTTTCCAGGGGAGGGTGAGGAGGAGCCGCTCGCCACGGAAGGAGGGGTGGCGGACAGAGAGGGTGACGCGGCCGATGACAGTTCCGATTCTCATGTGGCGAGGGAGCGTTCGGGGTCGATGATGCCGAGGATGTTCCAGCGGGCTGGGCTTAGGGGGTCTTTGACGATTTCGCGAGCTTCTGCGCCGTCGCTGGTGATGATGACGTGTTGGCCGATGGCTGCGCCGAGCGGGTCAATGACGACTTGGGGTGGGCCATCGGGGAGGTTTTGCGCGTCGAGGGGTTGGGCGATGAGGAGGCGTTGGCCGTGGAGGCTTGGATGTTTGACGGTAGAGGTGACGTAGCCTTGGATTTTAGCGACGCGCATAGCGTTAGGCGGGAGGAGTTAAAACATGTTGAGGGCTTCAACCATGACACAGCGGCGGGAACGGGTGAAGGTCATGGGGGTGGTGACGCCTTCGCCAGTGGGGGTAGCGATGGAGAAGGAAAGGAATCCCTCGCCGCCGAGGCCGAGTCCGGTCATGCAGGGTCCGTTTTTGATGAAGAGAGTGGTATCTACGAGCTGGGCCATGCGGGTTAGGTTGGCGATGTTTTGGCTGTGCATGATGGCGGTGTGTTTGTAGCCGTGTTCGGCACGGATGGCTTGCTCAATGGCTTCGTCAACGTTGCGGACGCGGACGATTGGGATGAAGGGCATCATTTGTTCTTCTTGGACGAAGAGGTGGTCGGCGTGGGTTTCGCCGAAGAGGAGTTCGGTATGGGGTGGAACGTTGAGGCCGATGGTTTGTGCAAGGGTTGCGGCATCGGCGCCGACGAGCTTTTTGTTGACGACTGGGTGGGCGCAGCCACAGCCTTGTCCTTCGGGGAAGATGAAGGCGGCTTTGGTGAGGGCGGCGATTTGTTCGTCGTTGAGCTGGACGGCGCCTGCGGCTTTGAGTGCAGCGATGAGTTTGTCGGCGACGGAATCTACGACGAAAACTTCTTTTTCGCCGATGCAGAGGAGGTTGTTATCGTAGGAGGCTCCTTGGATGATGGAGCGTGCGGCGCGTTCGATGTCGGCGGTTTCGTCAACGACGACGGGTGGGTTGCCTGGGCCGGCGCAGATGGCGCGTTTGCCTGTGCGCATGGCGGCTTTGACGACGCCTGGCCCGCCGGTGACGCAGAGGAGTTTGATATGGGGGTTTTTGCACATTGTGTCGAAGGTCTCGAGGGTGGGTTTGCGGACGGTGCAGAGGAGGTCGCTAATGCCAGTGGCCTGGTAAATGGCTTCGTTGTAGGAGCGGATGGCAACGGCAGCACAGTTGCAAGCGGAGGGATGTGTGTTGAAGACGACTGCGTTGCCTGCGGCAATCATGTTGATTGCGTTGCCGGTGAGGGTGGGGACACTATGCGTTGAGGGAGTGACAGCACCAATGACGCCCCACGGGGCGTATTCAATGACCGTTAGGCCGAAATCGCCGGTGAAGGCCTGGCGTTCGAGGAATTCTACGCCAGGGACGAGGTCGCCACAAATACGGAGTTTTTCTATTTTGTGTTTGAGGCGGCCAATTTTTGTTTCTTCGAATTCGAGGCGCCCCCACGGCTCAGCATTTTGGACGCAGAGGCGGCGGATGGCAGCGATAGCTTCTTTGCGGGCACGAAAGCCGCCTTCGCGGAGTTTTTCAAAGGAATTTTGGGCTGCGGCGATGGCGTCGTCCATTTTTTCGTAAACGCCAAAGCCGGTGGAGCTGGTTGCGACAGCGGATTGGACTTGCTGGAGCCGAGAGAGAACCTCGCTAACAACACGGGAGATGAGCTGTTGGTCCATAAAAGATTTTTTTATCTGATTTTAAGATTTTATGCTCGTAGGTGAGTGGTGCGGCTTAGGGATTGGTAGGAAGAGGATAAGGAAGGGGATTGGGGTTCACGGTTGGGGATGGGAAAACGGTGGGGTTTGTGGGAATGGATTAGGGGATGAGTGGGTGAGTTCAGCCACGGGCGGAGTAGAGGATGCGTTTGCCGATATCCACGGAATCAACGATTCCGATGACGACGGCATCAACAGGGGTGTCTTTATTGTCCATTGCGAGGCGTGCGGAGCTTCCTTGGACGACGAGGACGATGTCGCCTTCTCCTGCGCCAAGGGCATCGGTTGCTACGAGTGTGGATTGGCCTTCGCGAAAGGAGGTTGCGTCTGGCGTATCTACGACCAGAGGGCGAACGAGGAGGAATTTGCTCCCCGTCATTTTCTGGTTTTTTTTCGTGGCGACGATGCTTCCTTCGACGCGTGCGAGGATCATTTCGCCTTTGGCAAGACGGTGGTCAATTCTGGGTTGGGGCGGGCGATAATGCTGACGGATACGATTTCGCCGAGGGCTTGAGCGCTTGCGCGGCCAGCTTCGACTGCGGCTTTTACGGCGGCAACATCGCCTGTGACGACTGCAGTTACGAGGGCGTTTCCGACTTGTGTCATGGGGCCGACGAGTGTGACGTTGGCCGATTTGAGCATGGCGTCGGTAGCTTCAACGAGGGCGACGAGGCCCCGAGTTTCGATCATTCCGATGGCTTGTTGGGACATAGGCGTTTTTAGTTTTTGGGTTAGTGTATTTGGTTGGGAGTTTGTTTGGGTTTATTCGGGTTTATTCTCGTTGATGGGGTGAAGAAATATTTTAGAAATGGGGGTTATTTTTGGTGGAGGAGCTGCCAAGCTGCACGTGCGATGACGAGCTCTTCGTTTGTGGGGATGACCCAGACGGCGATTTTGGAGTTTTCGGTCGAGATTTTTGCTTCTTTTGCGAGGGTGTTGTTGTTGATGGCTGGGTCGAGTTCGAGTCCACAGAAGGACATATTGGCGCAAATTTCAGCGCGGAGGTGGGGATTATTCTCTCCGATACCTGCGGTGAAGATGATGGCGTCGGCTCCGTTTAGCTCGACGAGGAATTGGCCGATGTATTTGCGGACGGCGGAAATGAAGACTTGGAGGGCAATTTTTGCGTCTTTATTTCCTGCTGCTGCAGCGGCTTCGAGGTCGCGGACGTCGCCGGAATCGAGTCCGGACATTCCTTTGAGGCCGCCGTTTTTGCTGAGGTCTGATGCGACCTGTTCGATGGTTAGGCCGAATTGGGACATGACGTAAAGCAAGGCGAAAGCGTCGAAGTCGCCGACGCGGTTATTGTGTGGGAGACCGCTTTGAGCCGTCATGCCCCAGCTTGAGTCCACTGCGACGCCATTTCGGACGCAGGCGATGGAGGAACTGCCGCCGAGGTGGCAGGAGATGATGCGGAGGTTTGAATGGCCGAGGATTTCTGCGAGGCGAGAAGTTACGTAGCGATGGCTTGCGCCATGGAAGCCGTAGCGACGGACGCCGTAGTCGCGTTCCCAGCGGAGGGGGACGGCCATTCGGCGGTGATGTTCTGGGACGTGGTCGTAGAAGGCGGTCTCGAACAAGCCGATGCAGGGGATGGAGGGGAAGCGGTTTTGGAGGTCGCGGACAGCGCGGATGTAGGGTGGGTTGTGGGCTGGGAAGACGGGGCTGAAAAACTCCATTGCTTTGAGGACGGTTTCGTCCATGAATTGGCAGCCGCTGATGTCGCGGGCCATTACGGGCTTAAAACCGAAGGCGGCGAGCTGGGTAAAGCTTTCGATGGTTCCGGATTGAATGAGTTTTGTTTGGAAGAATTCTGCAGCGGAACCGTAATCTGGGAAGGTTGCGGAGCCAGAGGATTTGTTACCGGAATCGAGCTGGAGGGACCAAGAGGATTCGGGTGAGCCGATGCGGTCGGCCGCACCTTTTGCAAGGAGCCGCTCTTCTGGCATTTGGTAGAGGCGGAATTTAAAGGAGGTGCTGCCGATGTTTGCAACGAGGATTGCCTGTGGTTTAGCGGCCATGGAAACGGGAAGGGCTATCTAGACGTATAGGTATGGGGTGGTTGAGTTTGCTGGGATCGGTGAGTCTACGATTAATTGGTTTTTTGGGGTTTAATGGTGGCGACGAGGGAGTTTGCCGTATGGTTGCTTGTGTGATTGGGGAATTTCCGAAAATTTAGATTTCGGAGCGTTTGATTTTGGAGCAGAGGGGCTTTTGGCTCGGCAAGTTCGAGCAAGTTCGAGCAAGACTATTTTGCTGCTGACTTGGGAGCTGAAGCGCCTTGGAGGAATTTGCCGAGGCCTGGGAGGTCTTCGTGAGGACGCGGGATTACGTGAACAGCCACGACTTCGCCGATAGCGGAGGCGGCGGTTGCACCCGCTTCAACTGCGGCTTTGACGGCTGCGACGTCCCCACGGATGAAGACGGCGACATGGCCGGAACCGATTTTTTCCCAGCCAACGAGTTCGACGTTAGCGGCTTTGAGCATTGCGTCTGTGGCTTCGAATTGAGCGACGAGGCCTTTGGTTTCGATCATTCCGAGAGCTTGTCCTGCCATAGGAGATAAAATGGTTGATTATTTATTTTATGGTTTTTAGGTCGATGGTTTCGAGGTTGGTTAAGAAGTGAAGAATTTAAGGAGCTCTGGGCTTGGGCGAGCGATTACGTGAGAAGCGACGAGGGTTCCGACGCGTTTGACGGCTTCGCGACCGGCTTCGACAGCGGCTTTGACACTTCCGACATCGCCCCGGACGATGGTAGTGATGAGGGCACCGCCGATGGGGATGGATTTGACGAGTTCGACGTTAGCGGCTTTGACCATTGCGTCGCTGGCTTCAACCAGGCCAACGTAGCCGCGCGTTTCAATGAGACCAATGGCTTCGTTCATTTTGTAGGTTTGGGTTTAACGGTTGTTTTGAGAATTTTTTGGGTTTTCTTTGTTCTTTGGTTTGGTTGATGGGTTCAGAAATTAGCGGAGGAAATTGGTGGATTTGGTTAGCGGAAGAGCTCGACTTTGATGGCCTGAGAGAGGTTACAGGCGTTGGCTTCGTCTGTGTCAATATGGACTTCGAGGCGGACGTTGGGGTCGTAACGGACAATAACATCTTCAAATACAACGGTATTAGGGGGGGAGACGACGCGGAGTTTCATACGATCGCCGTTTTTGACGCCGTAATATTCGATGTCGGCGGGGCCCATATGGACGTGACGGGCCGCACGGATGACGCCTTGTTTGAGTTCGATCATGCCTGCAGGACCCATGACATAGGCGCCTGGCGTTCCTTCGATGTCGCCGGAGAGGCGGGTAGGGATGTCGAGGCCGAGTTGGATAGCGTCGGTGTAGGCGAGTTCGATCTGAGTGAGGTTTCGGCAGGGGCCGAGGATGCGGAGGTTGGGGATGATGCGCCTTCGTGGGCCGATGAGAGTGACGGTTTCTTCTGCGGCAAAGAAGCCTTCCTGGTAGAGCCACTTGTGAACTTTGAGTTGGTAGCCTGGACCAAAAAGGACTTCTAGGTCCTTTTGTGAAACGTGCATGTGGCGAGCGGAGCTATTGACGACGAGGAGTGGAGGTTCTTTTGCGGGGAGAGGGCGACCGATTTGGCGGTAGAGTGATTCGCGGACGAGGGATTCGACGAATTTGCGGTCGAGTGGGGGAGGGGCAACTGCTGCAGACATATGGTGTTTGTGGAAAAGATAGTAGATTGGTGAGTAAGTTTTGGGAAGAGGAAAGTGAAGGGAAGGGATTATGGATTTTGAGGTGGAGTTGGTGAGGTGGTTTGTTGGGTTGTGTTATTAGGTGTTGGTGTGGGGGGAGCTTGTTGGGAATTTTGTTTGGAATCCTGGCGGATGAGTTGGAGGAGGCGTTGGTTGAATTCGAGCGCGGAATGGTAGCCCATGGATTTGAGTTTTTGGTCGAGTGCGGCGACTTCGACGAGGCGGGCGAGGTCGCGGCCTGTGCGGACTGGGATGATGACGTGAGGGATGGGGATTCCGAGAATTTCGTAAGTGAGGGAGGTGAGACCAGTGCGGTCGAGGTCATCGCATTTGTCCCAATCTTCGAGAGTTGCGACGAGGTCGAGTCGTTTTTCGGCGCGGACAGCGCCGACGCCGAAGATAGCGGCGACGTTGATGATGCCGATACCTCGGACTTCCATATGGAAGCGGGAGAGTTCGGAAGACATTCCTACGATTTCCCGGCCATCTACGAGGCGGAAGCGTGTGATGTCGTCGCTGACGAGGCTGTAGCCGCGCTCGATGAGGCCGAGGACGCATTCGCTTTTGCCGATGCCGGAAGGGCCGCGGATGAGGGTTCCGATGCCCATGATGTCCACCATGCTCCCGTGCTCGGAGGTTTGAGGGGCGAATTCTGCTTCGAGAGCGAGAGTAGCGGCGTTGGTGAACTTCATGGTGATCATGGCAGTGCGGAAGAGTGGAGTGGAGTTGGCTTCGGCGATTTGGAGGAACCACGGAGGGATGCGGGAGTCGCGGGCGATGACGGCGCAAGGGAAGTTGCGCTCGAAGAGAGCGCGGACGCGCTCCTGGGCGGTTTTTTCGGGGAGGCTTCTGAGGTAACTCATTTCTGAAGCGCCGAATACCTGGATGCGCTTTGCCGGGAAGTAGTGGAAGAAGCCGGCGAGTGCGAGTCCTGGGCGGTTGATGGTAGGTTCGCGGATGATGCGATTGAGGCCGCGTGCGGAACTGGCGAGGCGGAGGCCGAGGCGTTTAGCGTAAGTGGCGAAGAATTGTCCGACGGTAAGAGGCTCAGGGGAGAATTTTTGTTGGGTGGGCACGGTGGATGGGAATTTCGGTTTTAAGGGGTAAAGCAGGAAAATGGATTTTATTGTCTATATTTTTTTTTGCGAGTGGGGATTACATGGAGAAGGTTTCGCCGAGGTAAAGTTTGCGGCTGATTGGGTCGTTGAGGAGGAAGTCTTTAGTGCCTTGGCTTGCGACTTGCCCTTCGTAGATGAGGTAAGCGCGGTCAACGATGTTGAGGGTTTCGCGGACGTTGTGGTCTGTTATGAGGATTGCGAGGCCATTGGAGCGAAGGTTTTGGATGATTTGCTGAATGTCATAGACGGCGATGGGATCAACACCGCTGAAGGGTTCGTCGAGCATGAGAAGGGAAGGTTCAGTGATGAGGGAGCGTGCAATGGAGAGGCGGCGTTTTTCGCCACCGCTGAGGGTAAGTGCGACGTTGTTAGCGAGGTGAGCGATGCCGAACTGTTCGAGGAGGTCGTCGCAGCGTTTTTTTCGCTGGGTGTTTGTGAGAGGGCGAGTTTCGAGGATAGCCATGAGGTTTTGGCGGACGGTGAGGCGGCGGAAGATGGATTCTTCCTGTGGGAGGTAGCCCATACCCTGTTGGGCGCGGCGGTGCATGGGCAGGCGGGTGACGTCTGTTCCACGGAAGAAGACTTTGCCGGAGTTGGGGCGGACGAGGCCAACAATCATGTAGAAGGTGGTAGTTTTACCGGCGCCGTTTGGGCCGAGAAGGCCGACGACCTCACCGGAGCGGACGTGAATGTCTACGCCATTGACGACTGGGCGGCCGCCGTAAATTTTGACAAGTTGTTCTGTTCTGAGGAGGGAGCCGCGTGCTTCGCGGCGGAAGGATTCGAGGGATGGGTTTTTTTGGGGAGTTTGTGTGGTTGGGTTCAAAGAGTGATTTGAGGGGTGTTGTTTTTTTCGAGGTTAAGGTTTGGCGTTACCGGTGTCTGCGATGACGGTTTTGCTGGAGCCTGTGGTTATGATGCGACCGGCGCGGTTGAGGAGCATTTTAGTTTGTGGTTCGTTTGCAACGTGGGAATTGATGCCTTGAGTGATTTGAGGCCATTCGATGAGTTCGAGGTCGCCTGTTTCGACGTGGTAGATGGCTTTTCCGGCTTTGGCAGTGGAGAGGACGTCTTTACCGGATTCGTCTTTTGAGTGGTGGCGGATGACGACGTTGCCGATGGCTTCGACGCGTTGGAGGCCTTTTCTGTCTTCGCGGAGGATTGCGCGGAGTTTCTCGCAAGAGAGTTCGAATTGCGGATCGCTAATTTGAACATTACCGGAGAATTCAGCGATGCCAGAGCGGTTGTCGAAGGAAGCGGAATTGTTGGCTGTGATGGTGGTTTGGGAGTTTTGGGGTCGTTTGGTGGGGATGAGTTCGGGAAGGAGGGGTTTTTTTTTCTCAGGTTGTTCCGGGTTCATGGAGGGGGAATCCTGGGAAGAGCAGGGAAAGGTGAGGGAAATTACGGATAGGAATATCCAGAGAACAGTTTTGAAATTATTCATGGTTGTTTGAGGTTGGAATATTTACGGTTGGAGGGAATCGGCAGAGAAGATGGTCATTTTGGTTGGGCCTGAGAGTTTGAGGATTTGTTTTTGGATGTCGAAATCTGCAAAATTGGACTGGATGGAGAAGTCGTCACGGGTAATGGTGATGCCGGAATTAGTGGAGATGATGAGGGTGTTTGTATCGAGTTGGGATAGGGGTGAATGGATGTGGAGTTTGCGGCGGATGTCGTCGTAGAGTTCGAGTGAAACGTTTTGGAAGGAGATGAGTTGGTCGGATTCTTTTCTTGCTAGTTCTGCCTCGATGAGTGCGATGAGGGTGTTGGTTTCGTCGTAGATGGGGGCGCGGATGCCGAGTATATCCTGTCCTTTTGCGATGGGGAGGTCGAATTTTTGGGAATTTTGGTTTTGGGGAGGTGGTGATGGGGATGGGGAGGGCGTGGCGGAGAGGAGGTGGAAAGGGAGGCAGGTAAGAGCGATGAGAGTTAAGGGGATGAGATTGAATGGGAGTGGAATGGGCATAAGACAATGATGTTTTGGGAGGGGAGTTTTATGCAATTTTAAAGGTTGGCGGGGCTATGCGGTGGTGGGTAAGTGTGTCCTAGGGCTGGGCGGATGTTGAATTGGTGGAGGAGTTTAGCAAGGGTAGGAGCGGAGAGTTGGCCTGGGACGATGGGTTTATGGAGCCAGCCGTAATTGAGAACTGAACCGGCGGCAGCGAGGAAGAGACGGGCAGTGGGGGCTAATGGGCCGATAGCCATGACGGCGATAGGGAGGCGGGTGGAGTGGGCGAGGATTTGGATGAGGGGGATGAGATCAGAAGGTTTTTGGAGTGCGGTAGCGATTTTGAGTGCGGAGGCACCGAGGGAAGTGGCTTCATGGAGGAGTTGGCAAAGGAAGGAGTAGGGAGGAGTTTCGGAAAAGTTGTGGTAGCTGAGGATCATGGGGAAATTTTTTTGGAGATAGAGGGAGAGGGTTTGCGGGTAGGATTGTGCGCGGGTAAGTTCTATGTCGAGAGCGGTTGCAAATGGGAGGTAAGGGGAAATGGTTTCGAGGTGTTGGTCTGGGGAGCCCGAGAATTTACCACCTTCGGAGGAGTGGCGGAGGGTGAGGAGGATGGGGAAAGGGAGGCTGGTAAGGGAATCTGGTTGGGGGGAGAATAAATCGAGGCGGAGCTCGACAATATCCGGACACCATTTGAGGCGAGAGTCGGGATGGAATTGATTGGAGAGTTTGCGTAGTCCTTGTTGGGTATGAGCAATAGCGACAAGCAAGGGTTTTTTTGGAGTTATAGGTATTTTTTTATGAGGGTTTTGCATTTGCAAGGGCAGGAGAGGAAATTTTTTCCAAAGATTCTGGAAATGGGAATTGTTGTATTGAGCGAGAGTAAGCTAAAGATTGGAATGGGATTGACGAAAGAATAGCATGACAGCGAAACGGCGGGAGTTTCTGTCCAAGTTGAATCAGGTAGTTGATTCGCTGTTGTTGGGCTTTGTGCACTGGGTGAGTTACAAGTTACGGGAAGATGCGGTGATTAACATTGATTTTCTGCGGGAGATACCGCCGTTTCGGGAGAGTCTGTGGATGATGATTTTGTTGATGGTTTTTGGGCCAGTGGCGCTTGGGATGCAGGGATTTTACAGGCCGGTTTTTCAGAACAAACTTGGGACGCGGGTGAGTCAGTTGGTTCGGGCTGGGGTAGTGGTGATGCTTGCGATGGGATTGTGTGTGATATTTTTTCGGGTTTATGTGCCGAGTCGGTCGGTTTTGGTTATGGAGATGGTTTTGGGGCCTTTGTGTTTGCTTGTGCGGGATATTGTCAGTGAATCTATCTACGTTCAGTTTGTTCGGAAGGGAGATTTGCGGGAGAGGATTTTGTTAGCGGGGGAGAGGGAGGCGATGAAGGAGTTTTGGGAGGGTTTGCCGCAGGGGATTCGGCACGAAATGAATCTTGTTCAGCGGATTGATTTAGAAAAGGAGGGGATGGAGACCTTTCTTGATGCGTTGCATCGGCATGCGGTTGGGCGGGTGATTCTGTGTTTTCACAAGATGCAAGTGGATCGGATGCAGGAGGCGATTAGCGCATGCGAGACGGAAGGGGTGGAGGCATGGTTGAGTGCAAATTTTGTGCGGACGTCTGTAGCTCGACCGACTTATGATTTTATGAGTGGGCATCCGATGTTGGTTTTTCGGGCAACGCCGGAGTTGTCGTGGAGTTTGTTTGGGAAGGAGGTGCTGGATCGGATCATGGCTTTTTTGCTTTTGATATTGTTGAGTCCGTTGTTTTTGGTGATAGCGGTGGCGATTAAGATGACGTCACGGGGGCCAATATTTTTTCGGCAGGTGCGGTCGGGTTTGCATGGGAAGAAGTTTGTGATGTTGAAATTTCGTTCGATGTATGAGGGTGCGGATCGGATGAGGGAGCAGCTTTTGGAAAAGAATGAGATGAGTGGGCCTGTGTTTAAGTTAACGAATGATCCGCGAGTGACGCCGCTGGGGAGTTTTTTGAGGAGGACGAGCTTGGATGAACTGCCGCAGTTGTGGAATATCCTGAAAGGGGAGATGAGTTTTGTTGGGCCGCGACCGTTGCCGGATTATGAGGTAGAGAAGTTTGACAAGTTGAGCCACCGGCGGCGACTGAGCATGAAGCCAGGGTTGACGTGTTTGTGGCAGATTAGCGGGCGGAATGAAGTGAAAGATTTTGAGGAATGGGTGAGGATGGATTTGGAGTATATTGACAATTGGTCGTTGGCGTTGGATTTGTGGATTCTCCTGCGGACGATTCCGATTGTTTTGCTGGGTAAAGGGGCGAAATGAAGGTGGGGAGTGAGGACTAAAAAATGGTGAGGAAAGGAGGATTCCATTCGATTTTGTGATCGAGCATGGATTCGTGCTCGAAGACGAACCATGCGCGGAAGGTTTTGCCCTCGAGGAGGGGAGGGAGCCAGATGCGGTCGTCTTGCCACATTTGGTCGAATGGGATTTGGGAGATGGGTGTCCAGAGTGGGGTTGCTTCTGGTGTTTCGGCAGGAGTTCCTGAGAATTGGTTGGCGAGGAAGACGCCGCAGTGGAGGCGGTAGCCTGAAGTGAAGTGGAAAAAAAGCTCGCCGCGGAGTTGAGGGTTGACAGGGGAGATGTGGAGTTCTTCGAGGCATTCGCGGATGGTGGCTTGTTCAGCGGATTCGCCTGGTTCGATTCTCCCGCCTGGTGCGTTGATTTTGCCTGCGCCGAGGCCGCGTTTTTTGCGGATGAGGAGGATGTTGGAGTTGTGAGTGATGAAGCAAAGGGTGGCGCGGTCGTCTGGGGTCCAGTTTTTTTCGAAAACTTGGGTAGTCACGATGAGGGGAATTGGAGGGGGAGGTAGCCCTGAGCGGGGGGAGGGGTTGGGTTTGGTAATTTTTTGTTTTTCGGAGGTGAGTTTAGGAGGGAGTGGAATTCCCAGGTTTGGAAGAAGTTGTGGAGCTTTTCCGGTTGTGGGGAGAGGGCGAGGGTTTCGAAGGGAGTTGGGAGGTATTGGGGAGGGTGTGGGCGGATGATTTGGAGGTTGGTGAGGATTTGGTTTTTTGAATTGGTGAGTTGAGAACGGAGTTTGGGATTGGGGATTTGGTCGAGGTTTTGAAGGAGATTGTGGAGGGAGCCGAATTGGTTTAGGAGGGTGGTAGCGGTTTTGGGGCCGATGCCTGGGACGCCTGGGATGTTGTCGGAGGCATCCCCGGTGAGGGAGAGGAGTTCAGGGATGGAATGGGGAGGAACACCCCACTTGGCATGGATTTCTTTTTCGCCCAGGAGGGCATAGGAGGAGTTCGGAGAGGGGAGGTCGGCTTTGTTTGTGGAGTAGATTTTGCAGTTTGGAGAGATGAGAGGGAGGATGTCTTTGTCGGCGGAAGCGATGAAGGTTTCTGCGGTGGGTGGTGCTGAGGAAGCGTAAGCGTAGATGAGGTCGTCGGCTTCGTAGTTTGGGAGGGAGAGGGATTGGAGGCCAAGGAGTGTGGGGAGGTTACGAGCGGGGGGTTCTTGGAGTTTGAGGTCGCTGGGCATGGGAGGCCGGTTTTGTTTGTAAGCGGGGCAGAGGTGGAGGCGCTCGTGAGGTATGCCGGCATCCCAGAAGACAGCGCCGTGGGATGGTTTGAGGTCGTCGAGCATTTTGAGGAGTGCTTTTGCGAAGCCGAAGAGGGCATTGGTGGGTTGGCCGCTGGAGTTGCGGAGGCCGTGGACGGCGTGGAAGGAACGGTAAAGGTAGTAGTGGCCGTCAACGAGGAGGAGTTTCATGCTGCGGCAGGGAGGGAAGTTGGGAGTGCGGCTGTGGGTGGGGTGTTTGCTAAGCGGTGTTGAATCCAGTCGAGGATGGTATGGAGGACGGAAGGGGTGTCGAATTCGTGGAGGAGGAGGTGGCGGCTTTGTGGGTAGATGACGTGGGTTTTATCTGTGGAGGCGAGGCGGTTGAACCACTCTTTTGCTTGTTGAGGGGAGATGAAGACGTCGTCGCCGCCGTTGAGGAGGAGGAGGGGGGTGTGGATTTTGGTTGCTGCGTTTGTGGCTTGCTGCATGAGTCTTCCGACGCCGGCAGTGAAACCGATCGTGTAGTTTTTGATGCGGTGGGGTGAGTTGTAGATGTAATTTTCGTAAGCAGTGTCGCGGGTAAGGGGGACGGGGTCGTCTTTCCCATGGATGAAGAAGGCTGGAGAGAAGACTAGACGAGGGAAAAGAGCGGCAAAGGCTTCAAAGAGGAACTTAATGATGGGAGGGATGGGTTGGCGGAGGGTAAAGACCGGCGCGAGGAGGATGGCGCCGCGGAAGCGAGGAGCTAGGTCTGGCTCGGTGAGGAAGCAAGCGGAGAGGAGGCCTCCCATGCTTTCTCCGGCGAGGAAGAGGGGGGGATGGGGGGTGGTGGGGCAAACTGATTGGAGGAAAGCGCGGAAGTCTTCGAGGTAATGGAGGTAGCGGAAGCCATGACCGCGGCGGTATGGGTTGGGGTCGAAGCCGTTGGCGCGGAGATTTGGCGCATGAGCGGCGATTCCCACACGGGAAAGAGCTTCCCCAAGGGGAGCCATTTCCGTGGCGAAGGAACCCATCCCGTGAAGGATGATGGTGGTAGCGATGGGTTGGGTAGAAGGTTCCCAGCTTATGTAGGAGAAGGTAGCCCCTTGCCAGGCTTTGTAGTTTCGAACGATCATGGTCGAGTGGGAGGATTTGTGGAGAGAGTTTTTTGGGGGTGCGTAGGGGCGTTTAGGTAAGAAAAACCAAGGGAATTTAGGGGAGAGAGAGTGTGAGGAGGATTTTTCCGTTGCGGCGTTCGGCTTGGGCGGCTTCGATGGCAGTGAAGACGTCTTGCAATGGGTAAGTGGTTGCGACGGGTTGGTAGAGCTTGCCCTCGGAGGCCCATTGGGCGAGCTGGGAGTATAGGGTTTGTTTTTGCTCGCGGGAAGCAGTTTTGAGCCAGCGGGTGAGCCAGAAGCCGATGAAGCGGATGTCACGAAAGATGAGCAGACCGTTTGGGATTTTGAGGGGCTGGCGACTCATAGCGCCGAAGGTGACAAGGGTGCCGCCGTTGGCGAGGCAGTTGGCAAGGTCGAGAGCGCTTTGGCCGCCGACGGAGTTGAGGCCGAGGCGGGGGCGGTTTTTGCCGCAGATGGAGGGGATGGCGGATTTGAGGTCGGCGGAGTCGAGGAGGACTTCGTCGGAGCCAAGGGTGCGGAGGGGTTCAACGAGTTCTTCGCGGCGGACAATGGAAATGACGTGAAGGCCGAGTTGTTTTGCGATCTGGATGACGCATTGGCCTACGCCGGAGTTTGCGGCGTTTTGGATGATCCATTCGCCGGGAGTCAGAGGGACGATTTCTTTAAGGAGGAGGAAGGCAGTTGCCGGATTGACGGTGAGCATGGAGGCTTGGTTGGTATCGAGGGATGTAGGTAAAGCGATGGCGTCGCTGGCGTTTGTGAGGAGATGGGATTGCCAGGTTCCACGGCACATAGGCAGTGCGAGGTCGCTGATTTGCCAACCGGTAACGCCTTCGCCAATTGCTAAGACTTTGCCGACGCCTTCGTTGCCGACGTAAGCGGGGAGATCGGGCAATTCGCCATATTTGCCTTCGAGGATGTTGATGTCGGCAGGGTTAATGGGGGCAGCGAGCATTTGGAGGAGGAGTTGGCCGGGAGCAGGTGAGGGAAGGGGTTCTTCGATGACACGGAGGGCGGGAGGGGTTCCGAAACTTTCGAGGCGTGCGGAGAGGCGGGTAGTTCTGTTCATGATTTTTTTGCTATGATTTAAGGGGATTCTGAAGTTGGAGGCAATCAGAATGAAGGGAGGTGGGGAACTTCGGTCCGCTAATAGGGGGGCATTCCGGTTAGGATGGGGTTGAGATATTGGAGGTGAGGTGGAGAGTGTAGTGAAGGGTGTGGTGAGTGATGCCTAACTTCGGGAGTGGGTGAGAGCTATAAGATGGAGTTGGGGTGGGGAGGGATGATTCAGAGGGAGGGGAGCTAAGAGGAGGGAGGTATTTTGAAAAATAAAATGACGGGTATATCGTTTAATTATTGGGTGAGGGTGGGGGGGTTGGCGGTTGTGTTGGGCAGAGAGCTGTGGTAGGGGAAAGTAGGTGGAGTTATTGGGAGAAGAATTCGTTGGCGGACTTTATAGCACCATTTGCGAAGAGAATGAGGGGGCCATCGCCGTGAGCGTCAGCGAATTCCATAAGCCAAGGCATAGTTGACCATTTGTGGGGGGTGAGAGGATTGGAATCGAAGAGGGTAGGGAGGTAGTGAATGGCTGGCTGTTGGGAGGGGGGAGCATCCGAGAACATGCGCTGGAGTTTGGGGCAGAACCAGAGCTTTTTTTCTCCGCCGTAAGGTTCGAGGGCAGTGATCCACCATGCGGAGTCTTCCTGACCTTCGGGAGGTTGGGGCCAGTGTTCGTTGTCAGCGAGGTAGAGGGTGAAGACGTGGTGGAGGGAGCGGAGGTTAGACATGCAGCGGACTTTGAGAGCGTAGTCAAAGATGCGCGGATACGTAGAGATGGTTAAGGCAATGAGCGTTGCAATAATGGCGACAACGATGACTAGCTCGAGGAGAGTAAAAGCGCGTGCAGGGGAACTTTTCTTCGAATTGCGAGGTTGGGTCAAAAATCAAGAAACTCAGGAATTGGATTTGGCGAAGTAATTAAAAGCGTGCGAAGGTGAGGTTGGGGTTGGCGGATTGGACACGGGCACCTTTCCATGTGAAATCAACATATTCGGAACGGTAGCGGGGGTTGTTGGCAGCGCGGGTTATATCGGAAGCATAGATGGTTGCATCCAAACTAGATAGAGCTCCTGCAGGGCGGTTCGGGTCGAGCCCCCCATCGCGAACAACGGCGAATCTACCCTTTCCTTTTATTTCGCCATAGGGACTTTTCTGGACTAGGATTCCATGGAATTCGCCCGATTGGAGGACAGAATTGATTGCGAGAGGAGCACCCCACGTTTGAGGAGCAGATAGAGCTGCATTGATTGAAACTGTTCGGTTTGCTGCTGTGGAGAAGATTGTTGTTACAGGAGGATTACCATCTTGAACAACTAGTGCAGTTCCGTTAACAATGCTGGAATAGATTGATGGTAAAAAGTTAGAAAAAGCTACTGGTGCAAATCTTCCAGGTTGGGGGAGGTCAGTGGATGGGGAAATTTGGACAGCGAGGACGCCGGAGACGGTTCCTTGAGTAATGGCTGCGTCGGTGAGGCCACGGTAAGCGATACCTTCATACCAAGCGACCCAAGTATTGAAGCGGGAGCTGTAAGTTGCGACAGTTACTGTGTAAGCGTTGGCTTGACTTGGGTCTGGCCGTGGGCCGGAGATGGAAGGGAGGACGATGCCGCCGGTTTGGCTGCCTTCCTGGATGGAGAAGCGGAAGATGCCGGAGAGGTTTTGGCCACGGAAAGCGGCGTTGTATGTGCCATCGGTGCCTGTTGAGATAGGGCTTCCGTTACGGAATGGGGCGGGTCCGCCAAGAGAACCTGCATAGGCGGCGGGAGATAGGAGAAGCGCAGAGAGGGCGAGGAGGAGTAAATTTTTCATAGATTTAGTTATTGTGAAAACTTTGGTATTGAGTTGTCAATGGGAAACGTTAGCGGTGCATAGGGTGGGAATGGGTGTGGCGAATAAATTCGACATAAGGGTTTTTTATTGAGTGCTGCGAGCAGGGAGTTTGGAGGGGAGAAAGTGGTTTGACAAAGTGGGATGGGGTAGAGATGGTGGTGAGTGCAATGGGAGGTAATTAGCGATGAGCACGATGCAGGATTATGTTTATGTAATGATCGGAGGAGCGATTGGGAGCGCAGCACGGATGGCTTTGTCGGATTTTGCTGCAATTCGGTTTGGGGATCGGTTTCCGGTGGGGACGTTTCTGGCGAATTTTTTGGGGTGCTTTGCAATTGGATTTGTGTTGGGGGTGTTGTCTCCCGGTGGGCCGTTGGTGGCATCGGATGCGATTCGCAAGTTGATCGTTGTGGGGATTCTTGGTGGATTTACGACTTTCTCGTCGTTTAGTTATCAAACCATCCAGTTGTTTCAAAGCGGGCAAGTCCATTATGCGTTTGCGAATATGGGTTTGAGCCTTGTGGTTTGTTTGCTTTCGACGTGGTGGGGTTTGGCACTAGGGCAGATGGTGCTAAGGTGAGTGAAGGGGATGGTGGGAGGTGGGTGTGTGGGTTCGTTTTTCTGCCGCGGACTTTGCGTTTGCTTTTCTGGGGATCCTGTTTGAGGGTGTGCCGTTTCTGCTGGCAGGGGCAGTAATTTCTGCAATATTTGACAGGTTTATCGTGAATAGGTATCAGGGAGTGGGTTGTGGTGTTGGGTTGGGGTGGATACCGCTGGTTGCAGGGGTTGGCTTTCTATTGCCGTTGTGTGAGTGTGCGACTGTGCCGATCGTGCGGAGGATGGTGTCGCGAGGGATGCCAATTGGTCATGGGATTGCATTTTTATTGGCCGTGCCGTCGGTAAATCCGTTGGTAGGGTTAAGCACGTGGGCGGCTTTTCGGTTTCAAGGTGGGGAGTTGATGGTTGTGATGAGGTTGGTTTTTGGGTGGTTGGTAGCAACGATAGCGGGGCTTGCCGCGGCGAATCTGCCGAAGGAGTGGGTTGTGAGGAGTGGAGGGGTGGCGACAAGGTTCAGCTGGGGCAGTGCCGGGGGTTCGGCAGGTCGAAGGCCGGCGGGAGAGGGAGGTATGTCGGGGGAGGAATTGGGGAAGGAGGGATGGAGGGCTGTTATGAATTCAGCTGCTTCAGATTTTTTGGATATGCTCTTCTATTTTTGTCTCGGTGCAGCGATAGCGGCTTTTGTTGGGACCGCATTTTCAGTTGATACGATGTTGGTGATGGCGGAGGAACCGTGGCTGGGAATTTTTGGGATGATGGGTATGGCGGGGCTGTTGTCGGTGTGCAGTTCGTCGGATGCGTTTGTTGCCGCTGGGATGGTCGCTGTTCCGAGTTTTGCGAAGTTGGCTTTTTTGGTTTATGGGCCTATATTTGACGTAAAGCTCTTTTTTCTTTACTTAAGTTTTTTGGGATGGAGGTATGTGGTTGGACTTGGAGTTGGTTCGGCTGTTCTGATTGGGCTGATGTGTTGGAAAATAGGGGGATGGTTTTTGCCCTGAAGGAGGGCCGGTCCAGTTATAACTCGAACTTTTTTTGAGTTGGGGAATTGGTGCTAAGCGAAGGATTGGGGTGGAGTAGGGAGGCGGGGATAAGGAAAAAGTAAAAAAGAAGATACATATATCTTTTTTTTTAATTTTTTTTGGGGGATTGTTTTTTTGTAGTGGATGCAGTTTTTTTTTCGTGAGGAGAGGTATGGGGAAGTGGGATTGGAGGGTGGTCTTGCAAGATGGAGGATTTGGGGCAATAATGAGCGGCTTGCGATGAGTATGAGTGAGAAGCCGATTACGGATTTTATTAACAAGCATTTTCGGCATTTTAACGCGGCGTCGCTTAAAGAGGCTGCGGATGGCTATATCCGGCATCTGGAGGGTGGAGGAAAAATGCTTATCACGCTTGCCGGCGCGATGAGCACGGCGGAGCTTGGGCTGTCGCTTGCGGAGATGATTCGGCGAGGGAAGGTGCATGGGATAGTATGCACGGGGGCTAATTTGGAAGAAGATGTCTTTAATTTGGTTGCGCATGACTATTATGAACGGATACCGAATTGGCGTGATTTGACACCTGAGGATGAGCGGGCGCTGCTGGAGCGGCACATGAATCGGGTGACGGATACGTGTATTCCTGAGATGGAGGCAATGAGACGGATAGAGGATGCGATTTTGCGGGAATGGGTGGCAGCGGATCGTTGTGGGGAGCGGTATTTTCCACATGAATTTTTCTGGAGGATCTTGGAGCAGGAGGAGTTGAAGAGGAGTTTTCAGATAGACCCGAGGGACAGTTGGGTGTTGGCAGCGAAGGAAATGGGGATAGCAATGTTTGTGCCTGGTTGGGAGGATTCTACACTAGGGAATATGTATGCGGCCCATTGTATGATGGGGGATGTGAAGAATGTGCTGACAGTGCGCGGTGGGATTGAATATATGATTGAGTTGGCAAATTGGTATATGGAGACTTCAAGGGGGAGTTCGATTGGTTTTTTCCAGATTGGAGGTGGGATAGCCGGGGATTTTCCGATATGTGTTGTTCCTATGCTGCACCAGGACATGCGGCGGACGGATGTTCCACTTTGGGGATATTTTTGTCAGATATCGGATTCGACAACGAGTTATGGTTCGTATTCGGGCGCGATACCGAATGAGAAGATAACATGGGGGAAGCTTGGAGTTGAGACGCCGAAGTATGTGATTGAGTCGGATGCGACAATAGTGGCACCTCTAATTTTCGCGAAGGTGCTAGGGTGGTGAAGGGAGAGGAGATTTAGGAAGATTTTGCTTGCCAAAAGGGGGAGTGGAAAGAAGATAGCATTTTTTGCTAGTTGGCATGACTTTGGCATCTTTGCTTAAATTGGAGAGGATAGTGCCTGAATTTGAGGCTGAGGATCGTTGGCAAGCAATACAGAAGCTAGTAGATTTCCTGGTAGATTGTGGAGGGATACGAGCTGAGGATCGAGATACGATCTATGAAGCGCTGAAGCGGCGTGAGGAGAGCATAAGCACAGGGATAGGTCACGGGGTGGCGATTCCGCATATCCCTTCGGAATGCGTGAGTGAGGTTGTGGTGGTTTTTGCGAGGTCGAGGAAAGGGATTGAGTTTGATGCGCAGGATAATCAGTTGGTCTATTTTGTCGTGCTTTTTATCGTGCCGCGTGAGAACTTTAAGTTGCATCTGAATACGTTGGCAGCGATAGCGAGGTCGTTAATGGATCGGAACGTGAGGGAGGAGTTGGCTGCAGCGGAAGGAAGAGAAGGGATTCTGCAAGTGCTAAAAAGGCACTCGAAGTAAAGTGGGAGGGGATCAAGAGGGGACCGTAGCGGGAGGAGTATGACACTTCGGGAAAGGATACGGAAGGAGCTTGAAGGAGCACTTGGGAGAGCAGGCTTGCCACAGGAGGCAGGGGAGGTCGTGCCTACTGCTGAGGAAAGGTTCGGCGATTATCAGACGAATTGTGCAATGGTAATTGGGAAGGCGAAGAGAGAGAGGCCGAGAGAAGTGGCAGGCAGGATTTTGGAGAGTTGGGACGATGGGAGCGAGGTGGTTTTTCGGCCGGAGGTGGCGGGTGCTGGGTTTTTGAATTTTCGCGTTCGGGAAGGGGCAATTGTAGGAGTTTTGAAGGAGGCATTGAGGGATGAGCGGTTTGGTGTGGGATTGGCGGGGAGAAGGATGCGAATCGTTATAGATTTTAGCTCGCCGAATGTAGCGAAGCCAATGCACGTGGGGCATATCCGGAGCACGATTCTAGGGGATTCGTTGGCAAGAATTGCGCGCTTTCTAGGTCATGAGGTGATAACAGATAACCACTTGGGAGACTGGGGAACACAGTTTGGAAAAGTGATCTATGGATGGAAGAAGATGCTGAATCGGGAAGCCCTGGAACGGGAACCTGTGGCGGAATTGTTAAGATTGTATCGGGAGGTGAATGCCTTAGAGGAAAGAGACGCAGAGGTTGCCCGGGGTGTGCGAGAGGAGCTTGTGCGGCTGCAAAAGGGAGAGGAGGAGAATTTGGCGATCTGGCGACAGGTGGTGGAGTTGACATGGGCAGAGTTTGAAAAGCTGTATGAACTGTTGGATGTGAGATTTGATGAGCGGTTGGGGGAAAGCTTTTATAATGAGCGGTTGGAGCCGCTTGTGGAGCGATTGTTGAAACAGGGTATAGCAAGTTGGAGTGAGGGGGCTGTTTGTGTTTTTTTTCCTGAAGATAAGGAGTTAGCCGATAAGCCGTGTTTGATTCGGAAACGGGATGGGGGCTTTTTATACGCGACAACCGACTTGGCAACTCTGGAATACCGAATGGAACGATGGCAGCCGGATGAGATCTGGTATGTAACCGGAGCACCCCAGGCATTGCATTTTCAGCAGGTTTTTGAAGTTGCCCGAAGGATGGGGTTGGAGGTGAATGCCCGGCATATTGCATTTGGAAGTATTCTCGGGGAGGATCGGAAGATTATGAAGACGCGATCAGGGGAAAATGTCGGATTGGCCGAAGTGCTTGGGGAAGCAATGGAGCGGGCGAGAAAGATCGTAAGGGAGAAGAATCCTGGGATGAGGGAGGAGGAGGTCGAAGGGATTGCACGAGCGATTGGAATAGGGGCGGTAAAATATGCGGAGCTCTCACAGCACCGGATGACGGATTATGTTTTTTCGTGGGATAAGATGCTAGCGTTTCAGGGAAACACCGCTCCGTATTTGCAAAATGCATATGTGCGAATACGGTCTATGTTCCGTAAAGTGGGTATGGAAAATGAGCCTGAGGAGAGTTTGGCCGATTACCCTTTGCTGTTGAAGATGGTTGAGGAGCGACAGTTAGCACTTCAGCTCTGTAAGTTTGGAGAAATAGTTCCTGAAGTGTTGGATGGTTTTCGGCCGAATCACTTATGCAATTACCTGTATGAACTTGCCAATACCTTTCATGGTTTTTATGAAACTTGTCCCGTGCTAAAAGCAGATGAGGAAACGCGGGCTGGGCGTATGCTTCTATGTGCTGCTACAGCAAAAGCTATACGAACAGGGTTAAACCTTTTGGGTATCAAATGTCCAGAAAAAATGTGACAAGTTTGTCTGAATTATGAGCCAGGAAGAGGCTGCAGCTAAGGATGGAGGAGGCAGGAGAAGACAGCGGAATTTGCGATCGCCGGATGTGATGGAGGAAATTCGGCAATTGGTTGAGCGGCATTATCGGAGTGAGTTGGTTGAGAAAGCGAAAGAGCAAGGAGGGATCTTGCGAGCTGGGAGAACAACGATTCGTTTAGCGCGTCAGTTTGGTTTTTGTTATGGGGTTGAGCGGGCAATTGATCTTGCCTATGCAGCCAGGAAGTTATTTTCTGACCGTCGGGTATATTTACTAGGAGAGATTATCCATAATCCTGAAGTAAATGGGCAACTGAAGGAGCTGGGGATTGAGATGCTCCCGACGTTATTGAGGAATGAGGATTTTGCTAGGATCCGTAAGGAAGATGTTGTGATTTTGCCGGCTTTTGGAGCGGAGGTTAAAGTCAACGAGAGGTTGCAGCAAATAGGGTGTCAAATAGTGGATACGACTTGTGGGGATGTAATGAGCGTTTGGAAACGAGTGCGACAAAATTCTAAGGAGGGAGTCACAACCATTCTTCATGGGAAGGTAGGCCACGAGGAAACTCGCGCGACGGCTTCTCGAGCAGTTGGAGGTGGGACGGGGCATTATGTGGTTGTCTACGACCTGAAAGAAGCAACACTTGTCGCTAATTACATAGCCTATGGAGGCGATGCGAATGTTTTTCTCCAGATGTTTGAGGGGAAAACATCGAAAGGATTTCATCCGGATCGAGATTTAAAAAAGATCGGGGTAGCAAATCAAACGACGATGCTAAAAAGGGAAACTGAGGAGATTCAGAATCTTCTTCGTTGGGCAATTCAATATCGCGATGGGGGAAGTTTGGCGAATTACCGTGCTTTTGATACTATTTGTGGAGCGACACAGGAGAGGCAGGATGCCCTATTTGAACTTCTAAAGGAGCCACCGGATTTGATGGTGGTGGTTGGCGGCTATAATAGTTCAAATACCACCCATTTGGTAGAAATCGCAAAAGAGAAAGTGCCGACCTATTTTATTCGAGACAGTTCAAGGATTTTGTCCGCAGAAAGAATTTGTCATTTTGATATAGGATTGAAGGTTGAAGTTGAGGCAGAGAAATGGTTGCCTTGTGGAGAAGTAGAAATTGGAATTACGGCAGGAGCATCATGTCCAAATAATTTGATAGAGGAAGTAATACTTAGGATATTTGAAGTAAGGGGAGAGGGCTTGAGTTTTTGATACGAACTAGGGCATTTTGTATATCTGTGACACACAAAAAATGTTAGTAACGTCTAAAAATTAGCGCCATATTGACACATTACCGCTTTGTTGCGGGCAGTTTTTTTTATTTAAGATTTTGTTAATCAACTGTTAATGAACCGAACTGAGATTTGGTATTTTTTAAGCTTGTAGAGGAATTTGAAAAAATTCAAAAGAAAGGAGGGAAAAGTCAATGAAACTAATTCGTTACAATCCAGTAGCTAAGGACTTGTGGACTACCTTTGATCGGTTAAATTCTCTTCGTGATCTTTTTGACAGTGCACTTGCCCTAGCAGCAAGTGCGCCGTTGGGATATCGTGAATGGTTCCCAGCGATGGATGTTCGGGAAGATGACCACGCAGTTACGGTAGAACTCGAAGTAGCCGGTATGAAGAAAGAAGACTTCGATATATCATTGGAGAGGGATGTTTTGACTATCTCCGGGGAACGGAAGGCGGAGAGGTCTGAAAATACTGGCGAAAGCTTCCGCAATGAACGGTTTTTTGGCAAGTTCAGCCGTTCAATAACCCTGCCGACTGCAGTGGATGCAACAAAGGTCACAGCAACTTATAATGATGGAATTCTGACGGTGACTTTGCCGAAGGCAGAGGAGGCGAAACCAAAGAAGATTGAGGTTGGAGTATCATAGGCGTTAGATGAGCTGGGATGCTGGTAGAGCTGTTGCCTTGCCAGCATTCCAAAATAAACAGTAAAAAGAAAGGAGGTGTTTTGAATGAGCAAAGAAATAACCCAACAAACAACAGGTCAAGCAAGACCCATAGAATATACAACTCCTGCTGTTGATATTCATCAAGATGGAGATGGTTACGTAGTTGAGGTTGAATTACCTGGGGTTTCAAAGAGTGGTGTTGACCTCACGTTTGAGGATGGGAAACTGATAATTATCGGGCATAGGGAGCAGAAAGAGAAAGGTGGTCGAGTTCTACTGCAGGAAATCCGACCAGCGGATTATCGCAGAGTATTCGACCTTGACCCAACCATTGATCCTAGCAGCATCCAGGCAACTATTGAGCAGGGGCTGCTACGGATACGACTCCAAAAGGCAGAAGCCCATAAGCCACGAAAAATCAGTATTAATTAAAGTTTTAATAGAAACCCGCCACAGGAATAGTGGCGGGTTTTTTTTTTTTTAAGGAATTAAGAATGGAGGGCAGTGAACTTATTTTAGCCTCAGCGTCTCCACGGAGGCAAGAGATTCTACGCCTTGCGGGGATTAAGTTTAGAATTGAGGAGGCGAAAATTGAAGAGATTGTTGAAGGAAAACCTAAAGATGTCTGTTTAAGGAATGCTGTAAGCAAGGCCTTTTTTGTCTTTAGACGTTTCCCTAAAAATGTTGTCTTAGCAGCTGACACAATAGTGGTTTTAGAAGGTAAAATATTAGGCAAGCCTTCAAACTATAAAGAAGCAGAGGAAATGTTGGCCTCACTTAATGGAAAGATTCATGAAGTCTATACTGGGGTCTGTATTAAAAGTGAAGAAAAATTGTTAGCCTTTTTCGAAGTTTCCCGAGTAAAGATACGACAACTTAGAAATGAGGATATCCGGCGTTATTATGGAAGAATCTTTCCTTTGGATAAAGCTGGTGCCTATTCTGCTCAAGAGGATTTTGGGGAAATTATTGAAGTTATAGAAGGCTCAAAAACAAATGTTATAGGTTTACCCCTAAAACAATCACTGAAATTATTAGAAAGATTTCGCATATTCCCTAGGAAGAAAGATTACTTATCAAAAAAGTGAGATGTATTTAATTATTATTCGTGTTTTTGCAATACCAGATAATGTCTTCTGCGACGAAGAATTTCAAGGTCAGGAATTATTTGTTTCCATAAATGGTAGTTTTCTGGATGAGTAAGGAGAAGTATTTGTGATGAACGAAGTAAATTTTGAATTTTTTGCTTATTTATATCTATATTAGGGGAGTTTTGTTGATCATGTTCTAACCAAAAAATTCTATTTTTGGAGACAAATGCGAGTTGAGCAGCGACGAGCTTAGGTTGGTCTACGAGGATGATGGCTGATGAGTTTTTTGATTGTAGCCAGGATGCGAAGTTGCGTAATGAGGTTAAATCTGTAATTTGATCAACGAATTTATGAGATGTCCAGACTCCAATAGCTCCACAAACAAGCCAACAAGAAATTAAGGCATGATTCCATTTATACCTTGAGAAGAAAAGGGCCCAAAAACCACAAAAAGTCGAAAACAAACAACCTGGCAAAATTTGCTGGGAAAGTAATTCGAACTCGCGAGCACCAAAGCTACTGCAATCTAACCAGAATCCCTCCATTTGTCGCTTAAGAATATTCCATTCTACGGCTAGTTGCCCTCCCCACCATGGAAACATCCATAGTAAAAAAGATAAAATGATTCCAGTTATAGTTAAAGCTCGATTAGGAGCGGAGAAATCTAGTTCAATGTCTTCTAATAGACCGGAAAAGCAAATAGCAATTCCAACGGAAATAGCAGGGATCATAAAAAGTAATGCACTTGCCGTCTGAAAACCTTGTAAAAGAAGTAGGATAAGACTTATTCCTGGGAGAATCCACAAAACTCCAGTAGCAGGATGGCTTTTTTTGGCAGTTAACCCATGCAAAATAATATTTGGCATCAATAACCAAGGCCATAAAGAAAAAAGTATTAAAAAGAAGAGAAACAGATAGTTAATTTTTGTATAAATACCTGTAAAAAGCCAAGGATTTGATTTAGAAACTGGTATTTGTATTTTTACTATTTTTTCAAAAGAAAGATTATCAATGAAAAAAAGGGAAAAAAAAATAAAAATTAAAAAAAAGAAGAAAGCAGGTGTGAACAATAGCTTTTTTATACTTTGATTCCCGCAACAAAGCCAGAGAGAAAGGATGGTTCCAAGAATTAAAAGGAATATTGGTATTATACCGGAAGAAAGGAAGCATAAAATAACACAGGACCAAAACCCAAAAATCCAATTCTTTATCTCTTGTGCCAAGATTGCAAAAATAAGGCTCCATGTTGTAAATCCAGCTGAAAGAGCTATAGCTGGTTCATCTCGAGCTAAAGGAATAAGGCCAGCAAAACAAAATGAAATCATCGAAGAAAGAAGACCTGTTTTTGTATTTTTTGCAAAAAAGCCGAGTAAATATGTGGCTGAAATTAATAATGCACAAGCAAAAGTAGAAGTTAAGGTAACTCCTGACTGGATATCAAAAAGTGAAAATTTCTCTATTATAAAAGATAAAAAAAAAGCTAGGGGTGGTTTTTCTAATAAATTTTCTTTTTGGAGATATTCTTTTGAGTCGTAAGCAAATAAAATTTCCCCGCCTGGAAGTAATTCTTTATTTTGATTCAAAAAAGATATAATGCAAAAAAACAGAATAAAAATAATTAGACTTAGAAACAAATACTTATTGTAGTTTAAATATTTATTTGAATTTATTTGCTTTCTTTTTGTTGAATTTTTGGGCACTCGATAGTGAAAGAGATTATCGTTTTATCAAAAAGCAGGGGCCATTATTTTGGTTCCCAAGGTATTTCTGGTTTTTTGGCTAAGAAATTTTCATATCGTGCCATGAGGAATAATAGATCGGAAATGCGGTTTAAGAGGACAAGAGCTTGTTGGTTAATAGGAGTAATTTTTTTTGCTTCGATTGTTTCTCTCTCTGCTCTTCGAGCGATAGTCCTTGCAGTGTGCAAAAAAGCGGCAGCTGGGGTTCCACCTGGCAGGATAAATGTGCGTAACGGTGGCAGGATGGATTGGATTTCGTCTAATTTGGATTCGATATTTGCGACGTCTTCTGTTGTTATTCTTTGAACATTTCGAGAAGAATTTTCTGTTGTTGCTAAATCTGCACCAAGTTTGAAGAATAGGTTCTGAAGAAATTGACCGAGATGTATAATTTCTGAGTGAGAAGTTAGAGCTATAGCTGCACTGAGCATGGAGTTGCACTCGTCAATGGTTCCATAAGCAGAAAGAAGAGGATGGTTTTTGGGAACACGTTCCCCTGAAAACAGAGATGTGTCTCCATTATCTCCGGTTCTGGTATAAATTTTCATACTCGGTTATGCTCGATAGGAGGGTTTGCTTAGTTCAGAATAGTTTTTGGTTTTGGATTGATTGATGTGGTTTATCAATAGACGCAAGTAACCGAAATCCTTTTTTGAAGGCGTAAGAACTAGTCGTGGCAAGTGAGCAATATTTTCGTCTTCTCTTTCTTCAGGAAGAGGGCCTGTTTGTTCTATTGAAGGAGTATTTAACAGGTTGCAAAAGCGCTCACTCAGGAGTGCTAGATCTTCATCTACTAGTGGAGCTGTGAGACGAATGACGAGTTGATCTCGAACCCACCGGTAGCTGTGGAAAACGCGATAAAAATTTAGGATTTGATTTATAGCATCCTGGACATCGCGGGTAATGTGAAAGAGATGGAAATCGGATTCGGAAATAAGTCCTTTTCTGAAGAGGTCATTTTCAATAAATCTTCGCCAAGTTTCCCAATAAAAGCCATCCGGTTTATCTAATAAAATTATGGGGGCGATTTGTGTTTTTCCTGTTTGCATCAAAGTAAGGGACTCAAAACCTTCGTCCAAAGTTCCAAATCCTCCTGGTAGTAGGACGAAAGCATGGGTTTCCTTCATGAAGCTCAATTTTCTTGCAAAGAAATAATTAAAGGTAATTAATTTGGGATTTCCTTGAATTATAGCGTTTGGACGCTGTTCAAAAGGCAAACGGATGTTGAGTCCGAAGGAGCGATCTGCACCTGCACCGAGTTGGGCGGCTCCCATTATACCGTCTCCACCACCAGTGATAACCATGAATCCCTCAGCAACAATACGTTTGGCGAATTCTAAAGCGGTTTGAAACTCGGCTTCTTCGGGTTTTGTTCGAGCAGAACCAAAAACAGCTACCTTGCGAGTATGACGGAAGGGTTGGAAGACGGCATTTGCCCGACGCATTTCGGCTAATGCTTTACCCAGAAGCTTTAAGTCGGAGATTTCTGCGTTGTCTTCCCCTAAACCCAACACCGTATAGATCATACCGGCCAGTAAGGCCGTTTTATTTCCCGAGCTTACGGAAGCAACAAGTTCATTTACTTTTCCTTCGATTTCTTCTCGACTAAGTTTCCTGGTGGTGTTGGTAGAATGATCTAAAGATTGTAAGCTCATAATTCAACTTATGTGGCACTTTTTATCCAATTTAATAGTATATTGGGGATCTCTAAAAGACTCTGTGCTATTGCATCGGGTTTTACGTTTGCTGGTTCTCCAGCTCCAGGCACCAGTAAGAGAATAGATCGCAACCCCAAGGATTGAGCTCCGGCGATATCTCTTGCGAGGCTATTTCCAACCATTACAGCTTCTTTGACCTCGACTCCTAACTTTTTTAGCAATATTTCGAAAATCTTAGCTTCCGGCTTACCAATCATAAATTCTCCTGAGATAACAATTGCGTCAAAGAAGTCGCGTAAATTTACAGCATCAATTTTTGCATTTTGGATCGAGGGAGCTCCATTAGTTAGCAACCCAACTTTACAACCAATTTTTTTTATTTGAGCCAAGCAATCAAGGGCATTTGGCAATAAACGTCCTTCGCGGCGACGAACTTCAGAATATGCGATAAGCACCTCTTCTATTGCGATCTCTGGCACTGTTAGAGATTGTTCAGCCAAAGCTTCGGCGAAAACATTCTTCCGGAATTTGTTTGCCCACTTCCCTAGTTCAATAAACTCATGCGTCTTGTCGGTGAAGCTGCCCCAAATGCACTCCGCATCGTTTATCCCAATCTTTTCACATAAGGCCTTATGGGGGTTTTTCTCCCAAAGTTCCCGCGCGATCCTTGTTGCGCTAGAGAGAAAAGTTTTTTCTTCTGCTCCAAATTGAATGGCTTTATTTGCTGCTGCAATCCAAGCAGCGCGGGTAGCAGCTTCATCAATTATCAAAGTATCGTCCAAATCGAATAGAACAGCTCTAATGCTCATCTTAATACCCAAGGGAGTTCCACACTTTAACTATAAACTCATCCTTATCTTTTGAGTAATTCTTCCACGGGATGTCCACACCTCTCATGAGAATTTCTACAACATCGTTTCCCCCATTTAGTTTAAAAAAACAATTTTTCTTCCAATTTTTACGATCATTTAACAGTCCCTCTGGAATGCAAAGCAACTTCCCAAGCTGGATGCCAAAACTCCACTGCTCAAGAATCGGAGTGTTTCATCATGGAGCTGTGCCCTAATCCCATTTTTCTTGCCGAAAGAAGGACCGCTTCTGCCCTCTCGTGATCGGATTCCTCAGTTTTCTTCGGTTCAAAGTCCTCTCTGCATGGACCACCAATTCTTCCCGAATTCTGTCAACACCGAAAATGTTAAAATCTTTGGCCTGCTTTTTATCTTGAAAAATTTTTGTGAGTTAGCTAAAATCTGCCCTTCTCAAACGGCAAGCCAATAGCCATGTTTCTTGTGAATAACTTGTTAATAACATATTTAATAACTTTGTTTCTTACTTGTAAATCAAAGAATTGCCGCTTTTTTGAAATTTTCTTTTTTTTAAAACTTCCCCTATGTTTCTATCGAAAAGGTAGTTTGCAAGTTATTAATTATCAATGCCATGCGAATTTCTTTATTCAAAAACCCCCACAAATTTTTAGCTTAAATTGTTCAATTTCTTATAATTAACCAAGGGGTGCGATGATGAAAAAAAAGGTTTCGAATTCTAATAAACCTTTGTTTGCTTCGGTGGATAACTTCGAAACGACGGTTGACGACGCGCCTTTTAACAAAATTTTAGCCCAAATTCGCGAACGAATCAGCTCTGATAGTTTTGAACGCTGGTTTCGCGAGTTAGCATGGGGTGGAGATGATGGCTCAACTTGCACGTTTATAGTTCCTAATGCCATTCACCAATTTTTCCTTGAGAGCAACTATCTTCCAATTCTTGAAGTTGTTGTTGATTCGGTTCTTGGTGCTCCTCGCAAAATTGCTTTCCTAACCAATGAGCATCCGGAGGACGAGTCTCACCATACGAATAGTTCCTCTGAGGCACCAACACGCAGAACTGAAAAAAACGAGGACTGCCGGGGTGCTCCTTTAAATCCTCGGAATACTTTCGAGTCGTTTGTTGTGGGGCCCAACAACCAATTTGCCTATGCTGCAGCTTTTGCTGTTGCGAAGGCTCCTGCTCTTCATTATAACCCCCTTTTCATCTATGGGGGAAGCGGGTTGGGCAAAACTCATCTTCTTCATGCCATTGGCCACGCTGTTCTTCACAACAAAAAAACAGCTCGTATTGCTTATCTAACGAGCGAGCAATTTACAAACGAGTTTATCGACGCACTCCAACACGGCACACTCGTAAAATTTCGCAAGAAATACCGTCATGCTGACGTTCTACTGATTGACGATATTCACTTTTTTGCAGGCAAAGAGCGTTCCCAGGAGGAATTCTTTCACACCTTCAATGCACTCCACGACGGACACAAACAGATTGTTCTAACTAGCGATCGCCCTGCTTGCGAAATTGAAAAGCTCGAGCAGCGCCTCGTATCCCGCTTCGAGTGGGGAATGACAGCGGAAATCCAGCCTCCTGATGTCGAAACTCGGATCGCCATCCTCAAAAGCAAAGCTGCTTCTCTTCAGATCCGCATCGAAAATTGGGTTCTTGAATACCTTGCTGACCGTATTCGCAACAACGTCCGCCGCCTTGAAGGTGCGCTTACCCGGGTTGCGTCTTACCAAAGCATAAGTGGTCAACCTGTTTCTCGGAATACTCTTGACAATCTCCTGCGTGACATTTTCCAGGAACAGGCTCGCCGTGCTGTAACCATTGAGCAAATCCAACGCAAAGTTGCCGAGACATTCGATGTCCGCTTTGCGGATATGACCAGCAAGCGGCGTCCTGCTAACATTGCTTTCCCTCGTCAAGTGGCAATGTATCTTGCACGCGAACTTACCGACGCCTCTCTTACCGACATCGGTGAGGCTTTCGGAGGACGGGATCATGGCACAGTTCTCCATGCCCACCGACTCATCAAAAAACGCATAGCTGAGGACGAAAAAATCCGCCATACCATCAATTCCATTACAAGCCAACTTCAGCGCTAATGTTCGAACTTGCCCGGGCAGCTAATTTCGATGCCTTTATCGTTTATGAAGACTTATTATCCTCATTAAAACTTTACAACCGCAAACTTGACGAATTTTACTCTTTTTGAATATTTTAAAAATTGACTCATGAATTCGAGCGATCCGGAAAGGAACGACCTGCTTCGGGAGTCGCAGCTTTACCGCGAGTTTCTTGCAGAGCGGGAAGAGATTCTCCGCCACAAATGGCTCGAAAGCGAAAAGTGCGGCTACGACATTGGCTTTGAGCGCGCTTTACTTGACTGGATTATTCATCATCGTTCTCAATGGAAACGAGAACGAGCCGCACTTCGCGAGCAAGAGCAAAAAAAGGCAAGTTAAATCCGATTTTCACCTGCTTTGTTTGCTAGTGTTAGTGAGGCCAATCGAGGTTAGCATTTTATTCCATGTCCCATTCTCAGAACCAAACTGCAAAAGTTCAACTGCAGTCTCTTTTAGATGCTGAAAAAATCGCTGAGTATATCGAAAAAATTGCCGATGAAGTTGTTGCTCGGCATAATCTAAAACCAGACCTATACATTGTCGGTGTTCAAACACGTGGTGTAGAGGTAGCTCGTCGAATCCAACTTGCTATTTCCCGGCGAACCGGATTCAACCCTTTACTTGGAAGTGTTGATGTTTCAATGCACCGTGACGATCTTAAGCAGCGTCCCTCACTTCCGGCCATCCATCCAACCAAGCTTCCTTTGGACATTGAGGGGCGTTTTATCCTCCTTGTGGATGATGTTCTTTTTACGGGGCGTAGTGCGCGAGCTGCTATTGAGGCGCTTTACTCCTTTGGGCGTCCGGGCCGAATAGAGTTTGCTGTTCTTGTTGACCGTGGGCATCGTGAATTGCCCATTCAAGCCGACTATGTGGGCATTAAAATTCCGACTGAATACGCTGACCGCATTCGAGTGCGCTTTCAAAACATAGATGGAGTTCCGGATTCGGTTCAACTTGTTCGTCCCATTCTGACATGAGCTTCCCAACGCGCGAGTGGAACCGTCGCCATTTACTTTCTCTTGACGAACTTGAGGCTTGGGAGATCGAGTTTATTCTTAATGCGGCGGCTGCTTTTAAAACGGTTGGGGAGCGCGACCTCAAAAAAGTTCCCTCCTTACGTGGCCGCACGCTAATCAATTTTTTCATTGAGCCGAGCACACGCACGCGGGTTTCTTTCGAGCTGGCTGCTCTTCGGCTAAGTGCTGACGTAATCAACATGTCTGCCACTGCTTCTAGCCTTCAAAAAGGGGAGACCCTGATTGACACTGCCAAAAATCTTCAAGCTCTCCATGCCGACATTATAGTTCTCCGACACAGTGCTGCTGGAGCGTGCAAATTCCTCGCTGACCGTCTTGAAGCAAGCATAATTAACGCTGGCGATGGGGCACACGAGCACCCAACCCAGGGACTTTTGGATGCCTTTACGATTCGTGAGCACTTCGGCTCATTCAAAAACCTCAAAATTGGGATTGTTGGTGACATTCTCTTCAGTCGGGTTGCCCGCTCAAATCTCCATGCTTTGTTAAAACTCGGTGCAGAGGTTCATCTGATTGGGCCATCAACTCTCGTTCCCAAACTTTTCGAACAACTCGGTGCATACGTTCACCATCATCTCGATCCCATTCTCCCCCATTTGGATGTCATTAACCTCCTTCGCATCCAGCACGAACGCCAGCGTAAGGAATACTTTCCCAGCACAGGAGAATACACAGCCCTCTTTGGCCTAACCAAAGAACGGGCTCGTGCTCTCAAACCGAACTGCCTTATCATGCACCCAGGCCCAATAAACCGCGGTGTTGAAATAGATAGCGACGTCGCTAATAGCTCGCAGAGCGTTATTCTCGAACAAGTCACCCATGGAATTGCAGTTCGGATGGCCGTTCTCTACCTCTGTTCTGGAGGCAAAACTCCTGCTGCTCAATGAGCCAAATACACTCCAATTCTTCCCCTTTTTCTCCCCTTCAGGTGCTGCCTTTGGCTGTCTCCTCCAAACCAGCTCCCCCCCTCCTCATCCGCAATGGTAGAATCATTGATCCGGCCAACCAACGGGACGAAATTGCTGACTTATTTATCCAAAGTGGGGTTATTATCGGGGATCCACCTGCGAAACTCCCAACCGAGACGCAGACTCTTGATGCTTCGGGCCTGATCGTAGCGCCAGGTCTTATAGATATACACGTCCATTTGAGGGAACCTGGTGCTCCTCACAAAGAAACGATAGAGAGTGGCACCTTTGCGGCTGCTGCGGGTGGCTTTACGTCGGTTCTTGCTATGCCCAACACCTCACCACCCTGCGACAGTCCAGCGGCTGTAATGTGGTTGCTGCAGCGGATCTTGCAGAAGTCCAGTGTTCGCGTTTTCATTGCTGGAGCAATTACCAAATCCCTGGCTGGCGAAGAACTTGCCCCGATTGGCTCGATGTTGAAGGCAGGTATCGTAGCTATTACGGATGACGGGCATTGCGTTCAGAACCACGAAGTCATGCGTCGCGCTCTTGAGTATGCTTCCATGTTTCAACTTCCAGTTCTCGATCACTGCCAGGACTACAACCTTTCAGCAGATGGCGTAATGCACGAAGGCCAATGGAGCCTTCGTTTGGGCCTACAGGGCTGGCCTCGAATTGCAGAGGAAGTGATTGTTGCCCGCAACATCCTTCTTGCTGAGCTTTGCTCAACTCCGATTCACATCCAACATGTTTCCTCGGCTGGCAGCGTCCGCCTCCTTCGTGAAGCTTCCGCTCGTAAGCTCAAAATCACTGCCGAGGTTTGCCCCCATCATCTATGGTTTACGGACGAAAAACTCCAAAATTTCGATTCCACATTTAAGGTCAACCCTCCTTTGCGCGAACGCCATGACATCGAAGCTCTTCTCGAAGCCATTGTTGAAGGCACGATCACCATTTTTGCAAGTGATCATGCCCCCCATGCGAATTACGAAAAAGAAGTAGAAATTGACCACGCTCCCTTTGGCATGACGGGCTTGGAAACCGAGTTGGCTGCATTTGCCACACTCCTTATCCATCGTGAAAGGGCGATTGATTGGCCCCGTCTCATCGCTTGCTATACGGTAAATCCAGCACGCCTGCTAAAACTCAACCTTGGAACACTCACCGCCGGGGCGCCAGCCGACCTAACTCTCATCTCGCCCAATCTCCGGTGGACCTTCGATCGTAACCAATCCTTTTCCCTTTCTAAAAACACTCCCTTTCACGGGTGCGAATTTGTGGGTAGGGCAGTCCAAACGATTGTAGCCGGACGAACTATTTGGAAACTTCTCTAGCTTCTAGAGACGGCTGGCTGTTGCTGGGTGAGGCAATGGAATGCTCCCAGTCCCCAGATCAGTTCCCGACAATCAATCGGCACAATTCTTCGTGTCGGGAAGTGTTGCTGCAGAATGGAAACGGCCCATTGATCGTTGATGTCAAAGAAAATCGGCACGATTACGACCTCGTTTGCGATGTAAAAATTCGCGTAACTAGCCGGCAAGCGGTGCCCGTTTCGATAAATCGGCGGCGGCATGGGTAAAATGTCCACTTTTAGGGGTGTCCCATCGTCCAACGTCATACAGTGCAGGCGGTCTAAGTTTTGTTTTAATGACTCGTAATTTTCGTCGTCAGGGTTTTCTTCAGCTGCCGCCAAAACAGTGTCTCTCGCCACGAAGCGGGCGATGACATCTACGTGACCATCTGTGTCATCGCCGACAATCCCGTTGCCAAGCCAAAGAATTTTCCTTACTCCCAAAGCTTCTTGTAGTTTCTTCTCGATTGCTGCTCGATCCATTTGCGGATTTCGGTTTGGATTGAGCAAGCAGCTTTCTGTGGTTAAAAGCGTGCCATCGCCGTTAACGTCAATCGAACCTCCCTCTAGGACGAATTTCCCGAAGTCAAACACCCGCAACCCAAGCTTTTTCCCGATTAACGTTGGAACCTGATCGTCAAAATCGCACGGCGGATACTTCCACCCCCATGCATTGTAGCCGAAATCAACAATTGCAAGCTGAGGCTCCTGCTCCCGCTTAACGAAAATTGGGCCGTGATCCCGACACCACGGCTCATTAGTTGGAATGTGAAAAAACTCCACCCGCTCTGGAGGAACCCTTTTCAAGAGCTTCCTAACCTCTGCTTCCTGCTCCGCGTTCATCACATTGATCCTTACAAGCTCCGACGTCGCCAACACTTCCACCATTCGCACAAACGTCGGCACTACGTTCTCATACGTTCCAGGGAAGCTGATTCCATCCGGATGCGGCCACGAAACCCACGTCGCTTCATGGGACTCCCATTCAGCAGGCATCCGGTAACCATTCGCAGCGGGTGTAGGCATTGCAAAATCCTCTGGGGGTTTTTCCTCATTCTTTTTATCCTCATCGTCTTAAAGAAGCAAATCTTCCTTTTCCACGACTTTCCAAGAATTTGGATGAATAAGTCAACTTTTTCGGAACATTCAGTCGAAGGTTCTTCCTTACAACCGCAAGCTGCCGTGAATGATCCAACCGTCTATTACCTTTGTGAGCGCTGTGTGAACTGCTGCAAGTGGCCAGGACAGGTGAAAATCACTGAGTCGGAAATAGCTCAGATTGCTGCTCATTTAGGATTGTCTGAGTATGACTTTATCCAGAAACACACGCGTCTCCGTTACGATCGACGCGGACTTGCCCTCCTCGAAAAAAACAATGGCGAGTGCGAATGGCTCGACGGCAATTCCTGCCTGCTGCAACCTGTCAAGCCGCAACAATGCCGCGACTTCCCCAACCGATGGAATTTCCCTGGTTGGGAGAATTTCTGCCAAGCTATTCCGATAAAGTTATCCGGTTTAAAGAACTTGGCCGACATTTAGCCAAAATTCGCTTCGTCCCTACCTAAACCAACCGCTCCTCCTCCCACTGTCTCTGGGCAACCCAACGGCTATATCCAGCAACCCCTTAACCAGGTCCTAAAAAAAACTTTCTCAATTGCAACCCGCCTATGTTAAGAAAACAAAGCTACTTATGAAATACGACCTCATTGTTCTTGGTGGTGGGCCGGCCGGCTATGTTGGCGCGATCCGTGCCGCTCAACTTGGAAAAAACGTTGCCTGTGTCGAGATGGAGCGGGCCGGTGGAACTTGCCTAAACTGGGGCTGCATTCCCACCAAATCCCTCCTTAAAAATGCCGAGCTTTACCGTCAGCTTTCTCACCATGCTGACGAATTCGGACTAGCCTTTGAGAACCTCCGCTTCGACTGGTCCAAAATTATTGGCCGCAGCAGAAAAGTCAGCGATCGCCTTGCTGGCGGTATCGAAATGCTCTTTAAGAAAAACAAGGTTGCCTATATTCGTGGCGAGGGCTCGATTCCGCGGGCGGGCGCGGTTGAAGTTACGGGCTCGGACGGAAAAAAAACAACATTGGAGTCCGAATTTATCCTTATTGCCACGGGTTGTGTTTCACGCGAGCTTCCCGGTCTTCCTTTCAATGGCAAAACTGTTATTAGCAGCAAGCAGGCGATGGTTCTTCCCGAGCGTCCTGAGCAAATCTTAATAATTGGTGCGGGTGCCATCGGAGTCGAATTTGCCTATTTCTTCAATGCTTTTGGCACCAAAGTAACTCTTGTAGAGATGATGGAGCGCATTCTCCCCGTGGAGGATGATGAAATCAGTGCTGCTCTTGAAAAAGCTCTTACCAAGCAGGGGATAACCATTCACACAGGCACAAAGGTCGAAAAAGCAGAAACAACGAACAAAGGAGTTCGCGTCCAGCTTTCCGGAAAAACCGACGCAACCCTCGAATTTCCCATTGTGCTTGTAGCCATTGGGGTTAGCCCCCTTCTCCCACACGGTATTGAGCTTGCACTCGACCGCGGCTTCATCAAAACCGATGACCGCTATGAAACGAGTGTCAAAGGCATTTTTGCTGCAGGAGACATCATCGGCCCCCCGTGGCTGGCTCACGTCGCAAGTTATGAAGCCATCCAAGCTGTTGAAGGTATTTTCGGAGTTTCTACTCCTAAAAAAGTCCGCAACTTTCCCGGTTGCACTTATTGCCAGCCACAAGTGGCGAGTGTGGGGCTTACCGAACGCGCTGCCAAAGAAAGAGGCATTGCCTACAAAGTCGGCAAGTTCCCCTTCCTCGCTTCCGGCAAGGCACTTGCCGCCGGCGAAAGCGAAGGCTTTGTCAAGCTGATTTTCGGTCAACAATACGGAGAGTTGCTTGGCGCTCACATCATCGGTGCCGATGCGACCGAAATGATTGCCGAGCTTGGTCTCGCTCTTACCCTCGAAGCTACAAAAGACGAGATTGCGCAGACCATTCACGCCCATCCAACACTTAGTGAAGCTGTCCTCGAAGCAACCCACGCTTCCGAAGGCCACGCAATCCACATCTAGCCGCGCATCTATTTTCTCTAGTGGCGGCTTTCCTGGCCGCCCTGTGCGAATTCCACCCTAATTCGCGTCTTCAACGTCCAAAACTTTTTTGCTACACGCCGAAGGCCCAAAAACATGCCATGATCAACTACAAAGATACCGTCCTCCTACCGAAAACAGATTTCCCGATGAAAGCTGGGCTTCCCCAGCGCGAACCCCAAATCCTGGCAAAATGGGAAAGCGAAAACCTCTACCAGCAAATCCAAGCCGTTCGCAAGAATTGCCCAACTTACATTCTCCACGATGGGCCACCTTTTGCTAATGGCGATGTCCACATGGGCACTGCCCTCAACAAAATCCTCAAGGATGTCGTCATTAAGTCCAAATCCATGGCTGGTTTTCGCACTCCCTTCATTCCTGGCTGGGATTGCCACGGGCTTCCCATCGAATACAAAGTCGTCCAATCAGCCGACACCCTCTCGCCGGTCCAAATTCGCCGTCGTTGTGCCGACTACGCCCGCAAGTTCATAAACATCCAGCGCCAACAATTCCGCCGCCTCGGTGTGCTTGGTGATTGGGAAAATCCCTACCTTACCCTCGACCCAGCTTACGAAGCTCACATCCTTGAGTGTTTGGCTACGTTTGTTGAAAAAGGACTCGTATATCGCAAAAAAAAGCCTGTTCTATGGAGTTGGGGTGCCTGCACGGCACTTGCTGAAGCCGAAGTCGAATACAAAGAGAAAATTTCCCCTTCCATCTACGTTAAATTCCCACTTATTCAGCCTCCTTCGCCGGCTTTTACGGATGCCTCGCTAGTCATTTGGACAACGACTCCCTGGACACTTCCTGCCAACTTGGCCATCGCTGTTCATCCCGATTTTCATTACGTGTTGGTTGAGCTGCCCAACCACGGGCGGGTTATACTTGCCGAGCCTTTACTTTCTGGCCTTGTGCAAAAGCTGGCCATTTCCCGTCCCCATCCGATGGCCCGTTGCAGTGGGCGGGAGCTTGCTTCTGGCTTCACTGCTCGTCATCCCTTCCTCGACCGAGTCGTCCCGGTCCTCCCTGCAAATTTCGTGACAGCCGATACTGGCACGGGCCTTGTCCACATTGCTCCAGGCCACGGCGAGGAAGACTACCATCTTGGCCTCCAATTCAATCTGGAACTCCTCTCGCCTGTAGATGATCTCGGCCGCTTTACCCCGGAATGTGGCCTTCCTGAACTCGTTGGAAAACAGGTCTTTGAAGCAAACGACCACATCCTCCAAATTCTTCGGAACAATTCCTCTCTCATCCACAGCGAAAACTACTCCCACTCCTATCCCTTCTGTTGGCGCTCCAAAACCCCGGTTATCTTCCGCGCCGTCGAGCAATTCTTTATCCGCATTGACGAGCTTCGCTCCAAAGCCCTCGAGGCAATCGAGTCCGTAGAGTGGCTTCCTAGTTGGGGAAAAAACCGCATCCGCGGAACTGTGGAAGCTCGCCCAGATTGGTGCATTTCACGCCAACGCACGTGGGGAGTCCCTCTCCCTGCCTTCCATCTCCCCGATGGCTCTCTACGTCTCGATGCAAATCTCATTCGCTCCGTTGCCGAGATTGTCCGCCAAAAAGGAACCGATGTTTGGTTTGATTGGGACGACGAGCAATGGAACCAAACCCTAAACCTCCCAAGTGGCACAACGCGCTCTCTCGACACTCTCGATGTTTGGATTGACTCCGGCGTGAGCCACCAGGCCGTCCTCTGTAATCACGATCAACTTGCCTTTCCTGCCGATCTCTACCTCGAAGCTACCGACCAACATCGCGGCTGGTTCCAATCTTCCCTCATGACCAGCATTGCCCTGGGTCTGCAAGCCCCTTACCGCAAAGTCCTCACGCATGGATTCGTCGTGGACGTAGATACCCGCAAAAAAATTTCTAAATCTGAGCAAGCTGGCTATCAAAAACCAACCGAAGCCTCCCATTACGTTGAAAAATACGGTGCCGACCTCGTTCGCCTCTGGGTTTGCAGTGTCAACTTTACAGACGACGTCCCCTTCTCCGAAGAAATCTTTACTCGCTTATCCGATGCTTATAGGCGCATCCGCAATACCCTCCGCATCCTCCTCGGCAACCTCCACTCCTTTGACTACTCCACGATGTCCATCCCCTTCCCAGAACGAACTGAAGTTGACCGCTGGGTTCTCTCAGAAGCTGCCCGTATTTGTAAAATTTGCAAAACCGCTTACGAAAACTTGGAATTTTACAAGGTTTACCAAGAGCTGACCCAATTCTGTGCGGTTGAGCTAAGCAGCCTCTACATAGATATAACCAAGGACCGCCTTTACTGCGACCACTTCCAGAGTCCACGTCGGCTTGCGGCTTGCTCCACCATGTATGAGCTCTTTGATGTGCTTTGCCGTCTCCTTGCTCCCATCCTAGCATTTACTGCAGAAGAAGCCTGGGGCTATTTCCGCCCGGGCACCTCTGTTCACTTGCAACTCTTTCCGACCTTGGATCAAAGGGAGGAGCTGATTGCCGATTCGGCTGTTTCGCGAATTCGGGGTTGGCTTGAAATTCGCTCCCGCATTTCCCAAGCGATGGAAGCAGCCATTAAGAACAATACGATTGGCAAGCCCTTGGAGGCGCACATTCAGCTTCACGTTCCCCATGCCCAGTATGACGAGCTTATTCCGTATGCAGATCAACTGGAGGAATTCCTTATCCTAAGCCATTTAGAGCTAAAGCCGGCGGACGATTGGAACGTCATACTTCGCAAAGCGCCCTGGCCGCGATGCGAGCGCTGTTGGCGCCATCTTCCCGATGTTGGGCACAACCCGGCTCACCCAACCCTTTGCAAACGCTGCGCTGATGCTGTCGAAAGCTTCCCCTCCATCAAAACCAGTTAAGCAGCTTCTCCACTCTTCGTTTTCTTCTTCCACTTAAGCATTCAAGGGCGAACTTTATGGGCGGAAAAAGAAATTTGCCTGAAGCAGTGCCGGCCTTACTTTAACTTTTCTGTGGGATAATGCGAACTGCGCGAATTTTATCCAGTTTTAAAACACCCCCGTCGGTGATACTTATAGTGGCGTTCGGATTGGTAAGTTTTTTTCCATTCCACTGAACGCTCCCTCCTTGAATTAACCGGCGGATTTCGCTGCGCGAGGGAGTCAGCCCGAAACAACTCTCATACGCTGCTGCCGTAAGCGAGAGAGCCGTTGTGGAGAGATTCGGCGGAGGCGTGAACTTTGGCAGCTCTGCTGTGGCGAGGTCCCGTTTACTGAAACGGGTGACGAAATTATCGAGTGCGGCTTTAGCGGCAGCGTGCGAGTGAAATCGAGCGACAATGCGATAGGCAAGGTTTTTCTTTTGTTCCATCGGGTGGGCATTTGGGTCGAGCGTCTCCCCAAGAAGCAATTCATAATACTGGCGCAAAGCACTATCTGGAATGCTCATGATCTTCCCAAACATCTGTTCCGGTTCTTCAGTTACCCCGATCGCATTCCCAAGACTTTTGCTCATTTTTTGCGTCCCGTCGGTTCCAACGAGGATCGGCATCAGCATTGCCACTTGTAAGGGCTGACCTTGATGTGCTTGGAAATCCCTCCCGACGAGAACATTAAAGAGCTGGTCTGTCCCTCCCAACTCCACATCTGCTCGCACCATGACCGAATCCCATCCCTGCATGATCGGATACTGGATTTCATGAGCGCGAATCGGGTGGCCTCTTTCGATTCGTTCGCGAAAGTCCTCCCGCTGTAACATCTGCTGCATCGTTACGAGACTGTTGAGCCGAAGAACCTCTTCATAGCTCATTTTGAAAAACCAGTCGCCATTGAAGACAACTTCCGTGCGTTCAAAATCCAAAACTTTAAAGGCCTGCTCCTGATAGGTTGCTGCATTTGCCAGAACTTCCTCCTTTGTAAGTTGTGGTCGGGTGACAGAGCGGCCTGTCGGATCACCGATCATTGCTGTAAAACTGCCCAGGATGAGCACGCCCGTGTGGCCGAGGTCCTGAAACTGGCGCATCTTAGCCAATGCAACGGTATGGCCAAGGTGGATGTCGGGGGATGTTGGATCAACCCCAAGCTTCACCCGCAATGGGCGTCGCTCAGCCAGTTTTTGCCGAAGCTCCTCTGGGGTGAGGATTTTTTCGCATCCCCGGCAGAGCACCTCCATTTGGTCTTCTGGATTTGGAAATTCCCTCATTTCGGCTTGTTCAGCAGTTGGCGCAGTTCTTCAACGGAAATCGCCTTCCGCTGTTTAGCGGATTCTGCATCCAGTATTTTTTGACTTTTCCCCTCTACGTATGCCAGGCGTGTCGGATAAGCACCCATGCTATCCTGATCGGTAATTCTTTCCGCTGGGAGCCACTCCCTTTCCCTAGCCAGTCTTGTCGAGCCCATAATAGCATCCCGCAGCAAATTCGTGCCCTTTGTTGCATCCCAATAGGTTTTTTTATTTTGTTCCCTCTGCGTAAGGGCAGACAATTGCTTCAATTCAAGGTCCCGAATTCGCTGAAATTTCCTAACGCTGATCGTTTCCGCTTCAACTCTCTTGCTCAAGAAATCCTCTTTCAACAACTTCGCGGAAAATTGGCTGGGATTCTGAACCGGAACAGGGATTTTCCGATTCGGGTCTGGATTGAGTAGCCGCTCCTCAAGAGTCTTGTCCATCTCATTGGCATACCGATTCGATGGCTTCTTGGCAGCCGCAACCGCGAAAGAAGGCGGAAATGTGCAAAAAAAGACAAGAAACGCTAAAAATAAGCGGATGGGCCTATCTTTTTTACTCATAAGGATTAAGCGTTGAGTTCAACTTCTACTTCGCAGTGGCCATCACGGTAATTTTCCTTGAGATAAGCGGCAAAACGAGAACCTCCTTGAGCAGCCACAGCGACTTGAAAAGCTTCGCGCTCCGTGGGAGTCATTGGTTCGAGGTAAGAAGCAGCAATTGCTTTCTCCAGATACTCCATCTTATCAATTCCAATGACATGACAACAGACCTCCGGGTAACTTAAGCTGTAGCGGAGAACTTTTTCGGCATTAACCAGACCGTGCAAGTGTGCGCGCTTGCTACCGCCAAAACCTTTCATCCCAAGGACGGCTACTTTCCTTCGGCCGAGTTCTGGCATCAGCAACCGCTCGAATTGCCGTGAACTGAGTGCACCAAGAGCTGAAACAGGCATCAAAGTTGCATCGAATGGGAAGCCTCCTTCGAGCATCTTCAAATGAGATTGCGGATTTGTGTGTCCTGTAAAGCCTACATACCGGACTTTTCCCTGCTTTTTGGCAAGCTCCAAAGCTTCAAGAACCCCACCAGGGGAGTAAGCGCGTTCGACTTCAAAATCATTTTCGATTTGGTGAATCATCCACAGGTCGAGGAAGTCGGTGCGGAGCCTGCGGAGAGAATCTTCCAGCATTCGCATTGCTCCCTCTTTTCCACCTTCGGGGAAGGGTTTACTGTGGGTGCAAACTTTCGTCATGAGGAAAACCTTGTCGCGATTTCCTGAGAGGGCATATCCCATCCATTCCTCAGCTTCGCCGCTACGGTAATCCCATGCATTTTCAAAGAAATTGATGCCCGCTTCGATCGCGCGGTGAGCGATTCGGCGTGCTTCCTCGCGCGACTCGGCACCGCCTAGTGTTAAGCCTCCAATTCCCACCACACTCAGCATGTCAGCGTGCCGTCCAAATTGCCGGCGTGGAACCGGTTTCTCCTTTACCAAATTTTCCTGCGTCTGATCGGATTCTTTTCCAGTCCTCTCAGAAGAAGCGTGGTTTTGAGCGCGAGCCAATCCGCCTCCAGCAAAAGGCAGGAGGGTTGCTGCGGCAGCGAGCCTCTTGAGAAAACTTCGACGCGAAAACCTCATTCCACAAAACTATACCACCTTGCTCCTCCTCGGCGATGGAATCTTTTCCACCTAAGTGCGAAAAGTTTTCGCTGAACTTTCTTGCCTTATTCTAGGTAAAGCGAATTTAACAAGTCGAGCGAGCCCGTTGCTCTGCTGAGGGAGAGGGTTGGCTCCCGCGCAATGTCGGGAAGACGGAGGCAATTCGTCGAAGCAACGTTTGGTGGAGTGTTATACCGCGTTGGAGATTCTCGAGAGGAAAGTTTTCGTTCGGCGCATGAGCATTGCAGTCGGGAGATGCCAACGCCAAAAGTAGACATTCGACTCCAAATATTTTCTGAATTTCGCTGAGGATCGGGATACTTCCACCTTCCCGCAGGAGTGCAACTTCTTGCCCAAAAACTTCTCGCAGAGCTTCCCTTGCAGCAGTTGCATAGGGGGCATTAGGGTTGGAGAAAAACCAGTTCCCGCTATGGCCGCGTTGAATTGTGAGAACCACTCCAGGGGGACAATGTGCCCGCAGGTGCTCCTCGGCAAGAGTTAGAATTTCGTCGGCATCCTGGTCGGGAACCAAACGGAAGGTCAGTTTGAAGAATGCCTCGCTTGGGATAACGGTTTTTGTGCCGGGTCCCTGGTAGCCCCCTCCTATCCCATTTACTTCGGCCGTCGGACGAGAGCCAATCCGTTCAATTGCGTTAAAACCTGGCTCCCCGAATAAACTAGGTGCACCGGTCTGAATACGGATGTCATCTTCCACAATTGGAAGATTTTTTACTGCTCCGCGCTCCCATGCCTCGAGTGGTCGGACGCGATCGTAAAAACCTTGAATTGCAACGCGCCCATCTGGGTGGTGCAAGGAAGCGATGAGGCGGGCAGCGGCAGCTATCGGGTTGTGGACAGCGCCGCCATAGACTCCTGAATGCAAATCGTGAGAAGGGCCTTTTACGAAACATTCGAGGGCGGTGATGCCCCTCAATGAATAGGCAAGGGTTGGGAAGCCGTGAGCCACCATACCGGAGTCGGAAACAATTACGACATCGCATGCTAGCTGACGTTGGTGCTGGTTGAGAAAAGCCGGTAGCGAGCAACTGCCAATCTCCTCTTCTCCCTCGATAAGGAATAGGATATTTGTTGGCAGAGCGTTTGAATTTCGGAGCAATAGCTCCAAACCGGCAATATGAGCAAAAAGCTGACCTTTGTTGTCAGAAGCTCCGCGCGCGTAGACTCGGTCGTCGCGAAGAACAGGTTCAAAGGGTGGATTGTGCCAGGCATCCAATGGTTCCGGGGGCTGAACGTCGTAATGGCCGTAAATGAGGACTGTAGGCTTAGAAGGGTCGGGGGAATTCCGTGCAACGACGACAGGATAGCCAGTCGTCTCCCAAAGATTTGACTCAAGCCCCAGCGATTTGAACTTATTGCAAAGCCAGCGGGCACAAGCACGGGTTTGCTCGGCATACGATGGATTTGCTGAAACGCTTGGAAAGCGAAGGAACTCGAACAGCTCTTGCAGAAGGGAGGAAGGGAGATTTTGAAGATTCATGATTTTTGTGTCTGCAATTCAAGGAAACGGAGGATGTATTTGGCGAGCATGTCATATTCGAGGTTGACGATGTCCCCGATTTGGAGCAAGCCAAGGTTGGTGACTGCACGTGTGTGCGGAATAATCCAGACACCAAAGTCAGTTTTCCCAAGGGTCGCTACAGTCAAGCTGACCCCATTGACCGCGATCGAGCCTTTCTCGATGAAAAACTTTTCGGCTCCAGGTGGAATTCCGAACCGAAGATACAAGTCATCACCACGGAAAGTTGATTCGAGGACAGAGGTTGTAGCGTCAATGTGACCTTGAACGAAATGGCCACCGAGTTGAGAACCGGCCCGCAAAGGGCGTTCGAGATTAACAGGGGAGCCAATTTGGAGCCGGCCAAGATTTGTGCGGACGAGCGTTTCCTGGAGAAGATCGAAACCGGGAGCATGGCCTGCCTCGAGACGGGCTACCGTTAGGCAGCAGCCGTTGAGGGCTAGGCTATCCCCAATGTGGAGTTCTTCAGCAAAGGATGGCGGTTCAAGCGTAAGACGTGCTCCAAATTCCTGCGGTTCATAGAAGGCAAGCCGGGAAGTTTCTTCAACTAGTCCAGTAAACATAGAGGCAAGAGATGGTTTTGGGGCTTAGGAGTCGAGAGTTTTGCCATCTGCGGAATACTTTCCTTCAAGCTCATTTGTGTGAGTGCGCTCCCAAAGTTTCACCTTTTGCAGGAAAGCAGCGCGCGAGATGGCATGTGCTGCAACAGGGGCTGTGAGGAAAAGGAAAATCAGTATAACGATGGCTTTTAGGAAAGTTGGCACGGAGGGGTATTGGATAGCGACAGAAAGCAGCAGCAAGCCAAGGCCAAGTGTGCCGGCTTTGGTGGCGGCATGCGTCCGCATATAAACATCCGGGAAGCGGAATACGCCAAGCGCTGCAACGAAGACAAAAAAAGCGCCGAGCAGACCAATTGTTCTGCCAACCAATTCAATCCATTCAAAGGAGGAATTCATCGGATACGTTCGAGATAATGAGCGAGGGCGATGGTGCCGAGGAAGAGGATAATCGCGGAGACAAGCAGCACATCAAGAAGTAGAGTTTCACCTGACTGCAAGGAGTTAGCTGCAATGAAGGCGAGGACTACTGTTCCAAGCAAATCGAGGGCGACAGCCCGATCAGGGAGGGAAGGGCCGAGGATTAGGCGCAAAGCCGTGAGGGCTAGGGCCCACGCGAGGAGACTAAAAGTGAGGAAATCAAAAATCGCATTCACCGCGTCAATTCGAGCACACGTCTTTCAAGCGTTGCTTTGAGTTCGTTTTTCAGATGTTCGGGGTTTTCTGCAAACATGGCGTGGATGTAGAGGGTTCTGCGGTCGGTGGATACGTCCATACTCAAAGTTCCCGGTGTCATGCTGATTAGGTTGGCGACGAGGAAAATTTCCCACTCGTGGGTTGCGTCCAATTTTAAAGCAAGAATCGCGGGCTGCGAATAATCCCGAGGAGTAAGCACGTCATGGGCAACCCGTAAATTCGAGATAATAACCTCTTTTGAGTAAAACGCCAGAAAACGGATAAAAAGGAAGAATTTTTTTAGAATTCTCATTGTTTTGAGTGGAGCACGGCTTGAATGTAATGTGATGGGGTAGAGAGTTCAGCAGCAGCACGTTCCGACAGGTCGAAAAGCCATTGTGGCCAGGAGCTGATTGCTAAGGTGACTGCCGCCATTGCGGTAATTGCTGCCCAGAAGCTTGCTGGCAAAGAAGGAAGGCTTGGTGTGGTGGAGGACGTTGGAGTTGGATCTGGTGCGTCACCAAGACCGAAATCGCCATTCTCATTGGGCGAAGCTTTCCAAAAAGCTTCTGCCCAAATTTTTGTCATGGAATAAAGAGTGAGGATGCCAACAGCGAGAGCAACGAAGACCGAGAGCCACGCATGGAGAGAGACACCTTCCTTAACAAGTGCAAATTTTGCGAAGAAGCCAGAGAGCGGTGGAATTCCACCGAGCGACATTGCCGGAATGAGAAAAAGTAAAGCAAGCCACGGAGATTCAGCATAGAGGCCGCCGATTTTCTTCAACTCCGCCGTTCCTTTGAGTTTCGAAATGGCTCCGGCGATGAGGAATAGATTCGTTTTTACGACAATATGGTGGATTATATAAAAGACTGTGGCTGCTAGTGCGGCTTCGGTAAAGAAGCCCAATCCGAGGGTCATGTAACCGATTTGGCTGATGATATGGAAAGAAAGAATTTTGCGGGTTTCATACTGTGCGGCTGCTCCTAGGACGCCTGTAAGCATTGTTATTAGGGATATGCCTATCAGGATATCGTGAGTAAAATCCACTTGTATGGTAAAAATGAGCGTAAAGACACGCACTAGTGCATACACGCCGACCTTTGTCAGAAGCGCGGCAAAAATCGCGGAAACGGATACAGGCGGTGTGTGGTAGGAGGCTGGCAACCAGGCAAAGAGCGGAAAAAGCCCGGCCTTGATACCAAAAGAAACCATGAGCAGCATGGCTGCTGACATGGAGCTTATTCCAAGAGGTGAGCTTTTGAGGATATTCGCAGCATCGGCCATGTTCAGCGTTCCCGTAACGGAGTAGATAAGTCCAAGTGCCGTTAAAAAAAGACTTGAAGATAGAAAATTAAGAACAAGGTATTTGACTCCGCCGGAGAGCTGGTGGCGTGAGCATCCGAGAGCCAGCAGGACAAAAGAACTCATGAGCATAACCTCAAACCAGACAAAGAGGTTAAAGAGGTCTCCTGTTAGAAAAGCCCCGCTCACTCCCATAAGGAGGACCTGGTAGAGCGAGTAAAATCCACGTTTTTGGTGTTCAGAGGAAACGTCATCGAGGCTGTAAATAGCCACAAGAAAGCCCATAAGACCAGTGATGAGGACCATCATGGCGCTGAAAGTATCGGCAACAAACGTGATGCCAAACGGAGCTGGCCAGTTCCCTAATTGGGAGGCGGTAATTCCCTTGCGGAGAACTTCACACAAGAGCAAAGCGCTTGCGGCAAAATGGGCAAGGCAAGCAGCGATATGTATCCAACGCTGCAATTTCGCAGAGGGAATCAAAAGGAGAATTGCCGCGGAGACAAGAGGGAGGAAAATTGGCAGAACAAGTAAAAGATTCATCGGTTTATGGCGCTGGCTTGTCAGGATCGTCGAACTCGTCGCTACGCAATTCGTCTAAGTCGTCGGTGCCTGTTTCGCGGTGCAAACGGTGCATCATGGCGAGCGTGAAAGCAAGGACCCCAAAACCGATAACAATTGCTGTGAGAATGAGGGCTTGAGGAAGTGGGTCAGCATAAGGGGGCTGGAGAGAGCCGTCTTCTTTAAGAAAAGCGCCGCGGTCAGGTGTCAGCCCCGCTGCTGTGAAAATGAGTAAGTTGACACCTTGTCCAAAAAGGAGCACGCCCAGGATGACCTTTACAAGACTACGCCTGAGTAGGAGGTAGAATGAGAAGGCGTAAATCGCTCCAATGGTGATCGCTAGGAGATTCTCCATGAATTCAGGGGCTATTTTCGTTTTTCGTTGAGGTTTCAAGCATTAGGAGGACGGTTCCGAAAACGGAAAAGTAGACTCCTAAGTCAAAAAATAGTGGAGTTCCTGGTTTAAGGTTTCCCGCGAGGAAGGTTGGGATGGAGAGATTTGGCCAAAGGCCTGTGAGGTAGGGTTGTCCGGCTAGGAGGGCTGGGATTCCACTAAAAGCGGCAAGGAGGAGGCCAATTGCAATGAAGGAGATGGGGGGCAGGGGGAGCAAACAAAGGGCTCTGTGGAAGCCGAAAGCAAACCCGTAAAGGATGATACCTGCTGCAGCAACCAAGCCACCAATGAAGCCGCCGCCAGGCTCGTTGTGCCCACGAAGAAGCAGAATGAGGGAAAGGATGATTTGCAACGGCGACGTAATGCGTGCGCAGACCTGAAGGAGGAGCGAATTCATTGTTCGAAAGAAGCTGGCGAAGAGTTTTTTTGCGAGGCGGAAGCGGAGGAGGATTTCTTGCGAATAAAGCTCAGGACAGCCCAAACTCCGACAGCGGAGATGCCGAGGACCGTAATTTCTCCCAGTGTGTCGAGTGCGCGGAAATCCACAAGGATGACATTAACGACGTTTCGCCCCTGGGCGATCGGTGAATTTTGGACAAAAAAATCAGGTAATTTTGTGTCGTGTGGGATATAAAGGGATTTGAGGACGAGGAGGGTGATTGCAAAGCCGAAAGCCAAGCTCAGGAGAGCGTCGCGGAGCCGACTTGCTTTGGAGCTGAGGCTTTTGGCTTTGGGCAGTCGATAGAGGACAAGAACAAGGAGGATGAGTGTAAGGGTTTCAACGAGGAATTGTGTGAGTGCAAGGTCAGGCGCGCCATAGAGGGCGAAAATTAAGGAAATAGTGTAGCCGATGATTCCCAGAAGAACGACGGAGGTGATTCTGCCGGAAGTTAGGATGGCTGCAAAGCCGGCAAGAAAAATAGCTGCACAGAGGAGAACTTCCCACCACTCAAAAGAACGCCAAGTGAACCAAGTGCCAGGGAGGGAAATTCGCGAGAGGCCCGCTGCGACCGCCAAGGCAGCAGCAGCGATGATGCTCAGGACGTAGTAACGTAAGTAGCCATGCTGGAGAATGCGAGTTTGGAGCGATGCGATAGAAGGCAGCCAATGATTGATGATACAGGAGTAAAGAGATTCTGGCCCGTAATAGCGGAGGGGGGTGAGTGTTTCGCGGGCGAGGCGGAATTTTTCACGCATTCGGAAAAAGCAGAAACCCAGAAGCAGCGTGACGAAGCTCAAAACAAGCATGGGCGTGAAACCATGCCAAAGAGACAACTTGACTTTTATTGTATCTCCCACGACAGCAACAACTGCCGGCTTTATGATGGTTTGTTCCACCAATGGCGGAACGATTCCGAAGAGTAATCCTAAAAGAGCAAGGATGAGTGGGCCGAACCAAAGTGGGAACGGAGCTTCGTGAGGATGCTTTGGCGTGTGCAAGGGGAAACCTAAGAAAGGACGGATTCCAACAATAAGGGCAACGGCAACAACAAGGGCATTTGCAATAACACCGAGGATTGCAAAAAACCAACCGATTTGTCCAAATTCAAGCTTGGCTTCATAGATAAGCTCCTTGGAGATGAAACCGAGAACTGGTGGGACACCGCACATAGCCAGAGCAGCTAAACCGGAAGCAATGGCTGTAATGGGCATGTGACGGATGAGGCCCCCGAGGTCGCGAACGTCCCGGGTATGGGTTTCGTGGTCCACAGCACCGGCGACCATGAAGAGGGCGCCTTTGTAAAGGGAGTGAACGAGGAGGAAAGCGATGGCGGCTTTAGCGGCTAAGGGGGTTCCCAGGCCAAGGAGCATCGTCATTGTCCCGAGCGCGGCGACGGTTGTGTAAGCCAAGAGGCGTTTGAGGTCAGTTTGGCCGATGGCGAGGATGGATCCAGTGAGCATCGTAAGGAGGCCAAAGGAGGTGAGGGACCATGCCCAGAGGTGGGTGCCGCCAAGAAGGGGAGTCAATCGAGCCAAAAGGAAAACCCCAGCTGTGACCATCGTTGCGGAGTGCAAGTATGCACTGACAGGGGTCGGAGCAGCCATTGCACCCGGCAACCAGAAATGAAATGGAGTTTGCGCAGATTTCGTAAAAGCTCCAGTTAGAACCAAGAGGACAAGGATGATATAGGAGGGGTTTTGCTGAATTTGGATTTTTTTCTCTAAAATTTGAGTAAACGAAAAGGAATCCGTTAGGGAGGCAAGGATGAGGAATGCAACAAGGAGTGCCTGGCCGCCAGTGAAAGTGACGAGGAGTGCCTGGAGGGCGGCTGCCCGGGCTTCTTTTTTCCGGTAATCAAAACCAACAAGGAGATAGGAGGAGAGGCTCGTTAGCTCCCAAAAAACGAAAAGTGCAATGAGATTTTCTGAGGCGACAAGGCCGAGCATGGCTCCCATAAAGAGGAAGAGGATTGCATAGAAGCGGCCAAGATGAGGATGGCCAGCTAGGTAACTGCCTGCATAGAGGACAATGAGGGTTCCTATGCCCGCTATGAGAAGGAGAAAGAGTAAGGCGAGTCCGTCGAGGCGAAATTGCAGATGAACTCCGAAACTTTGGATCCAATGGATGGTTTCGAGAAGGGGGGAGCCGTCGTGGAGTCGTTGAAGATAATGGAGGTAAAGAACGAAAATAGAGAGCGGAACGAGTGCAAGAAAGTAGCTAGCCCGAGTGCGCAAGAAATAGACAAGGAGGGGAGAGATCGCAGAGGCAAGAAAAACGATGAATAAGGAGGCGGCCATAATTTGGGAGGTAGTATCAGCGACTTCAGTATGTTTGCCCGAGTTTCAGGTGCATGGGACGGATGAAATGTTTTTGGAACAAACGCAACCGGAAACAAAATGCAAGGGCCGGAAGAAAAAAAGGGACTACGGAGGCCAAGCGATGCATACTGCAGAGGATTGATGAGAAGCTACCTGGTTAGAGTAATTGGAGCACTGCAAGGGGTGGAAGGTTTTTTAAGGCGATGGGGAGGATTGGTACTACTTGTTTTTGCCGTTGTTTACTATGCGCTTTATTGGGACGCGGCAATTTGGACGACAGGCGAGGGGGGGAGCAACGTGATTATTGCCCAGCGAATGAACGAAGGGTGGCGCCCATTTAAGGATATGTTTATCGGTTATAATGTTTTGTGGTTTTTACCGCTTTCGTGGATTTACAAGGTGGCTGGTGTGAATTTTGCGCTGACGCAAGTTTTCTTTTTCGGGTTGGCGGTAGTAACGGCTTGGTTTGGGTGGAGGCTTGTGCGGGAGCTGACTCCGTGGGCGTGGTTAGCGGCTTTAGCAGCAGGATTTATGGTTTTGATGCCGGGGAAGCCATTTCGGAATTGGATGGGTTTTGTAGCGGTTATATCGGCGTATGCGATTGTGAAGGCTTTGGTTGTGGATTATCCGAAGTGGTGGCAACGGGTTTTCTGGATGGGGTTTGCCGGTGGGGTGCTGAGTTTGTGTTTTTTGATTCGGGTGGAACCGATGCTGATTGTATCGGCGGTTTTTCTGGGTGCGGTTGCGATTTTTTTGATTTTTGGGGAGGGGTGGCCTCGGGAGAGGGTTTTATCGCTTGGGATGGGAGGAGCGGCATTTGTTGGCATGTTTTTTCTGGTGCATTGGCCGTTTCTGGTTGCGGCGGATAAAGGAGGTTATGGTCAAGAGTTTCGTGATCAGTATCGGTTGGGTTTACAGATGATTCTTTGGGAGTTGCGGGAAGAAGTTAAAAAATGGACGAAGGGGACAGGGAAAGTTGGCGGAGGTGGAGAGGTGGTTTGTTTGGGGAGTTTTTTGGGAGATTCAGAGGGTTTAATGGCTAGTTTGAAGGAAGCTAGCTATTTTGGTAACCGTCTGATTTTGCAGGCGGAGGACTTGCCAAGCGCCGAGCGATACCGCAGCGAGAGAAGGAAGTTGCCGCCGCTGGGGGAAGTTTTCCGTTGGCAAGGGGCAAAATTTTTCACTCTTGCTCTGTATTTTCCATTGGTTTCTGTTGGGGTGTTGGTGTTTTTTGGATGTGTAGGTTTTTTGAAGGGAGTTTTTTGTAGCGAAGGGGAGCTGCGGAGGAGCTCGTTTGGTTTGCTTGTGACGACAGGATGCTCGCTGTCGCTTTTCCCACAGTATTTTTTCTTCCGGCCGGATAGCGTTCACTTGGCGGAGTTTCTCGTGCCGTATTATGGGGCGTGTGCGGCAGGGATTTGGGTGGCATTTTCGTTGGGGAAGGGGAGGGGGGCAAATTTGTGGAGTTTTTTGGCGATAATTGTGCTTGTTATGCAATATGTTGTTGCGTTTAATGGGTTGTATGGGAGGGAAGGGTCGGGCAGTATTCGATTGGCGCGCAGGAGGACGGAGGAGTTTCGCGGCGAGAATGGGGTGCGAGTGCGGTTGACGAAACAGGAGTTTGCGGATTGGAGCGCGGTCTGCGAGGCCATAAAGGCGAATAGCCGCGAGGGGGAAGAGCTGGTGGTTTTCCCTTATGGGCCGATCTTTAATGTGTTGACTGGGAGGCCGACAAAGCTGCGTCGTTTGTATAATGACAATGCGACTGCCGGGGAAAATTACGCGGAGCTGACAATTCGAGAGCTGGGTGAGCGGAGGCCTGCGGTAGTGTTGGTGAATAATAAGCCGATGAATGTGACGGAGCGGTCGAAATATATGAACTGGGCGAAGCCTGTTTGGGAGTGGCTTGTCGAGAATTATGAATTGGTTGAGGAGCGTGGGGATTTGTTTGTTTTTGCTAGGAGGCGCAGCGATGGTTGAGGAAGATGAATTAGTCGAGGGGGATTTGGATGCTGAGGGTGTCGTAAGCAAGGCGGATGTTGGGTGGGAGGATGGCATCAGTTTCGGCATGGAGGACTTCGTGACACATGTGGACGAGCCAGGTTTGGGAGGCGTTGATAAGCTTCGCAAAGTGGCAGGCGAGCTCTATGGAGAGATGGGTGGAATGATAGGAGTGGCGAAGGGCATCGAGGATGAGGATTTGGGTGTTTTTTGCAGCTTCGATGGCGGGAGGGGGAACGTCGTGACAGTCGGTAAAGTAAGCGAGCAGCTTGCGTTGATTGCGCCAGAGGACGTAGCCCTTTGTAATGAGTTTGCCGTGAGGAAGGTCCACCGGCACGAGGAGGTTCTGGCCGAGTTGAAATGGGGCGTGGATGAGGACGGGTTCGGGACGGACGTAGGTTTTTGGGACGGGTCCCTCATAGTTAAAGGCATAGAAGAAGACGCGGCGCAGGACATCCATGGTGAAAGGATCGGCGTAAATCGGCATGCCGCGGTTTTCCATTTCGCAGAAGCGGCGGAGGTCGTCGAATCCAGCGATGTGGTCTATGTGGGAATGAGTGTAGACAACGGCATCGAGTTTGCAGATTTTGGCGCGGAGGCATTGGGAGCGGAAGTCGGGAGGTGTGTCGAAGACGAAAGAGGTGTCTGGAGCTTGGACGAGGAGGGCTGTGCGGAGTCGCTGGTCGCGGGGGTCCATTGAGGTGCAGACTCGACAGGAGCATCCGATGACAGGGATGCCGGCGGAAGTGCCTGTGCCGAGAAAAGTGATTGAAAACGTTCCCATTCTGGTTGTTTTTTAGCGGATGTTGGCACGAGTGAAATTATGCCTGCAACGTTGGTTTTGCTGAGGATTCGGAATTTTGCTCTGGTGGAGGATTTGGAGTGGGAACCGGGGAAGGGGATGAATGTAGTGACGGGGGAAACGGGAGCAGGGAAGTCGGTATTGATTGGTGCGTTGAAGCTGTTGCTGGGGGAGCGAGCGGATAGAGGGATGATTCGGAGTGGGGCGGAACAATGTGTGGTAGAGGCGGCTTTTGAGGTTCCTGCAGAGCCGGATGCAGGAGGGGAGGCAATTGCGGGGATTTTAACAGAGGCAGGAGTTGAGCCATGCGAGGAGGGAGTTTTGCTTTTGAAGCGAATAGTGAGCGAGGGGGGAAGCCGGCAGTTCGTGAACGGCTCGCCTTGCACGCTTTCGGTGCTTCGTCAATTGGGTGATTTGCTCGCCGATTTGCACGGGCCCCATGAGCATCAGTCGCTCTTCTCCCGCGAGGAGCAGACGCGGATTCTGGATGCTTATGCTGGAGGGGAGGAGCTGATGAAGAAGTATCGGTCGGAACGAACGAAGTGGCTTGCCATGCGTAAGGAACTTGAATCTTTGAATGCGAATGTTCTGGCCGTAAATCGGGAAGTGGAGTTGCTTCGGCACCAAATTCAGGAAATCCGGAACGCAAATCTTCAACCGGGCGAGGAGAGGGAATTACAAGCGCGGCATCGAGCGGCTGCTAATTCCCGGAGAATTTTGGAGTTGGGAGCTAGTGCCTTACAAGCTTTGCGTGATGGGGATCGAAGTGTTCTTTCGCTCTGCGGAGATTTGGGGCGGATCTTGAAAGAGTTGGCTCGGCTGGATTTGCGGGCTTCTGGGTTGGAAGGGAAACTGATGGAGATGGCTGAGCTGGGAAAAGATTTGGCAAGAGAGCTTGAAGAGAAGATGGAGGAGATCGAGTTGGATGCCGAAGAATTGGCTTCGCTGGAATCACGGTTGGATTTGTTGGCCTCGTTGCAGAGAAAATACGGAAATACTACAGAGGAGATTTTGCGTTTTGCCGTAGAGGCAGAAAAAAGGTTGCAGTTTTTAGAAAATCGTGAAGACCGTTGCAAGGAACTGGACATTGAAGTCCAAAAAATCTGGGATGAGGTTTGCCGGCTGGGGAAGGAGCTTAGCTCTCTGCGAAGGGAAGGTGCGGAAAAACTAGCGTTGGCTGTTAGAAGGGAGTTGGAGGAGCTGGGGTTCCGACAAGCTGGGTTTGAAGTTCATTTGGATATGCTTGGGGAAGCGGCAGCGAGTGGTTTTGAATTGGTGGAGTTTCTCTTTGCGCCGAATCCTGGGGAAGCAAGGAAGCCGTTACGGCAGATTGCATCGAGTGGAGAAATTTCGCGGGTGATGTTGGCTTTGAAGTGCGTGTTGGCTAGGCAGGATCGGGTGGCAATGCTGGTTTTTGATGAAATTGATGCGAATGTTGGAGGGGAGACAGCGACAAAAGTGGGGCAGAAGATGAGAAAACTGGGGCAGACGCGGCAGGTGTTGTGTATTACCCATCTACCCCAAGTGGCAGCGGCAGCTCATACGCACTTTTTGGTTGAGAAACGTGTGAAGGAAGGGAGGACGACTTCGCTTTTGTTCCGGTTGGATGAGGAAGGTCGGGAGAGGGAACTTGCGCGGATGCTTGGAGGGGGAGGGGAGTCGGCTTTGGAGCATGCACGGAGCCTTCTGCGGGAACAAAGTATTGTGAAACGATAGCAAGCATAATAGATTAAGTTCTCGAGAATTTTTTTGAGTTGGCTAAAATGAACGATAGTCAGATTGCAGAGAATTTGGCAGCGGTAAGGGAGCAAATTGCGCAAGCCGCACGGGCTGCTGCTCGGAAGCCGGAGGAGATCGAACTTGTTGCAGTAACGAAAACGCATCCGCCGGCAGCTGTGCGTGCTGCAATGGAAGCAGGCCAGCGGATTTTTGGTGAGAGCCGCGTGCAGGAGGCATTGGCAAAAATTCCACTTTGCCCGGGAGGCTTAAAATGGCACTTCATCGGCCATTTGCAGAGGAATAAAGTTCGAAAGGCGTTGCCCATGTTTGATTTGTTTCATGGCGTGGATAGTTTGGAGTTGGCCGAGGATATGAATCGGATTGCAGAGGAGGAGGGGCACAGGCCACGGATTTTGCTGGAGGTCAATACGTCTGGGGAGGCGAGTAAGTTTGGGTTTAAGCCGGAGGCCTTGTTCGCACAAATTGAGGATCTGCTTGCTTTGCCTAGGTTGGAGATTCTGGGACTTATGACGATGGCACCACTAACCCCAAAGCCGGAAATGGCCCGCCCCTATTTTGCTAAGCTCCGTGAGCTGAAAGAAAGATTGGAAAAGGCGGCAGGGATTTGCTTGAAGGAGCTTTCTATGGGGATGAGTGGAGATTTTCTTGCGGCAATTCAGGAGGGAGCGACACTCGTGAGGATCGGAACAGCAATTTTTGGTGAAAGATCAAGAAAGGAGTAGCAGGCGAATCAGAGAACGAGCGAAAAATAAAATTATCCATAGGTAATAGGATTTTTTCTTGACAGGAAATGGTAGATAGGGAAAATTCAGGGAAAATGAGGAGGGACTGTAATGAGTAATAAAAGCATTGAGGAGATAAAAATCCAGAGTCAGGGTTTGCGTGGGACGATTGCTGAGGAGCTAGCTTCTGGTGGGACGCATTTTAGCGAGGAGAACGCTTTGGTGCTGAAGTTTCACGGGAGCTACCAACAGGATGACCGCGATCGACGAGCGGAGTTGAAGAAGGAGGGGAAGGATAAGGCTTGGCAGTTTATGGTTCGGACGAAGGTGGCAGGTGGGGAGTTGCGTGCGGAACAATACCTCGCTCACGATCGGATGGCAGATGAGCTGGGGAACGGGAGTATTCGGCTGACGACCCGGCAAGGGATTCAAATGCATGGGGTTTTGTTTGGGTCCTTGAAGGAGTGCATTCAGCGGATCAACGCCTGCGGATTAACGACGAAAGGTGCGTGCGGGGATATTGTGCGGAATACAATGGCTACAGCAGTTCCGATTACGAGCCGTGCGATGGAGCAAGTGCAAGGATTAGCCGCGGCGATCAGTGAGCGATTTTTTGCGAAGAGCAATAGCTATACGGAGATATGGTTGGATGGGGAGCGGGTGACGGATGAGCTGCCGGATCCAATTTATGGGGATGCTTATTTACCGAGGAAATTTAAGATAGGAGTTGCATTGCCTCCATTCAATGATATTGATGTTTTCACACAGGATACAGGGATCGTTGCGCATGTAGAAGGGGAAGAGGTTGTGGGATGGACGTTTTTAGTTGGTGGTGGATTGGGGATGACCCACGGGCAAACGCAAACACATCCTCAACTTGGGAAGCCTTTGATGTATGTCGCATATGAGGATGCACTGGATGCAATGACCGCGATTGTCACAGTGCAGCGGGATTTTGGAAGGCGCGATGATCGGAAACAGGCACGGATGAAGTATTTGATTCGTGACAAGGGACTGGATTGGTTTCGGGAACGGGTTTTGGAAAGAGTGAGTTTCAAATACCAGCCGCCCAGGACGGAGCGTTTTGGCACGGTTGAGGATCGTCTGGGTTGGAATGAGCAGGGGAATGGGCGGTTTTTCTATGGGATGTGGGTGCCGGAGGGACGCATTCGAGATTGGAACGGGAAGAAGTATCGCACTGCAATTCGGGAAATCATCGAAGAGATTCAGCCTCGGATGCGAATTACTCCGAATTGTAATCTCTACTTTTATGAATTGGAGGAAAATGCAAAGGGAAAAGTGGAAGCTATTCTTCGCCGGAATGGGATTCCTCTTCCGGAGGAATTGACACGTGCTCGGAAAGTAGCGCACGCGTGTGTTGCCTTGCCGACTTGCGGTTTGGCGTTGGCTGAAAGTGAGCGTGTATTTACGGGGTTGATGGAAAAGATTGACGCAGTTCTTCGGGAGTTGGGTTTGGAGAAAGAACCGATTTTAATTCGGATGAGTGGATGTCCGAATGGCTGTCCCCGTCCTTACAACGCGGATATTGGGTTTGTGGGGAGAGCACCTGGTAAATATGCAGTCTATATGGGGGGATCTATCCATGGAGACCGGCTTGCAGGACTCTTGGAAAAGACAGTAAACTTCGAACAGATTGTCGAAACCATCCGTCCTTACTTAGAGCGTTTTGCTAAAGAACGGAAGGACGGTGAAAGTTTCTCTGAATTCTATAGAAGGACATGGGAGGTTGGGGAATCTCCTTCCAGTGAACAGTTCCATGTAGAATTGGAAGAGAGAAAACGAAGATTGGAAGAAAAAAAATTGCGTGCAGAACCCGTTGGAGAATAAGTTCAAACTGGTTGGCGGAGTGTTTTGGTCACTTTTATTTTGGGAACTTTGAATAAGAGGTGATGTGTTTTACAGGCTCTTATTCAAGAACTTGGAGCTGTTAAGAGTGTTCCCTCAAGAGGAGGTTGGCCTGTGGCGAAGCGGCAGATATTCTCGACGGTTACTCGGGAGATGTCTGAAAGGGCCTCGTAGGTTAAGAAAGCTTGATGAGCGGTTATTAATACGTTTGGGAATGTAAGGAGACGAGCGAGAACATCGTCTTTCAAGCCTTCCTCGGATAAGTCACGAAAAAAGACGTTTTCCTCTTCTTCGTAAACATCGAGGCAAACGCCGCCGAGCTTTCCGTCCTTGAGGGCCTCGAGGAGAGCAACTGTGTCAATTAATTTCCCCCTACTCACGTTTATTAAGAAAGCACCGGGGCGGCAAAGGCTTAAAATTTTTTGGTCAATGATATGATAAGTCTCCGGCAGGAGAGGGAGGTGCAGTGTGATAATGTCGCTTTGGGTTACAAGTTCTTCAAGGGAACAATAATGACATTGAACTTTCTTGGCCCAATTTTGATCTTGAACAGGATCGTATGCCAGGATTTTCATTTTAAAACCGGAAAGGATTTCGGCGACGATTTTGCCGATTTTCCCTGTGCCGATGATTCCTGCGGTTTTTCCATAGAGGTCAAAGCCAACTAAACCGTTGAGAGAGAAGTTCAGTTCACGGACCCGGTTGTAAGCTCTGTGGATTTTGCGATTTAGGGTTAGTAGGAGGGCTATAGTATGTTCTGCCACGGCGTAAGGAGAATAATTAGGGACGCGCGTAACGGTAAAACCAAATTCTTTAGCAGCGTCGAGGTCGAGATTGTTAAAACCGGCGCAACGCATAGCAATAAACCGAATCCCAAGTTCGGATAGGGTTTTTAGAGCTTCCCGGTTTGCATTATCGTTAACAAAGATACAGGCAACATCGTGGCCCTTTGCAGAGGGGGCGGTGTCTGGCTCAAAACGGAATTCATAGAATTTCCAGTTAATTGGTTTTCCGTTTGCAGCTTTAATAAGCCATTCTTGGTCGTAGGGCTTTGTATCAAATACGACGACAGAAGTTTTTTTCATTTTTTCGTTTATTTGTTAGGTTTTTTTAGGTGAGGAAAATGACGAGGATTTGAGCGAAGAGAACCCGTAGTAACATTGTTAAAGGGTAAACAGTGGAGTAAGCTAAAGATGGAGCAGCTGTTTTTGTCAAAGAATTTGCGAAAGCAAGAGCTGGGGGGTCGGTAGTGCTACCCGCTAATAAACCGAGAATTGTCAGAAAGTTGACTTTTAGGAAAAACATGGCGAAACTGCCAACCAGGATTAATGGAAGGATTGTAACCAAAACTCCTGTGGCTAGCCATAAGATTCCCTGTCCTGAAGTTAAAACACTCCCAATTTGTGTTCCGGAATTAATTCCAACTACGGATAGGAACAAAACAATCCCAATTTCGCGGAGGAGGAAATTTGCGTTGAGGGGCAAATACCAAACAAAGGGTCCAATTCTGGCAAAATGACTTAAAAGGATTGCTGCGATTAGAGGGCCGCCGGCATTCCCAAGCTTTAGTGGTGAGGGCAGACCAGGAATAACAATCGGAATACTTCCAAGCAAGATTCCCAAAACAATACCTGCAAAGATTGGAATTACACGTGGTAGATTTAAATCCTGCATCGAGTTACCTAATTCCCGAGCTACCTGATCGAGATCAGCTTCGCTTCCGACTACTGTCAGGATGTCGCCTGCATGGAGACGGAGGCGGGTGGGAGCAGGGAGTTCAACCTCCCCTCGGAGTAAGCGCGTGAAAGTAACTTGATATTTTAGTTCTAGACCTAAATTTTGAAGAGTTTGACCTATTGCTTCGCGTCGAGTGACGATGATTCTGCGGACCGAAACGCCTGGTGCAGAGGAACGCAAGTCATCCGGGACTGGAGTTCCAACAATGATTCTCAGAGATTCAAGTGCTGCAGAAGGTCCGATGGCAAGGATCACATCGCCCACTTGGAAGCGGTCATCGGGGCGAGCTACCCGAATTTGTCCCTCTCTTCGCAAACGCGAAATTACAATCCCAGAATTACTCATCCCTGGTAATTCATCGAGATTTTTTCCGACAACATTTGGGTTGGTGACGAGAAGGGTTAGATCAGACACGGGTGGATTCTCTTTTTCTTGCTCTTCTAAGAATTTCTGCTCCTCAGCAGAAATTTCTTTTTTGCCGACTCGCTTGAGAATTAACATGGAAAGTAAAATTCCTAAAACTCCAAACGGGTAGCAAATAGCATAGGCAAGGGCAGGAGGAGTTGAGTTTTGAGCTGTTGGGCTTCTCTGAATCGCTTCTTGGGCAGCTCCTAAGCTTGGTGTATTTGTGGTAGCTCCGGAAAAAATTCCCGTAATTTCGCCGATGTCAAAGCGAAGAGAATAGAAAGTGAAAATTACAAGGGAGGTTCCTAGAAGAACAATGGCTGTTGCGAGCAGATTTAAAAGGAGGCCCCGATGTTTTAAGGAACTAAAAAAGCCCGGACCAACTTGAAGGCCAATCGTATAGACAAAAAGAATAAGGCCGAATTCGCGAATAAAATGGGCTATTTGAGGTGAAATTGAAAGGCCTAGTTGACCGAAGAAAAGCCCACTAAACAGAACACCAGCAATTCCAAGACTAAAACCTTTGATTCTGAGGCTGCCGAGAGCAAGACCAAGTGCTCCAGTTAGGCAAAGGAGCAACAAGTCATTGGCAATTGAAAAATTTCCAGCATGCATGGAGTGACTATGCTTTTCCTAGATTTTTTTCGAGCCTAAATTTTTTAATGCACTTTTTACAAATGCAAGAAAGTTTGTATTCGGGTGGAATTCTCACAAGCAGTTCGTTCGGAATTGCAAAATCTGAACACCGGCAATTCTTCCCAAGATTGTTGATACCTATCTCGCAAAAATTTTCTTTTCCACAAAATGGAAAAATGCGGTTTAATTGATAAAAAAAAACGGAAAAATTATGGGATTTCACAATTTGAATTCGTTTATTCAATTTTATTATTAAAAAAAAAGCAAATAAAACATTTTTGACGTTTTTAATTAGTTTGTATAAAGATTATTCGACAAAGTAGGAAAAAATATGCCGTGGTTTTATGTAGAAAAAGAAGAAATAACGGACAAAGAACTCCAAAGTTTAACGTTGCGAATACTTGATGAAGCGCGTGAGCGCATGGGAGGTGAATTTCGGCGGGTGCTATTATTGCCTCCGGATCTAACGCGTGCGCATTCTGGAGCGGGACGGATCACCCAATGGCTCTATTTTGCTTTTCCTGAGGGTTGTGATGTGCATGTGATACCAACACTTGGCCAGCATGTTCCCCATACACCAGAGGAGAATCGTTGGATGTTTGGGGAAATTCCCGAGGAGAGGATCCATGCCCATGATTGGCGGAATGGGGTTGTGCATTTAGGGGAGGTTCCTTCAGAATTTGTTGCGGAGAAGACCCAAGGGAAAGCCAAATGGGGAATACCGATTGAGCTGAACAGCCTGCTCATGAGTGAAAAGTGGGATTTAATAGTTCACATTGGGCATGTAGTTCCCCATGAGGTATTGGGTTTTGCAAGCCATAATAAGAATTTCTTCATTGGGCTTGGCGGGAAAGAGACGATTTGCTCCTCGCATCTTGCTTCAGCTTGTTATGGGATTGAAAATAACTTAGGGCGTCTTGTTACGCCTGTTCGTGCTTGTTTTAATTGGGCGGAGGAGAAGTATTTGGGGCATTTAAGAGACGTTTACTTACTTGTTGTAATGCGTAGGAATGAAGAGGGGCGGCTTGTTCACAGTGGTTTCTATGTTGGAGATGACTTCGAAACTTACTTATTGGCAGCAAAGGCAAGCCAAAAACAGAATATAACTTTTTTTGAAAAACCTGTAAAAAAAATTGTGGCCTTTATGCAAGGGGATGAATTTCGGGCAACGTGGGTTGCAAACAAGGCGGTGTATCGGACGCGAATGGCAATAGAGGATGGCGGGGAGTTGTTAGTAATTGCTCCTGGAGTTTGTCGTTTTGGTGAACAACCTGAGGTAGAGCAAATCGTTCGTAAATTTGGTTACAAAGGAACTGAGCATACCATGAAACATTACAAAACTGAGAAAATCCTCCAGGAATTTGCGCATGGGACGGCCCACCTCATACATGGTTCTTCGGAGGGACGTTTTACAATTCGCTATGCGCCTGGACATTTAAGTCAAGAGGAGGTGGAAGCTGTGGGATATGCATACATGGATTGCAAAAAAGCTTTAGCGCGTTACAATCCCGAGAAGATGCAAGAAGGGTGGAACGTTTTGCCCGATGGGGAAGAGTTATACTTTATTCACTCACCATCTGCGGGTCTTTGGGCTTCACGGGATCGTTTCCCTGAGAACAATTTGTCTTAGATTTAGAATTTCTCTTATAGTTTCTATAAAGGGAAAATTTATTTTTTAAAGTTTCTTTTTAGCTTAAAAAAACTGTATTGATGAAAATCCATAATTCGTTTATTTTTTCGATATGAATTTTGGTTCTGTATTTTTTTCGGCATTACCGGTTTTAGTATTAATTTTTTTAATGACGAAACCGAAGCCATGGCCGTCTGTGCCTGCTTTTGGATTTGCAGCTGGCTTAAGTGTAATATTGGCCTTGTTTTACTGGAAACAAGGAGTTCGCTTAGTTCTTGCAAGCATTTTATCTGGCTTTTTGGAAGCCTTTACCCCCGTTTTTATTGTTGCTGGTGCAGTTTTCTTATTTTTAGCATTGGAACAAACAGGCTTAATGGATACGATTCGGACTTGGTTGAGGGGAATATCTCCTCACCCGATTGCCCAAGTGATGGTAGTTGGATGGGCGTTTGGATTTTTAATTGAAGGGGCAAGTGGTTTTGGGACACCTGCAGCTCTCGCTGCGCCTATTTTAGCTGGATTAGGTTTTCCTGTCTTAAATGTAGCTGCTGTATGCTTGGCATTTAATGGAATATGCACGATTTTTGGTGCGGTTGGGACACCAATTTGGTTTGGATTTGGGCCGAACAATCTCTCTTCAACTTTGTTGTTAAAAATTGGGCAGCAGGCTGCTTTTTTTCAGACTATTGTTGCTTTAATTGTTTGTGTAGCAGCTTTACGTTTTCTTTTCCCTTGGAAAATTATTTTTCGGAATTTAATATTTATATGGCTCAGTTTACTTACCTGTTTAATTCCGATGATTTTTTTATCTTATTTTAGCTATGAATTTCCGGTAATTTTAGGTGGAGCGATTGGTTTGTTGGGAACCATACTTCTTGCAAAGTTTCAAATTGGACTTGATTCATCAGAGGCAGGAGAGAAAGCAGGGAGACTTTGGCTACCGAATCTTGGACGCGCTCTTCTACCGCTAACATTCACCGTTTTTGTATTGTTGATAACTCGAATTCCCGGACTTGGATTGCGCAATTTTCTAACTTCTGCAGACCCAGCTTTGTCTTTGCAATTGGGAAATTTTGGAATCTTTAGGATTAGCGCGACGCTTGTTCTTCAAATGCGGGATATTTTAGGTCAAGGGATGAATTGGAGTTTTCCTGTCCTGTATGTTCCTGCAATCCTTCCATTTGCTTTTGCTGCGATTTTGGCTGTGATAGTTAGTAATAAAGAGGGAGTTAGGGTTTCTTTCTTAGTTCGTGAATTAGGAGAACGTATTCGGACTCCGTGGTTTGCTTTAATTGGCGCTTTAATATTGGTAAAGTTAATGCTTTCTGGATCTGCTGATACCGCTCCAGCGTTTGTCATAGGGAGAGCATTTGCTGAAGTTGCTGGAGAAAAATGGAAGTTTTTTGCCTCAGGGCTTGGTTCCTTGGGGAGTTTTTTTTCGGGTTCAACAACAATTTCAAACCTTACGTTTGGTGGGACTCAAATAGCGATTGCAGAATCTACAAATTTGCCGGTTGAGCTTATTTTGGCTTTACAATTAGCAGGTGGCTCTATTGGCAACATGATCTGCCTCCACAACATAATCGCAGTTTGTGCAGTTTTAGGTTTGAAAAACCAAGAAGGCGCAATTCTCCGTAAGACTTTGATTCCTTGGTTTCTAGCTTTTCTTTTATTAGTTATTTTCCCTGTGTTTATCGATTAAACTGTAATGCGTTGTGTTTTCAATTTTTTTAGTTTATAATTTTACAAATTATATGTTTTAATATTTAAGAATTTCTTTTAATTCGTAATAAATTAACTCAATTACTTCGTGCCAATTTTGGAATTTGTCTTGGCGAATTAGGCGCGTATTCGGATACCACAAGCAAGTTTCACCTTTTAGTCCCCATCGCCAATCCGGGACTTTAGGCAAAAGGAGCCAAGTTGGAAATCCCAGAGCTCCTGCTAAGTGAGCAATTGAAGTGTCTATAGAGATGAGCAAATCGGTTTGAAGTAAAGCATCAGCTGTTACAGCAAAGTCGCTTAATTGTTCTTCTAAATTTATAATGTTGGGGAACTGATTGAGGATTTGTTTTTCTGTTTCTGAAACGTTTTTTTGAAGTGAAACGAATTGGATTTCGGGAATTGATAAAATCTTTGAGAAAATATTTAAAGGGATAGAGCGATTGATTTGGTTAAGATGAGCGGGGTTCCCAGCCCAGCAAACGGCAACCCTTTTCAGCTTTGTGTTGGGAGAGAAGTTCATGCTGTTTCGGTTAAGATAAGCGCCTTGGGAGCAATCCTTTTTGGTGGGCTTTAGATTCAAACGCTGTCCGAGACTGAGAAGTGGGCATTGAAAATGGTGAGGTGGGAGGGGGTGGCCTTGAGCAATTATGTGCTTAACTCCTGAAAGGTTTGATTCCTTCAACAAACGATAAAGGGGAGGTTGGACCTCTAAGATGACATCTGCTCCCATTTTTGCGATTCTTGAGGCGTAACGGAGGAACTGGAGGGTGTCCCCGATTCCTTGTTCTGCTCGGAGGAGGATAGCTTTCCCCACGATGGGTTGATCTGGTGTCCAAATGGGGGAAGTGGAGCCAGGCAAAGGAGCGAGAGGATTTGCACCGAGACGGAATTCGTAAAGATTCCACCCTTCTGCCCAATCTCCGATTAGAAGGCGCATTAATCCTTCCCGCATTTTCGCGGATGCGTAATTGGGATTGAGTTGCCAGGCAATTCGGTAGTGATGAATGCTTTCTTTAATATTCCCAAGCTCTTGCAGGACTACTGCTAAATTGTTGTGGTAGGTTGGCTCGTTGGGATAGAGCCGTATGGCTTCCTGAGCGTGTTTTAAAGCTTCCGGTAAGTTCCCTATTCTTCTTAAAGCACGGCCATAGAGACTATGGGCGAGGGGATCTGATGGAAAATCAAGGAGGATTTTCTTGCCAAGGTCAATAGCTTCCTCATTTTTTTCTTGGATTAAGAGGAGCTTTAGTTTTGCGCAAAGATAGAAGGGAGATTGTCTTTGTTCATTAGGTGTAGCTTCCAGAATTTTTTGCGCCTCGTTAGGGTTGCCACTCGACATGAGAATCTCAGCAAAAAGGAGACGGATCGAAAGTTCATCTGGTTTAAGAGAATAAGCTTCCTTTAAAAGGGCGTATGCCTCGTTTTTCTTCCCTTCGTTCCAACAGGAAAGACCTTTATGAAATAGTTCTTGGGATTTTTTGGCTTGCTCCCCTGCATTTGTTTGTTGGGATACTTTTTCCAGCATTTTGTTATCCCAGCCTATAAAATAAAAAGGCTAAGAAATTCGCAATTTTTTTTCGTTTCCTCTGCGAAAAGGAGATATTAAGAATGAGGTTAAGTGTATTTTTTGGATTTTAAGGAGAGGGGAGTTCTTTGAGATTTGGTTGATTTAGTTCTGAAGAAATTCCATAGACGGCGTTTACTAGTTTCAAAGCTCTTTGGCTTGGCAAGACTCCTATTTCCATTTGATTCATTACATAAGCGAAGCCGATTCTGCGGATTGGGTCAGCAAACGCCATGCTACCACCTGCGCCTGGATGGCCAAAGGCAGGCAAACTTGGGCCAAAAAGCTGGCGAGTTTTTCTGCCATCGGGGCCGACTGGGTCGAGCATAAAGCCAACGGAGAAGGCAGTATCTGTGAGGAGGGTTTTATCAAAACCGTTAACAAGGCGTGTTTGCATCCATTGAAGGGAATCCCGCTGGAAGTATTTTTTCATTCCGAATTGGCCATCCATAGCTAGCATCATGTAAAAACGAGCTAGCGCGGAGGGAGTGCCAATTCCACCCAAAGACGGTAAAGAAGCGCTGCGGGCTTGTGGAGTATTCATAGAGGAAATATTGCCGAGTCCTTCAACGGAAGTAAATGCGGCACGAGTGAGACTTTGCGGGTCATTGAAAGCTTGGAGGAATGGGTCGTTGGCATTTTGTGGGGACATTCTAGGCGGAAGCATTTGAGCTACTCTTGGATGGAGCTCTTCGGGTAAACCAATCCAAAAATCCAAGCCCATTGGCTCTGCAAAGACTTCACGCCAATACGTTCCAAGTGTAGTTCCTGCAACACGTCGCACAATTTCGTCAGCAAGAAAGCCAAACGTTCGGGGGCTATAGCCGTGAGCACTTCGCGGTGGCCAAAGTGGACGTTGATCTTCAAGAGCTCGAACAACCGCTTCGTGATCAAAAATTGAAATTTTCTGCCCTTCGATTGCGGCGAGCCCTGCTCGATGACTTAAAACGTCGGCAGCTGTGATCCGTTCCTTGCCGTTTTTTGCGAATTCCGGCCAATAGCGAGCGATAGGTTGCAAGGGACTAATTCGAGCTTCCTGTAAAGCATGCATCACACAAGCGGCTGCAAGACCTTTTGTAGCCGACCAGACTAAAACGAGAGTATCCTCTCGCCAGGGCTGTTCGCGGGCTGCGTCTGCGTAGCCGCTTTGCAAGCATACAACTTCTCCGCCATTTAGCCATACTGAAACTCCAGCACCTACTTCTTTGCCCCCTGCAAAATTCTCGGCGAAAGCTCTGCTTACTCTTTCATAAATTCCAGCGGGAGATAAGTCGCCGGAGAAACTTTGCACGATTCATCCCTCCCCATTTTTCTTAATGATACTCTTGGAGGCAACGAACCTCAAGCGGTTTTCTTTGCAATTCACGAATTGCTTCGATGCTTGCTAAGGCTCCTCGCAAAGTAGTCATGACCGGAATTCTGTGTGCAATAGCTGCACTGCGAATTTTCACTTCATCTTCGCGTGGTTTTTTCCCAGAAGGAGTGTTGAGGATAAAATGAATCTGGTTGTTTTTTATCAAATCCAACACGTGAGGCCTTCCTTCTCCAATTCGATCTACACTTTGAGCAGATATGCCTGCAGCAGCAAGGGAAGATGCGGTTCCTCTGGTAGCAAAGATTTGGAAGCCCATTTTTTCGAAAGCTCTTGCGATTTCAATAGCCACAGGCTTGTCAGTATCTTTGACGCTAATAAAGACATTTCCTTGTTTAGGGAGGGGGGGAAGTGCACTCATTTGGGCTTTTGCGTAGGCCATTCCCAAATTTGAGTCAATACCCATGACTTCGCCAGTGGATTTCATTTCTGGGCCCAAGGAAATATCAACACCAGGGAATTTAATGAAGGGAAATACAGCTTCTTTGACGGAAACATGCTTTGGCAAAATTTCTTGTGTGAAACCCAATTCGTTGAGCTTGCGGCCGACCATAATTTTTGCTGCGAGTTTTGCTAAGGGGACACCGATTGCTTTGCTAACGAAGGGGATGGTTCTTGATGCTCGTGGATTGACTTCGAGGACATAAACTTCATCATTTTTTACGGCGAATTGCACGTTCATAAGTCCTCGGACTTGCAGTTCTGCAGCCATTGCTTTGGTTGCTTCCCGAATTTTTTGTAAGGCTTTTTCGGATAAGGAGAAAGTTGGGATTACGCAGGCACTGTCGCCACTATGGATTCCGGCTTCTTCGATGTGTTCCATGATGCCCCCAATGACCGTCAATTCGCCGTCACTGATGCAATCTACATCTACTTCGACAGCATCTTCTAAATAGCGATCTACGAGGATTGGCCTTTCTGGGCTTGCTTCAGCGGCTTGGCGGATGTAGCGGCGAAGTTCCTGTTCGCCGTAAACAATCTCCATAGCCCTCCCACCCAAAACAAAGCTGGGACGCACAAGGACCGGATACCCAATTTGAGAGGCTACGGCTACGGCCTCTTCTTCATTTGTAGCGGTTGCTCCGGGAGCTTGCTTTAACCCTAGCCTTTCAATCATTGCGTTGAAGAACTTGCGATCCTCGGCCATTTCAATACATTCTGGCGGAGTTCCAAGAATCCTAACGCCTGCGTGGCGGAGGGGCATAGCTAAGTTGAGTGGGGTTTGTCCACCAAATTGAACGATAGCTGCTTCGCACTGCTCCCGTTCGTAAATATTCAAAACATCTTCAAATGTAAGCGGTTCAAAATAAAGTTTATCGCTTGTATCATAATCAGTTGAAACCGTTTCGGGATTTGAGTTAACCATTATCGTTTCGTAACCCTCTTCTCTTAGGGCAAAAGAAGCATGAACGCAGCAGTAATCGAACTCGATTCCTTGACCGATTCGGTTTGGACCACCTCCGATGATTAAGATTCGTTTTTTTTCGCTGGTCCGGGTTTCGTCCTCTTCCCCGTAGCTGCTGTAGTAGTAGGGTGTATAAGCTTCAAATTCTGCTGCACACGTATCCACTAGGCGATAAGTTGGGACGATTCCTTTGTTTTGCCTAAAGTTTCGGACTGTTAGTTCATCGCTCCCCGTTAAATAAGCAATTTGTTTATCTGAGAACCCGTTTTTCTTAGCTCGGCGGAGGTCAATCATCTCCAGTTTTTTCCCGCGCATTCGGTTTTCTTCTCGCACGAGGAGTTCCATTTGTGCGAGGAACCACGGGTCTATCCCTGTTAGTTCGTTTATTTTTTCAATTGAGTAACCGACCTGAAAAGCGTGGCGGATGGCAAAAACCCGATTTGCATTGGGCACACGCAAGTTTTTTTCGAGCTGCTGGATGTCGGGTTCACCGGAGGGAAGTCGTGGGAATTCATCCTTGCCGTCGGCGCCAAAACCAGCACGACCTGTTTCCAGGGAACGTAGAGCCTTTTGGAAAGCTTCGCGGAAGCAGCGACCGATTGCCATGGCTTCGCCAACGCTTTTCATTTGGGTTGTGAGGGTCGGATCGGCAGTGGGGAATTTTTCGAAGGCGAAACGAGGAACTTTGACTACGACGTAATCAATTGTAGGCTCGAAGCAGGCGGGAGTCTCTCGGGTTATATCGTTCCGCAATTCATCCAACGAATAACCGACAGCTAATTTTGCGGCGATTTTTGCGATTGGGAATCCCGTTGCTTTTGATGCGAGAGCGGAGGATCGTGAAACACGAGGATTCATTTCGATAACGACCATGCGGCCAGTTTTGGGGCAAATTGCGAACTGGATGTTGGATCCTCCTGTTTCGACTCCGATTGCGCGGATTACTGCAAACGAGGCATCTCGCATGGCTTGATATTCTTTATCCGTCAAGGTTTGGACAGGAGCGACGGTGATTGAATCGCCTGTATGGATGCCCATTGGGTCAAGGTTTTCGATCGAGCAAACTACAACGCAATTATCGGCACGGTCCCTCATGACCTCCATTTCGTATTCCTTCCAACCTAGGAGCGATTCTTCTACGAGGACTTCCCGCACAGGGGAGAGTTCCAATCCCCGGGCTACAATTTCCTCAAGCTCTTCCCAATTGTATGCAATACCACCGCCGGAGCCACCCAGTGTATAGGCGGGACGTATTATTAAGGGGAAGCGGCCAATTTTTTTAGCAACCTCACGGGCGTCTTCGAGTGAATGTGCTGTTCCTGAAATTGGCACGTCCAAGCCAATCTGGATCATTGTATCCTTAAAAATTTGGCGATCCTCTCCGCGCTCGATAGCGTTAGCGTTTGCACCGATCAATTTGACGCGATGTCGTTCCAAGATGCCTTTGCGGACAAGTTCCATTGCGCAATTGAGTGCGGTTTGGCCGCCAAGGGTTGGCAAAAGGGCATCAGGTTTTTCCCTTTCGATAATTTTCTCCACAATTTCTGCAGTGATCGGCTCGATATAGGTCCGCTGAGCGAACTCGGGATCCGTCATGATTGTAGCTGGGTTTGAGTTGATTAAGACGACCTCATACCCCTCTTCTCGAAGTGCTTTGCAGGCTTGGACTCCTGAGTAGTCAAACTCACATCCCTGTCCAATGACGATTGGCCCTGAGCCGATCAAAAGAATTTTCTTAAGCGACGTATCTTTAGGCATCTTACGTGCTGATAGAAACAGATTCGCCCAGCCTTTGCAATTCCGCACCTTTTAAAAAAAAGAGGCGGGAATTTTTGACTTTTCCCGCCCCGATCAATTCCCAAAATTTCTATATTTTTAACTTATCCTTATGGTTTTTCGGCAATTTAGTTGCCTGCGATGATCTTTTTGGCTGCTTCGAAGAATCTTTTCTGCAATTCGGTTGGAGCTCCTTTCGTTACCAGCATCATTTCCATGCCGAATTTCTTGTCGGTTGAGAGGACTTTTAATTTTTCACTCACGTTGCTTAAACCGAGGTAAGAGAAACCACCAGGAAGCTGGGAAAGAATCACGGGGATATCTTTTGGAGCTTTCAGCATTTTGGCGCTTTCAACAATTTTTTGGCCTTTCAAAATTTCCTTTTCTAGGGCGATGTGGGGGCCATTTGTGGGGCCCAAGCGAACAACTTGGATTTCCAGATCGGGTCCACCAACCTCTTTCCAGTTCCTATATTTTCCTGTTAAGATGCCGAGCACTTGCTCGTTACTAAGTTTTGAAACTGGGTTTGTAGGATTTACTACGAAAACGACAGCCTCTGTTCCTAGTTTCTCTACAACAAACTGGGAGAGGTCTTGAATGAGGCCAGGGTTTTCTGAATTAGCCCCTTCGGCGGCGCCTTCAAGGCTCCCAGTAACCATAGCAATGTCACATTTGTCCTGAGCGAGGTCAGCTAACCCTCTGCCGGCTCCATTTGGCACGAAAATAATCTTTGCTCCCGTTGCCTTCTCAAGGTCCATGATTTTTGCATTCAAGGGTTCCCAAATTGCATTGGCACCATGAACTCGCAATTCCTGCGAATTCACATTCACTGACGTTGCCCATAAGACTCCCATTAGGGTCAAAGCAAAAAAACTGGAGGTTTTCATAGGAGCCTCTCTAATGCCACTTCTTTCTTAACTATTTCAAGTGGAAAAAATTTTCGAAAGAAGAAAAATAAGACAAAAACGTCTATTTCCAGATTTCGTTTTCCAACAGGATTCGGACTGCGCGATTTTTTGCTTCGAGGGAACGTGGGCCTTGTTGACGGGCAATTTCTTCGTAAACAGCCACGGCATCTTTCCAGTTTTGTCTTTTTTCGAGCAAACGTGCGGCTTCGAAAGCTGCTGAATCTCCGGTTCTTGCGGCATCAGGGTTTTGTTTGCTGATTTCAAAAGCGTCGAACAACAGGCTGAGAGCCTCTTGGTCATTGCCAAGGTCGGAGGTAGCCAACCCTGCTCTGAAGAGAGCTTTCGCTCGGCTACCAATGGGGAATTCTTCATTTTTCCCGAGTTTTTTCCATATTTCGATCGCTTGCAGTTTGTTCTGAGGGTTATCGGAAGTAAACCAGTTGTCACCGATTTTCAGAAAAGCTTCTGCTTTGAGGATTGGATCATTGGAATTTGAGGCTACTCTTTCGAGGAGGGCTATTGCTTCCCCGTATCTTCCGAGAGAGGAATAGATCATGGCTTGCTCAAATCTCGCCCGCAATCCTAGTTCGCCCCCATAACGGGCTGCTTCCTCATAACATTGGATTGCTTCATCTATGGAATTTTCCGACTGGAGGCGTGCAGCGCACTTTCCTGCAAAAAACCAAGCATAAACGGCGATAGCTGGGTCCGTTGTTTCCTGTGCCAAACGGTCATACCTTGCCTTTGCGGCTAAAAAATCCCCACGCCGGTATGTATAATCAGCGAGTTTTAGTTGGACGACTGGGACGAACTCCGAATGAGGGTATTTCGTTAAAAAACTTTCAGCGAGTTGGGATGCTTTTTCGATGCCCTCCTCTCCATTTTCCTCGGCGAGCACGATTTCTAACAAATCTCTTCTTTCTAAGATTTCTGGAGACTCTGAATTTTGCGCTATTTGGTTTAAATTGGAAATTGCTCCATCGGTATCTAAGTTGACATATTTCCACTCTGCAAGGGGGAGGAGCGCTCTCTCTCTGAAGACTGGGACTAAGTCTTCAAGGAATTTTCCTGCACTCTGATGCCGGTTATGGGCAGCAACTAAGCCAGAAATGAGCATAAATTCCTGTAATTTATCGCCTTTTTGGTCGTTTTTTCTAAGAATTTCTAAGAACGAATTTTGCTCATTTTGCAAGCCGGCTACGAGTGCACAGACGGCACCGTTGAAGGCGGAGGCTAAAGTAAAGGAGGGTTCAACAGCAGCTTGAGAAAATTCTGAAGCAGCCTTGGCTGGTTGGTTATCGGCGGCCAGGAGTAAGCCTTTGAGGAAGTGGGTTTCGGCTTCAAAAGCTGTGGGAGGCAATTTTTCGAGAGCTTCCATTCCGCTTTTGGGCTGGCCGGCTTTCAATTCTACGCGTGCGAGATTGTGTGCGATTCGCTGCAGAAGCTCTGTATTGGAAGGTTGGGGATTAGCTGTCCGCAACATTTCTCTCGCGACGGAGAGGCGACCAAAAACAGCCTCCGCTACAGCAAGAGCGACTTGTGCTCCAGCTGCTCGGTCGCTATCGGATGTATCGTTTGCTAATGCTTTCAGCTCTTCATACGGGAGTGTTACGTTTTGCCAGATCAAATTATCCAAAAGTTTCCATACAAGACCACGTTTGGGTTCGGGGAGTGATATCTTCAGGTAATCGAGCAGCTCATTTGCGGCATCAGCCAGCCGTCCCTGGGCCAACAAATTTTGTGCTCTCAGGAGATATACTTCAGCAGCGGTTACTTTTATGGAGCAAGCTGTCTCGTAAGCTAGTTCTGGTTTGTTTATCCGAGTATAAACTGTGGAGAGGAGCAACAAGCGCTGCTGCTCAATTTCGGGAAATTCACGAGAAAACTCACCGATTTTTTGGAGAAAGCTAGCTGCTTTGACAAAATCTTCCGCAAAAAACAGGACTTTCGAGTAGAGAATTCCTATCTCTAAGTCTTTTTTTCTGGTTTGCGAATTATTTAGGAAATTGGAATTGTTGGTCAGTTTTTCTATAAAACTAAGTGCTTCCTTGAAATTACCTTCCTGTGCATAGCATTGGGCGATTCCAACGATAGCTGCTTCGTTCAATTCATCAGGAGCATTTTCGTTTATTTGCGCAAAAAGTTTTCTTGCAGGAACTGTTTTCCCCATCCCCAGCAGGGCTTGAGCTTTCCAAATGCTCGATTCGTTGGTTGGAGGTAGTCCCTCGAGCGCGTTGTAAGCTTCGGTATGATTGCCGGTAAGGACTAAAGCCTTTCCCAGAAGGAGTTTGGCTTTGAGGGCTTCACTTGCTATCAGCCCTTTTTTGGACTCCAGGATTTTCTTCAATTCAAAAATTGCCGAACTCGGATAACCTTCGAGAATTCGTTCTTCACATTTCGCTAGGAGTTTTGAAACTTTAGAATTCTGGCTTTCTTCAAAAGGAGGTAGTTTTGGAATCAATTTTTGAGGAACTCCTTGACAATGAGAATCAAGTATTCCGAAAATGAGTATGAAAAAAAGAATGCAGTAAAGCGTTAAAATTTTCAAGGAAGAAGGACCTTTTTCAGGAATTTTCCCGTATGGCTTGAATTGCTGTTTGCAATGACTTCTGGTGGTCCTGAAATTACGATTTGTCCACCGTTTTCTCCTGCTTCTGGGCCAAGATCCACGATATAGTCGGCGCATTGTAAGACGTCCAGGTTGTGCTCGATAACGATGATCGTATTTCCTGCGTCTCGCAATTGAAGAAGAACTTCGAGCAGGGCTTGGATGTCTGCGAAGTGGAGACCGGTTGTTGGCTCATCGAGCAAGTAAAGAGTTTTGCCGGTAGCTTTTCGTCCCAATTCTGCAGCTAATTTTAAGCGTTGGGACTCACCACCCGAGAGGGTATTTGCCGGCTGGCCGAGGCGGAGGTAACCGAGTCCAACGCGTTTCATTATTTCCAGCTTTTGAGAGATTTTGGGGAAGGTTCGGAAAAAGACTGCTGCTTCCTCGGCGGTCATTTCGAGGACATCGGCGATGTTTCTTTCTTTGTAGGTCACTTCAAGAGTTTCCCGATTGAACCGCCGACCGAGGCAGGCATCACATTCGACATAAGCGTCTGGCAAGAATTGCATTTCCAGCCGAACGTATCCTTCGCCTTGGCAGCGTTCGCAGCGTCCCCCTGGGACGTTGAGGGAAAAACGTTTTGGCCCGTAGCCGCGACTTCGCGATTCGGGAAGTTGGGCGAATAATTCGCGGATCAGGTCAAAAATTCCCGTATAGGTTGCTGGGTTGGACCGGGGAGAACGTCCAATCGGTGACTGATCCACAACGATTACTTTGTCGAAATTTTCTGTTCCGAAGATTTCTCGGTGCTTCCCTACGGGACATTTCGCGCCATGCAATTTTCGGAGGAGCGCGGGAGCCAAAATCTTGTGAACAAGCGTTGATTTCCCGCTGCCGGAAACGCCTGAGACGCAGCTGAAACGACCAACAGGAAAGCGGACATCTATGTTTTTCAAGTTGTGTTCGCTAGCACCGCGCACCCCAAACCAGGAAACACCGCTTTGTTCGTCTTTTGGTGGTGGGTATTTCCTTTTATTTTGCGAGCGCTTGGCTTGGCCAGTTAAGAAACTTGCAGTTAGGGAATTCGGATTGGAAAGAATTTCCTGGAGGGTTCCTTGGGCTACGATTTTTCCGCCATTTGGGCCGGCACCTGGTCCCATATCTATTAGATAATCGGCCGAGCGGATAGTTTGCTCGTCGTGTTCTACGACCACAATTGTATTTCCTGAGTCTCGCAAGCGGCGGAGCATATCTAAGAGACGGGCATGATCGCGCGGATGAAGGCCAATACTTGGTTCGTCCAGAACATACAGGACACCTGAGAGCGATGCGCCAAGCTGAGCTGCGAGTCTGACGCGGCGTGCTTCGCCGCCGGATAAGGTCGAGCTTTCTCTGTCCAGTCCGAGGTAACTTAAGCCGGCGTAGGAGAGGAATTCCAAGCGAGAGGCGATCTCAGATACAATTTCAAAAGCTAATTTTTCGATATTTTTATCAATAATTAGTGATTTTGCTGCGCTCAGAGCTTCTGCAACGTTCAATTTGCAAAATTGGGAGATGTTAAACCGTTTTCCTAGGGAAGTTTCCAGGAACACGCATAAGGGTTCAGGACGTAAACGTGCTCCGGAACACTCTGGACAAACTTGTCTTGAGAAAAAACTTTTGAGTTTGCGCCGGAGCTGGGAGCTTTCGGCCTGGCGATGGAGTCTGTCGAGGAAAGGGAGGATTCCTTCAAATTCTGGGAGTAAGGAGCTTTTTTTGCCGTATAGAAGGGTCTGGAGCACATCGGGTGGTAGGCTTTTAATAGGAGTTGTCTGGGGAAAACCTAGGTTTTCGATGATTTTTGCAATGCGAATTTGGAGAGTTTTCTGGATTGTGGGAGGCAGGGCTTTGAGGAAACGGAAGGCGCCTTGCGAAAAAGATAGCTCCGGATCCAAAATTAATTCTACATCTGGGGCTTCGATGTATCCAAGGCCGGAGCACGATGGGCAGGCGCCTTCGAGGCTATTGTAAGAAAAATGGCGCGGGGTAAATTGGGGTAAGCGATAACCGGTTTGCGGATTGCGGTAATCTGTTGAAAAAATTTTTTCTGTGGGTTGTGCATGAAATTCCTCCTGCCAAAAGAGTGCGGTGAGCTGACCTTTTCCGAGTCGCAAGGCAAGTTCGATGGAGTCCGTGAGTCGGGCTGTTAGATCGCCTTGGAGGATGAGACGGTCCACGACTACTTCAATGGTGACGGGAACTGACTGAAACTTTGCGATTGCTTTGGGATCGTCGAGTTCGAGCAAGGTGCCATTGATTCGCGCTCGTAGGAAACCTTCACGTTTGAGGCGGCTAAGGATGGGGTTATGCGGGGGTGGGGAATCGCGGGCAATAGTGGCGAGGATCCATATTTTGGATTTCTGAGGGGATTTTTTGATTTCGTTGACAATTTCCGAGACGGTTAATCTACGGAGGGGTTCACCGGTGAGTGGATCGTAGGGACGTCCAGTGATTGAAAAGAGGACGCGTAAGTAATCATAGATTTCGGTAATAGTGGCGACCGTTGAACGTGGGTTACCTGCTAAGGATTCCTGAGCGATGGCGATAGAGGGTGGGAGCCCGCTGATTTGATCCACATCGGCTCTAGGTAGTCGTTCAAGGAACTGGCGTGCTTGGACTGAAAGGCTTTCAAGGTATTTGCGTTGGCCTTCAGCAAAAAGGGTATCGAATGCGAGAGAGGATTTTCCTGAACCGCTTGGACCTGTAATGACGATGAGGCGGTTGCGAGGAAGGTCGAGATTTAGGTTTTGAAGGTTATGTTGGCGGGCACCGCGGATCCGGATGAAGTCGCCTGTGGGAGCAGTGGCTTGGGAGGATGAATGATTCTCGGGTGACTTCAACACGAGAGGGGATAGGAAAAAATTTGGATGTTTTCTGTGTTTAGCGATCCCTTGTTTGAAACCTTTGTATAGGTGGTGAAGTTTATGCGCTGGAGCTTGTTTTAGAGGGGGTAAGAAGTGTTCACGTATTTTTGTTTAGAATGTTAAGGGATGGGAGGGAAGAGGTAGGTGCAGGTGCAGGTGCAGAAGCGCGTTCAAGGCCGTATTCGAGGAGGGCTTGAGATTCTGGCCAAACACGTCGTTTGTTGCTGCCGAGGACGATGGCAATGACGTGTCGCCCATTGCGCTGTGCGCTCGAGATAAGGCAGTGTCCACTGGCGATAGTGTAACCGGTTTTCATACCGTTGCATTCTGGCATGGAGCGCAGGACGCGGTTGGTATTGGTGAGGAAGATTTCTGAGCCGTTATTACGTCGGAAGATGTATTCGCGAGTTGCCATGATGGGACGTAAGTCGCGGTTGAAGTAAGCAGCTCGTGCTACGAGGGCCATTTCTCGGGCTGTGGAGAACTGGCGTTCATCGGGAAGGCCATTCGGGTTAACGAAGTTGGAAACCGTTCCGCCGAGTTGGCGAATACGGCGGTTCATGGCTTGCGCGAAGGCTTCGATGCTGCCGGAGTGATCGCGGGCGAGGGCAAGAGCGACATCGTTTGCGCTGCGGATGAGGAGGGCGTTAAGCAGTTGACGGCGAGTGTAACGCTCGCCTGGACGAAGTCCAAGTTTTGTGGGTTCGGCGAGGGTATCTTCAGGCTGAATGACGACGAAACCATCCAGATTTCCTCTTTCTGCTACGAGCAGGGCAGTGAGGAGTTTTTGGGTGCTGGCGACTGGCATGATTTCGTTCTCGTTTTTTCTGAAGAGAACGCGGCCGGTCCGCGCATCGAAAAGGATGGCGGAGCGACACTCGAGGATTGGTCGGCCGGCTGAGTCAAAGTTGACAATTGGAGGGGGTGGGCTTTTATGTATGAGTGAGGCCGTGGATGTTTTCTGGGAGATTTTTTTCTTTTTTTTCTGGGCATGGAGGTTATCGGCTGTGCTGAAGAGGACGGCGATCGCTATTAAGAAATGGAGCAAACGAATCATTGCTTTTTAATGTTTAGTTTTTTTTCGATTTCTGGGTCTGAAATTGCGCCGTGATGGAGAGCAAGCTGGTAATGATGACGTGCAATTTCGATCGCTGGTGTTTTTTTCTGGATACAAGTTGCGGCGAGGTTGAAGTGAGCATCGGCGAAATCGGGTTTTAAGCGGATGGCTTGTTGGAAGTTATCTTCTGCTGCGTCGAGCCAACCGAGGGATGCGGCGGCGACACCAAGGTAATTTTTTGCGTGTGGGTTTTCTGGTTCTAGGGCAACAGCTTGTGCGAAGGCAGCAAGCGCGGAGGGGTAATCCTTTTCGTCGAGGGCCAGGATACCGAGGGTGAGCCAAACACGTGAGGAAGTAAAATCTTGGCGAAGAGCGTGGTTGATTATTTGGCGGGCAGTTTGTGGGCGCTTCGAACGCAATTCGGCTAAGGCGCTATTGACGAGTAAAGGGACCCAGTCGGGAGCAAGGATGCGCGCTTGGCGGTAGAACTCTGCGGCAGTTTCGTAGTCGCTTGCTTCGAGGGCTGCATTTCCGGAGGCCATGAGCCGAAATGCTTCGGCTGGAAGTGTTTTCCGGTTGGTATCGAGGGAGGGCGGATCGAGGATTGGCTCGGAAGGAGTTTTGAGAGGTGGGGAATGGGGAGGGATGGAGTTATTCTGTTCTGAGGTGAGATTGGATGCTGTGGGGGAGGTTAATAAAGGTTGAGCGTGCTGGGATAGACTTCCTGAGTCTGGATGTGCTTCGGCTGTTGAGGGAAGCTTTATTTGCTCCTGAGCTAGGCAGGTTTGAGAAAAAAGAAAGAAAAAGGATATATTAATCCAGTAGTAGAAAGAAACACTGATTAAGAGAAACTTGCGAGTTTTGGAAGGGTGGTTCATTTGGAGAGGAGTTTGCCGAGTTCTGCGGAGCGAGCGGCTGCAGCGAAGACGGCACGGCGAATGATTTCGCGGGTGTGAGCATCTTCGAAGACGCTGAGGGCAGCTAAAGTTGTTCCGCCCGGGCTTGAGATTTGCTTGCGGATTTCTTCAGGTGGCTGGGAAGTTTCTGCTGCGAGTGCAGCTCCACCGAGGATAGCATGGATGGAGAGTTCCTGAGCGTGGGAGGGGTGGAGGCCGAGCTCGGTTCCAGCTTGCGTCATGGCTTCAATGAGGAGGCAAGCGTAGGCTGGGCCGCTACCGCTGAGCGCAACTGCTGCATCGAAGAATTTTTCTTCCAGCAAGATGGCACGGCCGATGGCTTGAAAAGCCGTGTATGCTTTAGTGCGGAGGGGATCAGGAACATTGGGAGCGAAGGCGATGGTGGTGATGGCTTTGCGGATTTCTGCTGCTTTGTTGGGCATGGTGCGGCAAATAAAACAATTAGGATGGACGAGCCTTTGGAGGGAAGCGATGGAGACTCCTGCTGCGACGGAGATGAGCAATTTGCCATCGAGAGCCATTCCAGCGCCATTTGCGAGGGCTTCGGGAACGTCGCCTGGTTTGACGCAGAGGAAAACGGTTTTGGAGTTTGAACAGAGTTGTTGGGAGTTTTCGAGAATTTTTGCGCCGAATCTCTGGCAAAATTTTTCTGCGGCTTGTGGGGATTTATCGAAGACAGCTAGATCCCCTGGGTTGGCGCATTGTGCGGTGATAAGGCCAGATGCGAGGGCTGAAGCTATTTGACCGCCGCCTAGGAATCCATATTCAAATTGTGTCATAGGTTTGGAGAGGTATGGATGATGGAAGTTTTTCTTATTCAAATTTGCAATCGGGGGAGTCTGCGACAAGAATTTGTGGAAGTTTTTTACGTCATTGTTGTGTTTTGTGCGGCTTTCTTTTTTAATTTTTAAACGACAGATATGTCTGAAATCAGTTGGTAGGTTTGTTTGGAATCTTGAGAGTTTTAAGTTTTTCGTGGTTTAAAGATTCTCTATTTTTTTGAAAGAGTTTGGAAAATGCTGGAGAATGAAGTTATGGGTATGGGGCTACGTTTGAGCAAGGAGGAGGCGGAAGTTATTCAACCGGAAGGTCTTCCGCTCGAGGAGGCGTTTGCATCTGTTACCCATCTTGCGATTGGGGCACATCCTGACGACGTTGAGATTGTTGGGTATGTTGGGATTCGGGAATGCTTTCGACAATGCAACAAGGGATTTGCAGGGGTTGTTTGCACGAATGGGGCGGGTGGGATCCGTGCAGGCATTACAGAGGGCATTGGCGATGAGCAGATGGTTCGAATCCGTCGGGATGAGCAGCGGAAAGCGGCAGTTGTGGGGGAATATCGAGTTTTGATTCAACTTGGGTATGGAAGTGAGGAGATCCGAGATCGGCGGAATCTTTTACCGGATCATGATTTGAAAGCGATTCTCAGAGTTTTGCGACCTCGGGTGCTCTATACGCACAATCCTGCGGACAAACATCCGACGCATGTGGCTGTGTTTGCTCGGGTATTGGCGGCGGTCCGCGGATTACCGACGGAGCTGCGGCCGAAGGAGATGTATGGATGCGAGGTATGGCGGGATTTGGATTGGATGCCAGATGAGGAGAAGGTGATTTTTCGGTTGGAGGGTGAGGATAGATTGTTTTCGGCTCTTCTTGGGGTGTATGAATCGCAGCTTTCAGGTGGGAAGAGGTATGACGTTGCGTGCAGGGGGCGGTGGGCAGCTCATGCCACTTTTCATGACCCGTATTCGCCCGATGCTTCCGCGGCGGTTGCTTTGGCTATGGATTTAATGCCGCTTATTCAGGATGACTCAATGAGCGCGGTGGAATTTGTTCTGCGAAAGATTGATCGCTTTCGCGAATCGGTTCGTGCAAATCTTGAGGGTTATGTCGAGGGGCAAATTCTGTCTTGATTTGGGTGTGGGCTTGGAATGTTGGGCTTGGGAGGGGAATTTCTACTTGAAAATGGGACAGGTTTTTTTAGTTTTTTGAGGTTAAGGTGAGGTGGCTGAGCGGTCGAAAGCACATCTTTGCTAAAGATGCGAGCTCCAAAAGGGCTCCGCGGGTTCGAATCCCGCCCTCACCGCCAGTTATTTCCTGTTTAAATTGAGGGCGTGGAGGGGTTGGGTTTTTGGAGAGTTTGTGTTGGAGATTGCGAAACGCCGGTCCAGTTATTTTAAGAAATTTCGACGAGTTTATCTTTTGCTGTGCATTTATTTTGGTTACAGATGCTTGTATGCTTAGTAGAGGGTAGGGGAGAAGTGGGGGGGTAGTGTGCGGCTAGCAAATTGTAGAGAAGGCGGTTTGGGAGTGTGGGAGGAGCAAGGAGTGGAGTTTGACGGAAATAGGGAGAGGCTAGAGTTGGAAAATTGGAAAATACATATAGTTTGATTGGAGATGCGAAGAGCGACCAAGCGGAGTGAGGAATTGGCAGGGGCTGAAGAATTAGAAAGAATCCGTAAAGTCTTTCAGTTTGTCCAAAAACCGAAGGAGATTGCACGCCATTTGTCACGCTTTGTGATCGGGCAACGGGAAGCAAAGAAGGCGCTTTCGGTCGCTCTTTGTGATCACTATGCGCACGTGGCATTGGAGTTAAGCGGAAGGAGGTTTCCGTTTTACCAGAAGCAAAACATTCTGCTGATTGGGCCAACCGGGGTCGGAAAGACACATTTGATTCGTTCTGCAGCGGAATATTTACGCGTGCCGTTTGTGAAGGCTGATGCGACGAAATTCAGCGAGACGGGTTATGTTGGGGCGGATGTGGAGGAGATTGTGCGCGACCTTGTGCGGGTTTCGGAGCCAAATTCTGAGCTGGCGGCTTATGGAATTGTCTATGTTGACGAGATAGACAAGTTGGCTACTTCAAAGGGGGGCTTTGTTGGTAGGGATGTATCTGGGCGTGGGGTGCAGGCGAATTTGCTGAAGTTGCTGGAGGATGGGGAAGTGCGCTTGTTTGGGGAGAGCCGTGCTGGTGGTGGAGAAAAGATGAAAAATGGGTCCTCTTTTAGAACGATAAGCACGAGGAACATTCTTTTTGTTGCGAGTGGAGCGTTTTCTGGGTTGCCAGAGGTAGTTGGGAGGAGGCTTGCGAGGGAGGGGGTGCGGATTCCGAAATCTGCAACTGTGGACTGGTTTTTGATGCGGGCGACGACTGCCGATTTTGTGGCGTATGGGCTGGAGCCAGAGTTTATTGGGCGGTTGCCGGTGCGGGTGGTGTGTCATGCCCTTGGGGAGAAGGAGCTTTACGAAGTGCTTCGGCGGAGTGAGAGCAGCCTTTTGCGGCAATATTGTCATATATTTGGAGCATATGGGATTGAATTGGATTTTGAGGATGGAGCGTTAAGGAAAGTTGCCGAGCTTGCGGCCCGGGAGCAGATGGGAGCGCGAGGTTTGGCTACCGTTTTGGAGCGGATATTCCGGGATATTAAGTTTGAGGCGCCTTCGGCTGGGGTGAAACGGTTGAAGATATCGGAGGGGGTTGTTGAGAATCCCCGATTGGCACTTGAGGGGTGGAAGGAAGCAGGATGAGGGAGAGGTGGAGTGATGGATGGGACGTTATACAGTGGGGGCGGAGGGGTGGCGAAGCTTTTGAGGCGTTGGCGGAATTATAACCAGGTTGCTTTTTTCGGAGGATTGCTTGCGTTGGCAGGGGCTGCTAGTTTGTGGAGTTTGATGTATTTTGGTGGGCAATTTGCGACGTTAGGGATTCTAAGTGCGATTTATGGGCATGAGAGCGAGTTGCCGAGGGAATATCCTTTCTGGTTTGCTGGGGTTTGTGTGTTTCTAGTGTTATTGCATTTTGTTCTGGGAGAGGTTTTTCCTCCACCATCCTCGTATGATCGGCCGATTCTGGGCTGGCATCTTCTGCCACAGGTTTTGACACTGCCGGTTGGTTTGACGATGGCGATATACCAGCAATGGCGGCGGATAGTGCGTTTTGAGCAAGGGTTGTTGGTTCAAATGCTGGAGGTGTTGCGGGAGATCGCTAACCGGAAGAAGATTTGGTTGGAAGAATGGGACGAGATACCATTTCGGGACCGTGAATTGTCGTTGCGAGCGTTACGGTTTTTGGAGGAGTTAGGATACGTGAGGGGACAGGTGCACCGGCCAGCAGCGTATGGTATGACTTCAGTGAACCGCGAGGGGCAAATGTATTACTCGATTTGTGAGGAGGAGCGTGGGGAGGTGGAAAGGGTGTTAGGAGAAATCGTGGAGTGGATTTCGTGATAGGGGAGAAACGGGAGGCAGAAGAGGTAGAATTAAGCGCCACGCATCCGAGAGACGGTGGGGAGGGAGTAAATGCGTGGGAGGAGCTGATCGTAAGGGAGCGTGCGGAGTTCTTCAATGGTAAGTGCTCCTTCGACGCTGAAGCGGCCGGACTTGGTGCGCCGGAGAGAGAGGAGGTGCGCGCCGCAGCCGAGCTTTTGACCAATGTCGTGGGCGTAGGTGCGGACGTAGAAGCCTTTGCTACAAAGGACGCGGAAGTCTATTTCGTTTGGTCTGCGTCCGAGGATTTTATAGGAATAGACGTGGACGAGGCGTGGCTGGCGTTCGATTTCCTTACCTTGGCGAGCAAGTTTGTAAAGCGGGACGCCGTTTTTTTTGATAGCTGAGACCATGGGTGGGGTTTGGTAGAAATCGCCGCGGAAGGCAGAAAAGGCGCTTTCTATTTGTTCGTCGGTAAGAGATGGGACGGGACGTTCTTCAATGATTTTGCCGTCGGCATCCTGAGTATCGGTGATTTGGCCGAGGCGGAGGGTTCCGACGTATTCTTTGTCTTCGCTCATGAGGAGGTCCTGGATTTTGGTGCCGCGTCCGATGGTGATCAGGAGCAAGCCTGTGGCGAGAGGATCAAGGGTGCCACAATGTCCGATTTTTTTGGTTTTGAGGACGCGCCGGCAGAGAGCAACGACATCGTGGGAAGTCATGCCTTGTGGTTTATCAACAGCGAGGACGCCATCAAGGGAGTTTTCGGATTTCATCGTTGAGGGCTTGCATGAAAGTGGTTTGGACATCGAGGAGGTTGCCTTTGATCCGGGCGCCGGCGGCGAGGGGGTGGCCGCCGCCACCGAATTTTTTGCAGATTTCACAGACGTCGATAGCTGGATTTTTTGAGCGGGCACTCACCCGGATGAGGCCGTCGGGGAGTTCTTCAAAGAAGACAGCAGCGATGACGGTGTTGACAGCGCGGACGGTGTCTATGATGCCTTCGTTGTCATCAGGAGAAAGACCGAGCTTTTCTTGATCTGCTAGAGTGAGGGAGATGCAGACGGAACGGTCGTTTTCGAAGAATTGGCAGTTGTTGAGGACGTGGCGGAGGAGCTCGAGGCGGCGGCGTGGGTAGGATTCGTAGATTTGACGGCTGATGGAGGGGACGTCAACACCGAGGCGGACAAGCTCGGCGGCGACATCGAAAGTATGGTGGGAGGTGCGGTCATATTGGAAGGAGCCAGTATCCGTCGAAATAGCGGCGAAGAGGTTGGTAGCGATGTCAGGAGTGATGGTAGCGTTTGCATGACGAAGCAAATCAAAGAGGATTTGGCCAGTGGCAGGAGCGGAGGGATCGATGTAGTTGATGGTTGCGAAGGGTTCTTTGATGGAGTGATGGTCGATGTTAATGGAGAAAGTTTTTGGGAGAAGGGATTCGATGGTTTTTCCGAGGCGTGTAGGGGTAGATGTATCGAGAAGGAAGATAAGGTCGAAGTCAGCGTGGTCGGGGGACGGTTTTTGGATGAGATGGGATTGGGGGAGGTATGCGAATTTTTCAGGTAGGCCGTCTTCGTTCCAAACGGTTGTTGGGATTTGAAGGGAGCGGAGCCAAAGGGCAGCGGCGAGGGAAGAGCCGAGGGCGTCGGCATCGGGACGAAGATGGCTTGCAACGAGGATTGACTTTGCAGAGCGTAGCGCGGCGAGGATTTCGTCGAAAGTGTGGCTGGATTTTTGTGGTGGAATTTGAGCGGGGGATGGGATATGGTTCATAGCGCCTTTGGCGGGGGGCCGGCTGGCGCTGAGGGATCGGGGGCAATGTCCATGCCGAGCTCACCGAGGATTGCGAGGACGCGGCTTCCACGTTCGATGGAAGGGTCGAAGTGGAAATGGAGATGCGGGGTGTTTTTTAGGACAACCCGGCGAGCAATGATACTTTGGAGCTCGATGCGAGCTTCTTCCAAAATGCGTAGGATTTCGATGCGTTGGAGCTCGGTTGCGATGGCACTAATGTAAACATGGGCTTGGCGGAGATCGGGGGTGATGTCTACCGCGCTAACAGTAACAAGGGAGACAGGGAAGGAAATTTCTCGGGAAATAGCGATGGAAAGCTCGCGTTTGAGGAGTTCGCAGACACGGACGAGGCGGTTTTTCATGGGTGGAATAAGGGTTTGGAAGAGTGAAGGGGAGCAGAAAAGGGGAAGGTGGAGGAATTAGAGCTGTTGAGGAATTTTTTCGAGGAGGTAGCACTCGATGATGTCGCCAACTTCGTAATCTTCGAATTCGCCTGAGAGGCGGACGCCGCACTCGAGGCCGTTGCGGACTTCTTTGACGTCGTCTTGGAAGCGGCGGAGGGTGGCAATGCCGCCGTCGTAAATAGGCTGATTGCCACGGAGGATGCGTGCACGCGCGGAACGGGAAATGCGGCCATCAGTGACATAGCAACCTGCAACCCGCCCTTTGGCAAGGTCGAAAAGTTTGCGAATTTCGGCGTGACCGATGATGGTTTCGCGCAATTCTGGTTCGAGGAGGCCGGACATTGCCTCTTTGACCTGGTCGAGGAGTTCGTAAATGATACTGAAGAGCTTGATTTGAACGCCTTCGCGTTTAGCAGCGGATGCGGCGTTGTTTTCGACTTTTATGCCAAAGCCAATAATAACGGCGTTGGAGGCGCAAGCGAGGAGGACATCGGATTCTGAGACTGGACCGACAGCGGAATGGATAATGTCGAGTTCGACTTTTTCGGAGTGGATTTCTTTGAGGGAAGAGAGGATAGCTTCGAGAGAGCCCTGGACATCGGCTTTTATGACGAGGTGGAGGACCTTCTTTTGGTTTGGAGAGGTAGTGGCGAGTAAGTTTTCGAGGGTAGCGCGTTGTGGAGTGGTGAGTTTGCCGAGCCGGACTTCCTCGAGTCGTTGTTCGCTCAGTTCTCGGGCTTCTCGTTCGGATTCCATGACGACGAGTTCGTCACCAGCTTGGGGGAGGCCTGTAAAGCCGAGGACTTTGGCTGGGATGGACGGGCCGGCTGATTTCAGTGGGCGGCCGGAATCGTCTAAGAGTTGTTTGATTTTTCCCCAATAGAGGCCACAAATAAAGGGTTGGCCTGGTTTGAGAGTGCCAGAGCGAACGATGACAGTGGCTGTTGGGCCGCGGCCCGGCTCGACTTCGGCTTCGATAACGGTGGCACGGGGTTCGGCTTGTGGATCGGCTTTGAGTTCGAGGATTTCTGCCTGGAGAGCAATCATGCTGAGGAGATGATCAACACCCGTGCCTTTTGTGGCACTGACGGGACACATGATGGTTTCACCCCCCCATTGCTCCGGAGTGAGGCCATGCTCCATAAGCTGTTGCATGACTTTATCCGGATTTGCGCTTGGTAGGTCAATTTTGTTGATGGCAACGATAATGGTTGCTCCGGCAGCTTTTGCGTGGTTGAGGGCTTCGATGGTTTGAGGCATGACGCCGTCGTCAGCAGCGACAACCAAGACGACGATGTCGGTAACTTTTGCCCCACGAGCACGCATGGCAGTAAAGGCTGCGTGACCAGGGGTGTCAATAAAGGTTATGGTTTGATTGTTATAGTTTACGGTATAAGCACCAATGTGCTGGGTAATTCCTCCGGCTTCTCCTGCTGCCACTCGTGATTTGCGTATTGTGTCAAGGAGCGAGGTTTTGCCGTGGTCCACATGGCCCATGACGGTGACGACGGGTGGGCGGAGTTGAAGCTCGGCTGGTTTGCGGGGCTCTGGCTTGGGAGGTGGGGGAGGTGGAGGAGCTGCAGGCTTCTTCTCCCTTCGTTCACGTTCAAAAATAAAACCGTGTTTCTGACAGACTTGTGCAGCGATTTCTGGCTCGATACTTTGGTTTATGGAGGCGAAGACGTTCAGCTCCATTAAGTCGTGGATGACTTGATAGCCTTTTAGGCCAAGAGCAGCAGCGAGGTCTTTGACAATGATGGGAGGTTTGAAATGAATGATTTTGGGTTGGGGCTTATCGGAGGCGGATTGAGCGGCTGTTTCGCTGAGGGAGGGTTGATTGGAGGAGTCAGAGGGTGGAGGTTGTTTGGTTGGGGTTTCTAGTTGGGTGTTTGAAGGGTTGAGGGTTTGTGTAAGAGCTTGTGAAGATTGTTGACTATGAGAAGTAAGATGTGGGGGAGGCTCCTGGCTGAATTGATGGCTAGTGGGAGAGGGAGCTGATGGTGTGTTTTGGTCCTGTTGAGTGAGTGGGGGATGTGTTTCGGTCTGTTGGAGCGGATCAGTAATATTAGAACTAGCGGGAGATTCGGTTTGGTTAGGGAAATTGGCTTCCTGCGTTGGGAGGAGCCGAGAGAGAGGAGGGAGAGATGGTGCTATTTTCTTAACTTTAGGTTTTGGAGATTCTTCTAACTCGTCTATGAGGGAAAGACGAGGGGGAGGGGATTTGGGTTGTAAGGATTGTTCGGGGGAAGTTTTTTGACTTTTACGGGATGAGGTTTTGGGTGTTTTCTGTGCGGTAAGTTGAATTGGGGTTGGTTGGAGAGAGGTAGGATTATTGGTTGAAGCAGGAGCAGATTTTGGAGAAGCAGATTTGGTGCCGGCTTTGTATCCTGAGGATTTTTCGGTTTTTGAGGTTTTGTTTTTTGTTTCCATGAGGAAATTGTAGGGAAGGGATTGCGTTTGATAGGTTCATGGCCGCAGACTATACAGAGGCTTTTTCAGCAACTGCGGCACGGGCTTTTTCGAGGATGGCCTGAGCATGGTCGAGTGAGCAGCCAAGGAGCTCGACAATGTCGTTAGGGGTATTGTCTTCGAGAGCGATTACTTCGAGAGCGGTCATCCCTTTTTCGGCAAGGATAGCTGCTTCTTCTTCGGAAATTTCGAGTGCTTTGGCTAAGTTTTGAGCTGCAAGGGCAGTTTTTTCTCGGACGGCTTCTTTTTTGGAGCGGTCTTTTGAGATGTTAATTTCCCACCCCATAAGCTTTGAGGTGAGTCTTGCATTTTGCCCGCCTTTGCCGATGGCCTGAGAATAGTCTTCCTCGTGGACGGTGACGTGGAGAGTTTTGTTAGGTTCATCAACCTGAATGGCGGTGATGCGGCAAGGTTTGAGAGCTTCACGGACGAATTCGGCTGGGTCTGGGCTCCAGCGAATGATGTCCACTTTTTCGTTGTTTAGTTCGCGGACGATGTTTTTAACTCTATTTCCGCGCATACCGACGCATGCGCCGACAGGGTCAACTTTTTGATCGGAGCAATAGACAGCAACTTTGGTTCTGGAGCCTGGTTCCCGAGCAACGGCTTTAATTTCTACGGTCTGGTCGTGGATTTCACTGACTTCGAGTTCGAAGAGACGACGAACGAAGTTGGGATGGCTGCGAGAGAGGATAATTTCTGGACCACGAGGAGTATTTTCGACAGCGAGAACGTAGGCACGGATTCGATCGCCAACACAGTATTCCTCCCCACGAATGCGTTCGCGTAATGGCATAATTGCCTCGAATTTTCCGAGGTCAACGATGACGTCTTTTTGGTTAAAACGGCGGACGGTTCCTGTGACGATGTCTCCAGTGCGGTCTTTGAATTCTGAGTAAATCATCTCTTTTTCGATTTGGCGGATACGCTGATTAATGGCTTGACGGGCTGTTTGTGCTGCGATCCGACCAAAGTCTGCGGGTGTTACCTCAACTTCAACCTCATCTCCAATCTTAGCGTTGGGATGAGTTAGGCGGGCTTTTTCAAGAGAGATTTGATCGTGTGGGTTTTCGACTTGCTCGACGACAATTAGCTTGGCAATTGCACGAATGCGACCGGTTTTGGGATCAATTTCAATTCGTAATTCGCGTGTGCCGCCGGTGAAGCTTTTTTTGGAAGCTGTAAGCAGTGCGCTGCTGATGGCTTGGATGAGTGTTGCGCGCTGGATGCCTTTCTCGCGCTCGAGGTAATCGAGCATTGCCAGTAATTCGGTGTTCATTTCTAAAAGTTCGTCGAGAAAAAAGAGATGCTCCGGTGAGTTGGATACACCGTTTTAACATGGAGAAACAATATTGCTTTGGAGAGGGCTTTTCGTCAAGGGTTAGAATTGATGGTGAAATAAAGGTTGACAAAACTTGCTATTAATCAGTTTTTGTTTGTGAATGGTGGAAAGGTTCAGAAAGATAGCGGAAGAGGGGAGCATTAGAGCTAAGAAGAAGGGTGGAGTTTGAGTTAAAAATTTTGGGATAGATTTCGATAGTGCGTAGAAATGTGTAGAATTCGGGGTTTTGGCTGTAGGCTTCGCGGTAAATTCTAGCTGCCTCTGCATCTGCGCGGCCACGAATGACCTCGGCTTTCCGACGTGCTTCAGAAAGAATAAGAGAGAGCTGGCGTTGGGTGTTCCCGTCAATTTCAGCCGCGCGGCCCTGGCCTTCGGAGCGAAATTTTTCAGCGATTCGCTGGCGTTCCGCTATCATTCTTTCAAATACTCGCTGTTGGACGGATTCTACGTAGTCCACCCGTTTAATGCGTATGTCAACGAGCTCGATGCCTAAGTCTGGCAATTGTTTACGGGCTTCGTTGAGGATGGAACGTGTAATTTCCTCGCGGCCAGTTTTGACTTTTTGGAGAAGGATCTGTTCTTCTCCTTCACCGGCTGCCTGGACGCGTTCGATGTCTTCGCGTGAGACGGCCCAATCTTTTGAGCGGACAATTTCTATAAGATCGGAAGCAGAGATATGGTCGCGAACGATGGAATCGAGAATATCATTGAGACGAAGAGTCGCCCCCATTTCGTTTTGGACACGTTGTAAAAATTTCAGAGGGTCGGAAATTCGCCATCTGGCGGTAGTATCAACTGAAATGAACTGTTCACCTTTAGTGGGTATTTGCTCAGGGTCGCCATCCCATGAGAATAGCCTTTTATCGAAACGGCGAACTTCCTGAAGGAAAGGCAATTTAAAATGGAGACCTGGGGTGGTTATTGGGCCGCCAACTGGTTTTCCTAGTTGGATGATTAATGCCTGTTCTGCCTCATCAATTGTGTAGAGGGAATTGGCTGCCAGAATAAGTATGACACAGAGGAAGAAAATAGGGATAATTAATTTTGGACTCATAAGGTTGAATTATTAATTTTGGTTGAGTGGTGACTGGTTTTGTTGTGTTGCAGTTTTTTGTATATTTTTATCCAAATTAAGGAAAGGGAGAGGCGATGGGGAGCTTGGGTCAAGGACAACCAATTTCCCATTTTGTGGTAGGGATTGTTCGATGCTTTCAAGGAGTAGGCGGTTACGCATGACATCTGGAGCAAGCTGGAATTCTGCAAGTATTGCATTGAATCGCTCGGTTTCACCGCGTGCTTGGGCAATTCTTTTGGCGGCGTAAGCTTCGGCTTCGGCGATGATTTGGCGGGCTTCGCCTTCTGCGCGGGGAATGACTTGGTTTCGGCGCTTTTCTGCTTCGTTAATTAAGCGTTCTCTCTCCTGTTCGGCTTGATTTACTTCATTGAAGGCAGGTTTGACTTTATCGGGAGGAGTAACATCTTGGAGTTCGATGGTGAGTATTGATAAACCGATGTCGAATGAATCCATGAGTTGTTGGAGTTCTTTCCGTGCAGTGTTGGCGACTTCGACACGTTTTTCAGTAAGGACATCACTTCCGAGGCTATTACCAACGATTCTGCGCATGACAGCTTCTGAGCAATCGCGCAATGTTTTGCGTGGGTCTTTTGCAACATGTAGGAATTTGTTAGGGTCAACGATTCTGTATTGGACAACCCACTCTACATCTATCACTTTTAGGTCGCCAGTTAGCATGAGGGATTCCTCGATTTGGCTTTCACTCTTTTCATAGAGTGTGCGTCTGCCGTCGGAGGATGCGCTCCGGAATCCGAATTCTTCTTTGAGAACTCGAGCCGTAGGGACAATTCTGACTGTATCTATTCCAAAAGGTAACTTAAAATAGAGTCCTGGGTCGCGAATTGCGATTACTTTTCCGAATCTTTTTACGACGGCCTGTTCCTCAGGTTGGACTATGTAATGGGAACTGTAAGCAGCAATGAGGAGGATTATGAGGAGAACCCCGCCTAAAAATAGGGCGGACTGATTTAAATAAGAACCATTTATCCAAAATTTTTTGGTTGTTTTCATCTTATATCATTTTATATATTGGATATAAAAGTAAATTATATTTTGAGAGGAATAACTGTTGAAAACATACCGTTGAAGGTGAACTGGTGCAAATAGCAAACTGAGGAAAAAATTACTTATGGACAAAGAATGCGAAAAATTTGTTTGCAAATAAAATGGATTTTGGTATCATAAACCACGTAACTCCATAATTTAATATGCTCTGCTTATCACAAAGTGTCGGATACGCTGTTCAGGCGTTAGCAGTTCTTGGAACGTCGGAATCCTCGACGTGCTTAATTCGCGATATCGCGGAGAAAGCGCAGGTTCCTCCTGCCTATCTCGCAAAGTTGGTTAAGCGTCTTTCGGATGCTGAAATCGTTGTGTCCAAACGAGGAATCAAAGGGGGGACATGGCTGAAGCGCAAACCTGAAGAAATTACACTTCTTGAGATAAGCGAGGCAATTGATGGTAAGAAGTGGATAAACCGGTGTTTGCTTGGGCTGACAGAGTGTTCCGATGAGAGAGCTTGTCCAACGCACAAGTTTTGGAAGACCGTAAGGGAATCAATCCAGAAGAGCCTGGAGGATACTACCTTGGCAGATGTGATTTCTTTCCAGAGTGCGAATAATCAACAAGTTTCAGCGGCTGAAAAGAAGAAAGGAGCTGCAGAGAAGGCGAAGACTGCAAAGACAATCAAAAAGCCGGAGCCTGTGGTTGTTACGAAGAGGGGTGCTGGAAGTGCATCCAAGGAGATTAAAGAGTCGAAGGAGAGCGCCAAGGAGTCACGTATCCAAATGGCAAAGACTGTTGCAGGTTCGAACAAACCTACTACGTCAAAGACAGCCGGAACTAAAGGTTCGGCAAAAAGACGATGATGATGGAATAATTTTTTAGGGAACTAATCGAACTGTTGTAATACTTAAGCCGGCAGGGTGTCAAAGTGCTGGCTTTAAATCATTTTTGAGTCCGTTTCTTAAAAGAAACGGAGGTGGAATTTACAGTTCGGGTTATAAATATGATCTAAATCTGATAATTAAGGTGTATTGTTTTTTTTGCTCGAATAGGTTTTAAGGGCGTAATAAACTTTAAGAATAATTCAAGCTTATGGTTTCAATAAGGGCATTTTGTGGGTTATGTCCTCCAAAGGAACTGGCAAGTCAAGTAGCTTGTGTTCCTTATGATGTCGTTGACAGTTTAGAGGCAGCTGCGTTGGCGAGGGGTAATCCTTTTTCGCTTTTGCACGTTGACCGGGCGGAAATAGATTGTCCTCCTGGCACTTACATTTACGATGATATTGTCTATTTTACGGCTTTAAAGAATTTTGAACGGCTGCAGGCGGATGGGGTGCTGATTCGTGACCGTGAACCAGCGATGTTTGTTTATCGTTTGGAGATGGATGGGCGAGGACAAGATGGGGTTGTTGCAGTTTGTTGGGTTGAGGATTATGAAAATGGAATCATTAAGCGACACGAGAAGACTAGGAAAGATAAAGAGGACGATCGAGCGCGGTTAATCCGAACTCTGCGTGCTAATACAGGTCCGGTTTTTTTAACATATCGGGACGAAGCTTTGATTACCGAAGCTGTAGAGAAAGAGAAAGAGGCTCAACCGATTTATGATTTTGTTGCAACAGATAATGTTAGGCATACAGTTTGGAGGGTTTCAATGGGAGGGAACTTTAGCGATTTATTTAAAAAAGTGGGATGTGCTTATGTAGCGGACGGGCATCATCGCACTGCGAGTGCGGTTCGTGTTTGCAAGGAGTTAAGGGAATCGAATCCCCAGCACACAGGGGAGGAAGATTATAACTGGTTTTTAGCTGTGCTTTTTCCTGCGAGCCAATTGCGGATTTTGCCTTACAATCGGATTGTGCGTGATTTAAATGGCATGGGAAGGGAAGATTTTTTGAGGGAAATTCGAAAAAGATTTGAAGTAAAGGAAGAAATGCCTCCATCGCCGCCGGATCGAGGTTGGGTTTCTGTATTTCTTGGAGATAAATGGCGCGGAGTTTTCTTACGGCCACGACCGGATGCTGATCCGGTAGAGCGGCTGGACGTCAGCTTGTTACAAGAACAAATTCTGGCTCCACTACTTGGGATTGATGATCCTCGGACAAGTGAGCGGATTGATTTCGTGGGAGGAATCCGAGGGACAGATGAGCTGGAGATAAAAGTTAAAAATGGGCAAGCTGCGGTAGCTTTTTCTCTCTATCCGACTACAGTCGAAGAGCTAATGGCGATAGCTGACGCTGGACAAATAATGCCCCCTAAAAGCACTTGGTTTGAACCAAAGTTGCGTTCTGGTCTTTTTATACATACATTCTAGAAGGAGTTAAACAAAAAGAAAGGAGGAGAAAATGCCAACCTACGAATATGTTTGCAAAAAATGCAACCAGACGTTTGAAGTTTTCCAATCCATGAAGGATGAGCCGTTGCAGTTCTGCCCTGAAGACCTCTGCCAAATGGGTGAATGGGGGCAAGGGGAGGTGAAACGTCTCATCGGTCCTGGTGCTGGCTTACTCTTTAAGGGCAGTGGTTTTTACATTACTGATTATCGTAGCGAGAACTACAAAGCTGCAGCCAAAAAGGAAACTGCTGCAACAAGCGGGACTAAAAATGGGACTAGTGGGACTAATGGAGCGTCTGCTTCCTCTTCGGGGACCACAAGTTCTACGAAAACTGATTAGGATTTTTTGAGGAATTCCCCCCAGAGCGTAAAAGTTTGTGCATCATGTGGGTATGAAAACGACCAGTCTCGGATATTTTGTCATAATTGCTTAGCAAAGTTGCCGGAAGCGGAGTTACCAACCTCTCAAATTTCCATCGGTCCGAATAGTGCAATCCTTAAAGAGAGGCTTCAAGCAGTAAAAAAGAAATGGAACTTCGTTCAATTTTTTAGGAAATTCGTTGGTGTTATTTTTAAAATTTCTATTTTAATTGCAATTGTCTTCCTTTTCTATTTAGCACTAGAGCCACCGACTTCTTATTTGCAACTTAGGCATGACGAAAAGACATCTCAGAAAGAGATAAAGGAATTAGGAAATTTTGAGTCTATTTTCAATCAACAGCCTAAACTGACTCTAAGCACAAAAGAAATAAATGAATTTATTTCAAAAAAATTTGATTTATTTCGATCAAAGAATAAGAATGAGTTTTTGAATGAATCAATTCTTTTTAGTATTAAAAATGAGCATGTTTTTTCTTTGTTCTATGTATTAGATTTTTCTGTTTTGAAGCATGCTATAGTTTTTGCGACAGATTGGGAACTCAAAAAAGGCGCAAGCGAATCTTTTTTTCTTAAGCAAAAAAGCTTTTCTATAGGAAAATTGGAGCTTCCCGAACCAACATGGAAGTTATCTTACTTGTTTTTAAGAAGAATAAGTGAAGCTTTTTTAAATGAAATTGATATATTAAAAAACTCTAAAGATATTCTATTTAAAAAAGATTCAATAGAAATTAGGCTTTCTGATAAAAAGAAATGACGGATAAAAAAGGTTTTTAAGACAAAATAATAGAAAAAATTTTATTGAAATAAACTCCAAACCCACGTTCCGAATTTATAGAAGAGAAAACCCGCCAAGAAGAAATAAAGGATTGTAAGGAATCCCCAAAGGAGGGAAATCAGGATTGCTAATCCGTCGCGTTCGATCCAAGCGATTGCTGCAAAAAAAACCATTAAGGCTGGGAAGGTATTATTGAATGGGATGTTTGCCAATGGAATTGCGACGAGAGCGCCTCCAATTAAAATGAGCCAGCCGATAAGTTGTGTTCCCCTTTTGCCTTCGAGCCAAGATTGGAAGCGAGGCATAGTCCAGCGTGCAAGTATGCGCACAAGCCAGGCACAAAAGAGGAGGATTTTTTGCCAGGGTTTTCCGCGCAAATGCAGGCGAGAGGCTTTTTTCGGAAGGACGAGGGAAGTTTTCCCATGGATCAGTTGCCAACCGATGGCTACAAAGATTCCTCCGCTGAGCATGGAATAAGGTCCAAGCGAGATGGGTTGGAAAAAAGGAGTAGCTAAGAGGATGGCAACAAAGCAAAAGGAAGCAACACCAAGTTTTTGGCAAAGTTCCTCAAGAAGAATACCTTGAGGGTTTTCTGTGATTTTCCTAGCAGCTTCCTCTAAGGTTTGTAAAAGTTCCTCACGTGTTAAATTATTAGGCACGTGGCAAGGAGGCAGATTGGGGTGAGGAGGGTTTATGCTGCATATGCTTCATATGCTGCAGACAAGTTATGGCTACTGCGATTGCATCGGAGGCATCGGGTGGGGGATTTCGATCTAACCCGCAAAGGTTCCTAATCATATAGGTGACTTGTTGTTTAGCGGCATTTCCGTATCCAACGACAGCCTGTTTAACAATTTTCGGAGCGTATTCGTGAATAGGTAATTTAAATTTTGCTGCGGCGATAAGGGCGGCTCCGCGTGCTGCGCCTAGATTGATTGCAGTTGTATGACTTTGAACGAAAATAGTTGATTCAATCGCAAATAGTTGGGGATGGTGAATTTGAATGATTTTTGAAAGTTCGTTTTCTATTGCCAACAAGCACTCCGGAACGGGTTGGGTGTGTTTCATTCGAATTACTCCATATACGACGCAGTGGAATGGGATGTTGGCGTATGGGTTAGGAGCAACCACCGCCCAGCCTGTGCCTCTTAAGGAAGGATCTACTCCTAATACTGTGCCTTCATTCATAGAATTCTTCACTTAATACCACTGCAAAACAGAACTCCAAACTTCTTCAATGTCCAAGTCATGTAGATTACCAGATGCTGGGCGCAGGATTCTTGTTCCCGTGTTTGGTGGTGCCCATACCTCAGGATTTGTTGGTCCAAAAAATAAAATGCTTTTACAGCCAGCACCTGCAGCAAGATGGGAAATTCCTGTGTCGTGTCCAAGATAATTACCGGCGAGTTTTAGTGCACCAGCAACGACAGGTAGAGGTTGGTTTTTAAGAAAAAAAATTTTTTCCGTTTTAGCTAACTTGTCCGATAAATAGTCAAGTTTTTTGTGGTCTGCTTCTCCACCTGTGAAGATAAGCTTCCAGCCAGCGTTTAGTAATCTTTCAGAGAGAATTGCCCAACTCTCAATTGGCCAATTTTTTCTCTCTGCTCCACTACCGGGATGAATCACGATACATTTCTCCTTATTTCGTAAAACCGGCAAATGAGAGGTTGCCGCTTCGAGATCAGCAGGGGTAGGATAAATACGGATAGTAATATCTTTAATTTCTGCCCCTAATTCTGATAGAGGCTTTGCAAGCTGGAGTATTGCATGAGATGACTCATTTGGCTTCCAAGGTCCATTGATCACTTTTTTAGCTCCAGCTTGCTTAAGGTTTTCCAAAAAAATACCATCTGGGTCGAATAAGTAACTGATAATAAGGTCAAATGAAGCAAAATATTTGCAAAGGTCCTGGCACAATTCCGTTTTTCTTCCAAAAAAAGAAGCCATAGGTCGGTAATCAATCGGTTTGACAGCTTCGGCATAGAAGCGTTGGTGGGCTAACTCTATGATGCTTCGGGTGCCAACAATTTCGACATGGGCTTCAGGAAAAGTGTCCCGGAATGAGTGGATTGTTGGGAGGGTAAGGAGGAAATCACCGATTGCACCGCCTCGTATGAATAGGACTCGCCGGTAAAATTGCACCAGGAATGCGCCTTACGGAAAATTGCCTCGTTTCATTCGAGGAAAGTTCTCTTTTAAGAGAGGAAAATTTTAGCGATTGATGGTTCCTGCGGCGGGTGCTCCACCTAGGAAGGGTGCACCCTCCCAACTAGCAGGACGATTCCATGGAATGGAACTCTCTCGATGGCTTCCTTTATAGGATAAATCTGTAGTTTCGCAGCCGCTTAGAGTTAAAAAGATTGAAACAAGGATTAAAGAAATGATGCTTAACGGATGAAAGTAAAAATGGAGCATGAAATCTAATTTTTCAAAAGGTATTTTTTATGAAAAATTAATTCGTTTCGGACGAATAGATGACAGTGTCGCCTGGTTGGATAGTTAAACCTCTTGGGACGGAATTGACGACTATATCTGCTATAGAATTGGATGGTTCGACAGAAGTGATTCTTACTTTTCCAATCATTTCGGAGCCGCGTTTAACAATCATTTCAGCGTTTTTTATGACTCCATTTTTGTCACCGAGGTCTAGGACAACGAAATTCCAGCCTTGATTAACGGCGAGGATTTTTCCGGTTAATCCCTGCCGCATGACATTTTGCGAGCGATTGCGAATTTCAATTTGCAAGTCTTCAACTCTGGAGCGAGCACTGGCCAGGTCCTCACGCAATTTAGCAATAACAGTTTCTTTTTCAGCTACTTGTGCTTTCAGATCGTTTAGCTCTTGTTCGCTGACAGAGGGAGAGGCATGCTGAGTTGCGCCGATTCGCTCTGCTTCGAGTTCAGCGATCCTAGTATCTTTAGCTTGGAGGTCGTTTTCTGCTGTAGTTAATTTTTCTTTGAGGGATTTAATTTCTTCTTCAAGGGCTGGGATTTTTGCTTTTGTTTGTTCAAGATTTGTTTCAGAGGCATTGAGTTTTGCTTGCAGGTCGTCGCGAGCTAACTTGGCGGCTTGGAGTTCATTTTGGGTTTTTTCCAGGTTAGACTTTGTTTCATCAAGCTCAGAGGTTAAACTTTGGTGTTTTTTTTCGAGATCGGCAATTTGTTCTAATTTCGAGTTAAGTTTACCTTGGTTAAGGAATCCAATGACAGCCGAAGCGAGGGAAAAAATAATAGTGCCGATAATAAAGTTTTTTCCGAGTTGCATAGGAGGGATAGTAAACGGATTAATTTCATCACAAAGGTATTTGATTGCAAAGCCCTTTTTGTAAGTTTCGGACAAAACATTAGTCGAATGGGACGTAGAATGGACCTTCCCAGCCCGATTCTGTTTTACGGAACCAAGCCTCAATCAAGACTGCTTTGGGATTAAGAAAGAGACTTTCTTTTTTTGTATGATCGAGTTCAGAAAGAAAAAAAATTTCTCCATCTAAGATGATGGCCTCTGTTCGGTAACACTTGCCTTTTTCATAAGACTGGGAGCTTCGATTTGTAATTTGCGTAAGAGATGTTTGGTAGGGTTGTTTTTTTGAAGTTACTCGCAAGCGCGATGGACCTCCACGGGAACTAGGAAATAAATACTCACTTTGAGCCCAAGATGTTTGCAATCTCATCTTGCGAAAAAACTCAGGGTCAGTTAGGCAACGTTCCCGTAATCTTACCCATTCATCCAGTATTGTGGAGCAGGAAGGGTATTCTTTACGCAACCAAGTGTAGTCAGCAAAGCGGAGCATGCCGATTTTCCGAGCTGGTAAACCGGTTATTCCGCGAAGGGTTAGCATGATCTGTGTTTGTCTTTGACGCAAAGTTCCCTGTGGTTGAGTCAGAAAAACTGGTTTGCCTGATGCTTTTCCCCAGGCCTCCGCTAATTCCCAATTACCGTCGGCTAAAAGAAAATCTCTTAATTTCCTAGCTGCTTTCCTAGCGTGCAAATACTCTGATTTTGGAAGTTTCTCTAGCCAATCAGGAAAAGAATCTGGTGCGGGGAACCTCCTGACAAAGTTTCTGTATTGTTGCCAAGAGGTGGGGTGTTTTCTTTTGACCCATTCGCTAAACTTGTCCAAAATACAGGTAGGCAGAATATTATATTGTATATTATTGTCCATAAATTAATAAATTGCCGCTGGTCCAACTAATTCTTTTTAGGGGGTTAAAAAGCTTGATGGGCTGCGAAAAAAAAATTGCCACATCCAAAGTCTTTTTCCGTATTTTCAACTGAGCATTAAAAAAAATGAGAAAGAAAATTGCCCAACTTGCTAGTGAGAGGGAGTTTCCAGCATTTGATTGTGCGCGTCTTATAAAAACGACATTTGATCCGCAACCTGGAATGCGGATAGCCATATTGATTGATCTGGAAAATCCGGAGAAAGAAATTCTGAATTTTGAATTTCTTAGTAAGCCAAAATATTCGATTCAGCAGCTAGGGTATGAAAATTTTTACACGAAGCTCCACAATGGTGTTTTAAGCGAGCTGAATCTTAAAGGCGGAGAAATTTATGCTTATCAAATTACAGGTGGGAGCAATCTGGATTTGCCTTCCTATGCTTTTACGCCAACGGGCCAATCCAAGAGTTTTGAAGAGGAGATCTATCCCCACTATGACATTTTTCTTTGTATAAGCACGTTTAGTGCAACTGCCCCGCTTACTGCTGCGGCAAAGAGATTTGGTTTTCGGGGAGCAACACTTCATGGGCTAAATGAAATAATTCTTGCAACAGGACTTGCAGTTGATTACCGCGAGGTTAGTTCTCAGGCTGAGAAATTGCGCCTGGGTTTAACTTGTTCGGATTGGGTGGAAATAGATTTTCAATGTCAAGGGAGGAATTTCACGCTTCGCCTTGAACTTAATAGACAGGAAGCTCAGAAAAGCCATGGTTTGTGTTTAAATGGGCCGGACGTTGCAAATTTACCTGCTGGGGAAATTTACTTTGTTCCAACAGGAGCGAAGGGCCAATTCCCAATGCGTTATGAAGACGGAACAATCGGTGTGATGTATGTCGATGATGGGAAAATCCGGAGAGCAGAACTGTTGATGGGTGATGCGGAAATTATTTCAGAGCACAATGCAAAGCTCGCCTCTGACCCAGTTACCGGAGAGATAGGGGAACTTGGTTTTGGAACTCAGATTTTGCCTTTTGCTGGGCGAGACATCCAGGACGAGAAGGTTTTGGGGACTATTCATGTTGCCACTGGACGGAGTGATCACCTTGGCGGTCATCTTACTCCTGATAAATTTGCTTCGCCGCAGCATGCAACTCATGATGACATCCTTTTCGCACCACACAAAACTCCAGAGATTCACCTCATCGAAGCGAGAATTCACCGCGAAGGGAATACAATTCCCCTTTTACGGAATTATGAACCCTGTGATTACATTTGGGAGCTTTTAGAAAAGTGACATTTAGGTCTTTTTTAAATTTTAAAGATTTTTTCGAAAATTTAAAATCGCCTTAAAACTTTGGATAGGAACTATTACGAGTCTTCTGAGCTTTTGGGTCAGTATTGTTTGTTTCACTATGGGAATGTTGATCAAACAATAGGGGAATTTCCAGTTCCTGCCGAAGCCTGTAATTACCCTCGGCGACTCCTTGAGCGACTTCTACAACCCACAATCATTCCGTCGGGTTTTTCTCGAGTGCTCGATGCTGGGTGTGCAGTGGGGGGCATATCATTTCTTCTTTCTGCTTATTTTGATGAAGTTGTCGGGGTTGATGTTTCCCGAAGTTTCATAGATGCAGCGAAGGAACTTGCTGCTCATAGAGAACATCGAGTCAAGATTCGTGTTGAAGGCAATCGCTACGTTGATTTCGTAGCAACATTGCCAACCGAAGCAAGGCCGGAGCGGGTTCGGTTTCTAGTGGCAGATGTTTGTTCGCTCCCTTCGGAATTAGGTAAATTCCATGCTCTTGTTGCGTCGAACTTAGTTTGTCGTTTGCCACAGCCAAGGCGGTTTTTGAAAAAGGCAGCCGAACTTCTTTGCGTTGGCGGACAGCTTTTGTTGGCAACTCCATTTTCCTGGATGGAGGAATTTACGTCTGAAAAGGAATGGATTGGTGGGACAGAGCATACGGGGGCAAGTAAGGAAGCATTGGAGGTGGAGTTATCGAAGGATTTCATAAAAGATAAAAGTATCGAGATTCCCTTTTTGATTCGGGAGCATTCGCGTAAATTCCAATATGTTGTAGCTTACGGGAGCAGATGGATTCGGAAGTCTTAGATTCGGAAATAAGCGATCCCGCGTGTGGTAAGTATTGGGAAAACCGATACAAAAATGGTGATACACCGTGGGAGAAGGGGAGAGCACATCCAGAGCTGGTTCGTCGGCTGAGTATTCATTCTTTACCATTAGTGCGCAGGGTTTTAGTTCCTGGTTGTGGTTATGGTCATGATGCGAGGGCTTTTCTGAAGATAACCCCGCCGCCTTTGGTTATGGGCCTTGAGATCTCTTCCACTGCTGTGAAAGCAGCCAAAGGACTTTCAGTTGGAGAATCCTACTATTTAGGTTCTATTCTCGAACCGCCTGAAGAGCTTACTGGTTTTTTTGATTTTGCTTTTGAACATACGTGTTTTTGCGCGCTTCCTCCGAGGTGTAGGAAGCGCTATTTCCTTGGGCTGAGGAAGCTTTTAACAAAAGATGCGCTTGTTTGGTTTATCCTTTACGTTGATCCTGACCATGAGGTAGGGCCACCTTTTGGTTGCAGCTACTCTGATTTCATTGAACTAACTCACCCCTTTTTTCGGATTCTAGAGGTTAGCCAGGTCCATGAGACTTTCCCTGGGAGGGAGAATCGAGAGATGTTTTCCGTTTTGCAGGCAGTTTGAAGATTGCTTCAAAAGCAGAATTGTTACTCGTGCTTTACGACGGGGATTGTAGTTTGTGTTCTCGGTTGTGTTTGTGGCTTGCAAGTAAGGATTGCAAAGACGTTTTACGTTTTGCCTCTTTGCAATCAGACGTTTCGAGAGAATATCTTGCTAAAGCATCAGAGGAAATTCAAAAAACTGACTCAATTATCGTTTATTTTTCAGGGAAATTTTACATTTATTCAGATGCTGTTTTGATGATTTTTTCGCAGCTCCCCTTTCCGTGGAGGTTGTTAAGCATTTTTTTTCTTTTCCCAAAAGGGCTTCGTGATCGAGTTTACCGTTTTTTTGCGGTTCGGCGGAAAAAAAAGGCAAAGTTTTGCTGCCGATCTCTTCCTCTTAATCTTCGCCACAAATTTCTTGATGAAAAAGATGGGGGATGAATCTAGTCAGTTTTGTTTTCTGAGGGTGGTTTTTGGCGGTAATTTAGGATTTCGCGGATAAGGGAGGGGCCAGAATAAATTAAGCCTGTATAGAGCTCAATTAAGGAGGCACCTAGGCGCATTCTTTCGGCTGCATCTTCTGGTGACATGATTCCTCCGGAAGCGACAACGGGAAGTTTGCTATTTCGAATGAGGAGTTTGAGCATAGCTACTGCCTTTTCTCGCAGGGGCGAGCCACTAAGCCCTCCTTCCTGGTCTTCGTAGGGCAAGAGGGCATCGTGGTCCAATGTAGTATTGGTGGCGACAATGGCGTTGGCACCACAGAGTGCTGCTGTTTCGGTTGCTGCTAAAGCATCCTCGGGAGTAAGGTCGGGCGAAAGTTTGACCCATAATGGTTTTTTCGGTGGTGCTTCCCAGCTTCTGAGAGCGACAAGGATGCGCTCCAATTCAGTTGCTGACTGGAGGGAGCGCAGGCCAGGAGTGTTAGGTGAGCTGACATTAACAACAAAAAAATCCGCATAATCGTAGAGTTTTTTGTAACATTTAAGATAATCGGATGGAGCTTCAGCGTTCGGCACCGATTTCAATTTTCCGATGTTGATACCGATGGGAATATTGGGTTTTTTCGAGCTATAAAGTTTTTGGAGTCTTTTAGCGACTAATTCGCATCCATCGTTGTTGAAACCCATTCTGTTTACGAGTGCTTGTTTATGTGGGTAACGGAAAAGACGGGGCTTGGGATTTCCGGCTTGAGGTTGAGAGGTTATTGTTCCGATTTCGACAAAACCGAAGCCTAGGGCCTCCCAAGCTGGAATGGCGGAAGCATTTTTATCCATGCCAGCGGCGAGGCCGACAGGGTTGCGGAAATGGAGCCCGCAGAATTCTAGGGGGAGGGAGATTGGCTGGCCAAAGAGGAGATTGAGGAGGCGAGAGTTAGGTTGAAGGGATCTTAATAATTGCAGGGTGAGGTTGTGAGCAGCTTCTGCGGGCAAAAGAAAAAGGATGGGGCGGAGAATTTCTCGGTAGAAGTTCATTTGCCGATGCAGAATTGGGAGAAGATCTCACCGAGGATTTCTTCGGCATCGGGTGTGCCGACTATATTTCCAATGGAATGTAAGGCAGAGTGGAGCTCTACAGCGACAAATTCCGGTTCAAGATTTTGCCGAAGACCTTCTATGGCGGAATTCAGTGAGACTAATGCACGTTCCAAACATGCCTTATGGCGTGCGTTGATAGCGATGCGGATGTTTGCTGAATCTGGAATCGTGAATTTTAAATTGTGGACAATTTTCTCGACTAGTTTGGCTATTCCTTCGCCTGTCAAGCATGAAATTGCGACTGCTTCGCTAGGGAGAGAGAATTTTTCGTCGGTTGCTAAGAGGTCACATTTATTAGCGCAAAGGATACGAGGGATGTTTGGTGGAAACTCTAATGCTGGGGGAGATGTGCTATGGGAAGCATCATAAATTTCGACAATTAGATCTGCTTTTTCGATTGCCTTACGTGCCCGGATGACGCCTTCTTTTTCGATAGGGTCTATAGTTTCACGAAGCCCAGCGGTGTCAGTGAACAGGCATGGGATGCCGTGGAGCGATGCGGCTTCCTCGATAGTGTCTCTGGTCGTTCCTGGGAGTTCGCTAACGATGGCTCTATCGAAACCGAGGAGACGATTGAGGAGGCTTGATTTACCAGCATTAGGTGGGCCGCAGAGTGCAATTTTTGCACCTTCTCGGAGGATTCTTCCTTCTTCGGAAGTGTCGAGCAGTTTTTGGATTGTAGCAGTGATTTTATTTAAGCGATTGGAAAGTTTCTCTGAATCGTCAGGGGAGATTCCTTCATCTGGG